>NZ_QASO01000130.1 GCF_003052605.1 Ectopseudomonas oleovorans | reverse complement strand
GCCTTGAGGTACATCCAGCTGCTGTACGAAATCGAGCATGAAGTCCGCGACCTAGAACCGGATTTACGCCGCCGAATACGACAAGAAAAAGCCGTACCGGTGATGGACGCGTTGCATGCCTGGATGATCACCCAGCGCCTACTTGTGCACGATGGCTCGGCCATCAGCAAAGCATTGGATTACAGCCTCAAACGCTGGACGGCGCTGTCGCGCTATCTCGATGACGGCGCCGTACCCATTGACAATAATTGGGCAGAGAACCAGATCCGGCCATGGGCGTTGGGGCGCAAGAACTGGCTCTTTGCAGGTTCACTGCGCAGCGGTAAACGGACAGCGGCGATCATGAGTTTGATCCAGTCAGCTCGACTCAACGGGCATGACCCGTACGCCTATTTGAAGGACGTCCTCACGCGCCTGCCGACGCAGCGGGCAAGTGAGATTACGGAGCTGCTGCCGCATAGGTGGCGACTGGTTTAGTTGCGCAAGACGGGATGCCCAGACGCATACGTAGCACCAGCCGATGATGCATATTTGGACGATGAGTTTTACTGGTTAGCACAGGTTGAATGGCTTCAACCTGTAGATCCCACAAGTCCCGAGGGTGCTCGACTGACCGAGCTATTCACACAGCTGACAGATGGCGAACTGGTAGGGCATGAGCATCGTGCTCAATTCCTCGAACGATGCAGTCAGGTTGCACGCAACCAATCCGAGTTCGCTCCTCTGCTCAACACCCTGATTCAGGCAGCTCAGTATCTGCCCGAAAATGATGGAGCTGTGGATTGCCACATCACAAACGTCATGCGGCGGCCCTCCACAGGCATGATCGTTTGGAGCGACCCTATCCACTTCACGCCGGGATACATCACTGAGCCTCAACAGTTACAGATAAATGTGCTCCGCCAGCAGGTCGCACAATAGAGCAACCCGCCAGCGGATCAATCTGCAACAAGCTGTGCTTGAGAACGAAGCATTCGGGCCGACTGGAACACCGGCCAGTAGCGACTTCAGGCTAAGAAAAAAGCCCCTGCGGACTCGCGTCAGCAGGGGCTTTTACTTTCAAGCTACTGGCAAATTACTTTGGCCGAACCGCTTAACTTTGGCCGAAAGGGCAAATAACTTTGTCCACCTACAAATGATTAGAAGTCCAGGTTCGACACTGCCAGGGCATTGCTTTCGATGAAGTCGCGGCGCGGCTCCACAGCGTCGCCCATCAGGGTGTTGAAGATCTGGTCGGCGGCGATGGCGTCCTCGATGGTCACCTTGAGCATGCGGCGCACTTCCGGGTCCATGGTGGTTTCCCACAATTGATCCGGGTTCATCTCACCGAGACCTTTGTATCGCTGGATGCTGTGACGCTTGGTGCTTTCGGTCATCAGCCAGTCCAGCGCTTCCTTGAAGGTGCTGACCGGTTTCTTGCGCTCGCCACGCTGCACGTAGGCGCCTTCTTCCAGCAGGTTATTCAGCTGTTCGCCCAGGGTAGTGACGGTCTTGTAGTCATTGCTGGCGAAGAAGTCGCGGTTGAAGGTGGTGTAGCTGGAAAGGCCGTGAGATTTGACCTCAACCTCCGGCAGCCACAGGTGACGCTCGCGGTCTTCACGCAGACTGGCACTGTAGGTCTGGCCAGACTTCTCGGTAGTCTTCAGACGTGCAGCGAAGCCTTCCAGCCAGTTTTGCATGAAGGCCTGATCAGCGAGCTGCTCCAGCGGAATGCGCGGCAGATAGACGAAGTGCTCGGTGATGTCCTTGGGATAGACACGCGACAGTCGATCCAGGGTTTTCATGACGCCACGGTATTCGCCCACGAGCTTTTCCAGCGCGCTGCCGGACAGGCCTGGGGCATTCTCATTGACGTGCAGGCTGGCGTCTTCCAGAGCCGACTGGGTCATGTATTCCTCCATGGCCTCGTCGTCCTTGATGTACTGCTCCTGTTTGCCTTTCTTCACCTTGTACAGCGGCGGCTGGGCGATATAGATGTAGCCGCGCTCGATCAGCTCCGGCAACTGACGGAAGAAGAAGGTCAGCAGCAGGGTGCGGATGTGCGAACCGTCGACGTCAGCATCGGTCATGATAATGATGTTGTGGTAGCGCAGCTTGTCGATGTTGTACTCGTCACGGCCGATACCACAGCCGAGCGCAGTGATCAGCGTGCCGACTTCCTGCGAGGAAATCATGCGGTCGAAACGCGCGCGTTCAACGTTGAGGATCTTGCCCTTGAGCGGCAGGATCGCCTGGGTCTTGCGGTTGCGGCCCTGCTTAGCAGAACCGCCCGCGGAGTCACCCTCCACGATGTAGAGTTCGGACAGCGCCGGGTCTTTCTCCTGGCAGTCGGCCAGTTTGCCGGGCAGGCCGGCGATGTCCAGCGCCCCCTTGCGGCGGGTCATCTCACGCGCCTTACGCGCTGCTTCACGGGCACGTGCTGCATCGATCATCTTGCCGACCACGGCCTTGGCTTCGTTGGGATTTTCCAGCAGGAAGTCGGCAAAGTACTTGCCCATCTCCTGCTCGACCGCGGTCTTCACCTCGCTGGAGACCAGCTTATCCTTGGTCTGCGAGCTGAATTTCGGGTCCGGCACCTTGACCGAGATAATTGCAGTCAGGCCTTCACGGGCATCGTCACCGGTGGTGGCGACCTTGAACTTCTTCGCCAGACCTTCGGCTTCGATGTAGTTGTTCAGGTGTCGGGTGAGGGCAGAGCGGAAGCCCGCCAGGTGAGTACCACCGTCACGCTGGGGAATGTTGTTGGTGAAGCAGAGGATGTTCTCGTTGAAACTGTCGTTCCACTGCAGGGCGACTTCGACACCAACACCGTCTTCTTCACGCTGCACACTGAAGTGGAATACCTGGTTGACTACGGTCTTGTTGGTATTCAGGTACTCAACGAAGGCTTTCAGGCCGCCCTCGTACTTGAACAGCTCTTCCTTGCCGGTGCGTTCGTCACGCAGCAGAATGCCCACGCCGGAGTTGAGGAAGGACAGTTCGCGCAGACGCTTGGCCAGGATGTCCCAGCTGAAGTGGATGTTGGCGAAGGTTTCTTCGGAGGGCTTGAAGTGGATTTGCGTGCCGGTACCGTCGGTATCCCCGACAGCAGTCAGGGGGGCTTGCGGCACACCATGCACATAGGTCTGTTCCCAGATCTTACCGCTACGGCGGATGGTCAGTACCAGTTCCTTGGAGAGGGCATTGACCACCGACACACCCACACCGTGCAGGCCGCCGGATACCTTGTAGCTGTTGTCATCGAACTTACCGCCGGCGTGCAGCACGGTCATAATGACCTCTGCCGCCGAGACGCCTTCTTCCTTGTGAATGTCGACCGGAATACCACGGCCGTTGTCACGCACGCTGATCGACTCATCCGGGTGGATGGTGATGGTGATTTCGCTGCAATAGCCGGCCAGCGCTTCGTCGATGGAGTTATCGACCACCTCGAACACCATGTGGTGCAGACCACTACCATCGTCAGTGTCACCGATGTACATCCCGGGACGTTTGCGTACGGCGTCCAGTCCTTTCAGCACCTTGATGCTGGAGGAGTCGTACGTTTGGTTCTCGCTCATGCCTTCACTCCCGATGGTCTTGGGTCTGGGTGATACAGCCATGTTCCACGTGGAACATGGCAACCGGCGTATCCGTCTGCCAGCCTTCCCTCAATAATTCATGATCTACACAGGTGATGAATACCTGGCAGCACAAATCTTCCAGCAGCCGGCACAATGCCTGACGATGCTGTTCATCCAGCTCCGACGGTAGGTCGTCCACCAGATAGATACACTGGCCACGCTTGGCTTCGTTGACCAAGTGGCCTTGGGCGATGCGCAAAGCGCACACCACCAGTTTCTGTTGTCCTCGCGACAGAATCTCTGCCGCGTTATGCCCCGCCAGGCGCAGACGCAAATCGGCGCGCTGAGGTCCAGCCTGGGTGTGCCCGAGTTGCTGGTCACGGAACAGGGAAGTGGCGAGCACCTCACTCAGCTCTCGATCCTTGTCCCAACCTCGGTAGTAACTCAGGGTCAGACCTTCCAACTGCAGCAGCTCGGCAAGGGTTCGTTCGAACACTGGTTTCAAAGCCTGAATATAGGCTCGCCGATAGGTGTCGATCTCCTCGCTGGCACTGCATAGCTCGCGGTCCCATGCGGCCTGCGAAGCACCGTCAAGTATACCATGGCGCAGCCACGAGTTCCGCTGCCGTAGGGCTTTCTGCAGGCGTTGCCAGGCACCGAGAAAGCGCTGTTCCACGTGGAACACACCCCAATCGAGAAACTGCCGGCGAATCTTCGGTGCACCTTCAAGCAGTCGAAAACTATCGGGGTTTATCAGCTGTAGTGGCAACAGATCGGCTAGCTGCGCAGCACTACGCGCATTCTGCCCATCAATACGAATCAGCAGCTCACCCTGACGATCGCGAGAGATACCCAGATTGCTCGAGCCTCCCCCGGCCAACTGAACCTGACCGAAAATGGTGCAGGCGGGTTGTTCGTAATGGATGACTGGCTGCAGGCGGGTACTGCGGAAGGAGCGGGCGAGGCCGAGCAGATGGATCGCCTCGAGCACGCTGGTCTTGCCGCTGCCGTTGGCGCCGTGGAGGATGTTGATGCGGGAGGAGGGGGAGAGGGTCACCGGATGCAGATTGCGTACCCCGGTGACCGTGATACGGCTTAGGGACATTAAAGACGCATCGGCATGACAACGTAGGCAGAATTGTCGTTGTCGGCTTCCTGCAGCAGAGCACTGCTGTTGGAGTCGGAGAGGATCAAACGCACCTGCTCGGTGCCCATCACGCCCAGCACATCCAGCAGATAGCTGACGTTGAAACCGATCTCCAGGCCGCTGCCCGCATAGTCGACAACGATCTCTTCCTCGGCCTCTTCCTGCTCAGGGTTGTTGGCTTGAATCTTCAGCAGACCAGATGCCAGGGTCAGGCGAATGCCACGGTATTTCTCGTTGGACAGAATCGCGGTGCGGCTGAAGGCTTCGCGCAAGCCCTGACGATCCGCCAGCACCAGTTTGTCACCACCACGCGGTAGCACGCGCTCGTAATCCGGGAACTTGCCGTCGACCAGTTTCGAGGTGAAGGTGAACTCGCCGGTGTTGGCACGGATGTGATGCTGACCGAGAACGATGGCGACTTCGGCGTCCTGTTCGGTGAGCAGGCGAGCCAGTTCGAGAATACCTTTGCGCGGCACGATGACCTGATGCTTGCCTTCCTGCTGGATGACCGCTTCCATGGAGCACATGGCCAGACGGTGACCGTCGGTAGCGACCGCTCGCAGCAAACCGCTCTGTACTTCCAGGAGCATGCCGTTGAGGTAGTAGCGCACATCCTGCTGGGCCATGGCGAAGCTGGTGCCTTCGATCAAACGACGCAGCTTGGCTTGCGGCAGATTGAAGGTCAGCGAGCCTGGGCCTTCCTCGACGGTAGGGAAGTCATTGGCCGGCAGAGTCGACAGGGTGAACCGGCTGCGCCCGGCCTTGACCAGCAACTTCTGCTCGTCGACGCGAATGTCAATCAGCGCGTCGCTCGGCAGGCTCTTGCAGATGTCCATCAGCTTGCGCGCCGGCACGGTGATCTCACCCGGTTCGGCGGCATCTTCGAGTGTGACGCGGCCAACCAGTTCGACCTCGAGGTCGGTACCGGTCAGCGACAGCTGCTGGCCTTCGACCACCAGCAGGACGTTAGACAGAACCGGCAGCGTCTGGCGTCGTTCCACGACACCGGCGACCAGTTGCAGGGGTTTCAACAGGGCTTCGCGTTGAATAGTGAAATGCATGGTCTAGTCCCTTGCCTCGTGGAGCTGCATTGATTTGATCAGGTAGTCAGGGTGCGCAGCAGGTTCTTATAGTCCTCGCGGATGTCCGCGTCGGATCCCCTAAGTTCAGCAATCTTACGGCATGCATGCAACACCGTGGTGTGATCGCGGCCGCCGAAGGCCACACCGATTTCCGGCAGGCTGTGATTGGTCAGTTCCTTCGACAATGCCATAGCCACCTGACGCGGCCGGGCGATCGAGCGCGAACGGCGCTTGGAAAGCAAATCGGTGATCTTGATCTTGTAGTACTCAGCGGTGGTGCGCTGAATATTATCGATGCTGACCAGCTTGTCCTGCAGGGCCAGCAGATCCTTGAGCGATTCGCGGATCAGCTCGATGGTGATGTCGCGGCCCATGAAGTGCGAGTGGGCGATCACACGCTTCAGCGCGCCTTCCAGTTCGCGCACATTGGAGCGAATGCGCTGAGCGATGAAGAACGCCGCATCGTGCGGCAGATCGACCTTGGCCTGGTCGGCCTTCTTCATCAGGATCGCCACGCGGGTTTCCAGTTCCGGTGGCTCGACGGCCACGGTCAGGCCCCAGCCGAAGCGCGATTTCAGTCGCTCTTCCAGGCCTTCGATCTCTTTCGGGTAGCGGTCGCTGGTGAGAATCACCTGCTGACCCCCTTCGAGCAGCGCGTTGAAGGTGTGGAAGAACTCCTCCTGGGAGCGCTCCTTCTTGGCAAAGAACTGGATGTCGTCGATCAGCAGCGCATCGACCGAGCGGTAGAAGCGTTTGAATTCGTTGATGGCGTTGAGCTGCAACGCCTTGACCATGTCGGCGACGAAGCGCTCGGAGTGCAGGTACACAACCTTGGCGTTGGGGTTCTTCGCCAGCAGGTGATTACCCACAGCATGCATCAGGTGAGTCTTGCCCAAGCCAACGCCGCCATACAGGAACAGCGGGTTGTAACCGTGCTTGGGGTTGTCCGCCACCTGCCAGGCTGCAGCGCGCGCCAACTGGTTCGACTTACCCTCGACGAAGTTATCGAAGGTAAAGGTGCGGTTGAGATAGCTGGTGTGCTTGAGGCCACCTTCGACCTGTACGGTACGTTCGGTGCGTGGCGCCACCGCGGGGGTCGGCGGTTGTGGCGCGGCGCCGCCCATGGAGTCGAAGCTGGCACGCGACGGCTCCTGCTGTGCAGGCGGCGGCACCGGCTTGCTGACGGATGCGGCGGCCTGAACCTGAGCGGCACGCGCAGCAGCAGGCAAAGGGGCCGTTGGCGCGACACGGGCAGTCGCTGCACGCTTGCTGCCTATTAATAAGGAAAGCGCAGGAACCAGACCGCCAGCGCGCTCACCGAGCAACTCGAGCAAACGGCCCAGGTACTTCTCGTTGACCCAATCGAGTACGAAACGATTCGGCGCATACACGCGCAGCTCGTCGCCTTCGGCTTCAACCTGCAGAGGACGGATCCAGGTGTTGAATTGCTGGGCCGGCAACTCGTCGCGCAAAAGCTCGACGCATTGCTGCCATAGTTCCACTGACACTGACTATCCCCTATCCAGGCGGCGATGCAAAAACAGCCGCTATTGTACCGGCCAACGACCGAGTTATCCACACAACAGGGACTAGATGGCCAAGTAAAATCAAAGCCTTAGTTCCATTAATCAGATTTATCAGTAGCTGCGTAAGCATTGTGGATAAGCCCCCCATAAGCTTCTGTAAAAGCCTGGGGATGAACGGGCGGATAACCCTGCTGTGGGTAACACGGCATTCTATCCTCAGGCTGTCTGCAGGACACGCACAGACGAACCACGCCTTTTGGACAGACTTATCATCGCCGGAAGAGCAAGCAGCGCACGGCAGCCAAAGGGTTGTCCACAGACGCCGACAGCACCATTCAACATAAACATAGAAAAAGAGCTTTAAACCCTTTTCCTTCTTTCTATTTCTATCTGGCGAATAAGGTTGGTTGGAAATTGACCTACCG
The DNA here is from genome assembly GCF_003052605.1 of Ectopseudomonas oleovorans. GTDB lineage: Bacteria > Pseudomonadota > Gammaproteobacteria > Pseudomonadales > Pseudomonadaceae > Aquipseudomonas > Aquipseudomonas oleovorans_A. Next base: position 204,833 of record NZ_QASO01000130.1, on the reverse strand, counting down.
CGCGGCTTTCTCTAGAATTGCCGGTCTCTTAAAACCGGGGTCATACCGACCCTAGTCGATCACCCAGGTAACGCACCATGAAACGCACTTTCCAACCCAGCACCATCAAGCGCGCTCGCACCCACGGTTTCCGTGCCCGTATGGCCACCAAGAACGGCCGTGCCGTCCTGTCGCGTCGTCGCGCCAAGGGCCGCAAGCGTCTTACTGTCTAATTAATCCAGACAAGTGGTGAGTCGAGGCTTCGGCCGGGAAAAGCGACTGCTGACTCCCCGGCAATTCAAGGCAGTCTTCGACTCCCCAAGCGGTAAAGCTCCGGGCAAAAGTGTCCTGCTGCTAGCGCGCGATAACCAGCTTGATCATCCCCGCCTAGGTTTGGTGATCGGCAAAAAGAGCGTCAAGCTCGCCGTCGAGCGCAACCGCATCAAGCGTCAAATCCGCGAGTCCTTTCGCCTCAATCAGGACAACCTGACAGGCTGGGACATCGTGGTGGTCGCCCGCAAAGGGCTAGGCGATCTGGAGAATGGCGAACTTGCTCAGCAGTTCGGCAAACTCTGGAAACGCTTGGCCCGAAGCCGGCCCAGTCGCGACGCAGACTTATCCCCCGGGACAAGCGACAATCCCCATGCGTAAAGCGGCTCTAGCCTGTATTCAGGTGTATCGCTACGCCATCAGTCCGCTGATGGCCAGTCATTGTCGCTTCTATCCCAGCTGCTCCTGCTATGCCTACGAAGCCATCGAGCAACATGGCTTCCTGCGTGGTGGCTGGCTGACAGCGCGCCGTCTCGGTCGCTGTCACCCCTGGAATGCCGGCGGTTTCGATCCAGTTCCACCCGTTAAAACATCCCGTTCCCCTTCGATGGCCGAATAATCATGGATATCCAACGTTCGATCCTGATCGTCGCCCTGGCAGTCGTGTCCTACCTCATGGTCCTACAATGGAACGAGGACTATGGCCAGGCTGCCCTGCCAGCCGAGGTTAGTACCTCGACCGCTGCGACGCCTGCCCTGCCCGACACCCCTGCTGCAACCGCCAGCACCAGCGGCGACGACATTCCCACTGCCGTGGCCGAGCCGACTGCTGCTGCCGTTGCGCCTACCGCCGCTGTCAGCGACGAGCTGATTCGCGTCAAGACCGATGTGCTGGATCTGGCCATCGACCCGCGTGGTGGCGATATCGTGCAGCTGCGTCTGCCGCAGTACCCGCGTCGTCAGGACCGCCCGGACGTTCCGTTCCAGCTGTTCGATAACGGCAACGAGCGTACCTACCTGGCACAGAGCGGCCTGATCGGTCCTAACGCACCGGACAAATCCAGCGGTCGTTCCCTATGGAGCAGCGAGAAGCAGAACTACGAGCTGGCCGAAGGCCAGGACAGCCTGGTGGTCGATCTCAAGCTCAGCGAGAACGGCGTCAACTACATCAAGCGCTACAGCTTCAAACGCGGCCTCAACCCGCAGTGCTCGGCGCGTGAGCAACAGTTGAAGAAACCTGGCTGCATCGATCCGTCCGCCTATCAGGTTGACGTGCGTTACCTGATCGACAACCAGAGCGAGCAAGCCTGGAGCGGCAACCTGTTCGCCCAGCTCAAGCGCGATAACAGCGGCGACCCGTCCTCGACCACCGCTACCGGCACCGCCACCTACCTCGGCGCGGCACTGTGGACCCCCGACGAGCCGTACAAGAAGGTGTCGATGAAGGACATCGACAAGCAGCCCTTCAAGGAAACCGTACAGGGCGGCTGGGTCGCCTGGCTGCAGCACTACTTCGTCACTGCCTGGGTACCGAGCAAGGACAGCACCAACCTGGTACAGACCCGAAAGGACAGCCAGGGTAACTACATCGTCGGCTTTACCGGCCCGTCAGTGCAGGTCGCTGCCGGCGCGCAGGGCGAAACTGGCGCGATCCTCTATGCCGGTCCCAAGCTGCAGGAGCACCTGGCCACCCTGTCGCCGGGTCTGGAACTGACCGTCGACTACGGCTTCCTGTGGTTCCTGGCGCAACCGATCTTCTGGCTACTGGAAGCGATCCACAGCGTGCTCGGCAACTGGGGTTGGTCGATCATTGTCCTGACCATCATCATCAAGCTGATCTTCTTCCCGCTGTCGGCTGCCAGCTACCGCTCCATGGCGCGTATGCGCGCCGTATCGCCGAAACTGCAGGCGCTGAAGGAGCAGTTCGGCGACGACCGCCAGAAGATGTCCCAGGCGATGATGGAGCTGTACAAGAAGGAGAAGATCAACCCGCTGGGCGGCTGCTTACCGATCCTGGTGCAGATGCCGGTATTCCTCGCCCTGTACTGGGTACTGCTGGAATCGGTCGAGATGCGTCAGGCGCCCTGGCTGCTGTGGATCACCGACCTGTCGATCAAGGATCCGTTCTTCATCCTGCCGATCATCATGGGCGCGACCATGTTCATCCAGCAGCAGCTCAACCCGACGCCGCCGGACCCCATGCAGGCCCGCGTGCTGAAGCTGATGCCGATCATCTTCACCTTTTTCTTCCTGTGGTTCCCGGCTGGTCTGGTGCTGTACTGGGTGGTCAACAACATCCTGTCCATCGCCCAGCAGTGGTACATTACGCGCAAGATCGAAGCGGCAGCGAAAACGGCCAACGCCTGATTCGCCAAGGCTGCCAAGCATCAAGCAAACGCCCCATGATTGGGGCGTTTTGCTATCCAAGCATTTATCGTAGGAGCGAGCTCTGCTCGCGAATCGCTGTATCCACAAGTTTCGCGAGCAGAGAATCAGGCTTCCCCCTCGCTCCCATATTCAGCCGTACGCATCGAGTAAACCGCCATGAGCCACGCCCGAGACACCATTGCCGCCGTCGCCACTGCCCAGGGTCGGGGTGGTGTGGGCATCGTGCGGGTATCCGGTCCTCTTGCAGGTCAATTGGCTCAGGCCATTTGCCGACGCGAGTTGAAGCCGCGCTTCGCTCATCACGGGCCGTTCTATGGCGAGAGCGAGCTGACGCTGGATGAAGGTCTGGCCATCTACTTTCCTGGCCCCAACTCCTTCACTGGTGAAGACGTACTGGAACTTCAGGGCCACGGTGGCCCGGTGGTGCTCGATCTGCTGCTGCACCGCTGCATGGCGCTGGGGGCACGCCTGGCGCGACCTGGTGAGTTCAGTGAACGCGCCTTCCTAAATGACAAGCTCGACCTGGCTCAGGCCGAGGCCATCGCCGATCTGATCGAAGCCAGCTCCGAACAGGCCGCACGCAATGCCCTGCGTTCGCTGCAGGGCGAGTTCTCCAAACGCGTGCATGCACTGACCGAGTCTTTGATCCAGCTACGCATATACGTCGAAGCCGCCATTGATTTTCCCGAAGAAGAGATCGACTTTCTCGCCGATGGCCATGTGCTGAGCCAGCTCGACAGCGTGCGTACAGACTTATCCACAGTATTGCGCGAAGCGGGCCAGGGCGCCCTGCTGCGCGACGGTATGACCGTGGTCATCGCTGGCCGGCCCAATGCCGGCAAATCCAGCCTGCTCAATGCCCTGGCCGGGCGCGAAGCGGCCATCGTCACCGATATCGCCGGCACCACCCGCGATGTGCTGCGCGAACATATCCATATCGACGGCATGCCCCTGCACGTGGTCGATACAGCGGGTCTGCGCGATACCGACGATCAGGTCGAGCGCATCGGTGTGGAGCGTGCGCTCAAGGCCATCGGTGAGGCTGACCGTGTGTTGCTGGTAGTGGACTCCACTGCGCCGGAAGCCGCCGATCCCTTCGCCCTGTGGCCGGAGTTTCTCGAGCAACGCCCGGATCCTGCGCGCGTCACCCTGATCCGCAACAAGGCCGATCTATCCGGCGAAGCGGTAGCGCTGCAAACCAGTGCCGATGGCCACGTCACACTCAGCCTGTCGGCCAAATCTACCGATGGCCTCGATCTGCTGCGCGAGCACCTGAAGGCCTGCATGGGTTATCAACAGACCGCAGAGAGCGGCTTCAGCGCTCGGCGGCGCCACCTCGAAGCGTTGCTGAAGGCGCAGCAGTACCTTGAGCACGGCCGCAACCAGCTCACTCTGATGGGCGCCGGCGAACTGCTGGCCGAGGATCTACGCATGGCCCAGCAGGCATTGGGCGAGATCACCGGCGCCTTCAGCAGCGACGACCTGCTGGGGCGGATCTTCTCCAGCTTCTGCATCGGCAAGTGAAACCTTCCTCCATGCATGCCCTTGCCTACAGGGCTCTTGTAGGAGCGGATTTATCCGCGAAAGCGCATGCGTGCCTACCATCAATCTTTCCCCTCCTTGTCATTCCCGGGTTTTCACCCGGGTTAAGAACCCTTGCGCGTCGTCTTGATTCGCGGCGGGGCATCCACTCGTTCACACATCTGACTGGACTTACGCGCCGGGCAGATTTCCCCACAAACGAGCTTACTGGATCACCAATGAATGGGCTGCTGCTGCGCATCTACTGAGTTATTCAGGCCCAAATAAAACCTGTGGAAAACCGCCCCTGAACCCTGCCCATAACCCTATGACAAAGCTGGGCGTAACCACCCCTGTGGGTAACTGGCACTTCCATCCACAGTGGTTCAGCAGCTTTCTCAGTGGAAGCGAGCAGGATCGACACAGGCTTATCATTCGCTATACACCTCTAACAGCAAGGGTTACAGAAGGTTATCCACAGAAAGGGCTTGCTCTATACATAAACATAAAGAACAAGCTTTATAAAAATTCTCTCTTTCTATTCTTTATAGGCATGAGTGTATTTCTCACGGGTCGGAGAGTGATCAGGTAAGGAGGTCGATTGGAAAGGCCCGTGCTATCCGGTTGGCTATTTTTTGTGCAGAAGGCTTCATTCAGCAGCCTTAAGTCCCTATACTTGCCGCCTTTCTTTCAGACCCCTTCTCAACAGGCACGAGGTGCGTGGTGGATTTCCCTTCCCGTTTTGACGTGATCGTGATCGGTGGCGGTCATGCCGGTACCGAAGCAGCCCTGGCTGCAGCACGCATGGGCGTGAAGACCCTGCTGCTCACCCACAATGTCGAGACCCTCGGCCAGATGAGCTGCAACCCGGCCATCGGCGGGATCGGCAAGAGCCACCTGGTCAAGGAAATCGATGCCCTTGGTGGCGCCATGGCCACTGCTACCGACAAGGGTGGCATCCAGTTCCGTATCCTCAACAGCCGCAAGGGTCCAGCCGTTCGCGCCACACGTGCGCAGGCCGACCGCGTGCTGTACAAGGCAGCGGTACGAGAAATTCTGGAAAACCAGGCCAACCTGTGGATTTTTCAACAGGCTGCCGATGACCTGATTGTGGAAAACGCCGAGGTCAAAGGCGTGGTTACCCAGATGGGCCTCAGGTTCCACGCGGATTCCGTGGTGTTGACCACAGGCACCTTCCTCGGCGGACTTATCCACATTGGTCTGCAAAATTACTCCGGTGGTCGTGCTGGCGACCCACCTTCCATAGCTCTGGCGCATCGCCTGCGTGAGCTGCCGTTGCGCGTCGGTCGCCTGAAAACCGGTACGCCGCCACGCATCGACGGCCGCTCCGTGGATTTCTCGGCGATGACCGAGCAACCGGGCGATACGCCGACGCCGCTGATGTCATTCCTCGGCAAGCGCGAGCACCAGCCACAGCAGATCAGTTGCTGGATCACCCACACCAACGCCCGCACCCACGAGATCATCGCCGCCAACCTCGACCGTTCGCCGATGTACTCCGGGGTGATCGAAGGCGTCGGTCCGCGCTACTGCCCGTCGATCGAGGACAAGATCCACCGCTTCGCCGACAAGGACAGCCATCAGGTGTTCATCGAGCCGGAAGGCCTGACCACCCATGAGCTGTACCCCAACGGCATCTCCACTTCACTGCCGTTTGACGTGCAGCTTGAGATCGTACGTAGCATCCGTGGCATGGAGAACGCGCACATCGTGCGCCCGGGCTACGCCATCGAATACGACTACTTCGACCCGCGCGATCTCAAGTACAGCCTGGAAACCAAGGTCATCGCCGGCCTGTTCTTCGCCGGGCAGATCAATGGCACCACCGGCTACGAAGAAGCCGGTGCCCAAGGCCTGCTGGCCGGCTGCAATGCGGCGTTGCGCGCGCAGGGCAAGGAGGCCTGGTGCCCGCGTCGTGACGAAGCCTACATCGGCGTGTTGGTCGACGACCTGATCACCCTGGGCACCCAGGAGCCGTACCGCATGTTCACCTCACGTGCCGAATACCGGCTGATCCTGCGCGAGGACAACGCCGACCTGCGCCTGACCGCTAAGGGGCGCGAACTGGGCCTGATCGATGACGAACGCTGGGCAGCTTTCGAAGCCAAGCGCGAAGGCATCGTGCAGGAAGAGCAGCGCCTGAAGAACACCTGGGTGCGCCCGGGCACGCCGCAGGGCGATGCCATTGCAGCACGCTTCGGCACGCCGCTGGCCCACGAATACAACCTGCTCAACCTGCTGGCTCGCCCGGAGATCGACTACGCCACGCTGATCGAACTGACTGACGCGCCGGTTGTGGATAACCAGGTGGCCGAGCAAGTCGAGATCAAGACCAAGTACGCCGGCTACATCGACCGCCAGCAGGACGAGATCGCCAAGCTGCGCGCCAGTGAGGACACCAAGCTGCCGGAAGACCTGGACTACAGCAGCATTTCCGGGTTGTCCAAGGAAATCCAGTTCAAGCTCGGCAATACCCGCCCCGCCACCCTTGGTCAGGCTGGGCGCATCCCCGGCGTTACCCCGGCAGCCATCTCGCTGTTGCTGATTCATCTGAAGAAGCGCAGCGCTGGGCAGAAGCTGGAGCAGAGCGCCTGATGTCGGTCACTCAACGTCACGCCGAAGAACTGCTCCAGGGCGCCCGCGAACTGGGTATCGAGCTCAGCGCGTTGCAACAGGAACAACTGCTCGCCTACCTGGGCCTGCTGATCAAGTGGAACAAGGCCTACAACCTTACCGCGGTGCGCGACCCCGACGAGATGGTCTCGCGCCATCTGCTCGACAGCCTTTCGGTAGTCCCCTTCGTGGCCGAACGTGGGGATAACTGGCTTGACGTCGGCAGCGGCGGCGGCATGCCCGGTGTACCGCTGGCGATCATGTTCCCCGAGCGCCGCTTCACGCTGCTCGACTCCAACGGCAAGAAGACTCGTTTTCTGGTGCAGGTGAAGCTGGAGCTGAAACTCGCCAACCTCGAGGTTGTCCACAACCGGGTCGAAGCGTATCGACCGGAGCAGCCTTTCGACGGCATCAGCTCGCGGGCTTTCAGCAGCCTGGAAGATTTCAGCAACTGGACGCGCCACCTCGGCAACGCCGACACGCACTGGCTTGCGATGAAGGGCGTGCACCCGGATGACGAGCTGCAGGCGCTGCCGACGGACTTCCGTCTCAGTGCCACGCACGTGTTGCGGGTTCCCGGTTGCCAAGGCCAACGCCATCTGTTGATACTGCGTCGCTCGGTCTAAGGGGAAAGAAAATGGCCAAGGTATTCGCGATCGCCAATCAGAAAGGCGGCGTGGGCAAAACCACGACGTGCATCAACCTGGCTGCTTCACTGGTAGCGACCAAGCGCCGCGTGCTGCTGATCGACCTCGACCCGCAGGGCAATGCGACCATGGGCAGCGGCATCGACAAGCACGCCCTCGAACACTCGATCTACGACGTGTTGATCGGTGAGTGCGACCTGAGCCAGGCCATGCAGTTTTCCGAACACGGCGGCTACCAGTTGCTGCCGGCCAACCGCGATCTGACCGCTGCGGAAGTGGCACTGCTGGAAATGAAGATGAAGGAGAGCCGCCTGCGTTATGCCCTGGCGCCGATCCGCGAGAACTACGACTACATCCTCATCGACTGCCCGCCGTCGCTGAACATGCTGACCATCAACGCCCTGGTCGCCGCCGATGGCGTGATCATCCCCATGCAGTGCGAGTATTACGCGCTCGAGGGCTTGTCCGATCTGGTCAACAGCATCCAGCGCATCGCCCAACTGCTCAATCCCAAGCTGCAGATCGAAGGTCTGCTGCGCACCATGTACGACCCGCGTATCAGCCTGACCAACGACGTCACCGCTCAGCTCAAGGAACACTTCGGCGACAAGCTGTATGACGCCGTGATTCCGCGCAATGTGCGCCTGGCCGAGGCGCCGAGCTTCGGCATGCCGGCGCTGGTCTACGACAAACAATCCCGTGGTGCCATCGCCTACCTGGCCTTGGCCGGCGAGCTGGTGCGCCGTCAGCGCGCCGCCGCGAAAACCGCTACCGCTTAAGGAACCCCCGCATGGCTGCGAAGAAACGAGGTCTGGGACGAGGCCTGGACGCCCTGCTCGGCGGCACCACCGTCAACGCCCTGCAGGAAGAGGCCGCCCAGGTCGACAGCCGCGAGCTGCAATACGTGCCGCTGGAGCTGATCCAGCGTGGCAAGTACCAGCCGCGCCGCGACATGGACCAGACCGCCCTGGAGGAGCTGGCGCAGTCGATTCGCGTCCAGGGCGTGATGCAACCCATCGTCCTGCGCCCGATCGGCGGCGGCCGCTTCGAGATCGTCGCCGGCGAACGCCGCTGGCGCGCCAGCCAACTGGCCGGCCAGGAGAAGATCCCGGCCATGGTCCGCGAACTGCCGGACGAAGCCGCCATCGCCATGGCGCTGATCGAGAACATCCAGCGCGAGGACCTCAACCCGATCGAGGAAGCCATGGCCCTGCAACGCCTGCAGCAGGAGTTCGAGCTGACCCAGCAGCAGGTCGCCGACGCCGTCGGCAAATCGCGGGTGACCATCACTAACCTGCTGCGCCTGATCGCCCTGCCGGAGGAGATCAAGACCCTGCTGTCCCATGGCGACCTGGAGATGGGCCATGCCCGCGCATTGCTCGGTCTGCCCCTGGAACAGCAGGTGGAAGCGGCGCGACACGTTGTCGCACGCGGCCTCACCGTTCGTCAGACCGAGGCCCTGGTGCGCCAGTGGCTGAGCGCCAAACCGGCACCGAGCAAGAGCAAGCCCGACCCGGACATCAGCCGCCTCGAACAGAAGCTCGCGGAGCGTCTGGGCTCGCCCGTGCAGATAAAACACGGCAACAAGGGCAAAGGCCAGTTGGTGATCCGCTACAACTCCCTCGACGAATTGCAGGGCGTCCTGGCCCATATCCGCTGAAACAATTCGCCACATCTGGCCGTGTAGCGCACGGTCGGAAAACACTACCCGGCAGTTGAATGGGGGGAATTGGCCCCCTATACTCTGCGCGCAATTTTGTTGGCACTTTTTATGCCAATTCATTGAGTTAAAGCGGTCGATAGTCGAGGAACCCAGTTGATGGAACGCCGTATGCCGAAGCGCCGGCCCTTCCATCGTCTGCCGGTGTTCCCGGTTCTGCTGGCACAGTTGATCGTGCTGCTGCTGGCCGCTGGGGTGATGTGGCAATGGTTGGGCGGCGTGGCGGGTTATTCGGCGCTGCTCGGTGGCCTGATCGCCTGGTTGCCGAACCTGTATTTCGCCCATAAGGCGTTCCGCTTCAGCGGCGCGCGGGCGGCTCGGGAAATCGTCCGTTCTTTCTATGCGGGCGAAGCGGGAAAACTGATTCTGACGTTCGTGCTGTTCGCACTGACGTTTGCGGGCGTGAAACCCCTGGCGGCACCGGCCTTGTTCGGTGTCTACCTGCTGACCCTGCTGGTCAGCTGGTTCGCCCCGCTGCTGATAACGAAATTTTCAAGACCTTAAAGCGTTCGAGGCAAATAATGGCAGCAGATACCGCTTCGGGTTACATCCAGCACCACCTGACGAACCTGACCTTCGGTCAGCATCCGGTGAATGGCTGGAGTTTCGCCCACTCCGCAAAGGAAGCCCAGGAAATGGGTTTCTGGGCCTTCCACGTCGACACCCTGGCGGTGTCGGTGGTGCTCGGCCTGATCTTCATTCTTCTGTTCCGCCTGGCGGCGAGGAAAGCGACCTCCGGGCAACCGGGCGGCCTGCAGAACTTCGTCGAAGTGCTGGTGGAGTTCGTCGACGGCAGCGTCAAGGACACCTTCCACGGGCGTAACCCGCTGATCGCCCCGCTGGCCCTGACCATCTTCGTCTGGGTCTTCTTGATGAACTTCATGGACCTGATCCCGGTCGACTGGCTGCCGATGCTGGCCGCCACCATCGCCGGCGACCCGCACCTGTACTTCCGCGTGGTACCCACCACCGACCCGAACGCCACCCTGGGCCTGGCCCTGTCGGTATTCGCCCTGATCCTGTTCTACAGCGTCAAGGTCAAGGGCATCGGCGGTTTCCTCGGCGAGCTGACCATGCACCCGTTCAGCTCGGACAACATCGCGCTGAAGATCCTGCTGATCCCGGTGAACTTCCTGCTCGAGTTCGTCACCCTGATCGCCAAGCCGGTGTCCCTGGCCCTGCGTCTGTTCGGCAACCTGTATGCCGGCGAACTGATCTTCATCCTGATCGCCATCATGTACAGCGGCGGCCTGCTGCTCGGCGGTCTGGGCGGTGTGCTGCAGCTGGCCTGGGCCATCTTCCACATCCTGATCATCGTGCTGCAAGCGTTCATCTTCATGATGCTGACCATCGTCTACCTGTCGATGGCGCACGAAGATAACCACTAAGCCGTAACAAGTTCCGCGGCGTCGCCCCAGGCGGCGCCTGCCAGGACAAACCCCGCGGCCACGGCCTCGGGGCCGCTGTAAACAAACGATTTCGCTTTACCGCTTCAACAAAAACCTTAACCAATACGACTGTAAGTCGGGAGGAAAAATGGAAACTGTAGTTGGTTTGACCGCTATCGCCGTTGCACTGCTGATCGGCCTGGGTGCCCTGGGTACCGCCATCGGTTTCGGTCTGCTGGGTGGCAAGTTCCTGGAAGGCGCCGCGCGTCAGCCGGAAATGGTTCCGATGCTGCAAGTGAAAATGTTCATCGTCGCCGGTCTGCTCGACGCCGTGACCATGATCGGTGTTGGTATCGCACTGTTCTTCACCTTCGCGAACCCCTTCGTTGGTCAAATCGCAGGCTGATTCACTCGCTTCCGAGTGAATTGGTGTGACGGACAACGAACGAGCGAGGTGTTGGCGTGAACATTAATGCAACCCTGATTGGCCAGTCCGTTGCCTTCTTCATCTTCGTGCTGTTCTGCATGAAGTTCGTATGGCCTCCGGTCATTACGGCTCTGCAGGAACGCCAGAAGAAGATCGCAGACGGCTTGGACGCTGCCAACCGCGCGGCTCGTGATCTGGAGCTGGCCCACGAGAAAGTGGCCCAGCAACTGCGCGACGCCAAAGGTCAGGCTGCCGAAATCATCGAGCAGGCCAAGAAGCGCGCGGCGCAGATCGTCGACGAAGCCCGTGATCAGGCCCGTGGCGAAGCTGACCGTGTGAAGGCTCAGGCTCAGGCCGAGATCGAACAGGAAATCAACGGCATCAAAGACGCCCTGCGCGCCCAAGTGGGCAGCCTGGCGGTCAGCGGTGCGGAGAAGATCCTGGGCGCATCCATCGACCAAAGCGCGCATGCGGAGCTGGTTAACAAACTGGCAGCCGAAATTTAAGCGAGGGCGCGATCATGGCAGAACTGACCACGCTGGCCCGACCTTACGCTAAGGCTGCCTTCGAGCACGCCCAGGCCCACCAGCAACTGGCCAATTGGTCAGCCATGCTCGGCCTGGCTGCAGCGGTGTCGCTCGACGACACCATGCAGCGCGTGCTCAAGGCCCCGCGTCTGACGAGTACAGAAAAGGCCACCGCCTTCATCGAGGTGTGTGGCGACAAGTTCGACGCCCAGGCACAGAACTTCATCCATGTCGTCGCCGAGAACGACCGTCTGGCCCTGTTGCCGGACATCTTCGCCCAGTTCGAGCTGTACAAGGCCGAGCAGGAGAAGTCGATCGACGTGGATGTCACCAGTGCCTTCGCATTGAGCGATGAACAGCAAGACAAACTCGCCAAGGTTCTCAGTGCACGGCTCGGCCGAGAAGTGCGTCTGCACGCCGCGGAAGATGCCACCTTGATCGGTGGTGTACTGATCCGCGCCGGCGACCTGGTTATCGATGGCTCAGTTCGCGGCAAACTCGCGAAGCTGGCCGAAGCATTGAAATCTTGAGTTTGAAGGGGCAGCAGAGCTATGCAGCAACTCAATCCTTCCGAAATTAGTGAAATCATCAAGGGGCGCATCGAGAAACTCGACGTCGCCTCCCAAGCCCGCAACGAAGGCACCATCGTGTCCGTCTCCGACGGCATCGTGCGCATTCACGGTCTCGCCGACGTCATGTACGGCGAAATGATCGAGTTCCCGGGCGGCGTCTACGGTATGGCGCTGAACCTGGAGCAAGACTCCGTCGGCGCCGTCGTGCTGGGTGCTTACACCAGCCTGGCCGAAGGCATGAGCGCCAAGTGCACCGGCCGCATCCTGGAAGTCCCGGTCGGTCCGGAACTGCTGGGCCGCGTGGTCGATGCCCTGGGCAACCCGATCGACGGCAAAGGCCCGATCAACGCTCAAGCCACCGACGCCGTCGAGAAAGTGGCTCCGGGCGTGATCTGGCGTAAGTCGGTCGACCAGCCGGTACAGACCGGCTACAAGTCGGTCGACGCCATGATCCCGGTCGGCCGTGGCCAGCGCGAGCTGATCATCGGCGACCGTCAGATCGGCAAGACCGCCCTGGCCGTCGACGCCATCATCAACCAGAAGAACAGCGGCATCCGTTGCGTCTACGTAGCCATCGGTCAGAAGCAGTCGACCATCGCCAACGTGGTGCGCAAGCTGGAAGAAGCCGGCGCCCTGGCCAACACCATCGTGGTGGCTGCCTCGGCTTCGGAATCCGCCGCACTGCAGTTCCTGGCGCCCTACGCCGGCTGCACCATGGGCGAATACTTCCGCGACCGCGGTGAAGATGCCCTGATCGTCTACGACGACCTGTCCAAGCAGGCCGTGGCCTACCGTCAGATCTCCCTGCTGCTGCGCCGTCCGCCGGGCCGCGAAGCCTACCCGGGCGACGTGTTCTATCTCCACAGCCGTCTGCTGGAGCGCGCTTCCCGCGTTTCCGAAGAGTACGTCGAGAAGTTCACCAATGGCGCCGTGACTGGCAAGACCGGTTCGCTGACCGCTCTGCCGATCATCGAAACCCAGGCTGGCGACGTTTCCGCGTTCGTTCCGACCAACGTGATCTCCATCACCGACGGTCAGATCTTCCTGGAATCGGCCATGTTCAACTCGGGTATCCGTCCGGCCGTCAACGCCGGTATCTCGGTATCCCGTGTCGGTGGTGCCGCGCAGACCAAGATCATCAAGAAGCTCTCCGGTGGTATCCGTACCGCCCTGGCTCAGTACCGTGAACTGGCGGCCTTCGCCCAGTTCGCCTCTGACCTGGACGAAGCCACCCGCAAGCAGCTTGAGCATGGTCAGCGCGTTACCGAGCTGATGAAGCAGAAGCAGTATGCGCCGATGTCCATTGCCGAAATGTCGGTGTCCCTGTACGCAGCCGAGCGTGGCTTCCTGCAGGACGTCGAAGTCGCCAAGGTCATCAGCTTCGAGCAGGCTTTGATCGCCTTCTTCAAGCGTGATTACGCCGACCTGATGGCGAAGATCAACGAGAAAGGTGACTTCAACGACGAGATCGACGCTGGCCTGAAAGCCGGTATCGAGAAGTTCAAGGCCACCCAAACCTGGTAACCGCAGCGGGGGCTTCGGCCCCCGCCTGCTTGAACCAAAAGGTGTGAAATGGCAGGCGCAAAAGAGATTCGCAGCAAGATTGCGAGCATCAAAAGCACGCAAAAGATCACCAGCGCCATGGAAAAAGTGGCGGTCAGCAAAATGCGCAAGGCTCAACAGCGCATGGCTGCCGGTCGCCCCTACGCCGAGCGTATTCGTCAGGTGATTGGTCACCTGGCCAACGCGAACCCGGAATACCGCCACTCGTTTATGGTGGAGCGTGATGTAAAGCGCGTCGGTTATATCGTGGTGACCTCGGATCGTGGTCTGTGCGGTGGCTTGAACATCAACCTGTTCAAGGCGTTGTTGAAAAGCCTGAAGGAATGGCGCGACCAGAAGGTCGAGGCCGATTTCTGCGTGGTAGGCAGCAAGGGCGCGAGCTTTTTCCGCAGCAACGGGGGCAACGTGGTTGCTGCCATCAGCAAGCTGGGTGAAGAGCCGTCCATCAACGACCTGATCGGTAGCGTCAAGGTCGTGCTGGATGCCTACGCCGAGGGCCGTATCGACCGCCTGTATCTGGTGTCGAACAAGTTCGTCAACACCATGACGCAGAAGCCGGAAGTGCAGCAGTTGCTACCGCTGGCCGCCAGCGATGCGCAGGGTGTACAGAAAGGTCTGTGGGACTACGTGTACGAGCCGGACGCCCAGCAACTGCTGGATGCCCTGCTGGTACGCTACATCGAGTCGCAGGTCTATCAGTCCGTGGTCGAGAACAGCGCGTGCGAACAGGCTGCGCGGATGATCGCGATGAAGAACGCAACCGACAACGCCGGTGAGCTCATCAAAGACCTGCAGCTGGTTTACAACAAGGCGCGTCAGGCAGCGATCACCCAGGAAATTTCGGAAATCGTCGGCGGCGCTGCCGCGGTTTAAGAACGGTTCAAATATTCAGAGGAACCAAAGATGAGTAGCGGACGTATCGTTCAAATCATCGGCGCCGTTATCGACGTGGAATTCCCGCGCGATCAGGTGCCGAACGTATACGAAGCCCTGAAGGTACAGGGCGCTGAAACCACCCTGGAAGTCCAGCAGCAGCTGGGCGACGGCGTGGTACGTACCATTGCCATGGGTTCGACCGAAGGCCTCAAGCGTGGCCTGGACGTCAACAGCACTGGCAAGGCCATCTCCGTACCGGTCGGTAAAGCGACCCTGGGCCGGATCATGGACGTGCTGGGCAACCCGATCGACGAAGCCGGCCCCATCGGTGAAGAAGAGCAGTGGGAAATCCACCGCGCTGCACCGAGCTATGCCGAGCAAGCCGGTGGCAATGACCTGCTGGAAACCGGGATCAAGGTTATTGACCTGGTCTGCCCGTTCGCCAAGGGTGGTAAGGTCGGTCTGTTCGGTGGCGCCGGTGTCGGCAAGACCGTGAACATGATGGAACTGATCCGTAACATCGCCATCGAGCACAGCGGTTATTCCGTGTTCGCCGGTGTAGGTGAGCGTACTCGTGAGGGTAACGACTTCTACCACGAGATGAAGGACTCCAACGTTCTCGACAAGGTAGCCCTGGTCTACGGTCAGATGAACGAGCCACCAGGCAACCGTCTGCGCGTCGCGCTGACCGGTCTGACCATGGCCGAGAAGTTCCGTGACGAAGGCCGTGACGTTCTGCTGTTCGTCGACAACATCTACCGTTACACCCTGGCCGGTACCGAAGTATCCGCACTGCTCGGCCGTATGCCGTCGGCAGTAGGTTACCAGCCGACCCTGGCCGAGGAGATGGGCGTTCTGCAGGAGCGTATTACCTCCACCAAGAAAGGCTCCATTACCTCGATCCAGGCCGTCTACGTACCTGCGGACGACCTGACCGACCCGAGCCCGGCGACCACCTTCGCCCACTTGGACGCCACCGTCGTACTGAGCCGTGACATCGCTTCCCTGGGTATCTACCCGGCCGTTGACCCGCTGGACTCCACCAGCCGTCAGCTGGATCCGAACGTGATCGGCCAGGAGCACTACGAGACCGCTCGTGGCGTTCAGTATGTTCTGCAGCGCTACAAGGAGCTGAAGGACATCATCGCGATCCTGGGTATGGACGAACTGTCCGAAGACGACAAGCTGCTGGTAGCGCGCGCTCGTAAGATCCAGCGCTTCCTGTCCCAGCCGTTCTTCGTGGCTGAAGTCTTCACCGGTGCCCCGGGCAAGTACGTGTCCCTGAAGGACACCATTGCCGGCTTCAGCGGCATTCTCAAAGGCGATTACGACCACCTGCCGGAACAAGCGTTCTACATGGTAGGCGGCATCGACGAAGCCATCGAGAAAGCCAAGAAACTGTAAGTAATGGGTGCGCCCTCCAGAGGGCGTCCGCGCCGGAGCGGGCAGCAGCCCGATCCGGCCTCTCAACCGAGGCATTGTTATGGCTATGTCAGTCCACTGCGATATCGTCAGTGCGGAAGAAGAGCTGTTCTCGGGGCTGGTGGAAATGGTCATCGCCCACGGTCACCTCGGTGACCTGGGTATCCTGCCGGGCCACACCCCGCTGCTGACCGATCTCAAGCCGGGTCCGGTGCGAGTGATCAAGCAGGGTGGCACCGAGGAGGTGTTCTACATCTCCGGTGGCTTCCTGGAGGTTCAGCCGAGCATGGTGAAGGTACTTGCCGACACCGCTGTTCGCGCCGGCGACCTGGATGAAGCCGCCGCCATCGAGGCGCGCAAGGCGGCCGAGAAGGCGCTGAGCGAAAAGGGCACCGAGTTCGACTACGGCAGTGCGGCAGCACGCCTGGCCGAGGCAGCTGCCCAGCTGCGCACCATCGAAGAAATGCGCAAGAAGTTCGGCGGCCGCATCCGCTGATCGCGTATCGCGGTATCACGTAAAGGGGCGACTTAGGTCGCCCCTTTACGTTTCTGGCAAAATAGCGCTTTCTTCGCGCGGCCCTCTGGCCGCGGCCAACTCTTGCCCAGCAAGGAGCTTTCTATGAGTCTGGATATCGTCATTCTTGCCGCTGGCCAGGGCACGCGCATGCGTTCGGCGCTGCCCAAGGTACTGCACCCGGTCGCCGACAAACCCATGCTCGGGCATGTCATCGACACCGCACGCAGCCTGCAGCCGCAGAGCATCCAGGTGGTGATCGGGCATGGCGCCGACACCGTGCGCGAGCGCCTGGCCGCCGATGACCTGAATTTCGTCATCCAGGCCGAGCAGCTGGGTACCGGCCATGCCGTGGCTCAGGCTCTGCCACAGCTCAGCGCCGAGCGCGTGCTGATTCTCTATGGCGACGTGCCGCTAATCGAGCCTGCCACCCTGCAGCGCCTGCTGGCCCTGGTCAGCGATGATCAGTTGGGCCTGCTCACCGTCGAGCTGGCTGACCCGACCGGTTACGGCCGTATCGTCCGTGATGAGGCCGGCGTGGTGCAGGCCATCGTCGAGCACAAGGACGCCAGCGACGCGCAGCGGCAGATCCGCGAAGGCAATACCGGCATCCTCGCCGTACCGGGCAAGCGCCTGGCCGACTGGCTGGGGCGTCTGTCCAACAGCAACGCCCAGGGCGAGTACTACCTGACCGACGTGATCGCCATGGCCGTTGCCGATGGCCTGACCGTGGCCACCGAGCGTGCCGCCGACGAGATGGAAGTGCTGGGTGCCAATGACCGCATTCAGCTCGCGCAGCTCGAATGCCATTACCAGCAGCGGATGGCCCGCCGCCTGATGGCCCAGGGCGTCACCCTGCGCGATCCGCATCGTTTCGATGTGCGTGGCGAAGTCAGCATTGGCCGCGACGTGACCATCGACATCAACGTCATCCTCGAAGGCAAGGTGGTGATCGAGGACGATGTGCAGATCGGCCCCAACTGCGTGATCAAGGACTCGGTGCTGCGCAAGGGCGCCATCGTCAAGGCCAACAGCCACCTGGAAGGTGCCGAGATGGGCGAGGGCGCCGACTGTGGTCCGTTCGCCCGCCTGCGTCCCGGCACCAAACTGGGCGCCAAGGCTCATGTGGGTAACTTCGTCGAGCTGAAGAACGCCGTGCTGGGGCAGGGCGCCAAGGCCGGCCACCTGAGCTATCTGGGCGATGCCGAGATCGGTGCGCGCAGCAATATCGGCGCCGGCACTATCACCTGTAACTACGACGGTGCCAACAAGTTCCGCACCATTATGGGCGAGGACGTATTCATCGGCTCCAACAGTGCCCTTGTGGCGCCTGTCACGCTGGGCGACCGTGCGACCACGGGTGCCGGTTCGGTAGTGACCAGCGATGTGCCGGCCGATATGCTGGCAGTGGGTCGGGCCAAGCAGCGCAATATAGAAGGCTGGAAGCGCCCCACCAAGAAGTGAACCCGATCGGGTCTGGGTGACCGGGCCTGTGGATAACCTGCCGGAGACAGTCCTGTATGCTCGGTGTGACGGATTATGCCGCCTTCGTGGTGGCCTTCATCATCCTGCTGGCCATTCCTGGCCCGGGTAACCTGGCCTTGATTCTCTCCACCGGCAAGGGCGGGATTCGTGGCGGGCTGGCTTCGACCTTCGGTATCATCTTCGGCGACCAGGTGCTGCTGTGGTTGGCGGTGGCCGGTGTTGCTGCGCTGCTCAAGGCCTATCCGGCGGCCTTCCATGTCGTGCAGTGGCTCGGTGCGGCCTACCTGGTCTACCTCGGCCTGCGCATGATTCTGGCCAAGCCGGGGGCGGCGCCGACACTGGAGATCAAGCCGCGCCAGTACCTCTGGCAAACCCTGGTGATCACGGTCTTCAACCCCAAGGCCATCATTTTCTATATGGCCTTCTTCCCGCTGTTCATCGACCCGCAGCGCCATCAGGGACTGACTACGTTCGCTTTCATGGCAGTGACCATCATGGCGCTGACCTTTCTCTACGGCCTTCTTATCGTGCTGCTGACGCACTTTCTCGCCGAGCATATGCGCGCCAACCCGCGTATCGCCCGTGGTCTCGAGAAGTTGGCGGGGCTGTGCCTGGTCGGCTTCGGGGTCAAGCTGACGCTGAACTGACCGGCGGACGCTTGCGGGCTTTTCGATCATATGTTTTGATTCGCGCCGTTATCTTTCGAATCGAAACTTAAGCATGTCGAAGCGCAATACGCCGCAACGTCGTCACACCATTCTTGCCTTGCTCGCTGAGCAGGGCGAGGTGTCGGTGGATGCCCTGGCTCAGCACTTCGCCACCAGCGAAGTGACCATTCGCAAGGACCTCGCCGCTCTTGAAAAGAACGGCCTGCTGCTGCGTCGCTACGGCGGCGCGGTGCCGGTGCCGCAGGAGCTGATCAGCGAGCCGACGCAGCCCATTTCTCCCTACAAGCAGGCGATTGCCCGTGCCGGCGTGGCGCGCATCCGCGAACACGCACGCATCATCATCGACAGCGGCACCACCACGGCGGCGATGATCCCGCAGCTTGGCTACAAGCCCGGGCTGGTGGTGATGACCAACTCGCTCAATGTGGCTAACGCCCTGCGCGAACTCGAACACGAGCCGGTGCTGCTGATGACCGGCGGTACCTGGGATCCGCACTCGGAATCCTTCCAGGGCCAGGTGGCCGAACAGGTGCTGCGTTCTTACGACTTCGACCAACTGTTCATTGGCGCCGACGGCATCGACCTGGAGCGTGGTACCACCACCTTCAACGAGCTGCTCGGTCTGTCGCGGGTGATGGCCGAGGTGGCTCGCGAAGTCATCGTCATGGTCGAGAGCGACAAGATCGGCCGGCGCATTCCCAATCTGGAACTGCCCTGGAGCAGCCTGCATACCCTGATTACCGACGAGCGCCTGGATACCCAGGCCGCCGAACAGATACGCGCGCGTGGCATCCAGCTGATCCTCGCGCCGCTGGAAAACTAAGGAGAGCCCCATGTGTGGAATCGTAGGCGCCATCGCCGAGCGCAATATCACCCCTGTCCTGGTCGAAGGCCTCAAGCGCCTGGAATACCGCGGTTACGACAGCGCCGGTGTAGCGCTGCTGACCGAGCAGGGTGCACTGGATCGCCGTCGCCGGGTCGGCAAGGTCAGCGAACTGCAGGCCGCGCTGGACGCCGAGCCGCTGGCCGGGCGTCTGGGCATCGCCCACACTCGCTGGGCCACCCACGGTGCGCCGAGCGAGCGTAACGCCCACCCGCATTTTTCTGGTCATGAGCTGGCGGTAGTACATAACGGCATCATCGAGAACCACGAAGAGTTGCGTGAGCGCCTCAAGGGCCTGGGCTATGTCTTCAGCTCCGATACCGACACCGAAACCATCGTCCACCTGCTCGAGCACAAGTTGCAGCAGTTCGGCGACCTCGCGGCCGCGCTCAAGGCTGCCATCCCGGAACTGCACGGCGCCTACGGCCTGGCTGTGATCAGCGCCAAACAGCCGGATCGCCTGCTCGCTGCGCGCAGTGGTAGCCCGCTGGTGATCGGTCTCGGTCTGGGGGAAAACTTCCTCGCCTCCGACCAGTTGGCCCTGCGCCAGGTCACTGACCGTTTCATGTACCTGGAAGAAGGCGATATCGCCGAAATCCGCCGCGACGGCGTGCAGATCTGGGACGCGAGTGGCAATCCGGTGCAGCGTGAAGCCGTGCAGTACCACGAAGGTGCCGAAGCCGCCGACAAGGGCGAGTACCGCCACTTCATGCTCAAAGAAATCCACGAGCAACCGAAGGTGGTGCAACGCACCCTGGAAGGCCGATTGGGCAGCGACCACGTGCTGGTGCAGGCCTTCGGCCCGCAGGCGGCCGAGCTGTTTGCCAAGGTCAAGAACGTGCAGATCGTCGCCTGCGGTACCAGCTACCACGCTGGTATGGTCGCCCGTTACTGGTTGGAAGAGCTGGCTGGCATTCCCTGCCAGGTCGAGGTGGCCAGCGAATTCCGTTACCGCAAGGTGGTAGTGCAGCCGGACACCCTGTTCGTCAGCGTCTCGCAGTCCGGCGAAACCGCCGACACCCTCGCCGCACTGCGCAACGCCAAGGAGAAGGTGCCGGGTCAGGGCGGCTACCTGGCCAGCCTGGTGATCTGTAACGTCGGCACCAGCTCGCTGGTACGCGAATCCGACCTGTGCCTGCTGACCCAGGCCGGCCCGGAAATCGGTGTGGCCTCGACCAAGGCCTTCACCACCCAGCTGGTCGGCCTGATGCTGCTGACCCTGGCCCTCGGCCAGGTGCATGGCACCCTGGACAAGGCTCTGGCTGCCGAACTGGTGGAAGAGTTGCGGCGCCTGCCGACCCGTCTGGGCGAAGCCCTGGCCATGGACAAGACCGTGGAGAAAATCTCCGAACTGTTCGCCGAGAAGCACCATAGCCTGTTCCTCGGCCGTGGCGCGCAGTATCCGGTGGCCATGGAGGGCGCGCTCAAGCTCAAGGAAATCTCCTACATCCACGCCGAGGCCTACCCGGCCGGCGAGCTCAAGCACGGTCCTCTGGCCCTGGTGGATGCCGACATGCCGGTGGTCACAGTCGCGCCGAACAACGAGCTGCTGGAAAAGCTCAAATCCAATCTGCAGGAAGTGCGTGCACGGGGTGGCGAACTGATCGTCTTCGCCGACCAGCAGGCTGGCATGAGCAACGGCGAGGGCACTCATGTGGTGGCAATGCCGCATATCCATGACCTGCTAGCGCCGATCCTCTACACCGTGCCGCTGCAGCTATTGTCGTACTACGTCGCCGTACTCAAGGGCACCGACGTCGACCAGCCGCGTAATCTGGCCAAGAGCGTGACAGTCGAATGAAGCGTGAGGACGTGATCAAGCGGTTGTGGGATGCAAATAAAGTTTCATCCGTACAAATAAAGTATCATCCTTACAAATAAAGTTTCATCCTAAGCCTGTATCCGCTATGTTGAGGTCATCGACACGGTGGATGCAGGCTTTTTCATGTCTGGAACATTCAAGGGCCTGACCCAGGCACAGATTGATAGAAGGCTCAAGGAGGGGCGTGGCCAAGGCCAGGGACGGGACTACAAGCCGTTCATCTACACCAGGGATGTGTCCTCGTTGGGGCGCTCCCACCGCCTGCCTGGCAGCAAGACCCGGCGTCTGCACCATCTTTTATCCGATCTTGAACTGGCCATTTTCCTGACCTTGGATCGGTCTCCCCAGGTCACTGATATCCGTGAGCAGTTCCCGATGCGGGCCGAAGATACGGTGCGCATCGCCGAGGAACTTGGCCTTGCTCACGGTCGCTACAAAGGAATCCCTCAGGTTCTGACCAGCGATTTCCTGGTGGATTTTGATGACCCCCAGCGCCCATCCGTCGCGATCCAGGCCAAGTACAGTGCCGATCTGCAGAAGCCGGAAGTCATCGAGAGACTTGAACTTGAAAGGCGCTACTGGCAGGAAAAAGGGATTCCCTGGTTCATCATCACGGAGCGCGAGGTATCCAGAGAGGCATTTGCCAATATCCAATGGCTCTATCCGGCCCATGCTGAAGACGACATTGCACAGGATGATCTCGCACACTATCAGCAGCTGTTTTTGCTCGAGTTTCAGCGTCACCCAGACCGGAAGCTGACCGCCATTGCCCAGGAAATGGATACTTCCGGCCAACTGGAGGCTGGTCAAGCACTCTATTGGCTACGCCAGCTGCTGGCTCGGCACTGGTTTCTCTTCGATCTTGACACCCCTTACCGCGTGCTGAAGCCGAAGGATCTAGCTGCCAACCCTCATCAGATTCATCAGGAGCTGATCAGTGTTGTCCGTTAATCAGGTGTTCCGTATGGGAGAGCTCCGAAAGCGCCTGCTCTGGTCCGGTACCGAGCAGGCTGTCTGGATTGATATCGATTTGGACACGGCGCTGCCCGAATCGATATCGGTTGCAGAGCTGGAGCGTCTGATTATTGAGGGTGAGCTGGAGAGCATTGGCGATCCCTTCGAGGAGACGGTCCTTCGGGAGGTGGAGGCAGGCTCCCCTGACCAGCTGAAACGTGATGAGGCGTGGGCGATGCTGGCGGATTATATGCACGATCCCCAGCTTTTCGTGCGGCGCCCCAGAGGGCTCATTGTCGGAAGCATCATGCAACGCCATGGTGTCACCAAACAGACGGTGTACAGATTACTGAGGCGCTACTGGCAACGAGGCATGTGTAGGAACGCCCTCTTGCCGGACTATGTCAACTCGGGTGCCCGTGGCAAGCGCCGAAGGCCGAACAGAGCCAAGCTGGGCAGGCCAAGAGTGGTGATGGCGGGGAAAGGGCGTAATGTCACGCCGGATATCGAGCGCATTTTTCGCCGGGTCATCGAGGAACGCTTGCTCAAGGAAAAACATCCGTCCATTCCTGATGCCTACGCCTCCGGGCTGAACCTGCTCCGTGCTGTTCAGCCGGAGCTGCCGACCTCCGAACTGCCTACATTGGGGCAGTTCCGGTACTTCTATGGGCGCGAATATCATTTCACCGACACCTTGCCGCGCAGGATGTCCGCAGTGGACTTTGCCAAGGACTTCCGGCCGCTCAACAGCACATCGACGACTGAGACCCTGGGTCCAGGATACCGTTACCAAATAGATGCCACCATCGCAGATATTTATCTGGTTTCAGAGCATGACCGCAGCCTTATCGTCGGCAGGCCTGTCGTTTACATGGTGCTCGACGTGTTCAGCCGCATGGTCGTTGGTATGTACGTCGGATTCGAGGGGCCCTCCTGGGTCAGTGCCATGGTGGCATTGGCCAACACGGTCGCCGACAAGGTCGAGTATTGTCGCCAGTATGGTTTGGAGATCGATGCCAGCGATTGGCCGGTCAAGGGTTTGCCGGATGTGATACTGGCCGATAAGGGCGAACTGAACGGCACCAAGGTTGAGGCATTTTCCCAAGCCTTCGGCGTCCGCATCGAGAACGCACCGGCCAGGCGAGGTGATGCCAAGGGCATCGTCGAGCGCTATTTTCGAACGGTGCAGGAGCGTTTCAAGCCTTACGCCAGCGGTGTGGTCGAGGACACTACCAGCCGGAAGCGAGGTGGCCACGACTACAGGCTTGATGCCAGTCTGACCTTGCCCGAATTCACGAAAATCATCATTGCCGGCATCCTCCACCACAACAATTTCCACACCCTGAGCAAATACGACAGGGCTGCGGGAATGCCGGGCGATCTGCCGGCGATTCCAGTCATGCTGTGGAACTGGGGCTTGGCCAGCTTGACCGGTCGGTTGTGTGGGCGCTGGTGGTTCTGACACTTTATTCCACTGGATCTGACCCACTCGCGCTGGAGGTGCTGATCCACCCATTCCAGTGATTGTGATCCACCATGCTGATGATTCTGACCCACCCTCAAGCGCTAAACTATCCACTTCCCCTTCCTCGTAGGTCGCCGCAATTGATTGAAGAAGGCAGTCAAAATGCTTATGCCGATCTCGGGTGTGCAGATGCCGAGCTAATGCGGCGAAAAGCCATGCTCGTCGTGCGAATCGGTGATGCTATCTCTGCCAAGGCGCTGGGACTGGATCAGGCGTCGGCAGTGACAGGAGTTGAGGCATCTTGCCTGGAGGCCTGGCTAAAGGGGGATTTCAGACATACCGGCGAGGCCGTGCTGAATACCTGCTTGCGTCACCTAGAGATGCAGGCTCAGTGACTCATTCATTTTCGCGGGCGCGAAAATAGCGAAGGGGGCATTGCCCCCTTCGTTGTCGATCACTGCGCCTTGGCAGCCTGCTTGCGCAAGGACTCGCCCTTGAGCCCGATACGGTGTGAGCGGTGGACAATGCGATCCAGGATGGCCTCGGCCAATGTGGCGTCGTTGAACATGCTGTGCCAGTGCTCAGTAGGGAATTGGCTGGTGATGATCAGCGAGCCGGTCTGCATGCGCTGATCGACAATATCCAGCAAGGTATACCCCACCGTGGGTTCTACCGGAGCCAGACCGAAGTCATCAAGGATAAGCAGGTGGACTTTGCTCAAGGCTGTTCGGTACTTGGGCAGAGAGCCATCGCCAATGGCGATTTGCAGCTCTTCATAGAGTTTCGAGGCGCTTTTATAGATCACAGAGTAGCCCTGTCGGCAGGCCTGGCTACCAAATGCGCAGGCGAGCCAACTCTTACCTGTGCCGGTGGCTCCGGTCAGCAGCAGGTTCTGTTGCTGACCAATCCAGGAGCATCCCGCCAGACCGGCGATCACTTGCTTATCCAGACCGCGACTGCTGCGGTAATCCACATCTTCCAGGTGCGCGGCATAGCGCAACTTCGCCTGCTTCAGTAGGCGAGACAGCTTGCGGTTCTCGCGTTCGCTGAGTTCACGATCCACCATCAGGCCCAAGCGGTCATCGAAGGGCAGTTCCTGCATGCGCGGTTGCTCAAGCTGGTCGCGGTAAGCCTTGGCCATAGGCGTGGATCGGCAGCGGCTGGAGCGCGGGCTGCTCCACCTCGACGAATAGGCTGTGCCGACTGCTGCCAGGCTGGCGTTTGAACGGGCGTTGATTGAATGCCGGCAGCAACTCCAGGATGGCCTGATTGAGTTCTGCCAAGCTGAAGAAACGGCGGTGGCGCAGGGCCGCCAGCAGCCAGCGTTGAACCAGCTTCACCCCGGCCTCTACTTTGCCTTTGTCTTTGGGTCTACGCGGGCGGGCCGGCAGGATAATGGCCTGGTAATGGTGGGCCAGTTGCTGATAGATCAGGTTGAGCTGGACTTCATCCTTGCCGTGCTTGATCACAGCTGCCTTGAGGTTGTCGGGAACCAGTAGGCGGGGCACACCCGCGAAGAAATTGAAGGCCTGCACATGGCAGTGCATCCAGTCCTCGATCCGCTGACTCCACACGGCGCAGGCGAAGGTGTAGCTGGAGTAGCCCAGTACGCCGACAAAGATTTGCGCCAGGCGAGGTTCTGATTGGCCGTCCAGATAGATCGGCATGGTCTTGCCGGAGAAGTCCAAAAACAGCTTGTCGCCAGGCTGATGCAGCTGACGCATTGCCAATGGTTGCTGCTGCACAAAGCTGCGATAGCTTGCAGTGAACTGTGAATAGGCGATGCCGTCTGGCTCGGTAGCCCGCCACTCACGCCATAGCAGTTCCAGGGTGACGCTGGGGTTACGCATTTCCGCATGCACCCAGTTCCAGTCAGGGCAGGCTTTCAAGCGGAAGCCGTTGAACGGCTTGATACCCAAGCGTTCATAAAGTTGCTCGTCGCTCCACCCAGCTAATTGATCCACATCGAGATCGATGCTTTCCAAGTGGCGGCACAAACGCTTTAGACTGTTGCGCGAAAGCCCAGTGCTATGAGCGATTTCGCGTGTCGATAGACGTGTGCCATAGTGCAGGCGCACTGCCTCGCGCAGCAGGCGCGGTTCAATCCTGACTCTCATCCATACTCCTTCGTGCCCCGTGGGTGGGGCGCTGAACGGCAGGCAGTACCTGCCCCTCGGCCTTGACAGCCGATAGAAGGACGCTGAGAATCCACAAGCGTTGAAGGTGCTTATGTCATCTAGAAAAAGGCTCGGAGTTGCTGCTCCGGGCCTTTTTTGCGTCCACAGTTTTTGTTGCCCGCATGACCTAATCGATAGCGTGATGTCCTGTAGCGTTTCTGGGCCTTAGTGGTCGTAGCTGCCGGATACACCAGCCTGTGCGGCCAGCCACCGCTCGACCTCCTGCTTGAGGAACAAACGGCGGCGGCCGACGCGGAACGAAGGCGGCATCGGCAGGCCCATGCTCAGCCGGTTGCGGGCCGTATGCTCAGAAATCCTGAGAATCTGGCTCACCTCCATGAGTGTCATCGTCTCCACCGTCATCCCCTTGCCTGCACTGCAATATCCCGATAGCGCATGCTAGGCAGTTGGTGGATGCCCAACTACTAGCCAGATTGGACACTTGATTTTGCCTTTCTACCTGGACGATGAACTTCTCGACTCTTTCGTATACGAGGACGTAGCGGTTGCCCTCTGGGCAATCAGGCTGCACGCTGCTGACATAGCTGTTACGCCCGCAATCGCGCTGCGACTGATCAGGCAGTATCTACAGCCCCTGATCCCGCCTGAGCATTGCCATGTGCTTTATGGGCAGCGCATAGCGACCTGGAATGGCATCTGGGGAATTTATGCCGACCTGGGGTGCTGTGTTGGTAAGAGCAACAACCCCCAGCTGTTTGAAGTAATGAAGGCAGTGGAGCTTATCCATCACTACACGACTTGGCCGCCAAGGGAGTACACGTTCCCGACTGTCATTGAGGTCACCTACTTCCTCAGCATGTGTACTCAACTGAAGATCCCCGTGCAGAGTCATTTGCGCTTGGAAAATGGCCAGCGAGTTGATCCGTTTAGCTTTTGCACGTTGTGTTGGCGGCAGCCATTACCAGGAAGAAAACTCTGTGCACACCACTCTCCCAATGTTCCGCTTCAGGATGAGGTCGGAATGCAAGCTGCGGCGGCACGCTACAAGTCAGGCGTTCGCCAAAGAGAGCGGTTCGATAAGGCGGTAAATCGCATCCTGACCAAGGAAGTGACGGAGTTCCATGAAGGGCTCTTCACTCCCGTGGTGCTGCTCCCCGAACAGAGCATTGCGGCCTGGCTGACGGAGCGTCGCCCACTGTTGTGGCAATTGCTTGGCGAACGGCAGCAGGAGTTCAACGATGGCAATGCCGTGGGCATGCTGCTTGACCTACTGCACAGCCCTGATGGCCTGCCCCCCAAGGCCCACCAGATTTACCGACTGATCAATCAGCACCTACATGAACATCCGCTGCTGATTTGGCCAATGCTCATACGGGCCGAGGGCTGGCACCGATGCCGAGAAGACGTGCGGGGACAATGGGGCGGCAAACGCTCTGGTGCAGGGCGTCCTGTACAGCCAGCCATCGAGCCGTCAGCTACTTCGCCATGTACCGATCAACAACCGGGCGCAGCTCGCGGTTGCGCTGACCATAGGTCTTGATGACCTGCCGATAGGTCTCTACGTCCGAACCCAGCAACGCATGCTGCACCTCGAACACCTCCTGATCCAAGGCTTCCCACTCAGCGATCAGTCCAGCATCTGGTTGCGCCTGCTGGCTTTCCGCATGGATCAGGTAGGTCAGGCTGGAGGTCAGGAAGTCGAGCGTGTCCTCGGCGCTTTCAAGCAGCTCCAGGCATTGGTTGTGAGTCATTCCCAGTGCTTCTGCTCCCGGCAATAGCATGCTCTTGCTCCTTCGCTGTCGAATGGATGGATCGAGAAAACGGCAAAGTCGTATCAAGCTGGGAAGGGGACACGGCGCTCACTCCATCAGGGCAACCGACTTCACCTGCACCCACAGGGTTTGCCCAGGCGTCACGCTGAGCGAAGTAACCGCCCGCTTGGTCAGCCGAGCCAACAGCATGGCATCGCCAACCCGGACGCGCACTAGCGCCAGGCCGGGATGTTCGTCGTTGCCGATGGCATCGACCTGGCCGCGCAGCACATTTTGAATGCTGCTCCTCCCCGGTTGTTCGGCCAAGCTCACGTCTCGCGCCAGGACGCGCACCCTGACACGGCGGCCGACAGACAGGCCCTGATCGCGCGCCCACAGACTGCCACCCGCGAAATCCACGCGCACCAGGTGCCAATCCTTGTCTACTTCGCCCACCGTGGCATCAAGCACTGCTCCGGCATCGTCACCGAGCCGGAACGGTAAATCGAGGCGGGCCAGCGTTTCGGCTAGGGGGCCAGCAGCCAACACCCGCCCTGACTCAATTGCTACCAGGTAATCGGCCAGCCGTGCCACTTCGTCTGGGGAGTGGCTGACGTAGAGAACCGGGATGGAAAGCTCGTCGTGCAGCCGCTCCAGATAGGGCAGGATCTCCTGTTTGCGCTTTAGGTCGAGCGCGGCCAGCGGCTCGTCCAGCAGAAGCAGGCGCGGGCTGACCGCCAGGGCGCGAGCTATGCCGACTCGCTGACGTTCGCCACCCGAGAGCAGATCGGGTTCACGCCACGCTGGAGCAGGCGCTAAAAGCCGATTCGCTGCGGCCCAAGCAACAGCGGCGCAGTGCCAAGGCGCTGTTGGCGCAAAGCCGTGACCGCCTGTTTCGGAACAGGTGGAAAATCGGTCACGTTGTTAGCGAAATCAGCGGTCACGCGTTAGCGAAATGACCGGTCACGATCAACCGAAACGGCCGGTCACGATGCTCCGAAATCCGCAGAAAGGCGTGAACGTGGTGCTGAAACCTGTCAAAAAGGCCTGAAGTCAGGCCTTGTGTGGACTCCGTTAGGCCAAAGCGCTTGAAAAAGCGCCAAACCGGACGGGTTGGGGCAGTTGAAGCCGAGTTTTTCAACGGCCTGCTAGGGGGTACGCAACGCCGGGTTCTGCCCGGCGTTGCGCTTTGGCGGTTTCGTAGCCCATGGACGGAGCCGCTGCGGAGTGAAGCGCGCACGGCGCGGGTTTCCGCCACGATCAGTACCAGGCGCGGCGCAACGGTAGCCCGGTCGCCGACGAGACGGCTCCAATCGCAGGCGGAGGCTGGGAGCCGCGAGGCGCGAACAAAAAAGGGGGGCGCCGATTCGGCGCCCCCCTTTTTCTACCGCAGTCCCGCTTACAGGGTCTTGGAAACCGAGACCACTAAGGTCGCGTCGCAGTAGTCGTCCTTGCCGACGAAGCCTGCGCATTCGCTGCCGCTCAGGCTGGTGTCGCTGTAGGTCAGGCCGAAGTCGAGGCCGACCAGCGTCTTGCTCAGGCCGATGGACCAGTCGTTGTAGGAATCGTCGTTGCCGAAGGTGGCGTCCTTGAAATCGTACTTGCCGTACTGCAGGGCCAGGCCGACGTCGTAGGGCAGGGCGTACTCATAGTAGACGTAGGAGTAGAGGGTGGTGTCGCTGCCGCCGAAGTCATCGGAATAGGCCGCACCGACCGTGAGGCCGTAGGCGCTCAGGCTGCCGTAGTACTCGCTGAAGTTCAGCGCGCTCTCGCCTGGGTAGTCGTACTTGATCCAGCCCAGGTCGTAGGAAATGTTCTCGGTGATGTCGTTGCCAAAGCCCAGGTAGTAGTCGAACTCCACCGAAGCGTCACCGCCGAAGTCGACGTTGGAAGCCCAGGTGCCAATGTACAGGCCATTTTCATGGGCCACGTCCAGACCGCCCTGGATCGCGCCGTTGCCCTGGGTCTGCGAAATGCCACGGAAGATGTAGTCCGAGGTCAGGCCGACGTTCATGCTGACGTCGAAGTCGCCAACAGGGCTGGAGAGGGTTTCGGCGACGGCGAAGCTGCTGGCGGTCACGGCGCTGGCGGCAACGGTGGCGAGAGTCAGTTTCTTGAGCATGGTGGTATTCCCTAATGGTGGCGCCGGAAATTCAGTAGCCCGGCGGGTAAGTCGGCAACAGCTCGGAAGCAAGCTGAACGGGCTTTGCATATCCCTTGCCACTTCGAGAAATGCGTCTGTTTTCAGCGGCTTAGCTAATTTTTTCAGGGCTTGGAGCCAGCCTCCGTGGCACGCCTGGCATGGTCCTGCACTTTTCTGGAGCGCACTGGCGCGAAGGGTGATGCCAAAGGGCGCACAGGACATCGGCCGCGTGCCTCGTGACGGTGCGGGCTGCGCGGCGTGGCGGGCGCCATATGGGCAGGCGAGGAGTGCCCCCTTCCGATCCACGCCGCCCGAACCTTGTGCAGTAAAAATGCAGAACAGCCTGTCGGTCGCCACTTACAGCGCACTGTTCCGCCAGTAACTCCTTCCACATCGGGGTTGTACGCCGGAATCCCAGAAATTTCCGTCAGCCCAGCTCCAGTCCCGCCACGAGCGCATCCAGGTCGATGAACTTGCCGTCAGTCTGGAAGGTGTAATGCCCGTTCAGCAGGATGTGCCGCCAGGCCGCTGGCGACATCTGCGTGATCAACGCCAGCGCCTTGGCATTGCCAGCTGCCTCGTACTTCGTCAGCAGCAGGGACAGGATCGCCGAGTTGTAGAAGATGATCGCGTTGCCGATCAGCCTGGCGCACTGGTTGCTGATCTCGATTTCGATGTCGGTGCGGCCGGTCAATTCCTTCTTCACCGACTTGGGCGATGGTCGAGCGTAGCTGGTGATAGGACTCAATGCGGTTCTGCGAGCGGTGAACATTACGCTCCAGTTGCGGGTCGCGCAGGTAGCGCAGTGTGTAGATACTGCGGATGAGCTTGTCGAACTCGAAGATTGCGCGCCGCGTCGGGTTCGGCGCCGTATAGGTGCACAGCTTGCGGATCAGCGTGCCCTGCGTCATTTCCTTCAGGCCCAGTGTGGCGACGATTCGGTCGATGTTCGCCTTCTCACCGACGATGAGTTGCCGGTCGATCTGGCCAGCCGGCCGGATCAGGCATTTCTCGTACAATGCCAGATCATCGGCGCAATACAGCTCCTGCAACTGGTCGTCGAGGTCGGTGAAGCGCGGCTCGAAACGAAGTCCGAACCAGTGCAGGATGGCGAAGTTGGCCTTGTTGATGCTGTGCATGTCGCCGGTGATCGCGCTCGGCACGATGTCCGACGTGTTGCGGTACCAGATGTCGAACACGTGGTGAGCCTCGTACTCGTGTGCGCCTATCAGGTAGCCGTTCAACGGCACGTGATTGCACAGCAGCGTGTAGGCGACGACGCCCTTGCCGCGGCCGAAATATTTGCGCGAGTAGCGCGCCTTCACAGTTGGTCGCTCGACGCCGAATTTCTGCCCATCAACGGCACCGTACAACGAATCGAGGTCGAACGAGTAATGCGGGAAGATCGGCAGTGCGGCGATGGCGTTGCTGATGCAATCGTTGGCCACATGTAGCGTCGCCTGGCGCAGGTACTGCTGGTAGGTACTCTCCAGGACGTGGTACGGGATGTCGCTGGTACGTGCCATAACCTGGTTGCCGTGGTTCATGGCTTGGGCAATGATCACCGCCATCAGACTGTCGGCGTCGGCTACCTTCTTCGCATAGCGTGGCTGCAATGGTGTCAGCGCCGACAGGAACTGGCACTGGCCGTTGACGAAGCGAAACACGTCGGCGACATCGCAGTATGGCAGTTGCTCGTAGAGAGCTTGCTCGCGCGCCTTCTGGTTCTCCCCCTTGGGCTTGCGCCAGGTCAGTCTCTGCGTGTCCTTGTCGTATTCCAGGTGCGTCAGCTTGCCCTGTTTCAGCTCGCGATTGAACGCCACCCATTGCGCACGCAACTCGGCCGCCAGTGCATCGAGCTGGGCACTGACCGGCTGCCGCAGGAAGGGGATGTCCATCTGCGCGAGCACAGCGGCTTTCTCGTCCATCGAAACCAACTCGTCGGACAAATGCCGGTGCTGCAAGCTGTCGTCAATGTAGAGCTCGCCCGCCTGGAAGCGTTTCCTGACCTGACGGTAAAGCCAGAATTCGTAACGATCGGCATGCAGGCCTGTCGGCGTGCCTTCGGCATCGAACATCAGCAGGTACGGACGCAAGCGTTTCGGCAGCGTTGCCGCCGGACATTCGTCGAGTGGCCGTTGTGATAGGCGCTGCTGCTTGGCGAACACGCTCTTGGCCCAAGTCAGCGCCGCGAGCCATGGGTTATCGGGGGCCGTGCCGGCGAAGTCGAGCGCGACGTACAGCGGCCGTAGATGGCGTCGAATGCGTTCGGCCAGGCCGTCCACCGCCTGCCAGTGCAGCGCCAGTTTGTTCAGTGGCTTGACGCTCATGCGCTGCGCCGTGTTTTGCAGCAATTCCCTGGACATGATTTTGTAGGCGCGTTGGCGCACCTCGCCGAACGGCGTCGGATCGGCCACGCTGTCGTCCACGTACAGCGACAGCAGGCGGCCAACCTGCGGCGTTTCCTGATGGCGTCGCAGCTGTTCGGCGACAAAGGACTGTTTCGCACCCGTGCGGCTCTCGTCCTCAAGTTTTTTCATGTGGAAGGCCATCGCGTCGACCAGGTTGTCGGTGAGCTGCCGGTAACGTACCCAGGCATAGCACAGCAGGTAGAGCCGGGTCTGCTCCGCCTTCAGGTGGCGCAGGTCATGGACGGTATAGAAGTTCGCCAGGCTCGCGTAGTACAGCAGGTTCTGCTGCGAGATGCCGAGCTTGGGCAGCAGCGCCTTGGCGATCCCGTGCAAGGACTTCAGCGTGGCGCGCTTCTCGCGCTCCCCTGCCATCTGACGCCAGCCAAAATCTTTAGCGTCCTGCTTGAGCGCTGCCAGTTGAGACAGGGTGTCGTCACGCACCAGGAGCTGGCCCAGCGCAGCTTTGGCCGATTCGTCCAACACTTCTGCCAGCAAGCCGCCCAAGCGCCTGCGTTCGGTGGACAGGGCTTCACTGACCAGCTCTTGTAAGGTGGTGTGGCCGGGCCGGATGATTTTGTGCTCGCTGAGCCAAACGATCAGTTCGGCGGCCACGAATCCTGGCATTACGTCGCGCCGCACGATCTGTTCAGCCTGCTGTGCCAGTTGCGGCAGGAAGCTAGCCGCCCACGACCGGTAGCCGAACAGTTCGGCGATCTGACCCCTCTGGCTGTAGTGCTCATGCTTGGTGATCGCCTTGCGTTCGAACGCTTCGCCGTGGAAATAGCGACTCAGCACGAAGGCGCAATCGTCCTCGACCTCATGCCAATCGAAGCGGAAGAAAGCATGCTTGGCCTTGAAGTAGCCGATCTGCAAGACGCAATAGACTTGGGCCTGCAGGCTAGGCCGGCTGCTGGCGAACGCCAGTTCAGATTCGGTCAACGCCAGGTATTCCAGCCGCTGAGCATCGTCGAAGTCCGGTAGGCCGTACAAGGCTTCCTGCTCTGCGTCAGAAAAGACGGTGAGTAGCTTATTCTTGTTGCTCATCGACCGTCCTTCCCGCACCACGCCAACCTGCTCGCGTCAATGTTTCGATCAACGTAGTGCGCTTGACATTGAAGTTGCGGCACACCGCCGCCTTAGACATGCCGCCATCGAGCGCGGCGACGATGGCGTCCAGCTTCTCACCAGTGATCGCCTGCGGCCGGCCGCCGATCCGGCCGCGTTTGCGTGCGGCGGCCAAGCCCGCGACGACGCGCTCCTGAATCAAGGCGCGCTCGTACTGCGCGAGCGCACCGAACACCTGGAACAGGAATTCGCCCGAGGGCGTCGTAGTGTCCAGGTTCTCTGTCAGCGAGCGGAACGCCACCCGCTTGTCCTTGAGCGAAGTCACAATGGCGAGCAGGTGCGACAGCGAGCGACCGAGCCGGTCGAGTTTCCACACCACCAGCACATCGCCGGCTCGAACGAACTCAAGCGCCCGCGCCAAGCCGGCACGGTCATCCTTCGCGCCAGAGGCACGATCCTCAAACAGGTGACGCGGATCGCCAAGCCTTCTGGCTGGCTTGCTCCAAGGCTTTCTCCACCCCGGCTTTTGTACGGGTTCTATTCACATCAGGCTTGGGTGCGAATTGTTCACGAAGCGCCTCAAGCTCCAAATAAACAGCATAAGCTGCATCGCAACTTTGGGCTGCATGCCCTTCGGCAATTTTGCCGCTCAATCCAGCCATCAACTGTTCTATCTCAGTCGTATCAACGTCAGTCACAAGCTACGCGTCTCTGTTTGGGAAAATGGGAGTGGCTGTCGATCCGGCTGGTCAGGCTTTCAATGCCAGGATTCGACGCGCACCGTTCAGTACGATGAGGCCAACGACGGTACCAATCACCAAATCTGGATAGGGAGAACCTGTCCACGCCACCAGAGCTCCGGCGGCGATAACGCCAATATTCGCGATCACATCGTTGGCCGAAAAAATCCAACTCGCTTTCATGTGTGCACCGCCTTCGCGATGGCCATAGATCATCAACAGACAGCTGGCGTTCGCGACGAGTGCAAATAAGCCAATCCCCATCATCAGCATCGACTCAGGTTCGCTGCCATACATGAAGCGTCTAACCACCTCCACGAGTACCCCCAGAGCCAATACGATCTGGACGATACCCGCCAGGTGCGCAGCGCGAACCTGCAGCTGCGCAGCTCGACCGACCGCAAAGAGAGCCAGGCCATAGACGGCTGCATCAGCAAACATGTCCAGCGAGTCGGCGATCAGGCCCGTCGACTGAGCGATCAAGCCCGCGCCCAACTCGATGACAAACATCGCGGCATTGATACCGAGCAGGATTTTGAGCGTGCCGGCCTCCTTGGAAGCAGTCAGCTCTTCACTGGCGCTATTGGTCGAAGCTGCTTCCTGGCTGGCCGGTTGAGTGCCGAGAAGCGTTGCCCCTAAACCAAGCGACTCCAGCTTGGTCGCGATCTGGTCAACCGGACCGTCATGGAAAGCGCGTACCTGTCTGCTGCTCAGATCAAAGGACAGCGAATTGAGTTCAGAAAAGCCATTGAGCGCGAGCCGAATCATTCGCTCTTCTGACGGGCAATCCATCTTGGGCACAGAAAAACTGCTGACCCAAGTCCCTTCATTCGAAGGCGCGGCTGCCGCTTCAGTGCTTACCGGCTCAGGGCCACAGCCACAGGATTTATCACAAGAAGTCATGACTCGCCTCTCCTATAGGACTTGATTCTACCGATTAAAAACCATGTAGTGGCTATAGGGTCAAGCCTGGATATACTGGCTTTTTTACCAAGGGACAGACCATGCGCATCGGTCAACTTGCACAGCAGGCGGGAGTGGACATTCAGACGATTCGTTTTTACGAACGTCAGGGACTGCTTCCACCGCCTAATCGCGAGGACAATGGCTATCGAACCTATAAAGCAGACCATGCGGACAAACTGCTGTTCATTCGCCGATGCCGCTCTTTTGGCATGTCACTGGAAGAAATTGGTGTTTTGCAGAGCTATCAGGAACAGCCGCAGCAACCCTGCGTTGCGGTCAATGAGCTCCTTGATAGACATATCGCACAGGTAAGGGCTCAGATCGCATCCTTACATGCTCTCGAAAACCAGCTGGTGACGTTGCGAGGTTGCTGCGATAACGAACGACAAAGTCTGGACTGCGGGATACTTTCGGGCCTGCTGGGGGGCGACAAACCTCTTTCGTAATTCCGACATAAAGTCATTTTTGCGTCGTCTTGAATCGCCCATAGCGCTTGACCCTATAGCAGCTATAGGGTGTTCACTCGGGCATCTACTGCGTAAGTGAGATCCAGATGAATACCGCTCTCAGCATTGCCATCGATGAGGCCTTCTACCAAGCGAGGAAAGCACTCAAAGAACAGACGCCAACCGAGGCTTTCTCCTGGCTGGAGCGAGCCCACATATTGAACCAGCGAATGCCTATTCTTCATGCTCAGAGCCATTGGCTGATGCTAAGGGCTGGCTGGCAGTTGCGCGACTTTCGGGAGGTGCTCAGCCAAGTACCGCGAATCATAGCGGCCCTGCTGTTCTCGAAGATCTGGGTGCCGCTCGGAAACAGCGGGCGCGCCAGGGTCAGTGCTTTTGCGCCGATGCCTATTTCACCGGAGCTGCAGCGACTTCTTCAAGGAGAAATGCAATGAGGTCGTCTCCTAGATCACCTCTTGTTGCTCCTGGGTTCTGGTGGATGCTATCGCTAGCCATTGCCTCGGCCGACCTAGCGTTGAAAAGCGCAATTACGGGTTCGCTCCCGGTCGGCACCGTGATTCCTCTCACCCCGTTCTTCAACCTGGTTCACTTCTGGAATACCGGTGCAGCGTTCAGCTTCCTGGCTGACGCGGGTGGTTGGCAGCGTTACTTCTTCATTGTCATAGCTTTGGTCGTTTCGATCGTGCTGGCTCTGATATTGCGTAAACGCAGAGCCAAAAGCGAAGCCCTAGGCTATAGCCTTATCTTGGGCGGGGCAGTTGGGAATCTGATTGATCGCGCATTTCGAGGCCATGTAATCGACTACCTGGATTTTTACTGGCTGTCCTGGCATTGGCCTGCGTTTAACCTGGCGGATATTGCTATCGTCGGTGGCGCCGCCATGTTGATCCTGAGCAGTTTGCTAAGCCCAAATGCGGAAGCCGGCCGAGTCAACGAATGAAAGGCTCGCTCTCAACGGATACCGTACGCTGGGCAGGCCAGGCCTGGATAGGGCCCGGCATCGGCATCTTTCATGGCCGTGCCGGCCACCAGGAGTGGCACCACCATTGAATCGCCCCGGATTTCTTAGACACTTTCCAGGCTCAGTAAATGTCGCTTCTCAAACTCTACCGGTGACAGCTGGTTGTTGAAACCGTGTCGGCGTTTTGGGTTGTAAAACATCTCGATGTAGTCGAACACATCAGCGCGTGCGTCCTGCCTGGTGCTATAGATTTTTCGCCTGATCCGTTCCCGCTTCAGCAGCTGGAAAAAGCTTTCCGCTACTGCGTTGTCATGGCAATTGCCGCGCCGACTCATGCTGCCAAGCAAGTTGTTGGCTTTCAGGAAGCTCTGCCAGTCGCCGCTGCTGGCTCCCCTGATCTGAGTGAATCATCACTTCCTGCTTTGGCTTACGCCGCCAAACTGCCATCAGCAACGCATCAATAGCCAGGTCGCTGGTCATCTGCGGTTTCATTGACCAACCGATTACCTGCCGCGAGAACAGATCGAGCACCACCGCCAAATACAACCAGCCCTCATAGGTGCGGATGTAGGTGATGTCCGTGACCCAGACCTTGTTGGGTTCGGTGACATTGAATCGGCGCTCCAGATGATTCGGTGAAGCCGCTGGAGGCTTACCACCATAGCGGCCCGGTCGGCGACGATACCATGTCTGTGAGCGCAGCCCTTCCAAGCGCATCAGTCGAGCAACACGATGCTTGCCGCATGCTTCTCCAAGCTCACGCAGGTCGTCGTGGATTTTGCGGTAGCCGTACACTCGGCCGCTCTCTAGCCACGCGTGCTTGATCAGTCCAAGCAGGCGTTGATCATCCTTGGCTCGTGCCGACTTCGGTTCAGCCAGCCACGCGTAGTAACCACTGGCATGTACTTTCAGCGTCAGGCACAGGCGGCGAACCGAATAGTCAGCGGATAGCTGGTTGATGAAGGCGTACTTCAGCCGCACTCCTTGGCAAAGTATGCGGCGGCCTTTTTTAGGATGTCTCGCTCTTCGGTCACGCGCTTGAGTTCGGCACGAAGACGACGCAGCTCAGCTTGCTGATCGTCCTCTTGCGCGCGCTGCTCTTGGGGCTTGCTGTAGCGTTTAACCCAGGCATA
Organism: Ectopseudomonas oleovorans; assembly: GCF_003052605.1. Taxonomy (GTDB): domain Bacteria; phylum Pseudomonadota; class Gammaproteobacteria; order Pseudomonadales; family Pseudomonadaceae; genus Aquipseudomonas; species Aquipseudomonas oleovorans_A. The sequence continues at coordinate 167,333 of NZ_QASO01000130.1, read as the reverse complement.
CAGGCTGTGGGTCGACATGCCCAAACGAGCAGCTACCTCCGCCACTGGCAGACCTCGTTCGGTCACCTGTTTGACTGCTTCGATTTTTAATTCTTCGGGATAACGCGGGTTGCTCATGACTCCTCCTAGTGGGCCGTATTATGAGGCCTGGAGGTGTCTACGAAACTAGGGGCGATTCATTGCGGCATTCTCGCCGGCATTAGCGAGGATGCATATATTAAATGATTGACGTTGGGACTTACTGGCCTGTTAACCGTTGTTTACACCAACCGGGGCGCTCAGAAAATATACCGTATGGATTTTTCCGTCAGGAGTTTTTACCCTCATCTCATACGTTTGAACCCTGTCGTTAGTCCTATAGTTTTGAATCATTCCGGTCGTACCTGTCATCCCTGCGGGAGCTATGCTCAGCACTTCACCTTCTTTAACAAGCATTTTCAGTGTGGGCTTTTTTGCCGGCGCATTGTCAAGCCGCTGCATTGTTCGTTCGCTCCCGCTTTCAGCCATTGCAAGCGAGGAAGCAATGGTTAGAATGAACGGTAGAATTACTTTAGCCGTGCTGCTCATTTGTCATACCTGTTGGTTAGTTGATGCCTTTATATTAAAGGGCCAATCCTTACCAAGAGATGTTATCAACATTACAAAGTTGTAATTGATTGTCCGGTTTCCGCTGATCGTGGTTTGTTTTAAAGCTCATCGTTATTGTAGGCCACCCGCGCTTCGACCGGGCTGCAGGCGGTGACGGTCTCGCTCACATTCACCCTTGGCCATACCGGTGACATTAGCGGTATGGATCGCCAACTTCCGGTCCATTGGACATGATCGTGCTTTTGGCCCAACTGGCATGCCATCTATAGGCTGTTTATCGACGGTATGCCGGTCGGCAACGAAACGATAGCGACCAGAGATAAACAAATACCATAGGAACTGTGCAATCACCCGGCAAAACATGATGGGTGTAAGTTGAGCCCTGCGGAATTTTCACCGGGAGGCATGCTTAAACGAATGGCGTTGGGCTCGCGGGAGTGGGTACCCGACCAACGTGCACGCTCAAATGATTACTCTTCTCCATAGTTTGATGCTCTCATAAGCCGTCTCCCTAGCCGTGTCACTTTCAATCAGGCATGCCGAGGAAAGGTGAGTTCGAACGTGGTCCGACCGTCTTTGCTGGCGACGGCCACGTGGCCTTTGTGGAGGTTCATCACTGAACGGACAATAGCTAGCCCCAATCCTGCCCCACGAGGTTGTATGCCGTTAACGCGGTAAAAGCGGTCGAACAGGTGCGGGAGATGATCCGATTCGATAGTCGCGCCATGATTGGTGACAGCCAGCGAGACGATGTCTATGTCCTTCTCAAGTATCTTAATTTCGACCGTGCTGCCAGTATTCGAATGCCGCAACGCGTTGGATAGCAGGTTGGAAATGGCCCGTTGGACCATAAGCCGATTTCCTAGAACTATGGCATCGCCCGTTACCGTCGTTGCGACTCCGGCTTCTTCGGCGAGGACTTCGAGGTATTCACAGACGCGATTCGCCTCACTTCCCAGGGATAGTTGTTCGAGTTTCAGTGCTGGGCTGGCGTGGCTGGCCTGGGCGAGAAACAGCATGTCTGACACGATTCGATCCATACGTTCCAGTTCTTCAACGGATGATTCGAGTACTTCACGATACTGCTCTTTGCTTCGCTCACGTACCAAAGTCACTTGCGCCTTGCCTATTAGGTTGTTCAGCGGAGTTTTCAATTCATGGGCCACATCGTCCGAGAACTGTGACAGTTGCTGAACTCCGTCATCGAGTCGATGAAGCATTACGTTGAGGCTGTGCGCTAATGCCTGGAGTTCTTGTGGGAGCCGATCGCTGCGGATTCGGGGTGATAGGTCCTGTGTCGATACCTTAGTCGCCAAGACCCGGAACTTGCGCAGCGGTCGCAAACCATTTTGGGCGATTAGCCATCCAGCCAATCCGATCAATATCAGTAGCATCGGCACGATCACTAAGGCCGAGCGCAGGAATGCAGCCACCAGCCGTTGATCGGCACTGCGATCTTGCGAAAGCAAAAGCGTCATTGGAGCCAGTCCCGGGACCTGGATTTGCTTGCGCCCGGTTAGCATCTGCACGCCATCCTTCGTTGTCCAGCCAAGATAGTCGCCGTCCCTGCTCACGAGATCCAGCTGCTGCGGCGCATGGGCGAACCGGCCGATATTGAAAATGGCTGATTGCGCCGTATCGCCGATGACCGTAATCGAAAGGTTGTCATGGCCGAGTACCGTATCGCTCAGTGCGTGTTGCCAGGAACGACCCATACGGGCTTTGGTGTCTTCTAGAAGTCCATGATCGATCTGCGAGAGCTTGGCCGTCACCTCCTCCTGGGCGCGCAGTTCCAGTTGGCGCACAAGTACCCAGTAGCTCAGTGCAATCAGTAGCGCGACCAAAGCGGCGCCGGTCAGTGTGATTTGAAGCGCGAGACGCGATGCGAGGCTGAGTGGCTTCAAGGCCGCGCCTCCAGCACGTACCCGACACCGCGAATGGTGTGTATCAGGCGATCGCCAAAGGGTTCGTCCACCTTCATCCGCAAGCGACGAATTGCGACATCCACCACGTTGGTATCGCAGTCGAAGTTAATGTCCCAGACCAAGGCGGTAATTTCGGTGCGCGTCAGCACCTCGCCAGTCCGGCGCATGAGCAGGTGCAGTAACGCAAATTCTTTGCTGGTGAGATCAATACGCTGACCACTCCGGTAGGCCCGATGCCGGCCAGGGTCCAGTTCGAGGTCGGCTACACGCAGGTTGCTTGGAAGTGCGACTGCCTCGCCTCGCCGCAACAGTGTCCGGATACGAGCGAGCAGCTCGGGGAACTGGAACGGCTTGACCAGGTAGTCGTCGGCGCCCAGTTCCAAACCGCGGACTTTTTGCTCTAAGCGACCATTGGCGGTCAGCATGATGACGCGTGTCTGCTTACGCCGCCTGATGAGTTCGAGCACCTCCCACCCATCCATGGTTGGCAGATTCACATCTAGTAGCACGATGTCATAGTCGTTCTGCAGTGCCAGGTGAAATCCATCTAGCCCATCACTTACGCAATCGACGATGTACCCACATTCGATAAGACCCTGCTGCAGATATTCCGCAGCTTTGATCTCGTCTTCTACAACCAGAATGCGCATGTTTTCAGGTAACTCGGCAAGGAGGTGCGTGGTAAGCGGAACCAAAAATAATCCATGTAGTAACTATAGGGTCAAGACGAAAGAGGCTTGGCTCTAGGGTGAAAGGCAGAGGCGAAATGACCTGCACAGGGAAGCGGGAAGCACTTTAACGCGGTAAAAGTCCTGCGGGGCTGTCTTGCAAATTTGTAATCTACCTGTCATTTGGTTGGCCCGCAGCGCAAGGAGGTGCACTTAAGCAAAAAAAGGCGCCCTACGGGCGCCTGAAACACATCTTCAAACCAAGGGAGCACAAAAAGAAGATGTGGTGTTGCTCGTAGTGCTTCACAGGATCGAGAGCGGGTACTCGGCGATGAATCGAACCTCATTGAGGTCGGACTCGAAAGCAGTCGCCCGTGTTGTAGCCTGGCGCACCCGCAGAGAGAGGTCCTTGAACGAGCCTGTCTGTACAACGTAGCGTGCTTCGACGTCGCGTTCCCAGCGCTTCTGTCCGGACAGAGGCGCGCCGTTATCGTCTTGGCGCATATATACCTCATTTGCGTTGCTGTAATCGGCGCCCCAGCCGCGGGCGTAGCGAGTCATGAACGTAAGCCCAGGTATGCCGTAACCCGCCATGTTCAGGTCATAACGCAGCATCCAGGACTGCTCTTTAGGTGAGTTGAAATCACTGTACTGGATGGAGTTATTCAGGTAGATCGAGTCCGCTTGGCGCAAGTAGTCAAAGTCGTTGTTACCGTTGTTTCGCTGATACGACGCCGTGACGGTGTGCGCGCCGAAGGCGACACCCAGACTGGAACTCCAGATGCTGTTGTTAAACTCGCCCAGCAATTTCCGACCTTCGTCGGTTGCCTTGTAGTAGTTGAAGCTGCCCAGCAGCACGACGGCATCGGAAAGTGGATAGGTGGCCGAGACACCGAAATAATGTTGATCCCAGGCATCCTTCAGCCGGCTGGTATACAGGCTAAGACTGAGGTTTTCGTTCACGCTATAGTCGCCGCCTGCGTAGCCGAGCCAAGGCGAGTCGACGCCGCCGCCATAAAACGTGACGAAGTCATCGTTCGTGTTGCTGGTATTGGGCTGGCTCATCGCGTGCAGGCGGCCGCCCTGGAGGGTGAGGTCGTCCAGCGAGTTGTTCACAACGGTGACACCCTTGAAAGACTCCGGCAGCAGCCGTGCGTCACCAAAGTGCACGACAGGAGTAGCGGGAAATACATCGCCTGCCTTGATCTCGGTGCCCAAGAACCGTGCTTTCACGGCCCCCCTACTCGAGAAAAGTCATCCTCGGCATCGCCGGCGCTATTGTAGGGGAGAAGATCGACGGTTCCGCCAGCACCGGAACGTCCTGATCCAGAATCGAGCTTGAGGCCGAGCATGGCGAAGGCGTCGACGCCGATCCCCACCGAGCCTTGGGTATATCCGGACTCGAAGAAGGCCATCAGCCCGTGAGCCCATTCCTCAGAGTAGCCATTGCCGGTTGCGTTCTCACCGTCGCGGAAATCTCGATTGAAATAAAAGTTTCGATTGATCAGCGATAGCGTGCTGCCTTCGATGAAGCCCTCCGCTGCTGTTTCCGACTGGGCAAAGACCGAGGCGCCGCCCAGTGCCAATGAAAGAGCTGTCAGTGAAAGGGCGGCCTTTTTGCTCATGATGATGCTCCTGATATACGGCATGTCAGCGCTCGAATGACGCCTTCGCCTTTTTGTTCGAGTGCCGGGCGATGATCTTCCCCTGTAAATGACCGCAGGATTAGCGGTAAATGACGATCTCGTAATCTTGAGCGGTGCAATCGCAGATATTCCTTGGATTACAAATTTGTAATGTCGTAGTCACCCGGCCGATATCCGCCCTTATATAAAGTCACCGCCGTTTACCCATCAGCTATCTGGCCGGTTTAGCGCGGCTGGAGAAACGCGATCGACAATAAAGGGGGCACTGCCCGGCAGTGTTGCGTATGTACCAAAAGAAACGCTTGTATCTGCTTGCCAGCGGCCTGCTTGGGCTGGCACTGATGTCGCTTGAGGTGGGCGCGCAAGAAGGTCTGACACTGGAGCGAGCCGTGTCCCTTGCGTATGAACGCAACCCAGAATTCTCCGCCGCGCGGGCAGAGATAGGTATCGCGAGCGGGCTGCGCCGCCAGGCTGGGGCCATTCCAAATCCGGAATTAGGATTCGAGGTGGAAGACACTCAGTCCGATCGCCAGACCCGCTCAATTACAATCACCCAGTCGATCGAGTTGGGCGGCAAGCGCGGCGCTCGAATCGGCGTGGCGGATGCTAATCGCTCGATGGTGGATGCCGATCTCGACCTTCGACGCCAAGGATTACGTGCAGATGTGATCCAGGCTTTCTTCGCCGCCTTGCGTGCCCAGGAGGGCATGCAACTGGCCGAGGCCTCTCTGTCATTGGCCGAGCGGGCTGCTAAGGTCGCCGACGCACAGGTCGATGCCGGAAAAGTTTCGCCAGTAGAGGCGACGCGTGCCGACATGCAGCTGGCGACCGTACAACTGGACCTGCGGCGAGCGCGACAGGAATGGGATAACGCTCGCCAGATGCTAGCGCGCCTACTCGGGACCGACGCACCGGAGTTTGGCAGTTTGCTGGGCAGTTTCGAACACCTGCCAGATGTGCCTAGCGAATCTGCATTATTGGCGCGCGTGCGTGAGAGTGCCGATATGCGTAGGGCTCTGCGCCAAGTGGCCTTGAGTGAAGCCGAGCTGGGGCTTCAGCGAAGCCAGCGCTACCCGGACATAAGCGTCAGTATCGGTAGCCAGTACGACGAAATCGAGCGTGAGCGCGTCAACCTCGTCGGCCTCTCTGTTCCGCTGCCTTTATTCGATCGTAACCAAGGCAATGTTCTGGCGGCCGCACGGCGGGCGGAGCAGGCGCGTGATCTTCGTAATGCGGCAGAGCTGCGCGTTCGTGCGGAGATCCAGCAGGCCCTTCGCGACTGGCGTACCGCACGTGCAGACGTCGAGGAAATACGCAACCGGATACTGCCGGCAGGACAGCGAACCGTGGAAGCGGCCACACGTGGTTTCAGTCTTGGCCGCTTCGCGTTCCTCGACGTGCTCGACGCACAGCGTGCGCTGATAGATGCACGCACGCGCTATCTGCAGTCATTGCAAGCCGTGGTCGACGCCTGGGCGCGTATCGAGCGGCTGTACGGACCTACCACTACCTTCGAATGACCGAAACGCCGCCATTACGTATTGGCGGTGGGGGAGCTTGCATGAAAAAACAGACGGGAATCGCTCTGGCGGTCGCTTTGGTACTGCTGACCGGCGTTGGCGTAAAACAGGGCTTCGTTCTTGAGGCGCAGGCCAGCGATAACAAGGCTGAGCACGCCGAGGATGGCCACGCGCATGAGGATGGAGAAAGCGGTCACGAGGAATCTGAGAACGACCATGGGGACGAAGACGGTCATGACGCTGAAGGCGATGGCCACGGCCATGGTGACGAAAGCGGTCATGGCGGTGAGGAGGACGAGCACGGCAACGAAACGCATGCCGAAGGTGAGATTGAGCTTTCCGAAGAGCAGATACGTGCCGCAGGCATTCAGCTAAGCAAGGCCGGACCGGCTGAAATCGGCTCGTCTGTATCTTTGCCGGGCGAGCTGCGTTTCGACGAAGACCGTACCGCACATGTCGTGCCCCGTGTGGCCGGCGTTGTCGAATCGGTTTCGGTCAACCTGGGTGACCAAGTGAAGAAGGGCCAGTTGCTGGCGGTTATCGCCAGCGAGCAGCTGTCCGAGCAGCGTAGTGAGCTGGCTGCCGCCGAGCAGCGCCTCCGGCTGGCTCGCACCTTGTTCGAGCGTGAGCGCACCCTATGGCAGGAGCGTATCTCTGCAGAACAGGACTATTTGCAGGCCCAGCAGAGCCTGCGCGTAGCAGAAATCGACTTGCGTAATGCCCAAGAAAAAACACGGGCGCTGGGCGGCGGAAGTGGCGCAGGCGTAGGCAACCGCTACGAGCTGCGCGCACCTTTCGATGCAGTGGTCGTCGAGAAGCATATTGTGCTGGGCGAGCGTGTGGATGAAACGACCAGCGTCTTCACTCTGACTGATTTGTCGCGGGTTTGGGCCACGTTCAGCGTACCTGCCCGTGATTTGATGCGCGTAACCGTCGGCCGAGAAGTCGAAGTTGTTGCCGGCGAGCTAGGCGTGCGAACAATGGGGAAGGTCGCCCATGTGGGCAGCCTGCTGGGCGAGCAGACGCGTGCCGCGACAGCCCGCGTGACCCTGGCCAACCCCGATGGGGCTTGGCGTCCCGGTCTTTTCGTGACGGTCCGAGTTAGCGCCGATGGACGCAGTGCACCGGTCACGGTTCCAGTCGAGGCGGTCCAGACCGTCGAAAACGCGCCGACGGTTTTCGTTCGCACGCCGCACGGCTTCCAGGCGCACCCGGTTTCGCTGGGCCAGCGCGACGAAAATCGCGTGGAAATTCGTGACGGATTGCAGGCCGGCCAACAGATCGCGACCGCTGGCAGCTTCATCCTGAAATCCGAACTCGGCAAAGGCTCCGCCGAGCACGTTCACTGATCCTCCGGATACCTAACTCATGTTCGAACGTATTCTTCGCTTCGCCATCGAGCAGCGCTGGCTAGTGCTGCTGGCGGTCTTGGGCATGGCGGGCGTCGGGGTTTATAGCTATCAGCGCTTACCTATCGACGCTGTGCCCGACATCACCAATGTACAGGTTCAAATTAACGCCGCAGTCCCAGGCGCGTCGCCGCTTGAAACCGAGCAACGCGTTACCTTCCCCATCGAGACGGCGATGGCCGGCTTGCCCCACCTGCGCCAGACACGTTCATTATCGCGCTCCGGGTTCGCTCAGATCACCGTAATCTTTGATGATGGCACCGATCTCTATTTCGCCCGGCAATTGGTGAGTGAACGGCTGCAGGCCGCGAGCAACGAGCTTCCGCAGGGCGTGGAGGTCACTCTCGGTCCCATCTCCACCGGCCTGGGGGAAATCTTCCTCTGGACGGTCGAGGCCGAGCCCGAGGCGCGCCGTCCTGATGGTCAGCCCTACACGCCGACCGACCTGCGTGAAATCCAGGACTGGATCATCAAGCCGCAGCTGCGAAACGTTCGAGGCGTTGCCGAGATCAACACGATCGGTGGCTTCGCCAAAGAGTATCAGGTAGCGCCCGATCCGAAGCGCATGGCCGCTTACCGAATCACTCTGGAACAGCTCGTCGTTGCGCTTGAGCGCAACAATGCCAACGTCGGCGCCGGCTTCATTGAGCGTAACGGCGAACAGTTGTCGATCCGCACACCTGGCCAGCTCGGCTCCCCCGCGGACATTGGCAATATCGTCCTGAGCAACGCAGGCGGCGCGCCCGTGCGGGTTCGCGATATTGCCGAAGTGGGGATCGGTCGTGAGCTGCGTTCAGGGGCAGCCACCGACAATGGACGCGAGGTGGTCCTTGGGACCGCGTTCATGCTGGTAGGAGAAAATAGCCGTAGCGTGTCGCAGGCCGTCGCGCAGCGCTTGGAGATTATCAACCAGAACCTGCCAAAAGGCGTAAGCGCGATAACGGTCTATGACCGGACCGACCTCGTAGACAAGGCAATCGCCACGGTTCGCAAGAACCTGATCGAAGGCGCGATCCTGGTTATCGCCGTGCTGTTTCTCTTCCTCGGCAACCTGCGTGCAGCCCTGATCACAGCAATGGTCATCCCGTTGTCCATGCTGTTCACCTTCACCGGCATGGCCACCAACAAAGTCAGTGCCAACCTCATGAGCCTAGGGGCTCTCGACTTCGGCATCATCGTCGACGGTGCGGTGGTCATCGTCGAAAACGCCATCCGCCGGCTTGCCCACGCGCAGGAAAAACATGGCAGGATTCTGACCCGTAGCGAGCGTTTCCACGAAGTATTCGCGGCGGCCAAGGAGGCACGGCGTCCGCTCATCTACGGCCAGCTGATCATCATGGTGGTCTACCTGCCCATCTTTGCGCTCACTGGTGTCGAGGGGAAGATGTTCCACCCCATGGCATTCACCGTGGTAATCGCACTGTTGGGTGCCATGATTCTATCGGTCACCTTCGTGCCCGCTGCTGTTGCGCTTTTTGTCACCGGTAAGGTGCAAGAGAAGGACAACCGCCTGATGCGCGCGGCGCGCAATGGCTATGCGCCCGTGCTCGACTGGGTCATGCGTCATCGCACATTGGTATTCAGTGGCGCCGTCGCTAGCGTGCTGCTGTCTGCCCTGCTGGTGATGCGAATGGGTAGCGAGTTCATTCCGAGCCTTAGCGAGGGTGATTTTGCGCTTCAAGCTCTGCGCGTTCCAGGGACCAGCCTCTCCCAATCCGTGGATATGCAGCAGCGGCTGGAAAAGGCAATTGCCGAGCAGGTCCCGGAGGTCAAGCGTACATTTGCCCGAACCGGCACCGCCGAGATCGCGGCTGACCCGATGCCGCCGAATATTTCGGACAGCTATGTGATGCTCAAGCCCAAGGAAGAATGGCCAGATCCGGACAAATCCCGCGAGCAGCTCATTGAGGACATCCAAAAGGCGGCCGCATCTGTGCCGGGCAGCAACTATGAGATGTCTCAGCCGATCCAGTTACGCTTTAACGAGCTAATTTCCGGAGTTCGCAGCGATGTGGCCGTTAAGGTGTTCGGGGACGATATGGATGTTCTCAACAAAACAGCTGATGACATCGCGGCGATATTGCAAGACGTACCAGGCGCTTCCGAAGTTAAAGTGGAGCAGACGACGGGCCTCCCATTGCTGAGCGTCAATGTGGATCGTGACAAGGCGGCACGCTTCGGGCTCAACATCGGCGATGTGCAGGATACCGTCGCCGCCGCGATTGGCGGACGGGAAGCCGGAACCTTTTTTGAGGGTGACCGTCGTTTCGACATCGTTGTTCGTCTTTCCGATACGCTGCGTGCCGATCCGGATGTGCTGGCTCGCCTGCCGATTCCGGTGCCAGCGGTAGCGGGTGCTGCCAACGACCGAATCGACTTTATCCCGCTGGCTGAGGTTGCCACGCTGGAATTCGTGCTGGGCCCGAATCAGATCAGCCGTGAGGATGGCAAGCGTCTGGTGGTGGTAAGCGCCAACGTTCGAGGGCGTGACATTGGCAGTTTCGTCCAAGATGCGTCTGCAGCAATCGCTGAACGAAACCCGGTACCGCCCGGTTACTGGACGACGTGGGGTGGGCAGTTCGAGCAGCTGCAGGCTGCCGCCAAGCGCCTGCAGCTGGTCGTCCCAGTCGCCTTACTGCTGGTCTTCGTGCTGCTGTTCATGATGTTCAACACACTGCGCGATGGGCTGGTCGTCTTCACTGGCATTCCGTTCGCGCTTACTGGGGGAATTCTTGCACTCTGGCTCCGGGACATTCCCCTCTCAATTTCCGCTGGCGTCGGGTTCATCGCGTTGTCGGGTGTGGCAGTACTCAACGGACTGGTGATGATTGCTTTCATTAAAGGATTGCTAGAGGAAGGCCGGCCTTTATCCGAGGCTGTGCGTGAGGGCGCACTGGTGCGATTGCGCCCAGTCCTGATGACAGCGTTGGTGGCGTCGCTCGGCTTCGTCCCGATGGCGTTGGCCACAGGGACCGGTGCGGAAGTCCAGCGGCCTCTAGCAACCGTAGTCATTGGCGGCATCCTCTCCTCGACGGCACTGACGTTGCTGGTATTGCCTGCGCTCTATTACACGGTCCTGCAAGGCCGCGTGAGACGTAACGAAGAGGATGAGGAAGCGAGCTGATATTGGTTCTCGCATAAAAAGGCCAGGCTTGATGCCTGGCCTTTTTATGAACTTCGAATCGAAGCTTAGAATGGTTCACTGAGGATTTATGGTCCCAATGCTCTGGTAACGACTGGCGGACACGTTATCTGGAAGCAAAAAAAGCGCCTCGAAAGGCGCTTGAAATACAACTTTACCAACGGTATTCTGAAGCTATCGGAGGCGGAGATTGTTCGGAATGAAGCGGTTAGTCAGTTTTAGTTTATTTCTTGATTTGCATATTGCTCTGATCTGGTCGCGTACTCTTAGCTTCTAGAGCGTCTAATTTTTTTTCAGCAGCCTCGGATCCGTGAATTCTTTTTTGATCTGCACGGAATTTTTCATTGAATTTCATTGAACGATCGTAGCCATCTCCCGCATAAGACAATGCGGAGCCGAAGATTACAGATCCAACAACAACAGCTTTCAACAGATTCATAGACAGTCCTCGCCAAATTCAAAGTGGTTTGTTGAGCTTTTCCTGTGAGCTCTACAGGTTCGAATGAATTTTGCGTGACTGAAGATAACGGCAGTGTGAGCCAAACATTACATTATTGAAATGTAATGCGATGTTCGGCAGTGCAGCTTGGGCCCACAGAATGATCGAAAGATTACAGATCTGTCATATTCAGATCATGACAAGGGTCGGCCTGTTATCGGCAGTTTGTAGGGAATGACGCACGAACGCGGGCGGTGGTGGTCGGATTCCTGTCAATGGTTTGGAAGCTGTTTCCGTGCAAGACGATATAAATGGCTATTATTTTCTATTTGTTGATGGGCAGCTGTTTGGCTTGCTAGCCATTAGTCTAATACTGGTTTTTTAATAGGCGGTTATAAATCAATGGTTCACGAACATAACCATAATACTGAAGCCATAGGCGATAAGCGTCTAATCGCTGCTATTGGCGTCAATACAGCATTAACACTGGCGCAAATAGTCGGCGGAATACTTTCTGGTAGCTTATCGCTCATAGCAGACGCACTACATAATTTGAGCGATGCCGCATCACTGGTTATTGCGCTGATCGCACGTAAAATCGGTCGCAGGCCGCCAGATGCTTTTAAAACCTTTGGCTACCGGCGCAGTGAAACCATAGCGGCTTTGATCAACTTGGTCACGCTGATTATCGTCGGCCTCTATCTTATCTATGAGGCCATAGGCCGGTTGTTTTCCCCGCAGCCCATTGAAGGTTGGACGGTGGTCGTGGTCGCAGGAGTAGCCTTGGTTGTAGATATCGTCACTGCCTTTCTCACATACTCGATGTCTAAGGACAGCATGAACATAAAGGCGGCATTTTTGCACAATGTGTCGGATGCACTGGCCTCCGTTGGAGTGGTTATCGCCGGGACATTGATACTTCTTTATGGGTGGTACTGGGCGGATACTGTACTGACGCTGATGATTGCTGGTTACGTGCTCTGGCAGGGCTTTAGCATGCTGCCTAAAACCATTCACTTGTTGATGGAAGGCGCACCAGAAGGGGTTTCCATCGCCGATATAATCAACGTCATGGAGCAAGTAGACGATGTTGAGAGCGTTCACCACGTACATGTTTGGGAAATCGCGGAACATACAATTGCATTGGAAGCCCACGTTGTCATAAAGAAGGCTAGTCTGCCTGATATCGAACGAGTGAAGACCGATTTAAAACGAGTACTCCATGAGCAATTCAAAGTCAGCCACTCGACACTTGAAATGGAGCTAGACGGCAGTGTTTGTATCGACACCAGGCAGGCCGAAAATCATCGCAGCGAAGCATAAGCCTGCTTTGCTTTTACCGCTGTCACTTGACAGTTAACTCGATATCAACGGAGCGAATTCGCGTGCGGCACTCGTTGGCGCTATGCCCTTGACCTTAGAAATGCTAACGGCATGTGGCCAAAGTAGCTCGCCACGAGGAGATCAGGCTAGGTCGTGGCACCTTCAGCAGGCTGCCGCGACGAGTAAGCCCCGCCAGTCGCTACCGCCGCCGACGCTCAGAGCCAGCGGCGGACTCGTGCACGGTAGCGGGCGAATGATTCGCCGAACAGTGCTTCCAGCGCCCACTCTTCGGGTGTGATCTGGAAACGGTTCATGTACAGCACGAAAGCAACCACGCCAAGCAGGGTTAGAGGCGAAGCCAAGACCAGCGCCCAAGCCGCCAGGATAATGGCAAAGCCTAAGTACATGGGGTTGCGGCTGTACCGGTAGATGCCAGCCTCCACTAATGCCGAAGCCTGCTGCGGCTGCAATGGTTTAACCGTTGTACGCGCGCGGCGAAACGACAGGACGCCGGCGAGGCACACGCCGAGCCCCAGGAGCAGTACCGGCAAAGCGAAGGTCAGGCGCGCGGTCCATGCCAGTTCGAAACCCGGCAATTTGGTTCCCGACAAACCCATCAGCACAGCGATCAGGCCTGCCACGAGCAGCGGTGGCACGCGATTTTCCAGCGCGCTCATAGTGTCATTCCCGTGCCTTGGCCACTTCGCTGTTCACCAATTGGCGCAGCGGCTCCGGGCCAAACTCGCTGAGCGCACGACCATTGACAAAAAAAGTCGGCGTGCCACGAACCCCAACGGCCTTAACGTCCTGCATGTCCGTTTCCAGCACGGCGTTGACGCCAGGCGTATGCATGTCCTGGCGGGCCTGTTCCAAGTTCAAACCGACGCGCTCTGCAGCAGCCCATGCCTGCGTTACCTTGGGGTCGTCGTGCCAACCGGGTTGGGCCTCCAGCACAGCCTCCAGCACTTTTTCATGGAGATTTTGCTTACGCGCCGCCTCCAGCATCCGCGCCACTTCTTCCGAACCCTGATGAAACAGTACATAGCGCAGCACTAGACGTACATCTTCCGGGTTCTCGGCGAGGATCTGCTTCACATAGGGATGGAAGGCGCGGCATGCCTCGCATGAAGGATCGAAGAATTCGACGATGGTCACTGGAGCCTGCGCCGGACCGAACACTGGTGAGTGGAAGCGAACCAATTGGCCGCCGTTCTGTTTGGGTTGTGTCCCGGTCTCTTGGGCGGTCGAACCGGGAGCCTGGGCCTGTTGAGGCGACTGCGAGGGGGAATAGAAGAATGCGGCGGCAGCAAAGACGGCCAGGATCACGACACTGACGATCAGGACCACGGAACGGCGATTCATGGGGTGGTTCTCCGACGGATGATAATGAGCAGGATGGCGATAAGGATAAAAGCGAACAAGGCGAGTGCCGGCAGGGGCACCACGCCGAAGAGGGTCATTCCGGCGCCTGAGCAGGATGGACCGGTGGCCGTGCAGGGCTGGATCGGCTGTGGAATCAGCCCTGCATAGAGCAGCGTGTGAACAAATGCCAGTGCCGCACCGATAGTGGTCAGCGGTAGGGCATAACGCCAGACTGTAAAATCCGAGCGGTAGCAGGCGATGGCCAGAATCACCGCCAGCGGAAACATAAAGGCACGCTGGAACCAGCACAACACGCAGGGTGCTTGGCCCATTACCTCACCAATGAACAGCGCGGACAGGGTCGATACCAGTGCGAACAGCCAGGTTAGCAGCAGCAGGTTCCAGGTCATATTGGAACGTTGAGGGATCATTGCGGTGAACTCTTGGCGTTGGCGAACACTAGCGTCAGAGCCCGCATCCGATGGATTTGAAACATCATGCTCCCTCTTATCTGAAAAACTTGTTAGGAGTGTTGCAGGCTTCGCCCAACGACACACTAGAAGCTGAAAGCAACTAGGCAGGTCTGTCCCGGGGTTGGCGGACAGATAGTTGAGAGCTACTGCTCGCGTTTGGCCGCTCAAACCTTGATCGGACTAAGGTAGCCCAGCGTCGAGTGGCGCCGAGGGTGATTGTATAAGCGGATGTAGTCGAGCAGGTCGGTTTTCGCTTCATAGCGAGTCAGGTACACCAGTTCGGCGTTAAACGAGCTGAAAAAGCTCTCTATCGCCGCATTATCCCAACAGCTCCCTGCCGCAATCCGAGTACAGCGGCATCTCCGATCGTGGCTGCGGGCATGCGACGGCCATCACCAGCGCGGCATGTACGTTGGCTTATTGAGATCGTTGCAAAAAACCGCCGCGCGATATTCGCAACGGCCGGCACATTGGCGCTACGGAGTAATGACCGGCTAACGCCTCGATAGCGCGAGCCTTACATCGCTGGCTGCGAAAAATCGCGCTCCTGGGATCTGGATAGACCAAATATCTCATGCCTTTTCCGCTTTTTCACCTCAGTGGCAAGCATGAACAAGGTGCTCTAGCACCGTGGAGATGGCGGTTCGACGAGGCGCTGCTCCGTGGAGGCAGTGTCTTGTTGTTCCTACGCGCCTCTTGAGCAGGGTCTGCAGGTCAACGGAGTGAGGCGCGGCAAAGGTTTTATGTGCTGTAGAGTTGCAGCAGTGTGATGCCAAAGCCTAAGTTGCAGCAGCAATCTTGGGCTCCACAGCATGCACGTTGTATGTACGGTGAAATTGTCAAAATATTTTGGCAAAAATCGTTGTTCTAGTCAGTTCTCTACACGTTGATTGTCGAAATATTATTATTTGAAAGCTGACTCTAATCGACCTCAGCCCCCGATTTATAGTTCTGAAATTGTCAGAATTATTTGTAAGCCACCAGGTTGGCCGATGGCGTGGTGTTCCACACCCAGGTCATGGTCAACCCGGGCAATACCAGCGAATGGATCGTGTTCTTCAACAAGGATGCGGGGCGCAGCTTCTTTCTGGTGGACGCTGCCGAGCAGGTGCAGACCTTTACCAGTCTGGATGCGTTGATGGTTGAGCTGCGTGGCTTGGGTATCAAACGGGTGGAAGTACAGCTCTGAGCAGTTGCTCACAGTTGGCGTGGATCAAGCTGTGGATATCCTCGTGACAGTTGGCTGAAGCCGTTGAAAATAGGGCTCTACAGTCAGTTGTACAGAAAGTGCTCGCCAGCTTGCCCACTATCCACAGCTTGATTGGATAAGTCGCTTCCTATCCTGTTGATAAAGCTCTGAAGGCCTCACGCGGAAAGGCTTTCAGCGCTTTGTACGGTTTATCGCCAGGGTTCAGGCACTGCCGGGGCGGTAGAGGTGCCGATGCGCTGCGTCATACAGCGCAGATTCCGCGAAGGCGCCTGGATTGAGCACGCGGCCGACCAGGATCAGCGCCGTGCGGCGGAAGTCCTTGGCGGCGACCCTTTCTTCGATATCGCTCAGTGTGCCCAGCACCCAGTCCTGATCCGGCCAACTCGCTCTGTGGATAATCGCGATGGGGCAGTCGGCGCCATAGTGCGGCAGTAGTTCTTCGACGATGGCCGGTAGATGGCGCACGCCGAGGTGGATGGCCAGGGTTGCGCGGTGTCGCGCCAGGTCGTGTAGTTGCTCGCCCTCGGGCATCGGCGAGGAGGTGCCGTAGCGGGTGAGGATCACCGTCTGAGCAATGCCGGGTAGGGTCAGCTCGGATTCCAGCAACGCCGCACAGGCAGCGGTGGCAGTGACCCCGGGAATGATCTCGAAGGGGATGCCGAGCGCCCGCAGCTCGCGAATCTGTTCGCCAATGGCGCCGTATAGCGACGGGTCGCCCGAGTGCACGCGGGCCACGTCCAGGCCGCGTTCATGGGCCTGGCGTAGCAGCGTGATGATCTCGCCCAGGTGCAGCTCGGCGGTGTTGACTACCTGCTCGGCGCTGTGACCTTGCAGCACGGCTTCGGGCACCAGCGAGCCGGCATAGAGAATCACCGGGCAGCTGTGGATAAGTCGCTGGCCCTTGACGGTGATCAGTTCAGGATCGCCGGGGCCGGCACCGATAAAGTAGACGGTCATGCAGGTTCTCTATCGAAGGTGGCTAGCGCACAGGTGGCGCTGGCGCTGCGGGTTTTCTCTCCGAGCAGGCAGGGCGATGTGCCCAGGCGCGCTGCCAATGCCAGGGCACAAGGCTCCGCTACGGCGGGACTGCCTGTGGCTGCTTGAGTCAATGCACTGCCGGTGGTCATGGCTTGATAGGTGCTCAGTTGCTCGGGTGCGAAGAACACCAACTCCAGGGCCAGGTGCTCGGCCAGGCCATGCAGGCTGGCTTCGTTGCGCTTGTGGGCGATGCTGGCCAGGCCGGCGAGGTTGTCCACCGTCAGCTCATGCCGAGCCAGGCTGTGGATAAGCTGGTCGAGCAGCTCGTCCTGGCTGCAGCCACGTCGACATCCCAGCCCGGCGACGACCTGTATCGATGAGGCAGAAGGATGATCGGAGGTGGTCGGCAACATGAGTGGTATTCGGGCTTAGCGGTGGCGTAGCTCATCATGGCACCTGCCAGCGGTCAACCGTGATTGACCGGCCGCTGCGGCCTGCGTAGCCTTCTCGCTTTCGAGGTTCTTCCCGGCTAACCGCTGGGGAGCTAAGAGGGAACAGGGTGATGCCCTGGCTGCCCCCGCAACTGTAAACGGTCTTAAACCCTTCAATACACCACTGCCTTAGGCGGGAAGGTGAAGGGCACGCGATGCGCGACCGTGAGCCAGGAGACCTGCCTCGACTGACTAGCCACTTGCTCGGACGGGGTGATCCGACGCGGCCAGCACGCCCTTGCGTGCTCGCCTGCGCGTACCCGTCCGCCGAACTTACCGACGCCACGGGGCCCGCCATGAAAACCCTCGCCAAACTGCCTGTCACCATCGTCACCGGTTTTCTCGGTGCCGGCAAAACCACTCTGCTGCGTCACCTGCTGGCCAATGCCGGCGGCCGCCGTATCGCGGTGATCGTCAACGAGTTCGGCGAGCTGGGCATCGATGGCGAAATCCTCAAGCAATGCTCCATCGGCTGCAGCGAGGAGGAGGCCAATGGCCGTGTTTTCGAACTGGCCAACGGCTGCCTGTGCTGCACCGTGCAGGAAGAATTCTTCCCGGTGATGCGCGAGCTGGTGGCGCGCCGTGGCGATCTTGACCATATCCTCATCGAGACCAGTGGCCTGGCGCTGCCCAAGCCTTTGGTGCAGGCCTTCAACTGGCCGGAAATCCGCAACGCCTGCACGGTCGACGCGGTGATCACTGTGGTCGACAGCCCGGCGGTGCTCGCCGGCACCTTCGCCGCCTTCCCCGATCAGGTGGACGAGCAGCGCAAGCTCGACCCCAACCTCGACCACGAATCGCCGCTGCACGAGCTGTTCGCCGACCAGTTGGCCAGCGCCGACCTGGTGATCCTCAACAAGGCCGATCTGCTCGACGCCGAGGCACTGGCCGCCGTGCGCGCCGAGGTGGCCGAAGAGCTGCCGCCGGCAGTCAAGGTGATCGAGGCGCACGGCGGCGAACTGCCGCTGGACGTGCTACTCGGCCTGAACAGCGAAACCGAGCTGCATATCGACAGCCGTCGCACCCACCATGACGATGAAGACGAAGACCACGATCATGAGGAATTCGACTCGTTCCACGTGGAACTACCGGAAACAGAGGAGGCGCGCCTGCTGGCTGCGTTGAAGGACGCTGTGGCCAAGTACGGCATCCTGCGTGTGAAAGGCTTCGCTGCCATCCCTGGCAAACCCATGCGTCTGCTGGTGCAGGGCGTTGGCCAGCGTTTCGACCGCCACTTCGACCGCGCCTGGCAGGCCGACGAGCCGCGCCTGAGCCGCCTGGTGGTGATCGGCCAGCAGCTCGACCGCGCGGCTATCGAAGCCGAGCTGAAGGCGGCGCTGGCTTGATAATGATCGCCCGCAAGCGGGCTCCTACACACCCTGTAGGAGCCCGCTTGCGGGCGATGTACTTGGATTCGTAGATGCACTTACTGCGCACCCAACCCGGCGCTCAACTGCCGGCAGACAGCATCGCCGACCTCGGCCAGACGCCTGCCGATCTGGTGATCCTGTGCACGGGTGATTCGCACCTTTCCCTGTTAGCCGAAGCCGCCCGGCAACTGCCGGACGACTACCCCAGTCTGCGTCTGGCCAGCCCGGCGCAACTGAGCAACAACGCCTCGGTGGATTATTACGTCGAGCAGGTGCTGCAGCATGCCAAGGTCATCCTGATCTCGGTGCATGGCGGCGTGAGCTACTGGCGCTACGGCGTCGAGCGGCTGGTTGAGCTGGGTGCGCGCGGCGCCACGGTGATCATGGTGCCGGGTGACGACAAGCCCGACCCGGAGCTGAGTGCGCTCGGCAACGTCGCCGAGCAAGACAGCCAGCGCCTGTGGCAGTACCTGCGCCAGGGTGGGCTGGACAATGCCCGCCAGCTGTTCCGCTGCATCGGCAGCCGCTGGCTAGGGCGTGACGACACTTGGCAGGAGCCGCAGCCGCTGCCGCGTGTCGGTCTTTATCACCCGCAGCGTAGCCTGGCCACGCTGGCCGCCTGGCAGGCGCAGTGGCAACCGGACGCGCCCGTGGTGGCGCTGCTGTTCTACCGCAACCATGTGCAGTCGGCGAACACCGTCTTCGTCGATACCTTCTGCCAGCACCTGTTCGGCCAGGGCCTTAACCCGCTACCCATTGCTGTGGCCAGCCTCAAGGAACCTGCCTGCCTGGATCAGGTGCAGGCCTGGCTGGATGACACCGACGCCGCGCTGATCATCAACACCACCGGCTTCGCCCTATCCAACCCCGAGGCGCCGCAGGCGCGGGTCTTCCGCCGCGATATCCCGGTACTGCAGGCCATCTGCTCGCTGGACAACCACGCGCAGTGGCAGGCCAGCACTCAGGGCCTGGGCTCGCGTGACCTGGCCATGCATGTGGTGTTGCCCGAGCTGGATGGCCGGCTGATCGGCACCGCCATCAGCTTCAAGGGGCTGGCCTGGCGTAGCGAGCGCAGCCAGAGCGACGTGGTGTGCTACCAGGCGCATGAGTCGGGCATGGCTTATGTCGCTGAACTGGCAGGTAAATGGTGTCAGTTGGCGATCAAAAGCAACGATCAGAAGCGAATCGGCTTGATTCTGGCCAACTACCCGACCCGCGATGGGCGCATCGGCAACGGTGTCGGCCTGGATACGCCCGCCGCCGCGCTGAATATCCTGCAGGCGCTGCAACAGCAGGGCTATCCAGTGGATAACCTGCCGGACAGCGGCACCGAACTTGTCCACAGCCTGCTCGGTGGCGTGACCAACGACCTCGATGGTCTGGATACCCGGCCCTGTGCACAGAGCCTGGCGCTGGATGACTATCTGGGGTTTTTCCACAGCCTGCCTGAACAGAATCAACAAGCCGTGCGCGAGCGCTGGGGCGAGCCGCAGGACGATCCGATGTTCCGCAGCGGGCGGATGATGGTTGCTGGCCTGCGTTTCGGCCTGACCTTCGTCGGCATCCAGCCGGCACGCGGTTATCAGCTCGATCCGGCGGCGGTCTACCACGACCCCGATCTGGTGCCGCCGCACGGCTATATCGCCTTCTACGCCTGGCTGCGCACGGCGTTCGCCGCCGATGCGCTGATCCACGTCGGCAAGCACGGCAATCTGGAATGGCTGCCGGGCAAGAGCGTTGGCCTGTCCGAGGGCTGCTGGCCGCAGGCGCTGATCGGCCCGCTGCCCAACGTCTACCCGTTTATCGTCAACGATCCGGGCGAGGGCGCGCAGGCCAAGCGTCGCACCCAGGCAGTGATCATCGACCACCTGATGCCGCCGCTGACCCGCGCCGAGAGCTATGGCCCGCTGCGCGATCTGGAGCGCCTGGCTGACGAGTATTTCGAGGCCAGCCAGCTCGACCAGCGCCGCGCCATGGAGCTGCGTGGCGAGATTCTGGCCAAGGTGCGCGAGGCCAGCCTCGACCGCGAGCTGGGCCTGCAACTCAATGATGACGATGACAGTTGGTTGCCGCAGCTCGACGCCTACCTGTGCGACCTCAAGGAATCGCAGATCCGCGATGGCCTGCACGTATTTGGCGAGTCACCCGCCGGGCAACTGCGCCGTGACACCCTGCTGGCGCTGCTGCGCATCCCCCGTGGCGATGGCCAGGGTGCCAATGCCAGCCTGCTACGTGCGCTGGCCCGTGGCCTGGAACTGGGCCTCGATCCGCTGGATTGCGATATGGGTCAGCCCTGGGAGGGGCTGCGTCCACAGGCGTTGCAGGCTGTGGATAACAGCCTGTGGCGCACCGTGGGTGATACCCGCGAGCGCCTGGAGCTGCTGGCATTGAGATTGATCGAGCAGCGCCTGGCGGGCGAGCGTATCGACGCTTTTGGCGCCGAGGTGGCGTTGATCCTCGACGGCTTGGCCGAGCATATCGCACCGCTGCTCGATGCCTGCGGCGACGCCGAGATGGGCGGCCTGCTGGCGGCGTTGGAGGGGCGTTTCGTGCCCGCCGGGCCGAGCGGCGCACCCAGTCGCGGGCGCCTCGATGTGCTGCCCACAGGGCGCAACTTTTTCACCGTCGACGTGCGCCACCTGCCCACGCCCACCGCCTGGCGCCTCGGCGTGCAGGCGGCGGATCGCCTGCTGGAGCGCCATCTACAGGACGAAGGCGATCACCTGCGCCAACTCGGCCTGTCGGTATGGGGCACGGCGACCATGCGTACCGGCGGCGACGATATCGCCCAGGCCCTGGCGCTGATGGGCGTGCGCCCGGTGTGGCAGCCGGGCAGCCAGCGCGTCGAGCGCTTCGAGGTGTTGCCGCTGGAGCAGTTGAGTCGGCCACGGGTGGACGTCACCCTGCGCGTATCCGGCTTCTTCCGCGATGCCTTCAGCAACCTGATTCGCCTGTTCGACGAGGCCGTGCAGGCAGTGATCGAGCTGGACGAACCGGAAGACATGAACCCGCTGTCGGCGCGGGTCTGGCGCGAATCGCTGGCGCTCAAGGATGGCGGCCTGGATGAAGCCGAAGCGCGGCGTCAGGCCGGCTGGCGGGTGTTCGGCGCCAAACCGGGGGCCTATGGCGCTGGGGTGCAGAACGCCATCGAGGAGCGCCTGTGGCAGAGCCGCGCGGATTTGGCCGAGGTCTACCTGAACTGGGGCGGCTACGCCTACGGTAGCGGCGCCGAGGGCGCGCCCGCACGGCAGCGCTTCGTCGAGCGCCTGGAGCAGATGCAGGCGGTGCTGCACAACCAGGACAACCGCGAGCACGACATCCTCGATTCCAACGACTACTACCAGTTCCAGGGCGGCATGCTGGCGGCGGTGGAAACCCTGCGCGGGCTCAAGGTGGCCAGCTACTTCGGCGACAACAGCCAGCCGGACACGCCGCGCATTCGTAGCCTCAAGGAAGAACTCAATCGCGTGGTGCGTGCCCGCGCCGCCAACCCCAAATGGATCGAGGGCATGAAGCGCCACGGCTACAAGGGCGCCTTCGAGCTGGCCGCGACCATCGACTACCTGTTCGCCTTCGACGCCACCAGCGAGCTGGTCGATGACCACCAGTACGCACTGCTCACCGATGCCTACCTGCTCGACAAAGGTACCCGCGACTTTATCCAGCAGCACAACCCCGGCGCGCTCAACGATATCCTCGAACGCCTGCTGGAAGCCCAGCAGCGCGGCCTGTGGGAGAATCCCGGCGACTACCGCGAAGCGCTGGAGAACCTGCTGCTCGATAGCGAGGAATCATGAAGCGACACTTTCCTGTAGGGTGGGTTAGCCGCCTGTCATGGTTGCTGGCCAACTCGCTGAAGCGGGTGCGGCGTAACCCACCATTGGCGCCACACGGTATATCGCCTGGTGGGTTACGCGGCGCGCCGAGTTTTTCTGCAGATACAAGGCCGGCGTTCTGCGCCGCTAACCCACCCTACGGGTGCAGCGTGCCCCTTGTGGGAGGCGCTTTAGCGGCGACAGGCTCGCGGCTAAAGCCCCTCCCACAACAGCCTGGTGCGACCCTTCACCTCCACGGATCACAGCCATGACCGAACATCACTTCCCCCTCGCCGCCGTGGTCGGCGCCGATTCGCTGAAGCTGGCGCTGTGCCTGGCGGCCATCGACCCGGCCATCGGTGGGGTGCTGATCGAGGGCCCGCGCGGCATGGCCAAGTCCACACTGGCCCGTGGCCTGGCCGACCTGCTGGACGGCGGGCGCTTCGTCACTCTGCCGCTGGGCGCCAGCGAGGAGCGCATCGTCGGCACCCTGGATCTGGACGCGGCGCTGGGCGAAGGCCGTGCGCAGTTCTCTCCCGGCCTGCTGGCCCGTGCTGACGGTGGCGTGTTGTATGTCGATGAGGTCAACCTGCTGCCGGATCATCTGGTCGATCTGCTGCTCGATGCCGCCGCCAGTGGGGTCAACCATGTCGAGCGTGACGGCATCTCCCATCGGCATGCCGCGCGCTTCGTGCTGATCGGCACCATGAATGCCGAGGAGGGCGAGCTGCGCCCGCAACTGCTCGACCGCTTCGGCCTCAACTTGGCCCTCGAGGGTCAGCCGCAACCGACCGAACGTGCCGAGATTGTCCGTCGCCGCCTGGCCTTCGATGCCGACCCTGCTGCCTTCCTGCAGCGCTGGCAAACCGAGCAGGCTGCCCTCGCGGCCCGTTGCCAGAATGCCCGCCAGCGCCTGGCCGATATCCCGCTGGATGATGCGGCGCTGGGCGAGATCAGCCAGCGCTGCTTCGCTGCCGGCGTCGATGGCCTGCGTGCCGACCTGGTCTGGCTGCGCGCCGCCCGTGCCCATGCGGCCTGGCGTGGCGCGGCGGGCATCGAGCCTGTGGATATCGATGCGGTGGAGGACTTCGTTCTGCGCCACCGTCGTCGCCAGCAACAGCCGCCGGCTACCACGCCGCCGGAGCAGCGCCAGGCACCGCAGCAGGCGCAGGAACAGAGTCAGGGCCAAGGTCAGTGGGGCGAACTGCCGGCCCAGCCACAGGCCATGGGCGAGCGGCGGGTGCCGCCGCGCTGGCCAAAAAAGCCCTGAGCATCCGCCCGCGCACAGCCACTGGCGCGGATGCCCGCAACCGGCCCGGAAGACTCGGCGGCGGCCTGCATGGTGCTGCACGTAGCGGCGTGGCCGGTCGTATCGACTGGGCGGCGACTCTGCGCCAGGGCCGGCCGCAACGCCGCGAACAACTGGTTCTGCGCCCGCGCAGCCAGCAGGCCGAAGAGCTATGGCTGGTGCTGGTGGATGCCTCCGCCTCCACCCGCCGCCATGGTGCGCTAAGCCGGGCCAAGGGCGTGCTAGCGGAGGTGTTCGACAGCGCCTATCGCCAGCGCGCGCGCCTGGCCGTGCTGCAGGCCGGTGGCCGCGAAGCGCAATGGCTGTGGCAGGGGCGCAAGGCCAGCGCCGAGCTGCACCGTTGGCTGCACGAATTGGGCGCTGGTGGTGGTACGCCGCTGCTCGATGCCCTGCAACAGGCCGGCGATTGGCTGTTGCGCCGTCAGCGTCTGAAACCGAACGAACGCCAGCGCCTGCTGATCCTGACCGATGGCCGCCTGCGTGATCTGCCAGCGCTGGTGCCCCTGCCGTGCCCAACCCTGCTGCTCGATACCGAACGTGCGCCCATCCGCCTGGGTCGCGCCCGCCAGATGGCGCAGGCGCTACAGGCCGACTACCACCATATCGACGACCTGGCGCCCGGCGCGTCAGGCCGCACCTGGAGAACCCCATGAAAACCCTGCTGCTGGTCGGCATCGGCGCCGGCGACCCGGACTACATCACCTACCAGGCGATCAAGGCGCTGCGCCGCAGCGACGTGATCTTCCTGATGGACAAGGGCGCGGCCAAGCACAAGCTCAACGCCCTACGCCGGGAAATCTGCGCACGTTTCCTCGAAGGCCACATGCCGCGTTTCGCCGAAGGCCTGCAACCGGAGCGCGAACGCGAGGCAGCGGACTACCGCGCCAGCGTCGACGAACTCAACCGCGACAAGCAGGCGGTGTTCGAGCAACTGATCGACGAGCAGATGGCCGACGGCGAGACGGCGGCCTTTATGGTCTGGGGCGACCCATCGCTATACGACAGCAGCATCCGCATCATCGAGGCCATCGCCGCACGGCGTAGCGACTTCGTTTATGACGTGATCCCCGGCATCACCAGCCTGCAGGCGCTGACCGCACGGCATCGCATCCCGCTTAACAGCATCGGCCGCGCCGTGGAAATCACCACCGGCCGCCTGCTCGCCGAAGGCTGGCCGCAAGGCGTGGACAGCGTGGCGGTGATGCTCGACGCCAAGGACACCTACCGCCGCTTCGTCGGTCAGGGCCTGCATATCTACTGGGGCGCCTATGTCGGCACTGCCGATGAAATCCTGATCGCCGGGCCGCTGGATGAGGTGGCTGAGCGCATCGTCACCACCCGCGCCGAGGCGCGGGAGCGCAATGGGTGGATCATGGATAGTTATTTGTTGCGTAAGGATCGGGTGGCGTAGGGGCACGCTGGACGTTAATTACGCAGGCCCGCCGTCAGGTGTGTCGACCGAAGCGAAAGCTGTTGCCGGGTGGTGAGCGCTTCGAGTTGGTGGCGCATATGCTGCGTGAGCGTTTGTCTCCCGAGCAGATTGCCGGCAAGCTGCGCAGCATGAACATTCCCAGCCTCAGAGAGGCCTACGTCTGTCGCGAGACGATCTACGGGGCGGCCAGGGTAAAGGCCGGATACACCGCGACGATCAACGCCACCACGGCAGTCAGGATGGTGCGGCGGCGCCCGACGCGATCCGAATAGCGCCCGACGAAGGGACACAGCAGGGCGGCGAAGAACAGCGCGATCAGGCTGGCCAGCAAAGCCACCGGCCGTGCTGCGCCACCGACCACCTGCATGTAGGTGGTCAGGTAAGTGGTGAACATGTAGAACGACAGCGCCGTGGCGGAGATGAACGCCGACAGGCAGAGCACGGTGCCGCCGTGCTCGCGCAAGGTTTCGCGCAGTGGTGAATGTTCGGGATGAGGTTGCGCAGCCAGGGCCTGGAAGGCCGGTGATTCGTCCAGACGCAGACGCATGTACAAGCCGACCAGACCCAGCGGCGCAGCGATCAGGAAGGGCACGCGCCAGCCCCAGGCCTGCATCTGCGCTTCGTCCAGCCACAAGCCCATGCCGAATACCAGGCCGGCGGCGCAGGCGAATGCCATGAAGGTCGAGACCGGCACGAAGCTGCCATAACGGGCTTTCTGCTCGGTGGGCGCATGCTCCATGACGAAGGCGCAGGCACCGGCGTATTCGCCTCCGGCGGAGAAACCTTGCAGGCAACGCGCCAGCGCCAGCAGCAGCGGGGCGAACAGGCCGATGCTGGCGTAGGTGGGCAGCAGGCCGATCAGCGTGGTGGCGCCGGCCATCAGCAGCACGGTGATCGACAGCACGCGCTTGCGTCCGATCCGATCACCGAGAATGCCGAAGACGATGCCGCCCAGTGGGCGCAGGGCGAACGACACGGCAAACACGGCGAAGGTCTGCAGCAGCGCCAGGGTCGGGTTGCCCGGCGGGAAGAACAGCGAAGCGATGGTCACGGCGAGAAAACCGTAGACGGCGAAGTCGAACCACTCGACGAAGTTACCGATGGCCGAGGCGGCGATCACCTTGTGCAAGGTGGCCGGGCTGACCTGCTGGCCCGTGTGGATGGCATTCATGTAACGCTCCTGATCCCTGATTTAGACGGCTTCAGGCAGGTTATGGAGCGATGGGCGGGGCGGGTGCTTCGCAGGCGACAGCGGCGTTGTCGTGAGCGACCTCAGCCCTGGGGAAACTGTGCCGGGTTGGAAAAGCAGGCGCGCAGGTGATCGAACACCAGGCGCACCCTGGGCGGCACCGGGCCTTGCTGCGGGCGGTAGATGAACAACTGCCAGGGATCGGGTGCCTGCTCGGTCAGCACCGCCTGCAGGCGGCCGTTCTCCAGGTACGGTTGCGCCAGGTAGGCGGGCAACTGGCCGTAGGCCAGGCCGGCGAGCACGGCTTCCAGCTCGGCTTCGGGATCGTCACACACCAGCGCTGGAGTGGGCGGGTGCAGGCTGGGGCCGTGAGCGAAGGTCCACGGCCAGGGGCGGCCGTTCTTGCGGTCGATCAGCACCGACAGCGGCCGCTGCTGCAACTCGTCGAGGTTACGCGGCGCACCACTGGCGGCGATCAGTTGCGGTGTGGCCACCACCTGCAACGGTACGGGTGCGAGGGCGCGGGCGACGTAGCGGCTGTCACGCAGGAAGCCGACGCGGATGCCGATGTCGATCTGCGCTTCCACCGCGTCGGTGATCTCGTCCTCCAGGCGCAGGTTCAGCACCAGCTGTGGGTGCTGCTTGAGCAAGGGCTGCAGGAACGCCACCAGAAAGCGCTTGCCAATGGCCTGCGGCGCGGTGATGCCGATGCGCCCGGCGATGGCCGATTCGGCCTCGGCGCGATGGCCGCGAAACAGCGCATCGAAGTCTTCCAGCATCTGCCGGGCGCGCAGCGCGTAGGCCGCGCCAAAGGCGGTGATATGCACCTGGCGGGTGTTGCGGTGGAACAGAATCTCGCCGAGTTCTTCCTCCAGCGCCTTGATCGCACGTGTCACCGCCTGCGGAGAAATCCTCAGGCGAGTCGCCGCCTCGCGGAAATTGCTGCAGTCGGCCGCGCTGCAGAAGATGCGGATCATCTCCATGCGATTGAGCATGTCGGGGCACCTTCATATTCCAGAATATGGAATATTTTAATCCAAACTCTTCCATTCATTGAAACGGGAATCGCCTATAACGTGAGCTCATGTCCGGCGTATGGCGTGGACACTCCAATCAATCGAGAGAGGGCTTACCCATGAGCAACAATATTTCCGGCAAGGTCGTGGTCATCACCGGCGCCAGCAGCGGCCTGGGCGAAGCCACCGCCCGTCATCTGAGCAAGTTGGGCGCCAAGGTGGTGCTGGGCGCACGGCGCAAAGAGCGTCTCGAGCAACTGGTCAGCGAACTGGTTGCCGCTGGTGGCGAGGCCGTGGCCTACCAGACCGACGTGACCCGCGCCGACGAGGTCAAGGCACTGATCCAGGGCGCACTGGACACCTTCGGCCGCGTCGATGTGCTGATCAACAACGCCGGCCTTATGTCCATTGCACCGATGAGCGATGTGCGCGTCGAGGAGTGGGAGCGCATGATCGACATCAACATCAAGGGCGTGCTGTACGGCATCGCCGCGGCGCTGCCGGTGTTCCAGCAGCAGAATGCCGGGCACTTCATCAACATCGCCTCGGTGGCCGGGATCAAGGTGTTCAGCCCCGGTGGTACCGTCTACAGCGGCACCAAGTTCGCCGTGCGCGCCATCTCCGAAGGCCTGCGCCATGAAGTGGGCGGCAGCATCCGCACCACCACCATCGAGCCGGGCGCGGTGGATTCGGAGCTGAAGTTCGGCAGCTCGCACCAGCAGAGCCGCGACTTCGTCGTCGACTTCTACAAGCAGGCGATTCCGGCGGAATCGGTGGCACGCGCCATTGCCTACGCCATCGAGCAGCCGGCTGACGTCGACATCAACGAGATCGTTCTGCGTCCGACCACGCAGGAGTTCTGATCCATAACCGCTGTTGCAGGCGCTTGCGATGCTGGTTCACCCGAGCCAGCATGCAGGCGCCTTTTTCGCTTTCAGGAGTCTGCATGAGCGCGTCCATTCATTCCGTCGACCTGGCCAAGGCCTACCGTCTACTCAACCACGGGCCGACCGTGCTGGTGTCGGCGCGTCATCAGGCTGTGGATAACGTCATGGCGGCAGCCTGGTGCTGCGCCCTGGATTTCGATCCGCCGAAACTCACCGTGGTGCTGGACAAGGCCACCCGCACCCGCGCGCTGATCGAGGGTAGCGGCCTGTTCGCCATCCAGGTGCCGACCGTGGCGCAGCTGCAACTGACCCAAGCGGTGGGCAACGCCAGCCTGGCCGCCGACCCGGCGAAGCTGGCCCATACCGGCGTCGAGCTGTTCACCATGGAAGACCACGACCTGCCGCTGGTGGCGGGCTGCTCGGCCTGGCTGGTCTGTCGGCTGATCGATGAGCCGCACAACCAGCAGGCCTACGACCTGTTCATCGGCGAGGTGATCGCCGCCTGGGCCGACGAGCGCGTGTTCCGCGATGGCCGCTGGCATTTCGAAACGGCCGACCCGAGCCTGCGCAGCCTGCATCACGTGGCCGGTGGGCATTACTACGCGATTGGTGAGGCGCTCAAGGCCTGATGTCGGGCGTGCTCAGCGCGCCAGCGGTAGCGCTACACCGATCAGCACGAAGAGCACGCCGCAGCTGCGGTTGAAGGCGCTGCCGCCGCGCTGCAACCAGGGGCGTACGCGAAACGCCAGTAGTGCCAGCAGCAGTTCGACGAGGAACTCGACCACGGCGAAGGTCGCTGCCATCACCACGAACTGAACGGCCAGGCCGCGCTGCGGATCGACGAACTGTGGCAGAAAGGCGCCGTAGAACAGGATCACCTTGGGATTCGACAGCGCCGACAGCAGGCCTTGGCGAAACAGCCGGCTGGCGCTGGGGCGGACACCGCTGTCGGCCAGGGTCAGGTTCATCGGTGGCGAGCGCCACAGCTGCACGCCCAGCCAGATCAGGTAGGCGCCGCCGATCCACTTCAGCGCCAGCAGCGCGTTGGGCGCGGTCTTGAGCAGCGCACTGAGGCCGAACATGGCCAGTGCGATCAAGGTACTGAAGCCGACCACACCGCCAAGAATGGTGGCCAGTGCCATGCGTGCGCCGTACAGCCCGCCGTGGGTCAGCGCGAGCAGGCTGTTAGGGCCGGGCGTCAGAGCCAGGCCAAGGGTGGCGACGAAGTAGACGAGCCAGAGTTCTAGAGCCATGCGGGTCTCCTGTTTGGGCGCGGCCAGTCTAGTCAGCGGCAGGTACTTGAATAAGGTAGATTCTGGCTATCTAGCAGTTGATTCTGGACATAACATGGCCGAAAGCCCCGATCTGCGTTTTCTCCTGTTGCCCTTGCCGGAGTTCGCCCTGCTGCCGTTTGGTGGTTTTCTCGACAAGTTGCGTTTTAGCGCCGACGACGAGGACTACAGTCGCCAGCGTTACTGCACCTGGACGATTCTCGGCCTGCAACCAGGGCATGTGCTGTCCAGCAGCGGTGCGGCGCTGCGTATCGAGGCCACGCCGGACGAGCTGAAGCTGGCCGACTACGACTATCTGGTGCTGTTCGGCGGGCGCAACGCGCAGGCCACTGCCGCGCTGGCGCCGACCTATCAGCAGCTGCTGCGTCGCGCAGCCCGCGCTGGGGTGAAGCTGGTGGCGATCGACAATGCCAGCTTCCTGTTCGCCGCCTGCGGCCTGCTCGACGGTCATCGGGTGGCGGTGCACTGGCGCCATGAGGCGGAGTTCCGTGCCAGCTTTCCGCAGCTGCGCCTGGCTCGCGAGCGTCTGTATTGCCTTGATGGTGCGCGGATTTCCTGCGCCGGCGGCACCGCAGCCATCGATCTGGCGGTGGAACTGCTGGCTCAGGGCAGCGGCCGGGCACGGGCGCTCAAGGGCTTGGCCGATATGCTGGTGGACGAAACGCGCAGTGGCCAGCACGCGCTGCGCTCGTTGCACACGACATCGAGCGGCGAGCGCCATGTAGACCGCGCCATCGCCCTGATGCGCCACGGCCTGGCCAGTGCCGATGGCATCGAGCAGCTGGCGGCCAGTGTCGGCATCAGCCGGCGTCAGCTGGATCGCCTGTTTCAGGCCAGCCAGGGCATGAGTGCGCGCGAATACTGGAATGAGCTACGCCTGCAACATGTGCGCTGGCGTCTGCTCAACTCCAGCCACAGCCTGGCGCAACTTGCCGACGAGATCGGCGTCAGCGATGCCAGTCACCTGGGCAAGCTGTTCCGCCAGCGCTTCGGTGTTGCGCCTGGCGCCTTCCGCCGTCAGGGCGGCGCGTTGTAGGAGCCGCGCCTCGCGGCGAATGTGGCGAATAGCCGGCTGCAATTGCTTCGCGCCGGGGCGACGCTCCTACAGGCTTGCCAGCGGCGGCAGCCACACTGAAGCCAGTAGCAACAGGGCCATGCTGCGGTTGAACAACAGCAGCCGGGCCGGTTGCCGCAACAGGCGCGCGCCGCCGACGCCCAGCACACCCCAGACCAGCAGGCAGGGCGTCGATACCAGCAGGAACAGCGTCGCATAGCTCGCCACCGCGCCGAACGAGGCCTGGCCGTCGAGGAAGATCGCCGTGACCGAGACGCTCATCAGCCAGGTCTTGGGGTTGATCAGTTGCAGGCCAGTGCCTTGGATCAAGCCCTGGCGCCGGTCGACGCCGCAGAATCGCGCCAGTTCGTCGAGGCCGATGTTCTGGTGAAAGTGCGCATGCAGATAATTGCGAGCACGCAGGGCCACACTGGCGATCTGTGGGTTGCCCGACAGGCGCTGGCGCCAGTGCAGACTGCGCGAGATACGTTCCAGCAGCGCATCCAGCGTGGCGTCGCGTACCATGCGTGGCTCGCCGTCGCGCAGCGCCTGCAGGGCGTTGGCAATACACGGCAGCAAGCCAGGATCGTCCGGCTGGGTGCGCCGCACGCCGGGCAGGCAGTCGGCGGGTGCCTGCTCGAACAGTCCCGGCAATGCCTTTTCCAGCCAGGCTGGTTCGAGGTAGAGCGTGGAATAGGTGAAGCCACCCGGCGTCGGCGCGTGGCCGTCATGGATATCGCCGGGTTCGAGGAAGAAGGTCTGGCCGGGCACGCTACTGAACAGCGCGCGGCGGCAATGAAACTGCTGCACACCCTGCTCGGTAAAGCCGATCAGGTAGCTGTCATGCCAGTGTGGATCGTAGGCGTGCCCCTCGAAATGCGCGCGGATCACCTCGATGCCGGTATCGGCATCCTGCTTGAGGTCGACCCATGATTGCGCGTTCATCGCCTGTTGCCTGTCGTTGCTGTGAACGCCCGAGCTTAGCGCGTCCGACGCGCAGGGCTAGAAGGTTTGTGCAGACGCGCCGTTCGTAGGAGCCGGCTTGCCGGCGATCAAGGTGTTCGACGGTGCCGGATCGCCCGCAAGCGGGCTCCTACGGGTTGGGATACCGGCACTTGGTGCGTGGGTCTGTAAGGTGTGCGCAGACGCGCTTTTCGTAGGAGCCGGCTTGCCGGCGATCAAGGTGTCCGACGGTGCTGGATCGCCCGCAAGCGGGCTCCTACGGGTTGGGATACCGGCACTTGGTGCGTGGGTCTGTAAGGTGCGCGCAGACGCGCTTTTCGTAGGAGCCGGCTTGCCGGCGATCAAGGTATCCGATGGTGCTGTATCGCCCGCAAGCGGGCTCCTACAGATCGGGATACCAGCGCGGCGTATAGACCCACTCGCCGCCATCGGCGCGCGGGAAGCGGCGGGTCTGACTGGAGCCGATGATCACCAGGGTGCGCATATCGACCAGCTCCGGCGTCAGCTCGCCGAGGGTGAGGGTGCGCAGCGCTTCGGCCGGGCGGCCGATATCGCGGCCGAGCACCACCAGCGTTTCTGGCGTGCGGTGCTGGCGCAGCAACTCCAGCGCGCGGCCGAGCTGCCAGGGGCGCGACTTGGAGATCGGGTTGTAGAAGGCCATGGCCAGATCGGCTGCGGCGGCGTGCTCCAGGCGCTTTTCGATCACTGCCCAGGGCTTGAGGTTGTCGGACAGGGATATCAGGCAGAAGTCGTGACCCAGCGGCGCGCCGGCCTTAGCAGCGGTAGCCAGGGCGGCGGAAACGCCCGGCAGTACTTCCAGCTCGATGCTGTGCCAGGTCTCGCTTTGCGGGTTTTCCAGCGCCTCCATTACGGCAGCGGCCATGGCGAACACGCCAGGGTCGCCCGAGGAGATCATCACCACCCGCCGACCGCTGGCGGCCAGTTCGAAGGCGTGGGCGGCGCGCTGCAGCTCCTCGCGGTTGTCGCTGGGGTGCACGCATTGATCGGCGCGCAGCGGGCCGGCCATTTTCACGTAGGTGTCGTAGCCGAGCAGGTCTTCGGCTTCGTCGAGGGCACGGCGCACGGCGGGCGTCATATGTTCGGCGGCGCCGGGGCCGAGGCCGACCACGCTGAGGCGGCCACGGCGCTGGCCGAGGCGTTCGATATCCAGCGGTTGTTCACTCAGCAGCAGGCGCAGGCCGTCGCTGGCATGGTGCTCGGGCGGTAGCTCGGATGTGCTGTGGATAAAGCGCAGTGGCAGCTTCAACTCGGCGGCGGTGGCGTGCAGTTCGGCGTTGGCCATCCAGCTTTTGTCCGCGAGCAGAACGGCCAGCGCTTGCGGCGCCAGGTTGGCATCGCTCAACGCCTGCTGCAGGCGAGCCGATAGGTCGGCGCCGGGGCGCTCGATCAGCGCAGCGGCGCAGCGCGGGTGGATCAACAGTTCGTCCGGTTGCGCCGGGCGCGCCTGCGCGGTGATGTGGATGACCCGGCTGGCGGCGTTATCCACAGGCAGTTGCGCATCGTCCAGCCAGGGCGCCTGGCCTTCGATGCGTACCGTCTCGCCGCCGAGCAGGTCGCTGACGAAGCGCTTGCCTTGTTGTAGGTCGGCCAGCGCGTAGCCGGCCGGTGGTTCCAGCAGGCAGGTACCGAAGCGCAGCTCGCCGCTGGTGGTGATGGCCGGCGTCACACCCAGGTGCGCGGCGATCTCGCGGGCCAGGCGGTTGACCCCAGCCAGGCCACCGAGCAGCGGCACCACGGCGCTGCCATCCTCTGCCAGGGCCAGCACCGGCGGCTCGGCGCCTTTCTCGGCCAATAGCGCGGCAAGGCTGCGAATCACGATCCCGGCAGCACACAGCACCACAAGTGGCTGACCGGCGCGATACAGGGTGCGCAGGTGCTCGCCGAACTCGTCGTAATGGCGCTCGGCGCCGTCGGCACGCCCGCGCAGGCCTTGGATCTCCGCCTGTGGATAAAGCGCCTTGAGACGTTGTGCAGTGGCCAGCGCACTGGCGCCGAGGATGACGATGTTCATGCGGTAAATCCTTGCAATCCGGGGAATGGGTTTCCCGGGGTGCATCCGTATACGGTCTTGAGACGGGTAGGGCGGGTGCAACCCGCCAGCTCGCTGCAGGCGGGTTGCACCCGCCCTACGGCATTACCCCCGCCATTTCTGCCCAGGCAGCAGAATCATGGAAAAGTACGGCGAATCCATGGGCTCTACCTCGTCCAGCGGCACGATCTTCTGGCTAACCATGGTCGCGCGTTCGACGTAATGGGCGCGGTCGTCCAGGCCGAGCTTGCGCAGCACGCGGCGCACCTTGTCGAAGTTGCGCCCGAGCTTCATCACAACCGCCGCTTCGGCGTCGCGCAGGCGCTGTTCCAGCTCGTCTTCCGGCAGCACGCCGGAGAGCACGCTCAAGCTCTGGTTGCGGTAGACCAGCGGCGTGCCGAGCACCGAGGCGCAGCCGAGCATGGAGCAGACGCCGGGCACCACCTCCACTTCGTAGCGGTCGGCCAGGCGGTCGTGCAGGTACATGTAGGAGCCGTAGAAGAACGGGTCGCCTTCGCAGATCACCGCCACGTCCTGGCCGGCGTCCAGCAGCCGGGCGATCTGCTCGGCGCAGGTGTCGTAGAAGTCGGCGATCACATCCTCGTAGGACAGCGGCGGGGCGAGCTTCTCGGTGGTCACCGGATAGACCAGCGGCAGGCGCTGCTGCGCCTCGGTAAGGTGGGCCTCGATGATGCCGAAGGCATTGCCGCCGTGGCCGGCATTGTGCTTGGCCTTGGCCACGAAGTAGGCCACCACCGGCGCCGACTGGAGTAGGCGCAAGGCCTTGAGGGTGAGCAGCTCGGGGTCGCCGGGGCCGACGCCGAGACCGAGTAGGCGACCGGCCATCATTCCACCTCCGAGGCCAGGGCGTTGACCGCGGCCACCGCCATGGCGCTGCCGCCACGGCGGCCACGGACTATCACGTAGGGCACGCCGCGACTGTCTGCGGCCAGGGCATCCTTGGATTCCGCCGCGCCGATAAAGCCCACCGGCATGCCGATGATCAGTGCCGGCTTGGGCGCACCGGCGTCGAGCATTTCCAGCAGGTAGAACAGTGCGGTGGGGGCATTGCCGATCACCACCACGCTGCCTTCCAGGTGCTCGCGCCAGTGCTCCAGGGCCACCGCCGAGCGGGTATTGCCCAGTTCGCGGGCCAGCTCCGGCACGCCGGCGTCGTGCAGGGTGCAGACCACTTGGTTGTTCGCCGGCAGGCGCGGGCGGGTGATGCCCTCGGCGACCATGCGCGCATCGCAGAGGATCGGCGCGCCGGCCAGCAGCGCCGCACGGCCGGCCGCGCCGGCACCGGGGGAGAAGCGCAGGTCTTCCACCACGTCGACCATGCCGCAGGCATGGATCACCCGCACGGCGAGTTTCTCCAGGTCGGCGGGGATGCCGTCGAGGTTGGCCTCGGCGCGGATGGTGGCGAAGGAGCGGCGGTAGATTTCCTGGCCGTCGCGGATGTAATCAAGCATCGGGTTTTCCTGCGGGATGTTGGCGGGCGAACCAGGCGCCGGCCTCGTCGATGGTCATGGCCGGCGCCAGCAGACGGCCGAAACCGGGCGTCTCGGGCGTGCGTTGGTAGAGCTGGTAGTGGTCGGGCGTGCTGGCCAGCAATGTGTAGGGCTGCACACGGGCACTGGCGCAGCTGCGCGGGCAGGCGCTGAGGTGCACTTGCGGGCGGGTACCGCTTGCGCGCAGCAGCTCGGCCAGATGCAGGGCGTGGTGCTTGCTGTCGGCCAGGCCGCGCGCGCAGGCCGCCGAACCGGTGCAGGCGACCAGGCCGAGCAGCGGCTCGTCGGCCTGGGTCAGCAGGCCCAGCTGGTCCAGCTCAGCCAGCAGTTCGCGGGCGCGGGCTTCGGGGACGTTGCCCAGCAGCAGACCCTGCCAGGGCGTCAGGCGCAGCTCGCCATCGCCATGGCGCTCGCTCAGCTCGGCCAGCGTGGTCAGTTGTTCGGCGTGCAACCGGCCCAGCTGGGCGCCAGCAGCGACCATGCACAGGCCGCTCTGCGCCTGTGGATAAATCCCCGCCGGCGCGCGCTCGACGGTGGCGGCGGGCTGCCACGTGGCCGGGGCCTGCTGCAGGGCAAAATCCAGGCGCGCCTGCAGGCGCTGCAGCAGTTCGTTGGCCGGGATCTGCGTCAGCAACTGGCGCATGCGCGACTGCTCGGGCGTGGCCAGTTCGAGGAACAGCAGCAGCAGTTGGCGAACCAGTTCGAGCGCCTGGCTCGCTTCGACGCGCGCGACGGGCGCATCGCCAGGGCAGCCGGCCAGTCCCAGCAGCAGATGCTGCTCGTCTTCAGCCGCCAGCCACAGGTCGTGGGGGTGTTCGCGCACGGCCAGGGCTTCGCCGCCATCGAGTTGCAGGGCGAACTTGGGCGACAGGGCATGCAGCGCCGGGGTGTCCTGCAGCAGGTCGAGCAACTGGCCGGCCATTGGGCGCACGTCCATCCGCATGTGCGGGTCGAGGCCGGCGGCGGGGCTGAGCAGCAGGTTGCGCACATCGTCGGCGGCGGCCACGCGCGGGCCCAGGCCGGCGCTCAGCAGCGCGTCGATCAGCGCGTTTTCCTGGCCGGGCAGCACGCCGCGGATCTGCAGGTTGCTGCGGTTGGTCAGCTCCAGCACGCCGCTGGCACAGTGCCTGGCCGCCTCGGCAATTGCCCGCGCCTGGGCGCTGCGCAGCACGCCGCCAGGAAGCTTGATGCGGCAGATGCCACCATCGAGCGCGGGGACGATGCGCAGCAGGCCGGGGCAGGCGGAAGGGCGGACGGATGTGGGCAAGCGGTCACCTGTGGATAACGACGCGGTGACCGAACCAGCGAAATCCCATAGGGGACTCCATGGCATCGGTACACCCCGCCCGATGTTGGCACTCGCGACCAGCGTTCGTCGGCAGGTCTCCTGGCTGACAGGTCATGATCCGCTGCGCCTTCCCGGTACAGGCCGTTGAAAAACTATCTGCGTTGGCAATACGGCGTTAAAAACGGCCTCAAAATGCTCATTTACAACACGTAAACTGCGCTTTTTCGGTCGTTTTTGCCTTGTCTTGCCTGCCTCGCTTACGTTTTTCAGCGGCCTGTTTCCAGTGGCCGATTGCGTTGGACTCGCTGTTTACAGTTGCGGGGGCAGCCACGGTTTTACCGTGTTCCCTCTTGGGGAAACTCTGAAATGGCCATTTACCGTCACTCCCGCGAAGGCGGGAGCCCAGGTAGTACTGAGATTCTGGATTCCCGCCTGCGCGGGAATGACGACTATTTCAGAGTTTCCTTAGGCCCTTTACTGAGTCGTATCGACTCAAGGGCACCGACGAAGGCGCTATTATGCCCGCTTTGCCCGGAGCGCGGACAGGCGCTCCGTCGGGCCTGTGCGAGGACATTGGATGAAACCCTGGTTGACCCTGGTCGGCATCGGCGAAGACGGCTACCCCGGCCTGGGCAAGGCCGCGCGCCGTGCCCTGCTGGCGGCCACGCGTATTGTCGGTGCACCGCGCCAGCTGGCGCTGTTGCCGCCGTGCATCACGGGCGAGCGGGAAACCTGGCCGAGCCCCTTCGATCTGCAACCGCTGCTGGCCCGGCGTGGCGAGGCGGTGTGCGTGCTGGCCAGCGGTGATCCGATGTTCTATGGCGTTGGTGCCAGCCTGGCGCGCCAGGTGCCGGTCGACGAACTGCAGGTTTTGCCGGCGCCGTCCTCGGTGTCGCTGGCAGCGGCGCGTCTGGGCTGGCCGCTGCAGGAGGTGGAGGTGGTCTCCTTGGTCGGCCGGCCGCTGACCACGCTCAACGCCCGGTTGTATCCCGGTACGCGCCTGCTGGTATTGAGCGCCGATGGCGATACGCCTGCGCTGGTTGCCGAAGCGCTGCGTGCGCGCGGTTTCGGCGCCAGCCGCCTGAATCTGCTGGAGCACCTTGGCGGCCCCAACGAGCGCCGTATCGATGGCCTGGCCGCGAGCTGGAACCTGCCACGCGGTGCCGATCTCAACCTGCTGGCCGTGGAGTGCCTGGCTGATGCCGGGGCGCAACTGTTGCCACCAACTTGCGGCCTGCCGGACGAGGCCTACCGCCACGACGGCCAACTGACCAAGCGCGACGTGCGCGCGGTCACCCTGGCGCGCCTGGCCCCGCTACCCGGCGAGCTGCTGTGGGATGTCGGTGCCGGTTGCGGCTCCATCGGCATCGAGTGGATGCGCGCACACCCGGCCTGCCGGGCCATCGCCATCGAAGCCAACGAGGGGCGCCAGGAACATATCCGCCATAACCGCGACACGCTCGGCGTACCCGGCCTGCAACTGGTCGCCGGGCATGCACCCGAGACCTTGTCTGGGTTGCCGGCGCCGGATGCGATCTTTATCGGCGGTGGCGTTACCGTGCCTGGCGTGCTCGATGATTGCTGGGCGGCGCTCAAGCCGGGCGGGCGTCTGTTGGCCAATGCCGTGACCATTCAAAGCGAGGCAGCGCTGGTGAATTTCCGCGAGCAGCACGGTGGCGAGCTGCTGCGTCTGACTGTGGCTCAGGCGCAGCCGCTGGGCGGCTTCGACACCTGGCGCGCGGCGCTGCCGATCACCCTGCTGGCGGCCTATAAATCGTGACGGCGCGACTCCTGCTGCTAGGCGGTACCACCGAGGCGCTGCGCCTGGCCCGCCGCCTGGGGCCGGAGACCGTCTACAGCCTGGCCGGCCTCGGCCGCGTGCCGGACGATCTGGCCTGCCGCGTGCGCGTCGGCGGCTTTGGCGGTGCCGAAGGCCTGGCGGCCTTTATCGTGAGCGAAGACATCGAGCTGCTGCTGGATCTGACCCACCCCTATGCCGCGCAGATCAGCCATAACGCCGCCCGCGCCGCCGAGATCGCCGGTGTGCCCTGCTGGGCCCTGCGCCGCCCCGGCTGGCAGCCCGGCGCGAATGACGACTGGCGCGAAGTGGACGGTTGGGATGAGCTGACCCGCGCGCTTGCGCCGTTCGAACGGCCATTTTTTACCTCCGGCCGCGAGCCGCTGGCGCATTTGCACGAGATTCCTGCCCACCAGCACTGGACGGTACGCTGCCTGCAGGCCGAGCCGGCGCCGCCGCGCGCCGAGATTATCGGTGCACGTGGGCCGTTCTCGCTGGATGAGGAGCGCGCCCTGTTCGCCCGTATCCGCTGCGACGTGCTGGTGAGCAAGAACAGCGGCAGCGCCTCCACCGAACCCAAGCTGCAGGTCGCCCGTGAGCTTGGATTGCCAGTTTTGCTGTTGCGTCGCCCGCAGTTGCCGGTGGTAACGCGTGAGTTCGCGGAGTTGGACGCTCTCTACGAGGCGCTGTCCTTGTCGGGCGGGTGAAACCCGCCAACGCCGGTCTGGCGGGTTGCACCCGCCCTACGCTTGACGCAACGCCGCCTGCCATTGCCAGTGGTGACGCGCGAGTTCACCGAGTTGGATGCCTGGGGGCGAGGCGCTGCTTCTGTAGGGCGGGTGAAACCCGCCACCGCCGGTCTGGCGGGTTGCACCCGCCCTACGCTTGACGCAACGCCGCCTGCCATTGCCAGCGGTGCCGTGCGAGTTCACCGAGTTGGATGCCTGGGGCGAAGCGCTGCTTCTGTAGGGCGGGTGAAACCCGCCACCGCCGGTCTGGCGGGTTGCACCCGCCCTACGCTTGACGCAACGCCGCCTGCCATTGCCAGCGGTGCCGTGCGAGTTCACTGAGTTGGATGCCTGGGGCGAAGCGCTGCTTCTGTAGGGCGGGTGAAACCCGCCACTGCCGATCTGGCGGGTTGCAGCCGCCCTACGCTTGCCGTTGCGCTGCTAGACTGCCGGCCCTTTTGGAGACTGTCATGAGCCAAGCCCCTTACGCGCGCATCCTGTTCATCGGCCCCGGCCTGGGGCGCGGTGCATCGTCCGAGCGTCTGCAACAGCGTATCGAAACGCTGCTGGGTGAGGCGCATCTGCATGACACGGAACAGGACGGCTTCTGGCAGGCCATCATCGAGGCGCCACGCCCGGTGCTGGTGGTCGATCTGGAGCCACGCGCCGATGCCGCGCACCGCGACTGGCTGCGCGAGTGCATCGCCGAACGCGGTAACGGGAGCGAGGTATTCGTGGTTTGCAGCGCCATGGAAGATGCCTGGCTCGATGGCCTGGGCGCGTTGCTCGAACGCCGTGAAGCGCATATCCCCTGCAGCGACGTGCCACCCGTTCCTGCGCACCACGCCTGGTCGCAGATCCCACCACATGCGCAGCGCCTGCTGCTGTGCAATGGCCCGCGCTGCACGCGCAAGGGTGCGCTGGGCCTGTGGAAAACCCTGCGCCAGCGGCTCAAGAGCGCCGGCAAGCTGGAGTGCGAGGGCGGGGTGCATATCACCCGCAGCCAGTGCCAGTTCCCCTGCGACCTGGGCCCGACCGCGAGTCTTTATCCACAGGGTGAGTGGTACGGCATCCAGGACGAGGCGGCGGTGATCCGCCTGGTCGATGAGCGTCTGGTGGCGGGCAGGGCGCTGCCGGAGCTGCGCATCGATGAGCCGGGCAACAATTAGCAACTCGGATTACGCCTGCGGCCAATCCAGGCTACGAGCAATCGCCGCTAAAGCGCCTCCCACAATTACCCCCGCGCCTTGACTTGAGCGGGTGTGGGTGGTCATATCCGCCCCGCTTCAGGTGTCTCACGCCGCCGCGCGTGAGGTGAAACGGGAAGTCGGTTGAAGTCCGACGCTGCCCCCGCAACGGTAAGCGAGCGACCGCATCGATACGCCACTGTGCGCCACGCGCATGGGAAGGCGATGCGTTCATGACCCTCGCAAGCCCGGAGACCGGCCTGGAGTCATTTGTCTGGCAACCCGCGGTGGGCGGGCGTTGACTCCAGTAGGGCGCCGCCGTGCCCCTGTCTGCTGTTGCGCATTTCCATCGGATTGCCGTGCCTTTTCTCTTTGCGATGGAAGCAATATGGCGCGCTATCCCCTGTTCCAAACCTGTGCATCGTTCGCGTTGCTATTGGCTGCTTCAGCCATGGCCAGCGCCTCACCAGTCGATCTGCCTGACGTCACCGTCCAGGCGCACGTTGTCGAGGAAGGCGAGAGCGATCTGCATACGCCCACCACGTCCGGCTCGCGCCTGGAGCTGTCGGCGCTGCAAACACCGGCCAGCACCAGCAGCCTGAGCGGCGCCGAAGTGCGTGGGCGCAACAATCTGACGGTGCAGGACGCCGTGACCCGCACGGCGGGTATCAGCAGCATCGGCTCGCCCGGCAATGGCGGCACCGCGCTGTCGGCGCGCGGCTTCACCGGCCATTCGGCGACCATGCAGCTGTACGATGGTACCCGCCAGTACGTCGGCGCCGGCACCGTGACCTTCCCGGTGGACACCTGGTCGGTGGCACGTATCGACGTGCTGCGCGGCCCGGCCTCGGTGCTCTACGGCGAGGGTGCCACCGGTGCGGTGATCAATGTGGTGCCGAAGAAGCCCTTCGCCGGCGAGATCCGCAACCAGCTGCGCCTCGGCTATGGCAGCGATGACCGCCGCCAGGCCGCCCTGGACAGCGGCGGTTCGCTGAGTGACGAACTGAGCTACCGCTTCAACATCAATCAGCAGGCCAGCAATGGCTGGGTCGACCGGGGCGATTCGGACAGCGTCGCGCTCAGCGCCGCCCTGCGTTGGGACGCCCATGACGACCTGAGCTTCACTCTGTCCCACGACCATGGCGACCAGAGCTCGATGCGTTATCTCGGTACGCCGCTGGTGGCCGGCAAGTACCGCGAGAGCATCCGCGAGCGCAATTACAACGTCGCCGACGCGGATATCCGCTACAACGACCAGATCACCCGCCTGGTGACGGACTGGCGCATCAACGACACGCTCAGCGCCAGCAACCAGCTCTACTACATCAAGACCCAGCGCTACTGGCGCAATGCCGAGGCCTATCGCTGGCAGCCGGGTGATACGGTCGAGCGCAGCGAGTTCTACCGGATCAAGCACACCCAGGAGCAGGTCGGCGACCGCCAGACCTTCACCCTCGATCACGCCCTGTTCGGCCTCGATAGCCGCACGGTGGTCGGGGTGGATTACAACCGCATCCACTTCGCCCGCCAGCACGATTTCGCCAGCAGTTTCAGCGACAGCGTGCCGCTGGCCGGTTCCGGTGGTGGGCAGTACCAGAGCACCGATCCGCTCGGTTATGGCCCGCGCGAGCGCAACCTGGCGCGGCAGTTCTCGCTGTTCGCCGAGAACCGTACCCAGCTCACCGAGCGCCTGGCGCTGGTCACCGGCGTGCGCCGCGATCAGGTGCATATCCAGCGCGACAACCTGGTGAATGGCAGCAGCGCCGATCGCAGCCTGAGCGGCGACAACTGGCGCGCCGGCCTGGTCTTCGCCCTGACGCCCGACCTCTCGCTGTACGGCCAGTACGCCACCAGCACCGAGGGGGTGAACAACCTGCTGACCCTGAACCCGACTCAGCAGCAGTTCGACCTCAGCGAAGCCAAACAGACCGAAATCGGCCTCAAGCAGGTGTTCTGGGGCGGGCAGGGCGAGTGGACGCTGGCGGCTTATCACA
Organism: Ectopseudomonas oleovorans; assembly: GCF_003052605.1. Classification (GTDB taxonomy): domain Bacteria; phylum Pseudomonadota; class Gammaproteobacteria; order Pseudomonadales; family Pseudomonadaceae; genus Aquipseudomonas; species Aquipseudomonas oleovorans_A. Next base: position 125,276 of record NZ_QASO01000130.1, on the reverse strand, counting down.
TCGTCAAGAAGAAGCTGCTCAGCCGTGAAACCCCGACCTCGCCCACCGAGCAGATCGGCCAGCAGTCGTCCGATGGCCTGGAAGCCACCCTGGAACTGGCGCTGGGTCGGGGCTGGCAGGTGTCGGCCAACGCCGCCCTGGTGCGCGCCGAGTACGACGACTTCGTCGAAGGTGGCGGCGACCGCAGCGGCAATCGCCCGACCGACGTGCCCAGGCGCACCGCCAACCTGTGGCTGAACAAGGCGCTCGGTGGCGGCGTGGAAGCCGGCATCGGCGCGCGTTATGTCGATGCGCGCTACGCCGATAGCGCCAATACCGCCAAGGTGCCCGGCTACACCGTGGTCGACGCCAACATCGCCTGGCAGGCGTTGCCGGATGTGCGCCTGGGTCTGGAACTGAACAACCTGTTCGACCGCCAGTACGCCACCAGCGCCAGCAGCGACGGCGAGCAGTGGTACCTGGGCGCGCCGCGTTCGTTCTTCGTCACGGCGGATTACAGCTTTTGAAGCGAGCGTGCCTGTGCAGGCGTGCCGCGCGTGGAGACTTTGCGTGTCAGTGAATAGTGCCGCTGGCTGGCCTGCCAGCCTGTTCTCGCCGCCTGCGAGCCGCCGTACGGCGGCGCCTGAGCCGCGCCTGCGCATCCGTGACCTGGCCTGGTCGCCGGATGGCCAGCGCGTCTTGCTCGAGGCCATCGACCTGCAGATCGGCGATGGTGAGCTGCTCGGTCTGATCGGCCCCAACGGCAGTGGCAAGACCAGCCTGCTGCGCTGCGCCTATCGATTTCAGCGCCCCAGCGGCGGCAGCGTCGAACTGGACGGCGAGGCGCTGTGGCAGCGCCCGCCGCGCTGGAGCGCACAGCGCGTGGCGGTGGTGCTGCAGGAATTTCCGCAGGACTTCGGCCTGCGCGTGCACGAAGTGGCGGCCATGGGCCGTACGCCGCACAAGGGCCTGTTCGACGGCGACGATGCCGAGGACCAGCGCCTGGTGGATCAGGCGCTGGCCCGTGTCGGCTTGAGCGGCCTGGCGCAGCAACCCTTCGCCTGCCTCTCGGGCGGCGAGAAGCAGCGCGCCCTGCTTGCCCGCGCTCTGGTGCAGCAGCCGCAACTGCTGATCCTCGACGAGCCGACCAACCACCTCGACCCGCGTTACCAGCTCGAACTGCTGGGCCAGATCAAGGCACTGGGTCTGGCGACCCTGGCCAGCTTCCATGATCTGAACCTGGCGGCGGCCTTCTGCGACCGCCTCTGCGTGCTCGACCAGGGCCGCCTGGTGGCCATCGGCACGCCCGCCGAGGTGCTCACCGCCGAGCTGCTGCAGCGGGTGTTCGGCCTGCAGGCGCTGGTCGATACCCATCCACTGGCGGGGCATCCGCGTATTACCTGGATTGTTTGATGAAGCGTTTACGCACGGCTGAACCTGTAGGAGCGAGTTCTGCTCGCGAATCCTGGGAAAAGACAAAAGCTTCGCGAGCAAAGCTCGCTCCTACACTCGTTGGCGCAATCCTGCTGGCGCTGATCAGCCCCGCCTGGGCCGTCACCGTGACCAGCTGCGATCGTCAGGTGAGCGTCGCCCAGCCGCCGCAGCGGGCGGTCAGCCATGACGTCAACATGACCGCCATGCTCCTGGCCCTGGGCCTGAAGGAGCGCATGGCCGGCTACACCGGCATCAGCGGCTGGAAGACCCTCGATGCGAGCATGCGCGAGCAACTCGCCGGCCTGCCGGAACTGGCGGCGCGCTACCCGTCGCTGGAGAACCTGCTGGGTGCCGGCACCGACTTCGTCTTCGCCGGCTGGAACTACGGCATGCGCATCGGCGGCGAGGTCACCCCGGCCAGCCTGGCGCGCTTTGGCATCGCGGTGTACGAGCTGAGCGAGTCCTGCGCACATGTGCTGCCCGGCCGCGTCGCCAGCCTCGAAGATGTCTACGCCGATCTGCGCAACCTCGGCCGCATCTTCGCCGTCGAGCCGCGTGCCGATGCTCTGGTGCAAGGCATGCAGCGACGCGTGGCGGCAGTGCAGGCGCGCCTGGGCGAGCAGCCGACGCGGCCACGGGTTTTCGTCTACGACAGCGGTGAAGACCTGCCTTTCAGCGCCGGGCGCCAGGGCATGCCGCAGCCGCTGATCGAGGCGGCCGGTGGGCGCAACGTGATGGATGGCGTGGCCGGCAGCTGGATCAAGATGGGTTGGGAGTCGGTGGTCGAGCAAGACCCCGAGGTCATCCTGATCGTCGACTACGGCGAGCGCAGCGCTGCGCAGAAGCGCGACTTCCTGCTGCAGCATCCGGCGCTGCAGGGGGTGACCGCGATTCGGGAGAAACGCTTTGTGGTGCTGCCCTATCTGGCCGTCACGCCGAGCCTGGACAACGCCGCCGCCATCGAAACCCTGGCCGCCGCGCTGCACCCCGAGGCCTTCGCCCAGTGAATCGCTATCGCCTGCTATTGCTCGGGCTGGCCGTGCTGCTGGCGCTGTCCTGCGCGTTGTCGCTGGCCTTTGGCGCGGCGCAGGTGCCGCTCGAGAGCGTGTGGGCGATCATTGGCCAGCACCTGTTCGGCATCACGCCGCAGGTGCCGGTCAGCAGTGGCCAGGACAGCATCGTCTGGCAATTGCGCGCGCCGCGGGTGCTGCTTGGTGCGCTGGTCGGTGCCGGGCTGGCGCTGGTCGGCAGCGTGCTGCAGGCGGTGACGCGCAACCCGCTGGCTGACCCGCATCTGCTCGGTGTGAGCTCCGGCGCGGCCTTCGGCGCGGTGGTCGTGGTGCTTTACCTGGGCGAGTTCGCCGGGCTGCTCAGCCTGCCGCTGGCGGCCTTCGTCGGGGCGCTGGCGAGCATGCTGCTGGTGCTGGCCATCGCCAGCCGCAGCGGCCGTCTGCACAGCGAGCGTCTGCTGCTGGCCGGGGTGGCGGTGTCCTTCGTGATGATGGCGGCGAGCAACCTGATGCTGTACCTGGGCAACCCGCATGCAGCCAGCTCGGTGCTGTTCTGGATGCTCGGCGGCCTGGGCCTGGCGCGCTGGGAACTGCTTTGGCTGCCGGCGCTGTGCCTGGCGTTGGCCCTGGCGGTGCTGCTTGGCCTGGGCCGGGCGCTGAACGCGCTGATGGCCGGCGAGCAGAGCGCGGTGAGCCTGGGCCTGGAGCCACGCCGGGTGCGCCTGCTGGTATTCGTGGTGGCGTCGCTGCTGACCGGGGTGCTGGTGTCGCTGTCCGGCGCCATCGGCTTCGTCGGCTTGATGCTGCCGCACGTGGCGCGCTTTCTGGTCGGCGCCGAGCACCGCCGCCTGCTGCCGGTTGCGGCGCTGCTGGGGGCGTTGTTCCTGGTCTGGGTCGATATCGCCGCGCGCACCTGGCTGGCGCCGCAGGATCTGCCCATCGGCATCGTCACCGCCGCCATCGGCGGGGTGTTCTTCGTGGCGCTGCTGCGGCGCCGCTAGTCGCGCGGATCGAACCCGGACGCGCCGCTCCGGTCATCTGCTCTAGGCTTCATTCATCTGGCCGGAGGAATGACCATGCTCGCGCAACTGCCCACCGCACTTCGTGATCTACGACTGCCGCTGCGCCTGAAGTTGTGGGACGGCAAGCAGATCGACCTTGGGCCCAAACCCAGGGTGACGCTGGTGGTGAAGGATCCCTCGCTGGTCACGCAATTGGCCCATCCCAGCCTGGATGCATTGGGCGCTGCCTATGTCGAGGGACGGTTGGATCTGGAAGGCCCCATCGAAGAGGCCATCGAGGTTGGCGATGCGCTGAGCACGGCGCTGCTCGGGGATGAATCCACACCAGCTGAGCCATACGCCGCCCACGACAAACGCAGCGACGCCGAGGCCATCAGCTACCACTACGACCTGTCCAACGAGTTCTACCGCCTGTGGCTGGATCGCGACATGGTCTACTCCTGCGCCTACTTCGAAACCGGCCAGGAAGACCTGAACCAGGCCCAGCAGGCCAAGCTGCGCCACCTGTGTCGCAAGCTGCGCCTGCAGCCGGGTGACAGGCTGCTCGACGTCGGTTGCGGCTGGGGCGGCCTGGCGCGTTTTGCCGCGCGCGAGTTCGACGTCGAGGTCTACGGCATCACCCTCAGCCAGGCGCAGCTGGAGCTGGGCCTGCAGCGCGTGGCCGAGGAAGGCCTGGAAGGGCGCGTGACCCTGGAGCTGCTGGATTACCGTGACCTGCCGCAGGACGGCCGCTTCGACAAGGTGGTCAGCGTCGGCATGTTCGAGCATGTCGGCCATGCCAACCTGCCGCTGTATTGTCAGCGGCTGTTCGCTGCGGTCAGGGCCGGCGGCCTGGTGATGAATCACGGCATCACCTCGCGCTTCACCGATGGTCGCCCGGTCGCCCGTGGTGCCGGCGAGTTCATCGACCGCTACGTGTTCCCGCAGGGCGAGCTGCCGCACCTGGCGACCATGGCCAAGGCGATCAGCGAGGCCGGGTTGGAGATCGTCGATGTGGAGAGCCTGCGCCTGCACTACGCGCGCACCCTGCAGCTGTGGAGCCAGGGGCTGGAGCGACGACTGCAGAAAGCGGCGCAGTGGGTGCCGGAAAAATCCCTGCGCATCTGGCGTCTGTATCTGGCCGGCTGCGCCTACGGCTTCCAGCACGGCTGGATGAACCTGCACCAGATACTCGCGGTGAAGCCGCGCGACGATGGCGGCCACGATCTGCCCTGGACCCGCGCCGACCTCTACGCCTGATGGGGTACCATGCGCCTCGTACTGAACCCGCGAGCCGTCCATGCCCCTACCGCAACAGCATCGTTACCGCGTTCTGTTCACCGTGCTGGCGATTCTTGCCGGCCTGCTGGTGAGCCTGTGGCTGGGCGGCCGCTATGCCGAGCGCCGCGCCTGGGACGAGCGCAGCATCGAGGCGCGCGGCCAGCTGCAGCTCTACGCCCAATCCATTCGCACTCTGGTCGAGCGCTTCAGCTCGGTACCGGAAGTGCTGGCGCTGGACAGCGACATCCGCAGCCTGCTGCGCGCGCCGCATGATCGCCAGCTGCGCCTGGCGCTGAACCTGCGCCTGGAGCGACTCAACGCGGCTGCCGGCTCCACCGTGCTGTACCTGCTCGATAACCATGGCGAGACCCTGGTGGCCAGCAACTGGCGTGACTGGAGCAGCTTCGTCGGCAACAACTACGCCTTCCGCCCCTATTTCCAGAATGCGCTGCGTGAAGGTGGTGCCCGTTACTTCGCTGTCGGTGTGACCACCGGCATACCCGGTTACTTCCTGTCCCATGTCGTACGCGACGAGGATGGCAGCTTGATCGGTGTGTTGGTGGTCAAGCTGGAGCTGGAGGAATTGCAGCGCGAATGGGTTGACCAGCCCGGCGTGCTGCTGGTGGCCGACAGTCACCAGGTGGCGATCCTCAGCAATCGTCCGGCCTGGCGTTTCCGTACCTTGCAGGCCCTGGACGACCAGGCGCGCGCCGAGCTGATCGACGTGCGCAAATACGCCGAGCAGGCGCTCAAGCCCTTACCCAGCCGGGTTCATCGCTACATCGACGACGAGACGGCCTGGACGCGTATGGACGGCCCCGATGGGGCGCGCGATTACCTCTGGCAGCGGATGACGTTGCCCGATGAAGGCTGGACGCTGCATCTGCTCAGCGATCCCGGCAACCTGGCCGATGCTCGCCTCAGCTATCGCCTGGCTGCTGCCGGGGTATGGATGACCTTCGCCTTCCTGCTGTTGTTCCTCTTCCAGCGGCGCAAGAACCAGCGTTTGCAGGCCGGCATCCGCGAGCGCCTGGAGCGCGAGGTGGCGCTGCGCACCGCCGAGCTGCGCCAGGCCCAGGAAGGCCTGGTGCATGCCGCCAAGATGGCCGCGCTGGGGCAGATGTCGGCGGCGCTGGCGCACGAGATCAACCAGCCGCTGACCGCCCTGCAGATGCAGCTCGGCAGCCTGCGCCTGCTGCTCGACAGTGGTCGGCCGGAAGCGGTGCGCGACGGCCTGCAGCGCATCGATGGTCTGCTGCAGCGCATGGCGGCGCTGACCGGCCACCTCAAGACCTTTGCCCGCAAGACCCCGGCCGGCCTCAGCGAGCGCCTGTGCCTCGGTGACGTGCTGGAGCAGGCCCTGCAGCTGTTGGCGCCGCGTATGCGCAGCGAGCAGGTGGAGCTGCGTACGCAGATCGACGACGAGGCCGAAGTGCTTGGCGATGCCATCCGTATCGAACAGGTGATTCTCAACCTGCTGCACAACGCCCTCGATGCCATGGCCGAGAGCGAGACGCGCATCCTTCTGGTGCGCATCGCCCGCGAAGACGATGGCTACCTGCTCAGCGTCGAGGACAGTGGCGGCGGCATCGCCGAGGAAACCCTCGGGCGGGTGTTCGAACCCTTCTTCACCACCAAGCCGGTGGGGCAGGGGTTGGGGCTTGGGCTGGCGGTGTCCTACGGTATCGTGCGCGATCTCGGCGGCACGCTGGAGGCGCACAACGGCGAGCTGGGTGCAGTGTTTACCTTGCGTTTGCCCGCCGCGCCGTAACCCGGATTGCTGCGCGTAGGCCTTGTAGGAGCCCGCTTGCGGGCGATGCTCCGCGCCACAAAGGCCTATCGCCGGCAAGCCGGCTCCTACACGGGGCATATCGGTGGGCCTGGGGTGGGTTGGTGCTCGCTGCGCGGCGCTGCCTGATCTTAGTGTGCGCGGTGCGCACCGGTCGCTCCCCCGGATCGTATTCGTCGGGCTACACTGCCCGCCGTTCTCAACAGGAGGTGCCATGAGCGCTCAGGTCATAGTGGTCGACGACGAAGCGGCGATTCGCGAGGCGGTACAGCAGTGGCTGGAGCTGTCCGGTTGCGACGTACGTACCTGCGCCAGTGCGGCCGAAGCCTTGGCTTTGGTCGACCGCGACTTCCCCGGCATCGTCGTCAGCGATGTGCGCATGCCCGGCACTGATGGCCTGCAACTGCTCGACAAGCTGCTGCAGATCGACAGCGACCTGCCGGTGATCCTCGTTACTGGCCATGGCGACGTGCCCATGGCGGTGCAGGCACTGCGTCAGGGCGCCTATGACTTCATCGAAAAACCCTTCACCCCCGAGCGCCTGCTCGACAGCGTGCGCCGCGCGCTGGACAAGCGCCGCCTGGTCTGCGAGAACCGCCAGCTACGCCAGCAGGTGGCCGACAAGGGCCGCATCGAAAGTCAGTTGATCGGCATTTCGCGGCCCATGGAAAACCTGCGCCGGCAGATCCTCGAATTGGCCGGTACTTCGGTCAACGTCCTGATCCGGGGGGGAGACCGGCAGCGGCAAGGAGCGCGTCGCGCGCTGCCTGCACGACTTCAGCGCGCGCGCGCGCAAGGCCTTTGCCGCGCTCAACTGCGCGGCGATTCCCGAGACCATCTTCGAAAGCGAGCTGTTCGGTCACGAGAGCGGCGCCTTTACCGGCGCCCAGGCACGGCGTATCGGCCGCATCGAGCATGCCGATGGCGGTACCCTGTTTCTCGACGAGGTGGAAAGCATGCCGCTGGCGCAGCAGGTCAAACTGCTGCGCGTGCTGCAGGAAAAAACCCTGGAACGCCTCGGCTCGAACAAGAGCATTCAGGTCGATCTGCGGGTGATCAGCGCGGCCAAGCCGGACTTGCTTGACGAGGTTAAGGCCGGGCGCTTCCGTGAGGATCTGGTGTACCGCCTGAACGTCGCCACTCTGCATATTCCGCCGCTGCGCGAGCGTCGTGAGGACATTCCGCTGCTGTTCGAGCATTTCGCCCACGAGGCCGCGCAACGTCATGGCCGCGAAGCGCCGCCACTGGCGCCGAGCGAACTGGCGCGCCTGCTCGGGCATGACTGGCCGGGCAACGTGCGTGAGCTGATCAACGCCGCCGAGCGCCATGCGCTGGGGCTGTCCAGCCCGCCGCCGGCCGAGCGCTTTGCCGCCCAGGCTCTGGCGCAGCAGATGGAGGCCTTCGAGGCGCAGTGCCTGCATAACGCCCTGCTGCAATGCCAGGGCAATATCGCCGCAGTGATGGAAATGCTGCAGCTACCGCGGCGCACCCTCAACGAGAAAATGCAGCGTCATGGCCTGGCGCGCGGTGATTACCTGCCAGGCGGTGAGGAATAAAGTACCGCTTGCCTGTGTAGGAGCCGGCTTGCCGGCGATCTTGGGCGGGCTGCTAACCTTGAGATGTTCTGAAAAGGCCACTTATCGTCACTCCCGCGAAGTCGGGAGCCCTGTTGATTGGCAGATTCTGGGTGCCCGCCTGCGCGGGCATGACGGTTTCCCCTTGACTTGTGGGAGCCCCGTCCCGGGCGACGCTTTTGGGTGTGAGCTTGGTATTGCACAATGGCCGCCATTCGCCGCGGGTCGCGGCTCCTACAGGGCGCGTGACGCGATAAGCGGAATTTTGCCGACCCTATCACGGATGTAGGCGATTTCCCGCTCAATGACCCATCGGTCTCTATATAAAACCCCTCTATACTCGGGCGTTTCAGGCCCTGGCATGGCATCTGCTATGTCCGTTGTAGCCGTGCAGCATCTTGCCGACGCGGCGACCATAAAAACGACAAGAGGTCAGCCCATGAACTGCCATGCCCCTCGCGCCATGCCGCACTCGCTGCCGTGCATGGGCTGCTTCCCCACCGCGCCTGCCGCGGCTCTTGTCCAACGTTGCACCCTGCGCTGCTGATCGCGCACCGCCGATGCCGCCTCGGTGGCGTCGTCTAGAGTGAAACTCTGCATAAAGCCATAACAACGACGGAGATACTTCCATGCGACTGACCAAGAAAATCAGCCTGTTCGCCGCTGCCGCGGCCATCACTGCCAGCACCGCAGTGCTCGCTGCCCCGACCTTCATCAACGTGCTCACCGGCGGTACCAGCGGTGTGTACTACCCGATTGGCGTGGCCCTTTCGCAGCTGTACAGCAATGGCATCGAAGGCTCCAAGACCTCGGTCCAGGCGACCAAGGCGTCGGTGGAAAACCTCAACCTGCTCGAAGCCGGCCGCGGCGAGCTGGCCTTCGCCCTCGGCGACTCGGTGGCCGATGCCTGGAACGGCGTGGAAGATGCCGGCTTCAAGGCGCCGCTGAAGAAGATCCGCGCCATCGCCGGCACCTACCCGAACTACATCCAGATCGTCGCCAACGCCGAATCCGGCATCAAGACCCTGGAAGACCTCAAGGGCAAGCGCATCTCCGTCGGCGCGCCGAAGTCCGGTACCGAGCTCAACGCCCGCGCCATCTTCGAAGCCGCCGGCCTGAGCTACAAGGACATGGGCAAGGTCGAGTTCCTGCCGTACGCCGAGTCGGTGGAGCTGATCAAGAACCGTCAGCTGGACGCCACCCTGCAGTCCTCCGGTCTGGGCATGGCCGCCATTCGTGACCTGGCCTCGACCATGAAGATCAGCTTCGTCTCCATCCCGGCCGAAGTGACCGCGAAGATCGACAACGCCGCCTACGAGGCCGCCACCATCCCGGCCGGCACCTACGACGGTCAGGACGCCGACGTGCCCACCGTGGCCATCAACAACATCCTGGTTACCCATGAAGGCGTCTCCGACGAGGTGGCCTACCAGATGACCAAGCTGATGTTCGACAACCTCGAGCGTCTGGGCACCGCCCACTCCGCGGCCAAGGACATCAAGCTGGAAAGCGCCACCAAGAACCTGCCGATCCCGCTGCACCCGGGTGCCGAGCGCTTCTACAAGGAAGCCGGCGCGCTCTGATGCCGGGCGGGCCGTGGCGTGGCGCCACGGCCCTGGTGGGCTGTCTCGGCAGCGTTGGATCGATCACCGGTGCGTATGGCCTGGGCGGCTCTGCGACACCCTACGAATCGCCACCGCGACAGTGTTTCGAGACAGCACGCCGGCGATGAAGCTGGCCGCGCTGCGGCCGGCCCATCCGACGCAGAATCGCGAATAAAACCGGCGTTCATGGACGGTGGGTTTTGTTGGCGACTCTGTCTCCGCAATCGAAGTAGTCATGAGGTGTGCACTCCATGAGTGAGCAGAATCAGGGCATGGGCGCCAGCCCGTCCGACTGGCCGAAGGCGCTGTTCGCCGTCGCGCTGCTGTTTTCCATCTTCCAGATCGTCACCGCCGCCTTCCACCCGGTGTCCACCCAGGTGCTGCGCGCAGTGCACGTCGGCTTCCTGCTGCTGCTGGTGTTCATCAGCATCCCCGCCTTCGGCGTCAAGCGCCCCTGGCAGCCGCTGGCCTGGCTGCTGGGCCTGGCCGGCATGGCCACGGCCATCTACCAGTGGTACTTCGAGGCGGACCTGATCCAGCGCTCGGGTGACATGACCACCGGCGACATGATCGTCGGCCTGGTCCTCATCGTGCTGGTGTTCGAGGCCGCGCGGCGGGTCATGGGCATCGCCCTGCCGATCATCTGCGCGCTGTTTCTCGCCTACGGCATGCTCGGCCAGTACCTGCCGGGCGATCTGATGCACCGCGGCTACGGCCTCGACCAGATCGTCAACCAGCTGGCCTTCGGCACTGAAGGTCTGTACGGCACGCCGACCTACGTCTCGGCCACCTACATCTTCCTGTTCATCCTGTTCGGCGCCTTCCTCGAGCAGGCCGGAATGATCAAGCTGTTCACCGACTTCGCCATGGGCCTGTTCGGTCACAAGGTCGGCGGCCCGGCCAAGGTGTCGGTGGTGTCCTCGGCGCTGATGGGCACCATCACCGGCTCCGGCGTGGCCAACGTGGTCACCACCGGGCAGTTCACTATCCCGCTGATGAAGCGTTTCGGCTACCGCCCGGCCTTCGCCGGCGGGGTCGAGGCGACCTCGTCGATGGGCAGCCAGATCATGCCGCCGATCATGGGCGCCGTGGCCTTCATCATGGCCGAGACCATCAACGTGCCGTTCTTCGAGGTGGCCAAGGCCGCGCTGATCCCGGCGCTGCTGTACTTCGGCTCGGTGTTCTGGATGGTCCACCTGGAGGCCCGTCGCGCCAACCTGCGCGGCCTGCCCAAGGAGGAATGCCCGAACCCGTGGAAGGCGGTGCGCGAGCGCTGGTTCCTGCTGATCCCGCTGTTCATCCTCATCTACCTGCTGTTCTCCGGGCGCACGCCGCTGTTCTCCGGCACCGTCGGCCTGGCCCTGACCGCCATGGTCATCCTCGGCTCGGCGATCATCCTGCGGGTCTCGTCGAAGGCCATGCGCTTCGCCTTCTGGATCGCCCTGGGCGTGCTCTGCGCCGGCTTCTTCCAGCTCGGCATCGGCGTGGTGTTCGGCGTCATCGCGGCGCTGGTGGCGGTGTGCTGGTTCGTCAAGGGCGGCCGCGACACCCTGATCCTGTGCCTGCACGCGCTGGTCGAAGGTGCGCGTCACGCGGTGCCGGTCGGCATCGCCTGCGCCCTGGTCGGGGTGATCATCGGCGTGGTGTCGCTGACCGGGGTGGCCTCCACCTTCGCCGGCTACATCCTTGCCATCGGCCAGGACAACCTGTTCCTGTCGCTGGTGCTGACCATGCTCACCTGCCTGGTGCTGGGCATGGGCATTCCGACCATCCCCAACTACATCATCACCAGTTCGATCGCCGCGCCGGCACTGCTGGAGCTGGGCGTGCCGCTGATCGTCTCGCACATGTTCGTCTTCTACTTCGGCATCATGGCCGACCTCACCCCGCCGGTAGCGCTGGCCTGCTTCGCCGCCGCGCCGATCGCCAAGGAGCGCGGGCTGAAGATCAGTTTCTGGGCCGTGCGTATCGCCGTGGCCGGTTTCGTCGTGCCCTATATGGCGGTGTATTCGCCGGCGCTGATGCTGCAGGGCGACAGCCTGCTGGCGACCTTCTACGTGCTGTTCAAGGCGGCATTGGCCATCGGCATCTGGGGCGTGGTGTTCACCGGCTTCCTGCAGGCCAGGCTGGCCTGGTGGGAGCGCATCCTGGGCCTGGCCGCCGGCGCCAGCCTGATTCTGGCCACGCCGATCAGTGACGAAATCGGCTTTGCCCTCAGCGCCATCTTCATCGCTCAGCACCTGTGGCGCGCCCGTCGTGCCGAGGCGGCGACGGCGTGATCGGCCTGTGCCTCGGGTTGGCCGGCGCGGTGTGGGCAGAGTTGCCCACGCCGGCCTTCACCCTGGCCTGGACCCACACCATCGAGAAGATCCGCTGGGAAGAGGATTACCGCGTCACCGCCGAGGGCCTGGTGCTCGGCGAGGCGCGGGTCAAGGGTTCCGGCGCCGGAATGGAGATTCCCGACGGCGCCGAACTGCGCAATGGCAGCTGGCACTACCAGCGTCAGCTACCGCCTTTGCAACCCCTGCGAGTCGGGCGTACGCCCGAAGCCGGGGATTACCAACTGTGTATCGACCAGCGTTGTCGCCCGATGAGCGACTGGCTCGGCCCGCCACAAGCGAGCCAGCCGGCGTTGGAACTCTGGAGCTGCGAGCTGAGCTCCCCCGCGGCTGACGCGGGCTAGGTTCGCCAGAGCGGACCCAGGCTTCCGGCGCCACAAGTGCCGGGCGGAAAGGAAGAGAACCCCCATGCGGCGCGAGCCTATGGGGGTTTTGTTCGTCTGCGGCCTGCTAGGCTTGGCTAACCACCTGCCCAGGAGACCTGCCATGCGCCCGATCTTTCGTTTCGCCCTCCCGCTCGCCCTCTGTCTGTCACCGCTGACGGCCAGCGCCCTGGATATCCAGCCCGGCGTCTGGGAAGTCAGCTCGCACAACATGCAGGTGGGCGGTCAGGCCATGCCTGGCATGGAGCAGATGCTGGCGCAGATGCAGAACCTGCCGCCCGAACAGCGGCAGATGATGGAAAACATGATGGCCGAGCAGGGCATCAGGCTCGGTGCCGGTGGCGTGCAGATGTGCCTGACCGCCGAGCAGATCAAGGCGCAGGAAATCCCCCTGCACGACCCCGAATCCGGCTGCAGCAACGAGATCGTCGAGCGCAGCGCGAAGCTGTGGAAGTTCCGTTTCAACTGCCCGGACGCTCAGGGCGAAGGGGAGACGCGCTTCGTCAGCGACAAGGAATTCACCACGCAGGTCAAAGGCACCTACAACGGCCAGCCAAGCAGCATGGAAAGCCGTGCCCGCTGGGTCGGGGCGGACTGTGGTTCGCTCAAACGTAACTGATACTTATACGAAGGTGTAAATATTTCTCATTGACGGGTGGATCTTCTGTTGCGAGAATTTTGTCGCTAATTATTTGCGTTTGCGTCTAGCAAATGCTGCCAGTGAGGCAACCTGCTGCAAAGGGACTGCCAGCAGCTATCGACAGCGCATCAGGAGATCGTCCCTTGTTCAGCAGAAAAACCCACCTGGCCGTGGCGATTGCGGCCGCCTGCAATTTCAGTCAAGCGCTGGCCGCCGAGCAGGAGCAGCTCGAGCTGGATGCTCAGACCGTGGTCGGCAGCAGTGCGGCGGACGAGGTCAATAGCTACAAATCCACCCCCAGCAGTGCTGCGACCAAGCTCGACCTGACCCCGCGACAGACGCCGCAGGCGATTTCCACCCTGAGCGGCGCCCAGCTGCGCGACTTCAAGCTCACCAGCGTCAACGATGCGCTCAAGGCCGTGCCGGGCGTGCAGGTGCAGGAGGTCGAAACCGATCGCACCTACTACACCGCCCGCGGTTTCGATATCACCAACTTCCAGTACGACGGCATCGCTGTGCCCTTCGTCTACGGCAATGTCGAGGGTGATCTGGACACCTCGATGTACGAGCGCGTGGAGGTGATTCGCGGCGCCAACGGCCTGATGTCGGGCACCGGCAACCCCTCGGCGACCGTCAACTTCGTGCGCAAGCGGCCAACCCTGGCACCGCAGGCGCGCGTGGACCTGACGGCCGGCTCCTGGGACAAGCGCCGTATCGACACCGACGTATCCGGTGCGCTGACCGATGCCGGCAACATCCGCGGCCGCGTGGTGTACGCCAACGAAAACAAGAACTCCTACCTCGACCGCTACTCGCGCGAGAAGAACGTCTTCCACGGGGTGCTGGAGTTCGATCTGGACGAGCGCACCGTTTTCACCCTCGGCCACACCCTGCAGACCAGTGATGCCAACTCGCCGATGTGGGGTGCGCTGCCGCTGAACTACAGCGACGGTTCGAAGACCGACTATTCCCGCTCCACCAGCACGTCCTCCGATTGGGCCTATTGGGACGTCAAGGAAAACCGCACCTTTGCCGAGCTGGCGCACACCTTCGACAACGGTTGGCAAGCCAAGACCGTACTGACGCGAGTGGAAAAGAAGGGCGATGGCTCGTTGTTCTATATGTACGGTACGCCGGATCGCAATACCGGCCTCGGCCTGTTCAGCTATCCCTCCGAGTACAAGGACGAGAACAAGCAGCTGATCGTCGATGTGCAGGCCAGCGGCCCGTTCAGCCTGGCGGGTCGGCAGCATGAAGCCGCGCTGGGGGCCAGTTGGTCGCGCTCGGAGCTGAACGATATCTCCTATTACGACTCCACCACCGGCACTGCCCTGCCGCCGCTGGAGCAGTGGCATGGCAACATCGGCAAACCGCTGAACGACCGGCCTACCAACGGCAGCGATTTCACCGACCGCATGAAGAGCATGTACGGCGCCGCGCGCTGGAGCTTGACCGACAAGCTGAGCCTGATCACCGGCACACGTGTCGTCGACGTGAAAAGTGACGGTACCAATTACGGTGTCGCGAAGACCTCGAAGAACAGCGGCAAGGTGGTGCCCTATGCGGGGGTGGTCTACGACATCACCGATCAGTATTCGGTCTACGCCAGCTATACCGAGATCTTCGATCCGCAGACCAAAACCAATGCTGCAGGCTCGCGCCTGGCGCCGGTAGAGGGCGTGAACTACGAAGTGGGCATCAAGGGCGAACTGTTCGACGACAAGGTCAACGTGGCGCTGGCGGTATTCCGCACCGAGCAGGACAACTTCGCCGAACAGGCAGGCAGCATCGGTGGCCGCGCCTATTACCGCGCGGTCGAGGGGCTGACCAGCGAAGGCTACGAGATCGAGATTTCCGGCCAGCCCATTCAGGGGCTGGAGCTGAATGCGGGCTACACCTTCGTCGACATCACCAATGCCGACGGCTCGCATGGGGTCACCTACTCGCCCAAGCACATGGTCAAGACCGCCGCGACCTATCGGATTCCGGCGCTGGACAAGCTCAAGGTCGGCGCCGCCGTACGTTGGCAGGACGATATCCACAACGGCATCGCCGAGCAGGATGCCTACGCCGTGGTCGACCTGATGGCCAGCTACGATATCGACCCCAACTGGAGCGTGTCGGCCAACCTCAACAACCTCACCGACGAGAAGTACCTGAACAGCCTGTACTGGACGCAGGCCTATTACGGTGCCCCACGTAACGTCAGCGCCACCCTGACCTGGAAATACTGACTGCCTGGGCCGCCCGCACGGGCGGCCCCGACGAGAGGATTCGATGCGCCCGATTCTGGTACTCCTGCACCGCTGGTGCGGCCTGTTCATCGCCCTGTTCCTGTTCACCGCCGGCTTGACCGGCGCTGTCATTTCCTGGGATCACGAACTGGACGAATGGCTCAACCCGCACCTGTTCGATGCGCAAACCGAAGGGCAGGCGCAGGACCCGCTGCAACTGGTGGACGCCCTGGAAGCGCGCGATCCGCGCCTGCAGGTGAGCTTCATGTCGCTGGCGCTGGAACCCGGCCATGCGCTGGGCATCTTCGTCGATCCGCGTGTCGATCCAGCCACCGGCAAGGCCTTCGAGCTCGGCTTCAACCAGCTCGGCATCGACCCGGTCACTGGCGACATCCAGGGCCAGCGAGAATGGGGCGCTATCTCCCTGAACCGGGAAAACCTGCTGCCGTTTCTCTACAAGCTGCACTACAGCCTGCATATCCCGGATGGCTTCGGTATCGAGCTGGGCGTGCTGTTCTTCGGCATCGTCGCCATCGTCTGGTGCATCGACTGCCTGGTGGCGCTGTGGCTGTCGTTTCCCAACCTGCGCAGCTGGCGCAAGTCGTTCGCCTTTCGCTGGCGCCAGGGCGGCTACAAGCTGAATTTCGACCTCCATCGCTCAGGTGGCGTGTGGATCTGGCTGTTGCTGCTGGTGCTGGCCGTCACCTCGGTGTCGATGAACCTCGAACGCCAGGTGGTGCGCCCGCTGGTGGCGCTGTTCTCGCCGCTGACACCCAGCCCCTTCGCCAGCCGCACGCCGGTGACCCTGGATAAGCAGATCGTGCCGCTGATCGACCGCCGCCAGGCCATCGCCGTGGCCGATGCCGAGGCGCGGCGGCTGGGCTGGGACGCGCCTCCTGGCGGGCTGTTCCATTCGGCCGAGTTCGGCGTGTATGGCGTCGGCTTCTACGAGCCGGGCGACGATCACGGCGATGCCGGGCTGGGCAACCCCTGGATCTACGTCGACAGTCAGAGCGGCGAACTGGCCGGCGCGCATGTGCCGGGCACCGGCAGTGCCGGGGATATCTTCCTGCAGGCACAGTTCCCGCTGCACTCGGGGCGCATCATCGGTCTGCCGGGACGTATCCTGGTGTCGTTGCTCGGTTTGGCCGTTGCCGGCCTGTCCGTGACGGGCGTGGTGATCTGGGCCAGGAAACGTCGCTCGCGCGTGCTCGCCGAACAGCGCCTGCGCGGGGTTTCACAGGCCGTGACGTAAACGAAGCGCCGCGACCAGCTCGGCGCGCTGTTCGAGGAAACGGTCGAAGGCCTCGATCAGCTCGGGATGGCGGATGCTCGACAGGTAGTAGTGATCCTCGACGTGCGCGAGCTGCGGGTCGAACACCAGGGCGTCCGGCGCCAGGCGCATCTGGCGCAGCTGATGGGTGACCACGCGGGGGTTGAGGTACACCGCATCGACCCGGTCGCTGGCGGCCATCATCAGCAGTGATTCGATCTGGTTGGCCTGGATCAGCTTGATGTGCCCGGCCTGGATCTCTGCCAGATATGGCCAGGGGGTGAAGCCGTTCTGCGTGCCGAGCAAGGCGATGCGCTGCTTGCCCTGGCCGAGATACTGCGGCTTGACCAGCACGCCATCGATGTAGGGGGCTGCCGGCCGGCTGTAGCGCACCGCATGGCCGGCCTTCTGATCGGCGTTCCACTGAGGGTGGTCGGGAAACTTCAGATCGACCCGGCCAGCGAGAAAATCACTGAGCAGGCGCCTGACCGGCAGCGGCGTATAGACGAACTGGTAGCCGTATTCGGCGGCGAAGGCATCCAGCAGCTCGCGGGCGTAACCACCGTACTCACCATCTTCCACCGCGTAATAGGGCTTGTAGGGCTGCAGCTCGACGCCGACACGGATCGGCGGCTGCGCCAGGGCGTCGAGGTTGATGCAGAGGCAAAGCAGCAGGCTGAGCAGTGTCTTCATCGCGGAGTCTCGCTGACGGCTAACAGCGGCGGCCTCATAACCATAGACGCGACTCAGAGGATCGGCGAGATCAGCCGTGCCACGCGCATGCCCAGTTGCTGCAGGCGATGCAGGTTGCGCCGGTCGGCATTGGCCAGTTCGCGCGAGCGGCTGAAGTCCTCTTCCAGCATGTTCGCCACTTGGGCGTTGAAGCCCTCGTCGAAGGTCAGCAGGCTGGCCTCGAAATTGAGGCGGAAGGAGCGGTTGTCCAGGTTGGCGCTGCCCAGCAGGCAGGCGTCGTGATCGATCAGCAGGGCCTTCTGGTGGAGGAAGCCCGGCTGGTAGCGGAAGATGCGCACGCCGGCGCGCAGCGCCTCGAAGGCATACAGGCTGGAGGCGGCGTAGACGATGCGGTGGTCGGGGCGCGCCGGTAGCAGCAGGCGCACGTCCACGCCGCGCATCACCGTTAGGCGCAGGGCGGCGAACAGTGCCTCGTCGGGCACGAAGTAGGGACTGCTCAGCCAGACCCGTTCGCGCGCTGCGTGAATCGCTTCGACGAACAGCAGCGAGCAGGTTTCCTGCGGGTCCGCCGGGCCGCTGGCAATCACCTGGCAGAGTAGGCCGGGGTCGTCCTGTTTGCTCGGCATCAGCAGCGGCGGCAGCTTGCGGCAGGCCCAGTACCAGTCTTCGGCGAAGGCTTCCTGCAGGCTTGCCACCACCGGCCCGCGTACTTCCACATGGGTGTCGCGCCAGGGCGCCAGGGGTGGCTTCTGGCCGAGGTATTCGACGCCGACGTTGAGCCCGCCGAGAAAGCCGATCTCGCCGTCGACCACGACGATCTTGCGGTGGTTGCGGAAATTCAGCTGGAAGCGATTGAACAGTCCGGCGCGGGTGGGGAAGGCGTGCACCTGCGCGCCGCCGCGGCGCAGGCTGTCGATATAGGCGCGCGGCAGCGCATGACTGCCGACGCCGTCATACAGCACGTGTACCTGCACGCCTGCGGCGGCGCGCTCCAGCAGCACGTCGCGCAGGCGCCGGCCGAGGGCGTCGTCACGGATGATGAAGAACTGCAGCAGGATCACCTGCTGCGCGCTGTCCAGGGCTTTGAGGATCGCCTCGAAGGTGGCCTCGCCGTCGATCAGCAGATCGACGCGGTTGCCGGTCACGCCCGGCAGGTGCGACAGGCGCGGCAGCGCCCGCAGGCGATCGTAAGCCGGTGATAGATGCGCGGCCTTGGCTTCCTCGACCCAGGGGCGCCAGTCCTGTGCGGCCATGGCGTGGCGCATTTCCCTGTCGGCCTGGCGCCGCGCCCTGACGTAGGCATCGAAACGGCTGCGGCCGAATACCAGGTAGGGCAGCAGCGTCAGGTAGGGCATGAAGAACAGCGACAGACCCCAGGCCAGCGCGCCCTGGGCCGTGCGCACGGTCAGTACGGCGTGGATCGCCGCCAGTACGCCGAGGGCGTGAACGGTGGCGATCAGGTAGGCGAACAGGTGGGGAATGCCGAAGTCCGCGGGCATGCAGGGTCTTCCTTTGCACTGGCTGTGTGCAGCTGACCGTGGGTGTTGCGCAGCGTTCGCCGCCATCCTGCCACGGCCATGCCGCGAATGGCAGTGCCGGGCAAATTGCCAGCTGTCAGGGAATTATTCGAGGCTTTCACGTGTCTTGGTTTCCGAATGAACGGAATTCATGTGTTAGCCTTTCCGGTTCGACCCCTTTCCGGTCGATCTCAATTGGAGGAGGGCAACCGTCCTGTTCACGCTCGTTCAGCGAGTCAAACGCATCAAGGAGAACGCCAACCATGGGAAACGTCCCTTCGCATGACACGACACCGCCATCCGCAGCGGAAACCAACGAAGGCATCCCGGCACCGACCGGCGAGGCCAACCTGATCGATACCGATTACGTCATCGGCCAGGACAACATTCAGGGCAAGTTCATCTTCGCCCTCGACATTCACGGCAAGGTCTTCACCATTTCCGCGCTGGTCGCGGTGATCTTCGTAGTACTCGCCCTGGCGCTGCAGAACCAGATCGAGCCGCTGTTCAGCGGCCTGCGCGACTGGCTCACCCATCACATGGCCTGGTTCTTCATCGGTGCCGCGAATGTCTTCGTCCTGCTCTGTCTCGGCCTGATCCTCTCGCCGCTGGGCAAGGTGCGCATCGGAGGCAAGGACGCGACGCCCGACTACACCTACATGGGCTGGTTCTCCATGCTGTTCGCCGCCGGTATGGGCATCGGCCTGATGTTCTACGGCGTGTCCGAGCCCATGTCGCACTACAGCGCGGCGATGGGTGGTATCACTGTCGGTGAGGATGGCGTGCGTACCGACTGGGCGCCGCTTGGCGGCGCTGCCGGCAACGCAGAAGAAGCCGTGCGTCTGGGCATGGCTGCGACCATCTTCCACTGGGGTCTGCACCCCTGGGCGATCTACGCCATCGTCGCCCTGGCGCTGGCGCTGTTCTCGTTCAACAAGGGCCTGCCGCTGTCGATCCGCTCGATCTTCTACCCGATTCTCGGTGAGCGCGTGTGGGGCTGGCCGGGCCATGTGGTCGACATTCTCGCGGTGTTCGCCACCCTGTTCGGCCTGGTCACCTCGCTGGGCCTGGGCGCGGAGCAGGCGGCTGCGGGTGTGGAGTACCTGTTCGGTATCCCGGCGACGGACACCACCAAGGTGCTGCTGATCGTCGCCATCACCCTGATCGCGCTGGCTTCGGTGGTCGCCGGCCTCGACAAGGGGGTCAAGCGTCTGTCGGAGATCAATATGGGCCTGGCCATGGCCCTGTTGTTGTTCATCATCATCGCCGGGCCGACCCTGGTGATCTTCACCGACTTCTTCAAGAACCTCGGCGCCTACCTGCAGTACCTGCCGGCGCTGGCCAACCCGATCGGCCGTGAGGACGTCAACTTCAGCCAGGGCTGGACCGCCTTCTACTGGGCCTGGTGGATCAGCTGGTCGCCGTTCGTCGGCATGTTCATCGCACGGGTCAGCCGTGGTCGCAGTGTGCGTGAGTTCCTCGTCGCCGTGCTGCTGGTGCCGTCGCTGGTGTCGGTGCTGTGGATGACTGCCTTCGGTGGCACCGCTATCAACCAGCTGCTGGTCGATGGTTTCACCGGTGCGCAGGAAGCCGGCCTGGAGCTGAAGCTGTTCAGCATGCTCGGTGAAATGCCGCTGACCGGTATCACCTCGTTCATCGGCATCGTGCTGGTGGTGGTGTTCTTCATCACCTCGTCGGACTCGGGCTCCCTGGTGATCGACACCATCACCGCTGGCGGCAAGGTCAACGCGCCGGTACCGCAGCGCGTGTTCTGGGCCAGCATCGAAGGCGTGATCGCCATCGCCCTGCTGCTCGGCGGCGGTCTGGTGGCGCTGCAGGCCATGGCTGTGTCGACGGGCCTGCCGTTCACCATCGTGCTGCTGGTGGGCTGTATTTCCATCGTCAAAGGCCTGATGAGCGAGCCGCGTTAGGGATGTTCTGAAAAAGCTATTTATCGTCACTCCCGCGCAGGCGGGAGCCCAGATGATTCGTAGGTTCTGGATGCCCGCCTGCGCGGGCATGACGGCTTTTTCAGTGTTTACGCAGCTCGTTCCCCTCTCCTATTGATTGATGGGAGAGGGGCTGGGCGAGAGGGCGCTTTCAATGCCGCATCATCGCCAACGGCCACAAACAAAAACGCCGCGGATCTGTCAGGGTCCGCGGCGTTTTTGTATCTGGCGGTCGTGCATCAGCACTCGATGATGTTCACCGCCAGGCCGCCACGGGCGGTTTCCTTGTATTTGGTCAGCATGTCCGCGCCGGTCTCGCGCATGGTCTTGATCACCTTGTCCAGGCTCACGTAGTGCGAGCCGTCGCCGTACAGCGCCATGCGCGCGGCGTTGATGGCTTTGACCGAAGCGATGGCGTTGCGCTCGATACAGGGGATCTGCACCAGGCCGCCGACCGGGTCGCAGGTCAGGCCCAGGTGGTGCTCCATGCCGATTTCCGCCGCGTTCTCGACCTGCTCCGGAGTGCCGCCCAGAACAGCACACAACGCACCGGCCGCCATCGAACAGGCTACGCCGACTTCACCCTGGCAGCCGACTTCGGCGCCGCTGATCGAGGCGTTTTCCTTGTACAGGATGCCGATGGCGCCGGCGGTCAGCAGAAAGTCGATGATGCCGCGCTCGCTGGCGCCGGAAATGGCGTTGGCGTAGTAGTGCAGTACCGCCGGGATGATGCCGGCGGCGCCGTTGGTTGGCGCGGTGACCACGCGGCCACCGGCGGCATTCTCCTCGTTCACCGCCAGGGCCCAGAGGTTGACCCAGTCGAGCATGCGCAGCGGGTCTTCCAGGTAGCTGCGCTGGAAGCCGCCCAGCTTGCGCGCCAGGATCGCCGCGCGGCGACGTACCTTGAAGCCGCCCGGCAGAATGCCCTCGGTGCGGCAGCCACGGTCGACGCAGGCCTGCATCACCTTCCAGATTTCCAGTAGGCCGGCGTCGGTTTCTTCGTCGCTGCGCCAGTGACGTTCATTGCGGCGCATCACCTCGGCAATGCCGATGCCGTTCTCGCGCGCCAGGCGCAACAGGTCTGCGCCACTGCTGAACGGCAGCGGCAGACTGGTGGCGTCCGGGGCGATGACCTTGTGCTTGGAACCGTCGGCGAGGATCGCCTCGCTGACCACGAAGCCGCCGCCCACCGAGTAGTAGGTGGCCTCGTGCACCTGAATGCCGGCGGCGTCGAAGGCGGCGAAGCGCAGGCCATTGGCGTGCAGCGGCAGCGCCTTGCGGAACATCTTCAGGTCGGCCTTCTCGTCGAAGGCGACGGCGTGCTTGCCGGCCAGGACGATGCGCTTGTCGCGGCGGATGGCCTCGATGTAGCCGGGCACCTGATCCACGTCGACGGTGTCCGGCTCGTAGCCGCTGAGGCCGAGCAGCACCGCCTTGTCACTGCCGTGGCCCTTGCCGGTGGCACCCAGCGAGCCATACAGCTCGGCGGCGACACGGGTCACCTGCGGCATGTGGCCGTGGTTTTCCAGGGCGTGGGTGAACAGCGCGGCCGCGCGCATCGGGCCGACGGTGTGGGAGCTGGAGGGGCCGATACCGACTTTGAACAGGTCGAAAACGCTGATAGCCATGGCGAGATTCTTCTTCTGTGGGCACGGCTGAAAACCGGGTTTTCAGCCGTGCCTGTATGTGGGTGAACCACGCGCCCGGTTCAGCGCGTGTGGATATCTCTATCTAAGGCCGGCCATATCATTATGTATACTGATTTATTTTTAACCTATTCGTTAGCGACCCTTAACTATTGAGATCGCGCCATGGACATCACCCGCCTGCGCACCCTGCGTGAACTGGCCCGCTGCCGCACCATGGCGGCCGCCGCCGAGTCGCTGCACCTGACGCCTTCGGCGGTTTCGCAGCAGGTGTCCCAGCTCGAACGCGAGGTGGACATGGCGCTAATCGAACGACGCGGGCGCGGCGTGGTGCTGACCCCGGCCGGCGAGCGCCTGGTGGCGCATGCCGAACGCATTCTGATGGTGCTCGACGAAGCGCGCTCGGAGCTGGCGCTGCTGCGCGGCGAAATCGCCGGTGAATTGCGTGTGGCGGCTTTCCCCTCGATTGCCGTGGCGGTAATCGCGGAAACCGTGCGCGCGTTGCGCAGCGCCTACCCGCGGCTGAACGTGGTGGTATTGGAACTGGAACCGCAGGAAAGCCTCAGCGCCCTCGGCGCCTGGCAGATCGACGTGGCAGTGATCGACGACCTGGCCGTGCAGCCCGACGAAAACCGCGAGAACTACGCGCTGATTCCCTTGACCCAGGACCTGCTGCACGTCTTGCTGCCCATCGACCATGCTCTGGCCCGGCGCGACAGCCTGACCATCGCCGAGCTGCGCGACGAAGCCTGGGCGCTGGACTCCACCGGCAGCTCGTTCGGCGAATTCATCACCAACCTGTGCCGCCTTTCGGGTTATGCGCCGCGCATCAATGCCCACTGCGCCGGCTTCGAAATGGTCGCGGCCATGGTCGCCTCGGGCAACTCCATCTCCATCGTCTCCGGCCTGCGCCTGGTACGAACGCTACCCGGCGTCACCGCCGTGCCGCTGCTGCCGGCGATCCAACGCGGTGTGTTCCTCGCCTACCGCAAGGGCGAGCGTGATCACCCGGCGGTTAACGTGTTTCTTGATGAGGCGGTTTATACGGCGGACAAGGTGCTGGGTTAGCCCGTTCGTGTGGGAGGGGCTTTAGCCGCGATGCTCTTGGCTTTTCGATGGGGCCGACGCACATCGTGGGCATCATCCGTTTATCCGACTTTTACTCAGCGGGCGTGACGAGCTCTTGAGCCGCTTCAGCTTCCAACTTCGCCCTGTCAGCTTTGCTGATGTACTTGGGTTTATTGCTTTTAGGCGCGAGCTTGGCATTGGCCTTCTTGGCGTGAGCTTCGAGCAGTTTTTTGATCTTTTTGCGGCGATTCATGGGCCTGTGCTTGTGTTGTCCTGATTCGAGAGTACCCGCGCGTCGCGCGGGTGGCTGGGGTTCAGCTCCAGAGAGCGCTGATCGGTGTACGCCCCGGATAGTGCGTCGCCACTTGTGCCTGCAGCAGTTCTCCACAGGCCAGTGCATCGGTCAGTGCATGGTGCGCGGAGTACAGCGGCAGGCCGTAGCGCAGGCGGCTGTCGGCCAGGCGGATGGAAACGGGTTCGCGGCCGCGCAGCCGGTCCCACCAGCTCACGGTGCGCTTGGGGTGCAGGCGCGCTTCCAGTTCCATGGTGTCGATGATGGGGAAGATCAGCCCTTCGCCCAGGTGCTGGCGCACGGCCTGGTCGAGGAAGCTGCGCTCGATATTGCGGTAGTGCGCCACCACCACCTTGCCGGCCAGGGCTTCGAGCAGTTCGTCGAGCACGCTGGCCAGGCGTGGGGCGTGGCGGATGTCGCTGTGGGTGATGTGGTGGAAGGTGACTGATTCGGCACTCAACTCGCTGGTGGGTTTGACCACCCAATAACGGGCTTCTGCGCAGCGGATGCGTTGCAGGCTCAGTGGCACCAGGCCAAGGCTGACGATGGCGTGCTTACGCGGGTCGAGGCCGGTGGTTTCCACGTCCAGCGCCACCAGCGGCACTTCCGCCAATGGCGTATCAGCGGCGACGCAGCCGGCGCCGTAGAAGGCGCGCAGGCGCGGGTCGCGGCTGCTTTCGGCGAGGCTGGCGAACAGTTGCGGCCAGTCCTGGGCTGCGCGCTCGCTCATCGCGGGCGGCTCGCTGGCTGTGCGGGGTAGCGAAAGCGCAGGAATTTCTGCGCGTTGCTGATCACCTGGAAGGCTTCCTTGAGGTGCTGGCGTTCGCTGGCGCTGAACTGTTCCGGCTCGATGTAGTTGCTCGGCGCGTTGCCGGCCTCGACTTCACGGGCCTGGTGGCGTACACGCACCAGGCTGAGGAACTCGAAGGCGTAGCGCAGGTGCTCCAGCGCTTCCTTGGGCAGCAGCTTGGTGGCGGCGATGGCGTCGAGCCGATCCAGCGAGTTCTGCGCCTTGGAGCCACAGGCCAGGGCGTGCACGCGGATCAGGTCGGTGAGTGGCGCGGTGCCGCGGCCCTTGAGGTTGATAATGTTGCGGTGGCGGCCGTCGGTTTCCATCACGAAGGTGCGGAAGAAGCCCAGTGGCGGCGTGCGGTTGAGCGCGTTACGTGCCAGCGCGGCGAGGAAGGCGGGGCTGGCGCTGGCCTTCTGTGCCAGCAGGTCCTTGAGGCTTTCCACCAGCTCGGTTTCGCCGAAGAGGCCGTCGAGGTCGAAGAAGATGCTGGCGTTGAGCAGGGTTTCCGGGTTGGGCCGCTCGATCCAGTCGCTGAAGTATTGCCGCCACACCTTCAGCGGCTGCCGCCATTTGGGGTTGGTGGCCATAATGCCGCCCTTGCAGTAGCTGTAGCCGCAGGCGGCCAGGCCGTCGCTGACGAACTGCGCCAGTTCGGCGAAGTAGGCGTCGTGTTCGTCCGCATCGAAGCGGTCGTCGAGCACCAGGGCGTTGTCCTGGTCGGTGAGCAGCAGTTGCTCGTCGCGGGCCATGGAGCCGGCGACCATGAAGCAGTAGGGCACTGGCGGCGGGCCGAGCTTCTGTTCGGCCAGCTCCAGCAGGCGCTGGCTGAAGGCGCGGCCGATACCGCTCATGGCGCTGCCGACCATGTGTGCGCTGGCATCGTCGGCGACCATCCGTACGAAGGTGGCGCGCAGATCCGGCAGCAGGCTCTTGAGCCCCTCCACCGAGGTCTTGTTGAAGATGCCGTTGACCAGATACAGGCTGCTGCGCGACTCGTAGCGGATGATGTCGGCCAACGCCACCACGCCCACCGGGCGGCGGCGATGCAGCACCGGCAGGTGGTGGATGTTGTTGCGCAGCATGCACAGCATGGCCTCGAACACCGAGTCGTCGGCCTGCAGGGTGATCGGGTTGGGCGTCATGATCTGGCTGACCGGCGTATCGCTGGGCAGGCCGGCGGCGACCACGCGGGTGCGCAGGTCTCGGTCGGTGAGGATGCCTGCCATCACCTGGTTCTGCTGCTCGGCGACGTCCACCTGGTGCGGGTCGGGCCAGCGCGTGCCGGGATCGACGACGATCACCGAGGACACGCTGTGTTCGGTCATCACCTGCGCCACCTGCTGGATCGGCGTATCCAGCGGCACGCTGATCGCACTGCGCGAGATCAGCTTGCGCACCTTGATCTTCATCAGCTCGCTGGCCTTGCCGTGGCTGTCTTCCAGGGCGGACTTGAGGCGCGACTGACCTTCAGCCTCGACGAAGTCGGCGAAGCTGTCGAACTGCTCGCAGAGCTGATGGAACAGCGCGCCGGGGATGAAGTAGATCAGGCTGTCTTCGATCGCGGTGGCACCCAGGCGTACCTTGTTGCCGCGCAGCAGGCCGGCCTGACCGAAGATGTCACCCTCGCTGAGGCGGTTGTGCAGTTCGCCGCCACGCCGGTGGATTTCCACCGCGCCGCTGCGCACGTAATGCAGCTCGTGGATCGGCGCACCGACGGCGAGGATTTCGCTACCGGCCTTGAAGTAGCCCACCTGCACCTGGCGGGCGATCTCGTCGAGAGTTTGTTCCGGCAGGTTGTCGAAGGGGGCGTAGCGATTCAGGTGGTCGCGGATCTCGATCAGTTCGATCTGCATGCGGGCCTTTAGACGATGGTGATGGCTCTCCACCATAGCGGTTACCACGGTATCAGCGCAAAACCGGATGGCCAGCAAGTCTGTACAGGAGCCGTCTGCCATGCCTCAGCTCCAGCGGCTCTGAGCCACCGCATCGTGGGCGTGGAGGCTTTCTGCGTGTACGACCTTGAGGCGGAACGCGCTGGCTTGCGGCAATTGGCGCAGGGTGCGGTGCAGACGGCGTGCGGCATCTTCGCAGAACATCAGGTTCTGCCCGTTGGCCAGGGCGAAGGCCTGTTCGTCGGCGCGCTTCACCGCGGTCTGTACCGGCGTGCCGAGGGCCTGCTCGGCACTGTCGATCAACGCCAGTACGGGCAGTTCGACGCAGCCCGGTGCCAGGCGCAGTTGTAGGGTCGCCGTACTGCGCTGACTGTGCGGGGTGGCGACGATGCCCTGGGTCGAGCCGAGCCAGTCGAGCACGCTGGAGTAATCCACCTGCTGGTCGGGAAAGTCCCAGGCGAAGCGTTGCTGGATCAGCTGCCGTGCCAGCGCTGCCGAGCAGGGGCAGGTGGACGAGTAGGCGACCTCGACCTGCAGCTCGATGCTCACGCCGATATCGACGCAGGCGTTCACGGCGGCGTCCGCCAGACGAATGGGCAGGGCGATGCCGGCCATGCCGATCCAGTCCAGCGGCAGGTCGTGATGGGTGGCTAGGGCGGCAATATCCGGCAGGGGCTGGTCGTTCATCGCAAATCCGTGTGTAGCGGTCAGAAATGAATGTTATGTTATAACAATTAAAACAAGCCAGCCGATTTGCCATGACCCTGACCCTGACCGCCGAAGCCGAACTGCTGGCCCAGCCAGCCGACGACTACATGAACGACGCCCAGCAGCAGTTCTTCCGCGAGCTGCTGCTGACCCAGCGTGCCGAGTTGCAGGTGCGCATCGATGAGGAATTCACCGAGCTGCGCCAACCCGATACCAGCAGCGACGTCGCCGACATCGGTGCCGCCGAGGAGCAGCGCCAATGGCAGCTGCGCCTGCTGGAGCGGGAAAAGAAGCTGCTGGACAAGATCGACCAGGCGCTCGAACGCCTGGCGCGTGGCGAATACGGCTGGTGCCCAGGGTCTGCCCCCCGTTTCGGCGCGAGCCGCGTTGCTGCGCCAAATGGCGCCAGGCAAGGCGCGGGACGCAGGGAATGGTGGTCCCTTGCCAAGTCCCGCAACGCCGCATGGCGCCATTTGCCGCGCAACCCGAAGGGCCGGGCCAGTTTTTGCGCGGTGCGTTGTTGCTCGACGGCTCATTTGGAGCACCAAACTTCGCGTCTCGCGCCTAGCCCCGCGCAAAAACTGGCGCCGGCGCGGCCACGACGAAACGGGGGGCAGACCCTCAACCGGCGAACCCATCGGCCTCAAGCGCCTGCTGCTGCGCCCGACCGCGACCCTGAGCATCGAAGCCAAGGAGCGTCAGGAGCAGCGCGAAAAACATCAGCGTGACCGTGACTGAACGAGGAACACCCCATGAATCAGCGTCTACCCGTTACCGTGCTGTCCGGCTTTCTTGGCGCCGGCAAGAGCACCCTGCTCAACCATGTGCTGAAGAACCGTGAAGGCCGCAAGGTCGCGGTGATCGTCAACGACATGAGCGAAATCAACATCGACGGCGCCACCGTCCAGCAGGACGTCAGCCTCAACCGCGCCGAAGAGAAGCTGGTGGAGATGAGCAACGGCTGCATCTGCTGCACCCTGCGTGAAGACCTGCTCGACGAGGTCAGTTGCCTGGCCAGCGAAGGCCGCTTCGACTACCTGCTGATCGAGTCCACCGGCATCAGCGAGCCGCTGCCGGTGGCCGAAACCTTCACCTTCCGCGACGAGCAGGGCCGCAGCCTGTCCGACCTGGCGCGGCTCGACACCATGGTCACGGTGGTCGACGGGGTGAACTTCCTGCGCGATTTCCATGAGGCCGACAGCCTGGCCAGCCGGGGCGAAACCCTCGGCGAGGAGGACGAACGCTCGATCACCGACCTGCTGATCGAGCAAGTGGAGTTCGCCGACGTCATCCTCATCAGCAAGATCGACCTGATCAGCCAGGCCGAGCGCGAGGAGTTGATGGCCATCCTCCGTGGGCTCAACACCCACGCCGAGATCCAGGCCATGAGCATGGGCCAGATCGCCCTGGACAAGATCCTCGACACCGGCCGCTTCGACTTCGACCGCGCCTCGCAGGCGCCGGGTTGGCTCAAGGAGCTGCGCGGCGAGCACGTGCCGGAAACCGAGGAATACGGCATTGCCTCCAGCGCTTACCGCGCGCGCCGGCCGTTCCATCCGCAGCGTTTCTTCGATTTCCTCTCTCAGGAATGGCGCAACGGCCGACTGCTGCGCTCCAAGGGCTTCTTCTGGCTGGCCAGCAAGTACCAGGAAGCCGGCAGCTGGTCGCAGGCCGGCGGCCTGATGCGCCACGGCCTGGCCGGGCGCTGGTGGCGTTTCGTGGCCAAGCAGCACTGGCCGCAGGACGAGGAAGGTCTGCAGGCGATCATGAAGTACTGGAGCGCCGAGGTCGGCGACTGCCGCCAGGAGCTGGTATTCATTGGCCAGAACATCGACTTCGCGCGGCTGACCGCCGAGCTGGACGACTGCCTGCTCACCGATGAGGAAATGGCCGGCGGCCCGGATGCCTGGTGCCTGCTCGCTGACCCCTTCGGTGCCTGGCAACAGGAGGCCGCCTGATGTTCGCCCTGCAGTTGCCGAAAGTGTCCCGGCAGGTGCTGGGCGAGGATATCCAGGTGCTCAGCGAGGTGCTGCATGACGGCGTCAACCTGGCGGTCTGGCAGCGCCGCCTGCCGGCGCAGATCGCCGACTTCGCCGAGGCGCTGCTGGCGCAAGGTGAGCCGCTGGCGCAGTCCATGACCCTGGAGCTGGCGCAGCCGGACAGCGAGCCGAACCTCGACGGCCTGCTGGCGCAGTACGCCGATCTGCCGGGCCAGGCGGCCTTTCTCGCCGACGTGGTCTGGCTGGTGCGGGCCTACGCCTGCCTGCTCGATGCCCGGCGCATCGGCCTGCGCCTGCGCGCGCTGGACAAGGCCATGTGCCCGCGCTTTCACGTCGACCACGTGCCGCTGCGGCTGATCACCAGCTATGCCGGTGTCGGCAGCGACTGGCTGGAGGAGGGCGTGATGCCGCGCAGCCGGCTTGGTCAACCGGGTGCCGAGCCGCAGGACGAGGCGTTGATCCAGCGTCTCGACGCCGGCCATGTAGCGCTGGCCAAGGGCGAGAAGTGGCAGGGTAACGAGGGGCGTGGGTTGATTCACCGTTCGCCGCAACCGGCTGCCGGGCAGCGACGCTTGCTGTTGACCCTGGATTGGTTGGCCTGAATATCGCCCGCTGACGACGGTAGGAGCCCCGCCTCGGGGCGAAGCGATCGTGGTTGTTCAGGAAACCTGCGGCGTGATCACTATTCGCCGCGAGGCGCGGCTCCTACGAGAAATGATCCACTGCAATGGGGCATAACAAAAAAAGGCCGGAGCGACTGCCCCGGCCTTAAGCACCAAGAGATCATGCCGACGCGTGACTCGGCATGAGGGTTACGTGAGGTACCCGAGGTCATTAGGCGCCTGTTGGGTGAAAGTTTGATGTCAGCGTTTCCGCGTAGGGCGGGTGCAACCCGCCAAGCAGGGAGTGGCGGGTTGCACCCGCCCTACAACACTCGGCTCAGGGCTTGATCCACTGGCCCTGATACTGTGTCTTGCAGGCCGGCTCCAGGTACAACGCGTCGCTGGCCACGCCGTAGTAGTGGATGTCCTGCAGGTACATACCGCTGCCGGCGCGCGCGTTCTGGCAGACGCCGTGGGCACCCTTGGGGCACTGCTCGACGAACTCCACCTCGACCGTCTGGCCTTGCAACTGCGGCTGGCAGAAGCCCTCGCGAAACAGCGTGGCGGGGATGTTGCGATTCTCCTGGCAGACCTTCACGTCCAGGCGTTCGGCCTGGCTATGCACCACGCAGGCTTCGGCCAGGGCCAGGCCCGGCAGCAGGGAAAACAGCAACAGCCATGCACGCATCGTTTCGACTCCCGAAAAACTGCCGGCGAATCTAACATGCTGCTTAATCGCAGTCTGTGATGGCACTTGTCTGGCGAACCACCGAACATACATTCATGCTCAGTCAAATCCCTACCCACCTCATTGCCGGCCCGCTCGGTGCCGGCAAGACCACGTTGATCCGTCACCTGCTGGCGCAGAAACCGGCGGGCGAGCGCTGGGCGGTGCTGATCAACGAATTCGGCCAGATCGGTCTGGACGCCGCCTTGCTCGAGCAGGGCGACGACGGCATTGCCATGGCCGAAGTGGCAGGTGGTTGCCTGTGCTGCGTCAATGGCGCGCCGTTTCAGGTCGGCCTCGGGCGCCTGCTGCGCAAGGCCAGGCCCGACCGCCTGCTGATCGAGCCGTCAGGCCTGGGGCATCCGGCGCAGGTGCTGGCGCAATTGCGCCAGCCGCCCTGGCTCGATGTGTTGGCCATGCAACCGGCACTGATGGTGCTGGATGCTGCCGCGCTGGCTAGCGGTCAGCCGCTGCCGGACGTGCAGCGTCAGGCGCTGGCTGAGGCCGGCTTGCTGCTGTTGAACAAGAGCGAAGGCTTGGACGCCGAGGCGCGAGCGCGGATTGCTACCGATCTGCCATCCGTGCCGCTGCACTGGACCGCGCAGGGCCGGCTCGACCTGGCCCTGTTGCCGGGGCTGGCGGCGCAGGCCTCGCCCATCGGGGTGAGCGCCGAGTTACCCACAGCTGCACCCGGCCTGGCGCAGATCTGGCGCAACGCCGCCGAGCCTGTCTGCCAGGTGCAGGATCAGGTCGAAGGCTGGAGTATCGGCTGGCGCTGGCACCCGAGCCAGCGTTTCGACCTCGAGCAGGTCAGCCGCTGGCTGCAAAGCCTGGGTTGGCGCAGGGCCAAGGCCGTGCTGCATGGTGCCGCAGGCTGGCACTCGTTGAATGCCTTGCAGGGGCAAGCGTTGGCGGCCTGGAGTCCGAGCGAATGGCGCAGGGACTCACGGTTGGAGCTGATCTTCGATCAGGCACAGAGCGTCGACGTGCTGACTACCTCCTTCGCCACCTGTCGAATCCGGGCGACAGACTGCTAAACTCGCCGCGCTTTCGTCGCTGTGGATAACCTCAATGCAACTGCTGCCCTGGTCTCATGACACCTCTGCCGGTTTCACCCTGCGTGGCTGGCACACGCCGCCGTCGGGCAAGCCGCTGCTGCATTTCCTGCACGGCAATGGCTATTGCGGGCGTGTCTACACGCCGATGCTGGCGCTGCTGGCCGAGGACTTCGACCTATGGCTGTGCGATGTGCAGGGCCATGGTGACAGCGACCATGGCGGCCGCTTTCACGGCTGGAACCGCAACGCTGAGCTGGCGGTGGAGGCCTTCGATACCCTGCGAGGACCGTTCGGCGACGTGCCGCGCTTCGCCCTTGGTCACAGCTTCGGCGGTGTGCTCACCAGCCTGATCCTGGCGCGTCATCCCGAGCTGTTCCGCCGTGCCGTGCTGCTCGATCCAGTGCTATTTAGCCCAGCGATGATCGGGGTGATGGCATTGTCCGACGTGGTCGGCCTGGCGCAGCGCACCGGCATGGCGAAGAAGGCGCAGAAGCGCCGCCGGCAATGGCCGGATCGTGCCAGCGCGCACGCCGCACTGCATGGTCGTGGCATGTTCCGTGGCTGGGACGAGGCGGCATTCGACGCCTATATCGAGCATGCGCTGAAGGAGGTCGAGGGCGGTGTCGAACTCAAGTGTCGACCCAGCCGCGAGGCGGATATTTTCGGGTCCTTCCCGCGGCGCCTGTGGCCTTCGCTGGCCAAGGTGACGACGCCGACCGAAGTGATTCACGGCTCACGCACCTATCCCTTCGTTGCCAAGTCCGTGGCGCGCTGGTGCGCGAGCAACCCCCATGTGCGCAGTCAGGTGGTGCCGGGTGGGCACTGCTTCATGCAGGAGCAACCGGCAGACAGCGCCGAGCGCGTGGCTGACTTTCTGCTGCAGCGCAGCTGATAGATCTCTACATCATGTAGGAGCCGGCTTGCCGGCGATCAAGTAGCGAATATCACCGGCAAGCCGGCTCCTACGATTGAGGCTGCACGCTGCTCTACTGCGCCTTGCGCCGCCAGTCTTCCAGGCGGATGACGTTGCCTGGCTGCTGCACCGCAACCGGCTCGGGTTGCGGCTCCAGTATCGGATGGGGCTGCAGTTCGATGCGGCCGAGATGCGGGCCGAACATGCTGATATGCCCGCGCAGTCGTTGCTCGCCGGTGACGGTGAACTCGAAGTCATAGAGTCGCGCCAGGCGCCGGTGGCCCTTGCCGTCGCGCTGGATGGCCAGGCGGCGCAGCGCCACGGCACCGTCGAGCAACTCCACGTCGAGCTTGGCGCAGTGCTGCTTGGCGAACGCCAGTGCACGCTCGCGAATACCATGGCCGCGCCACAGCCAGGCGCAGACGGCAGCGAACAGCATCAGCAGGAAGACATCGAACAGGTTGATCATGACGACTCCAGATCCGGGAGACAGAGCTTAGCTTATCCGCCAAGTAGTTCTCAGGGTCGCTCTTGCTCTCGTATTTGCCCTAGGGTCTGTTGCCGTTTCGTCGCGGCCGTGCGCGAAACGGCAACAGACCCTAGATTAGCGTTCGCGCACTCAATAGGAAAAGGACGTCACCATGCATTGCCCCGCCTGCCGTACGACTCGCCTGCAACCAGCAAGACTCGAAGATGGCCTGCTTGGCCATGGCTGTGCACAGTGCCAAGGCACACTGGTCAGCCTGCTGCACTACCGCGACTGGGCCGAGCGCCAGCCAGCACACGAGACATCAGTTGAGCTGGCCGCCGAGGCCGAAGCGGGCGAAACCAGTCATGCCCTGAGTTGCCCCAAGTGCGCCAAGCTGATGAGCAAGTTTCAGTTCAGCGGCACCCGTGCCAACCGTCTCGACCTATGCGGTACTTGCGACGAAGCCTGGCTGGACAGTGGCGAATGGCAATTGCTCAAGGCCCTGGAGCTGAGCCAGCGCATGCCGGCGATCTTCACCGACGCCTGGCAGCGCCAGGTGCGCCAGCAGGCCAGCGAGCAGGCCCGACGTGAGCGCTTCAGCCGCATCGCCGGCGAGGAAGCCATCGCTCGCGCCGACGAGATTCGTACCTGGCTCAAGGATCATCCGCAGCGCCGCGAGCTGCTGTTCTATATCGGTCACGATTGAAGGGGGCGATGGCCCGCCCGTTACGACCCTATGCCAGGTTCTTTTCGTCGCTCAACGCCTGGTAGCGCTGTTGCAGCTCTTCACGAATCTGCCGGCGCTGTTTGGCCTGGCGCTGACGGCGCAGGCCGTCGGGTGTGTCCGGGTGCAGTTCGGGCACCACTGCCGGGCGACCCTGCTCGTCCATCGCCACCATGGTGAAGAAGCTGCTGTTGGTATGGCGTACCGAGCGTTCGCGGATGTTCTCGGTGATCACCTTGATGCCGACTTCCATGGAGGTGCGACCGCAATAGTTGACCGAGGCGAGGAAGGTGACCATTTCGCCGACATGCACCGGCTCGCGAAAGATCACCTGATCCACCGACAGCGTCACCACATAGCGCCCTGCGTAGCGGCTGGCGCAGGCGTAGGCGACTTCGTCCATGTATTTGAGCAGCGTACCGCCGTGGACGTTGCCCGAGAAGTTGGCCATGTCTGGGGTCATCAGTACGGTCATCGTGAGTTGTGCGGTTCCGGCTTCCATGGTGACTCCGAAATTGGGAGGCTGTGCGCTGCCGCGCTGTGCGTTGCCCGGCTAATATGGGGTTTAGCTTGGTTAGGATGCCAGATGATGCCCTTGCGCCACATTCCCCTTATGTTGTTTGGCCTGCTCGCCCTGCCGGTAATGGCCGAACAAACGTGCGATACACCGGCGCAGTGCAACCAGGAGGGCACGGCCGCCTATCAGGCCGGTCGTTTCGAGGCGGCCATCGAGTCCTTCGAACGTCAGCTGCGTCGCGTCGAGAACGAAGATGAAGCTGGGCTCGAGCTCGCCGTTAACAATCTGATGTTGGCCAACCTGCGCGCCGATGACGCCGGCATGGCCCGCGCCTGGCTGCAGTTGGCACTGGACACCAACCTTTACGGTTCGGCAACGCGGCACAACCTGATCAAGGTCAGCCAGGCGCTGGATTACCCGGCACTGAGTGCCAGCCCGGTAGGCCGCTACCTGCGCTACAGCGGCCAGGCGGTGTGGAGCGAACTGCAGATCAGCGAGATTCCTGGCGGCGGTTATCACGCCAGCTTCGCGCCGTTGCGCGCGGGGGCGCGGGTCGAGGAGTACGGCCCGGCGGCCGTCGGTGAGCTTGAGGGCAAGCTGGTCGGCGACGCTGTGCAGATGCGCCTGGAGGATGCCGCGCTGAATGCTGGTTGCGCGGTGAGTCTGCTGCGCGAGGGAATCTCGCTGCGCGTGCTGGAAGTGTTCGCCGATGGCTGCCAGGACTATGGCGGCATGGGCATCAGCGTGGCGGGCGACTACATCAAGGTCGATGCGCAGGTGCGTCAGTGAGCCGACGGGATGGCCTGCTGGGTGCTGTGATTCTGGCGCTGGCGCTGCTGGTCGGTGGCAGCGCCTGGCTGCGTGATGAGCCGCTTGGCACTCAGGTGCAGGACTGGCAGCAGCAGGTGCAGGCGGCGACCGGCGAAAGCCGCGCGTACCTTTTCCTCAACGGGATCGATGCGCCTTTCGATGAGCAGCCCGAGGCACTGGGTAAGGCCCGTCTGCAGCACTACGAGCGCTGGTACGCCGGGCGCGGCGTGACCGATAGCGATTATTCGGGGCCGACCGTTGCCAGCCTGTCGTTGCCAGAAGGGCGACTGTTCTGCCGAATCGAGGCGCTCGGCTGCTTCGACAGCCTGCTGGCACAGGCCGACCTGGGCAGCCGTATCGCCCCCGATTGGTTCGCTCTGCAGCGGCGCTACTGGGATTTTCTCAACATGGACGACTACCGCACGCTGACCTCGGTGAGTGTCGCCGAGCCGGTACCGCGACTCACTTATGTGTACGCGGGCCAGCAGGTGCTCAATCTACTGATGCTGCAAATGGCCCGTGATGGTCAGGGTGATGTGGCACAGGGAGGGCTGCGCGAGGAGCTCAGGCTACTGCGCCAGCAACTGGCGCGTGCGGACAACCTGGTGCTGAAGATGCTGCTGGGCGTGTTGGTAAACCGCAATCTGGAATGGCAGGTCCGCCTGTATCGCCAGGGGCTGATCCCGCGCCCGTCGGTTCCGAAGCCGTTCAGCGTGGACGAGCGCTCGCTGCTCAAGCCCATGCAGCGCGAGTTCTACGGTATCGCGCAGATGTATGCGCAACTGCCGGAGAGCGTCTCCGGCCGGGAATACCTTGGCCTGCAGCTGTTCTTCCGCCCGCAGATGACCATCAACGCCAGCCTGGCGCCGTATGCGCGGGCTGTGCAGTTGTCGCAGCTGGAGCCAGAGGCGTTTGCCGCAGCGATGCAGGAGCCGGCTCCCGGGCCGGCCTCGGTTGGCGGCATACGCAACCGGGCCGGCAATATCCTGCTGACCGTTGCCGGCCCTGACATGCGCCGGTATGCCGGGCGTTTGCATGACCTGGAGGCCAAGCGCCGTTTGCTGGCCGTGGTGGTGAGCCTGCCTCCGGGGCCTTTCGATGCCGAGCAGCTGGCCAAGATGCCGGATGCCCGCAACCCCTACCATCCGACACAGCTGGCCGAACCCGACGGACAAGGCCAGCTATGCTTCGACGGCCCGCACGAGGCAGGATTCAATGGGCGCTGCATGCCGCTGTAGATAAGGGTGTGCGGCAGGGCTCGCCGCCAACTTATCGTCCGCGACGATCAGGCGTGAGTCAGATACCAACGCCAATCCTGCTCGCCCACTTCGCCCATGAACTGACGGAACTCGGCCCACTTGATCGCCAGGAATACCCTGAGGAAGTCCTCGCCTAGCGCTTCGCGTGCCCAGCTCGAATCTTCCAGGTTGCGCAGGGCGGTGAGCCAGTCGGTGGGCAGGGTTTCACGGGCCTGTTCGTAGCCATTGCCGACGATGGCTGCGCCTGGGTCGAGCTGCTCGCGGATGCCCTTGTGGATGCCGGCGAGGATCGCGGCTGCCGCCAGATAGGGGTTGGCATCGGCACCGCAGATGCGGTGCTCGACATGGCGACTGTTGGCCGGCCCGCCGGGAACGCGGAATGACACGGTGCGGTTGTTCACCCCCCAGCTCTTGGCCAGCGGCGCGTAGCTGTTGGCCTGGAAGCGGCGGAAGGAGTTGGCGTTGGGGCAGAAGATCGCCATGGCATCGCCCAGCGTTGTCATCATGCCGCCAATGGCATGGCGCAGCAGCGGCGTGCCTTGTGGGTCTTCCGATGCCATCAGGTTGTTGCCCTCGGCATCGGCCAGCGACACGTGCATATGCATGCCGCTGCCAGCCAGGTCGCCGAACGGCTTGGCCATGAAGCAGGCCTGCAAGCCGTGTTTGTTGGCCACGCCCTTGACCAGGCGCTTGTAGCGTACGCCTTCGTCTACCGCCTGCAGTGCATCGAAACGGTGCTCCAGGGTCAGCTCGAGCTGGCCCGGCGCGTATTCGGAGATGGCCGTGCGCACCGGCAGGCCCTGCGCCTCGCAGGCGGCGTAGAGGTCGTCGAGGAACGGCTGCATCTGCTCCAGCTCGTACACGCCGTAGACCTGCGGCGCCTGTGGGCGCACGCCGTTCATCTGTACGGCGGGCTGTGGGCGGCCATTGGCGTCACGCTGCTTGTCCAGCAGGTAGAACTCCAGCTCCACCGCCATTACCGGGTGATAACCATCGGCCTTGAGCGCCTCGATGGCACGTACCAGCACGTGGCGTGGGTCGCCCGGCGTGGCCGGCAGACCCTGGGTCGGGTGCATGCTCACCTGCACCTGGCCGGTGGGCACCACGCGCCAGGGTTGCAGGGTCAGGCTGCCGGGCAGCGGGTAGGTCCAGCAGTCGGCGTCGGCCACTTCCCAGACCAGGCCGCTTTCCTCGACGTCCTCGCCCTGGATGGTCAGCGACAGGATCGAGCTGGGCAGCGGTCGGCCGTTTTCGTAGATGGCCAGCAGCTCGTCGCGATGCAGCAGCTTGCCGCGCGGGATGCCGTTGGCGTCGATCAGCATCAGCTCGATGCTGCGCACCTCGGGGTGGCGTTCGAGGAAGTCGCGGGCTTCCTGGGGATCGGCAAATTGCATGGTGGTGTCCTTGCTTTTGTTCCCCTCTCCCTTTGGGAGAGGGGCTAGGGGGGAGGGAGCCCTCATCCGCCCTTCGGGCGCCTTCTCCCGGAGGGAGAAGGGATGTTCAGAGCCTGGCGCCGGGAATAGCCAGCAGCTCGCCCAGGGCCTGATCCAGGGTGGTGATCAGTTTGTCCACATCCTCGGTCGTGGTGCTCGGGCAGCACAGGGTCATGTTGTGGAATGGCGTGATCAGAATGCCGCGGTTGATCAGGTACAGGTGCAGGGCCATCTGCAGCTCGTCATGGAATGCCGCTTCGGCCTCGGCGCCGGTGCGTGGCGGCGTGGCGCAGAACTGGAACTCGCAACGCGCGCCCAGCTCGGTCACCGACCACTTCAGGTCGTGCTTGTCGATCAGCTGACGGAAACCCTCTGCCAGACGCGCCGCCAGCGGCAGCATGTGGTCGTAGGCCGCCTGGGTCATCACCTGTTCCAGGTTGGCGCGCATGCAGTGCATGGCCAGGGCGTTGGCCGACAGGGTGGTGCCCATGCCGCTGTGACCATGCCCGTGGCTTTCTGCGCTGGCGCGGTGGCGGGCCTGAGTCATGGCATCGGCCATCGCCGCGCTGCAGCCGAAAATGCCGCAAGGCACGCCGCCGGCGATCGGTTTGCCGACCACGAAGAAGTCGGGATCCAGGTTCCACAGGCGTGTGCAGCCGCCGATGTCGGTGGAGATGGTGTGGGTTTCGTCGATGATCAGCAGGCTGCCGTACTTACGCGTCAACTCGCGGCATTTCTGCATAAAGCCCGGATCGGGCAGAACCATGCCGATATTGGTCATCGCCGGTTCGCAGAGCAGGGCGCAGACGTCACCCTGAGCAAGCGCCGCCTCCAGCGCTGCGACATCGTTGAAGGGAATGGCGCGGCTGTGCTCGGTCAGGTCATAGGCCTGGCCGACCAGGCCGGAGCGGTGCACGGTCTTGCCGTCGCGCTCGCGCACCATCACGTCGTCGACAGTGCCGTGGTAGCAGCCGTCGAACACCAGCAGGGTCTTGCGCTGAGTGATGGCGCGCGCCCAGCGCAGCACATAGCGATTCGAATCTGTTGCCGTGGCGGTCACCTGCCAGTAGGGCAGGCCGAAGCGCTGGGCCAGCAGCTCGCCGCAAACCACTGCGTCCTCGCCCGGCAGCATGGTGGTCAGGCCGTTATTCGCTTGTTCGGCGAGGGCGCGGGCCACCGGGTCGGGGGAGTGGCCGAACATGGTGCCGGTGTCACCCAGGCAGAAGTCGATGTACTCGTGACCGTCCACATCGAAGAAACGTGCGCCCTTGGCTCGCTCGACGAACAGCGGTACCGGCGTCGACCAGTCGGCCATCCAGTGCATCGGCACGCCGCCGTACAGCGAGTGGCGGGCGCGCTCGGCCAGGGCCACGGACTTCGGATTGCGGGACAGGAAGCGCTCGCGCTCGGCGGCTACGAAACGGTCAACGGCAACTTGGCTGATGCCACTGGCGGTGGTCATGGGGCATACCTCGATTGAATGCTGTCGGCATGATATTTTGTGATCACAAAATAGTAAACGCTTAGATTAGGATCGATTATTTTGGCTTTAAATCTATATTTGTGATCACAAAAAATTTTATATTCAGCCGTTTTTCACACAAAATCAGTTCCTGTCGTAGACTCGCCGCATCTTCAATCGGAGCCTCCCATGCGTGACTGTAGCCTGACCCTTGCCCAATTGCCGGCGCCTCCGATGGAGGTGGCACATGGCTGACAATCTGCAGGAGCAGCTGTATCAGAACATCCGCTCAGGGCTGTTGGTCGGACGTTTCCAACCTGGGGAGCGGTTGAAGATCCGCGACTTGGCCACCGAATGGGGCACCAGCCCGATGCCGGTTCGCGCGGCCCTGCAGCGGCTTGTGGCCGAGGGCGCGCTGGAGGGCGAGCAGCAGCGCTCGGTGCGAGTCCCGTCGATGACCCGTGAGCGCTACGAAAACATCTTTCAGGTGCGCCTGGCGCTGGAAGGCCTGGCAGTGGAGCTGGCCACGCCGCGCCTGGACAGCAGCGATCTGGCCCTGCTGCGTGACTGCGTGCAGCGCATGGACGCCGCCATCGAGCAGCGCCAGGTGCAGGACTACCTCAATGCCAACAGCCAGTTTCACCTGCATTTGTACGGTGCATGTGGCAACCCGGTGTTGCTGCGTTCGATCGAGTCGCTATGGCTGCAGATCGGCCCCTTCTTCAACCGGCTGTTCACCGGCGCCGACCTGTCGCTGCGGCTCAATGACTTTCATGAAGACGCCTTTGCCGCTATCGAAGCCGGCGATGCCAAGGGCGCTCGCCAGGCGATGGAACAGGATCTGCTTTACTTCGCGCGCTTTCTGCTCAACCTGCTGGCGTTGGAGCAGGGCGAGGTGTGAGGGTGCTGTTCGCGTAACTCGCTTGATGAGGTTCGCGGCTGAAGCCCCTCCCACGGGGCCGAGTCTCGGATACATATCGTGGGAGGCGCTTCAGCGGCGACGGCGTTCGCGACGCCGATAGTCCGTAGGGCGCATCCTAGGGTGGAGGCGTGATCAGCTCTCCAGCCAGACGTCACGGCACCAGTGCCAGACCGAGTCCCAGCTTTCGTCGGTCAGCTCGCCTTCGTCGCCGTCCCACAGCCAGACCTGGCCTTCCACGTCCACCGCGTAGTAGTCGCGGCCGTCCTGGCACAGTGGCACCAGGTCGCGCGGCAGGCCGAGATCCCAGGCCACCGAGGCGACTTCCGGCAGGTAGGTGTGCGATTGCGGATCACTGGCGGTCACCGGCTCCAGGCGACCATAGACCACGTCGCTGACCTTGAGCAGGAACTCGCGCAGCTCGAACGGCAAGTGGATGAGGATCTGCTCCTGAATCTCCACCAGGGTCTCTTCTTCCGGCAGCTCCAGCGGTACCGGTACCGGCTCGTTGAGTTCGCGCAGCTGTTCGATGACTTCTTCCACGGCGTCGGCTCCTCATCTTGGGGGATCGGCTTTATACAGTAGCTGGCCGGCAGAATGAAAACATGTCGTTGTCACTGCATACTGGCGCTTTTGCGGAGCCTTTCATGTCATCTCTTACCTGGCACTGCCTGCACCACAGCGAACTCGATGCTGCGACCCTCTATGAACTGCTGGCACTGCGCACCCAGGTGTTCGTGGTCGAGCAGAACTGCCCCTATCTGGAAACCGATGGCCAGGACCTGGTCGGTGACACCTGCCACCTGCTGGCGCGTGATGAATCTGGGCTGGTGGGTTATCTGCGCTTGCTCGATCCGCAGCGCATGGACGGCGAGGTGGTGATCGGTCGGGTGGTGATCGCCGAGCGGGCGCGCGGCAGCGGGCTGGGCCATCGGCTGATGGAGCGGGCGCTGGTCGAGTGTGGTCAGCGTTGGCCGGGGGCGCCGGTTTATCTGTCGGCGCAGGCGCACCTGCAGGGCTACTACGGGCGTTATGGCTTCGTGGCGGTGACCGAGGTGTATCTGGAGGACGACATCCCGCATATCGGCATGCGCCGGGCTGCTACTGATCTGTCGTGAGGGGCTGTAGGAGCGGCTTCAGCCGCGATAACCGGCAAATGCCGAAATAAAAACCCGGGCAAGCCCTAATGCTGTTCACTTAAGGTTGCACACGTTTGGCTCCCCTCTCCCATTTATGGGAGAGGGGCTGGGGGAGAGGGCAGAAAACACCGCAAAACTGCCAGTTTCCCCCTCTCCCTAACCCTCTCCCCGGAGGGGCGAGGGGACTGATCGAGCTCGACCGTTTCTTAAGTGAACAGCATTACGGGCAAGCCCGGGTTTTTAGTGCGCCGTAGCGATCAGTTCTGGCGAATGCCGGCGATCAGCCACGGCTGGTTGTCGCCCTGGGCACGCTCCAGGCGCCAGCTTTCGCTGAAGGGCTCGCCCTGGTCGAAGCGCGAGGTTTTCGACACGCCGCTGAAGGTCAGGGTGGCGATGGTCTTCTCGGCGTTGTCGTCGACACCGTCGAGTTGCACGTCGAGGTTATCGACATAAGTGGACTGGAAGCCGTCACCCAGTTCGGCGCGCTCACGCTTGAGGAAGTCCAGCAGCTGCGGAGTGACGAACTCGGCGATCTTGTCCATCTCGTTGGCGTCCCAGTGCTGCTGCAGGTTCATGAAGTGCTCACGACCGGCGGCGATGAAGCTCTGCTCGTTGAACCAGGCCGGGGCGTTGATCACCGGAGCGGCCGAAGCCAGGCGACCACCGAAGATATTGCTGCCAGCGGTCGGCGCGTTGTCGGCGTTCGGCATTTCACGCTGATACGGCGCACCGGCAGCAGCCATTTGCGGCTGTTGGCGAGCGCGACGAGCGGCGAGGAAACGGAACAGCAGGAAGGCGATCAGGCCGAAGATCAGCATGTCCATGATCTGCAGGCCTTCGAAACCATCACCCATGAACATCGAGGCCAGCAGGCCACCGGCGGCCAGACCGGCCAGCGGGCCGAGCCAGCGCGAAGCGCCACTGGCGGCAGCGGCAGGCTGTTGACGACCGGGAGCCTGGGCAGCCGACTGCGCCGGCGGCGTGGCCTGGCGGGTCTGGTGGCTGGGTGCGGAGCCGAAGGATTTACCACCGCCAAAACGTTTGGCGTGGGCTTCGAAGCTGAAGGTCAGTGCCAGGCACAGCACCATGGCGATACTGAGGAAACGCTGCATCACGGTTTTCTCTCTTGTGGAAAAGCTTGGTCTGCATCTTGCCCGTCATGGATGGGCATGACCAGTGACAGAATGTTTCCGGCTTTTGCCTGTAGGGCGAGCACCCTGCGATTTGTCCGTGTAGCCCGATGCAATCCGCAACCATGGCCCCGGATTTCATCGGGCTACGGGCGTTGCAGCAGCAGAGGCAGCGGGCCGCAGCGCAGTTGAGCGCGCAGGAAGCCGCGGAAGGTTGCTGCGTCTTCTTCGGGATGGCGCAGCCAGTGCACGAAGCTGCGCAGGTAGGCGCCGGTGAGCAGGGTTTCCTCGGCGATGCGGCGCAGGTGCAGGGTTTGCCGGCCAGCGGCTTCGCGCCACCATTGCACGGTGCGGCTGATGCGCATCAGGCCGAGCACCTGCAGGTGGATATGCCCGGGTTCGAGCTTGTACAGCAGCATCTGCCCGGTCACTGCGCGATGGGCTGCCAGGCTCTCGAGCCAGGCCAGCAGGCAGCTTTCCAGACGTTGTTCGGCGTTCAGACCCTGCAGATCGGGATTTCTGGCGTGGCCGAGCATGGCCAGATCGGCGCGGTCGAACCAGGCTTCCACCAGGTCGTCCTTGTCGCGGTAGTGACGGGCGATATCGTCCAGGCCGATGTCGAGCGCGGCGGCGACGTCGAACAGGTGCAGGCGCTCCCAGCCGCAGACTTCGGCCAGTTGCAGGGCGCTGTCGAGGATCTGGGCGGGGTCAGTCGGTTTGTTCTTCATCCGTGAAGTATGGCCGCCAGGGCATGAGGCGCAGCCTGGAACGACAAACGGAGCCGGATAGGTCAGATGTGGCCGCGCCGAACGGGTAGGAGCGGCGCTCCGCCGCGAACCTGAGGTAATACAGCTTCGCCCCGGGGCGGGGCTCCCACAAGGGTAAGGGCTATAACCCTGAGCGGCTCAGCGCCAGTCGTACAGCTCTTTCTCCGACAGCGCCTGCATCGAGGTGGCCAGCGCCTGGAAGGCCTGCATGGAGGCCCAGATGCGGCCGTTGAGCTCGCTCTGCGCGGCCAGGTCGCCGAGCACTTGTTCGCTCTCGCGTTGCATGGCCTGCAGCACTTCGTCGGGAAAGCGCTTGAGCAGCGTGCCGCTCTTCTTCAGCTCGTCCAGCGCCAGGGCGTTGTGGTAGACGTAGTCGTCCATCATGTCCTGGGTCGCCGCGCGCGCCGCTTCGGTGACGATGGCTTGCAGGTCAGCCGGCAGCGCATCGAAGGCCTTCTGGTTGATCAGCAGTTCGAGCACTGACTGTGGTTCCTGCCAGCCCGGGTAGTAATAGTACTTGGCGGCCTTGGGCAGGCCGAATGCCAGGTCGTTGTAGGGGCTGACCCAGTCGGTGGCGTCGATGGCGCCGCTTTGCAGCGAGGTGAAGATTTCGCCGCCCGGCATCACCACGGTGGTCGCACCCAGGCGGCTCCAGACTTCGCCGCCGAGGCCCGGCATACGGATCTTCAGGCCTTTAATGTCAGCCAGGCTGTTGATTTCCTTGTTGAACCAGCCGCCCATCTGCATGGTGCTGTTGCCCGCCGTCAGCGGCTTGAGGCCGAACGGCGCGTAGGCTTCGTCCCACAGCGCCTGGCCGCCGCCCTT
This sequence comes from Ectopseudomonas oleovorans, assembly GCF_003052605.1. GTDB lineage: Bacteria > Pseudomonadota > Gammaproteobacteria > Pseudomonadales > Pseudomonadaceae > Aquipseudomonas > Aquipseudomonas oleovorans_A. Next base: position 81,423 of record NZ_QASO01000130.1, on the reverse strand, counting down.
GTTCAGCCAGGCGTTCATTTCCAGGGTGGACAGGCCGAAGGGCACCGCACCGAAGAACTGCGCGGCAGGTACCTTGCCCTTCCAGTAATAGGGTGTGCCGTGGCCGAGTTCGGCCGTGCCGCGGGAGACCGCGTCGAACACCTCCAGTGCCGGCACCAACTCGCCAGCGGCGTAGACCTTGATGGTCAGGCGCCCGGCACTCATGGCGTTGACGCGCTCGGCCAGGCGTTCGGCGGCGGTGCCGGTGCCGGGCGCGTTCTTCGGCCAGGTAGTGACCATTTTCCAGTGGAAGGTCTGCGCGGGGGCGGCGGCCTGGTCGGCCGGTGCGGAGTCGTCCTTGCAGCCGATCAGGCCGAGGGCGAGCAGAGGCAGGAGAAGCAGAGAGCGAAGGCGCATGGGCAGTCATCCCTGAGGAAGAACGGGGCTCTTGGTGGTCGATACCTGTTAGTCAAGCTACGCGCCGAGTCTGTAGGAGCGGCGCCTCGCCGCGAACCCGGGCTCGAAACAATGCCGGGTGCGCTCTTGGCTATCATTGCGCCGATGGCGGGCGGTATAAGCTTCGCCCCGAGGCGGGGCTCCCACACACAATAATGCGTTGGGAGCCTGGCCTGAAGGGACTCTCTTGTTGAATCAACGCCAGTTGTACAGCTCTTTCTCGGTCAGCGCCTGCATGGCGCTGGCTTCTTCGAGGAAGGCTTTCTGCGAGGCCCAGATGCGACCGTTGAGGTCGTTCTCGGCGGCCAGGGCTTCGAGCACCAGGTTGGACTGCTCACGCATGGCTTGCAGCACCTCATCCGGCAGGCGCTTGAACTGCACGCCTTCGCTCTTCAGGCTCTGCAGCGCCTTGGCGTTGTTGAACACGTAGTCGTCCATCATGTCCAGGGTCGCGGCACGCGCGGCTTCGACGACGATGGCTTGCAGGTCGGTCGGCAGTGCGTCGAAGGCCTTCTGGTTGACCATGGCCTCGACCACCGCCTGCGGCTCCTGCCAGCCCGGGAAGTAGTTGTACTTGGCAGCCTTGTGCAGGCCGAAGGCCAGGTCGTTATAGGGGCCGACCCAGTCGGTGGCATCGATGGCACCGGTCTGCAGGGAGGTGAAAATTTCGCCGCCCGGCAGGTTGACGGTGATCGCACCCAGACGGCTCCAGACTTCGCCGCCGAGGCCCGGCATGCGGATCTTCAGGCCTTTGATGTCGTCCAGGCTGTTGATTTCCTTATTGAACCAGCCACCCATCTGCATGGTGGTGTTGCCGGCCGACAGCGGCTTCACGCCGAACGGTGCGTAGGTTTCGTCCCACAGTGCCTGACCGCCGCCCTTGCTCAACCAGGCGTTCATTTCCAGGGTGGACAGGCCGAACGGCACGCTGCTGAAGAACTGCGCAGCTGGCACCTTGCCTTTCCAGTAGTACGGGGTGCCATGGCCCATCTCGGCGGTGCCGCGGGAAACGGCGTCGAACACTTCCAGCGCCGGTACCAGCTCACCAGCGGCGTAGACCTTGACGGTCAGGCGCCCGCCGCTCATGGTGTTGATGCGCTCGGCCAGGCGCTCGGCTGCGGTGCCCAGGCCGGGGAAGTTCTTCGGCCAGGACGTGACCATCTTCCAATGGATGATTTCTGCCGGCTTGGCAGCGGCTTGCTCGCTGGCAGCCTTGTCTTCTTTGCAGCCAACCAGGCCGATGGCGGCGATCAGTGCCACAGCGGCACCGAACAGATTGCGGCGATTCATCGATTATCTCCAGATACGGTGTGCTAATAGGCTTCAAGCTTGGCGTACGCCAGCATCAGCCATTTACTGCCTTCGTTTTCAAAATTCACTTGGACCCGTGCCTGCGCGCCGGCACCCTCAAAATTGAGGATGGTGCCCTCGCCGAACAGGCTGTGTCGTACGCGCTGGCCCAGACTAAAGGGCGTTTCCGGCACGGCGCTGCCGGCGAACAGGCTGCCGCCACCCATCGAGCTGGTGCTCACCGGGCGGCTGACGCTGTTGCTCAGGCGCACCTCCTGAATCAGCGGTGCGGGGATTTCGCGGACGAAGCGCGACACCTTGTTGTAGGTCTCGCTACCGTAGAGACGCCGGGTTTCGGCGTAGCTGATCACCAGCTTCTGCATGGCACGGGTAATGCCGACATAGGCCAGGCGGCGTTCTTCTTCCAATCGGCCCGGTTCTTCCAGGCTCATCTTGTGCGGGAACAGACCCTCTTCCATGCCCACCAGGAACACCAGGGGGAATTCCAGGCCCTTGGCACTGTGCAGGGTCATCAATTGAATGCTGTCTTCGTTCTCGGCGGCCTGAGTGTCGCCGGCCTCCAGCGAGGCGTGGGTGAGGAAGGCCTGCAGCGGGGTCAGCTCGTCGTCTTCATCGTTCTCGAAGGCGCGCGCGGCGCTGACCAGTTCCTCCAGGTTTTCCACCCGGGCTTGGCCCTTCTCGCCCTTTTCCGCCTCGTGATAGGCGAGTAGGCCGCTCTTTTCGATGACCACCTGGGTCATCTGGTGCAGCGGCATGGCAGCGACTTTCTCGTCGAGGTTATTTATCAAATCGATGAATGCGGTCAGCGCCCCGGCGGCCTTACCGGACAATGTTTTTGTTGCGAGCATTCGGCGAATAGCCGCCCACATTGGTAGCTCATGCTCACGCGCAAATTGGCGAATGTTTTCTACCGTTTTTTCGCCGATACCACGTGCAGGCACGTTGATGATTCTTTCTAGCGCCGGATCGTTGTCTCGTGCGTCGAGCAGGCGCAGATAGGCCATGGCGTTCTTGATTTCGGCACGCTCGAAGAAGCGCTGACCACCGTAGATGCGGTAGGGGATCTTCTCGCGCAGCAGCGCCTCTTCCAGCACGCGCGACTGGGCGTTGGAGCGATAGAGAATGGCGATCTCGCTGCGCTTGAGGCCGTCCTTGCGCAGGGCGTCCTCGATCGTCTCGACCACGTAGCGCGCTTCGTCGTGCTCGTTGAAGGCGGCGTACAGGGCTAGCGGCTCGCCATCACCGACGTCGGTACGCAGCTCCTTGCCGAGGCGACCCTGGTTGTTGGCGATCAGCGCGTTGGCGGCATTGAGGATATTGGCGGTGGAGCGGTAGTTTTGCTCCAGGCGAATGATCTCGGCATCGGCGAAGTCCTGGTCGAACTGCTGGATGTTCTCGATCTTCGCGCCGCGCCAGCCGTAGATCGACTGGTCGTCGTCGCCCACCACCATCAGGCTTTCGCCGCCCTTGGCGAGAAAGCGCAGCCAGGCGTACTGCACGGCGTTGGTGTCCTGGAACTCGTCGACCAGGATATGGCGGAAGCGGCGCTGGTAGTGCTCCAGCAGGCCGGCGTTGTCGCGCCACAGGTCGAGGGCGCGCAGCAGCAGTTCGGCGAAGTCAATGACGCCGGTACGCGCGCAGGCGGCCTCGTAGGCTTCATAGATGCTGCGCATGGTGGCCAGGAACAGGTCGCCGCTGGCCTGGATGCCTTGCGGGCGGATGCCCTCGTCCTTCTGCCCGTTGATGAACCACTGCGCCTGCTTGGCCGGCCAGCGCTGTTCATCCAGGCCGAGGTCGCGGATTACCCGCTTGATCAGGCGCTGCTGATCGTCGGAGTCGAGAATCTGGAAGTTCTCGGCTAGCTTTGCCTCCTGCCAGTGTGCACGCAGCAGGCGGTGAGCCAGACCGTGGAAGGTACCGACCCACATGCCCGCAGGGGCGTGGCCGAGCACGTCTTCGATGCGGTGACGCATCTCGGCAGCCGCCTTGTTGGTGAAGGTCACCGACAGAATGCTGTGCGGCGACACGTCCAGGCGCTGGATCAGGAAGGCGATGCGATGCACCAGCACGCGGGTCTTGCCCGAGCCGGCGCCGGCCAGCACCAGCTGATGACCAGGCGGTGTGGTAACCGCGTGGTGCTGGGCGGGATTGAGGGTAGTGAGTCTGTGATCGAGGTCATTTTGCATCGCGGCATTCTAGGGGGCCGGACAGGTGAGGGCAAACCGTTGGCCGAGCGTGGAGAAACGCGTCCGATGCAACCGACGACTGGCAGGTCAGGGCGCAGATGCGCCTGGTCAGGCGGCCAAAGGCCATCATGCTCTGCCGGTGCCCGCCAAAAGTTGGGCGTCAAGCTGTGAAAGGGGCCACATCATTGTTGGGCAGAGCGTCTGTCTCGGGTATTCTCCCGCGACGTCAGGGCTGAGGCAGCTGAAAAACACCGCAGCCCCTCAGGCAACCATTACAAGAAAATCGCCCATGACCGCCACGACTAGCGCCGAAGTTCAGGAGGTGACGCTGGACCCGCATCAGGCTGAACGTCAATTCGCCACGGATATTGCCGTCGAGCGCACCCGCTTGCTGTTTCTGGGCTCGCGCCTGCCCACTCTGCTCATGCTCCTGGTTGGCCTGGCCTGCAGCCTGTTGCTGTGGAATCAGCAGAGCGCCCTCATGCTCGCAGCATGGTTGGGCTGGGTGGTGTTGCTGGTGCTGCTGCGTCTGACCCAGGTGAATGCCTTCAACGCGGCGCTGCCGAGCCGCCAGGCCGAACCCTACTGGCGCCGCATCTTTCTTTTTGGTGCCGGTGCATCCGGATTGACCCTCGCCTTCGCCGTGATCGTGCTGGTGCCTGTCGATGTGTTCTATCAGCAGGCGCTGGTCTATGGTCTGATCGCTGCGGCGATTCTTTCAGCCAGCGTGGCCTATGCCGTCAGCCTGTCGGCCTTTCTCAGCTTCGCCTTGCCCTGCCTGCTGCCTTCGGTGACCTATCTGCTGCTGGCCGACAACAGCCTGCAACGCGGTTGGGGGCTGCTTGGGCTGATCCTGTTTCTTGCCTTACTGATCGTGGCCTGGCAGGTCAATCGCCTGGTACAGCGCAGCTTGCTGCAACGGTTCCATAACCTGGCGCTGATCAGCAACCTGGAGCATGCCAAGCAGCGCGCCGAAGGGCTCAACGAAGAGCTGGCGCGCGAGGTTGAGCAACGCCGTCGCGCCGAACGTGAGCTGCGCGGTGCCCATGATGCGCTGGAAATGCGCGTGGCCGAGCGTACCCTGGAGCTGGACGAGGCGACTCATGCCCTGGGCAAGAGCCAGGAGCGCCTGGCCCTGGCGCTGGAGGTCAGTGAGCTGGGGCTGTGGGACTGGGATCTGGAAAGCGATCAGGTGCACCATTCGCACCTGCGCGAGCTGTTTGGTCTGGAGCCGGAGCAGGTGCAGGTGATGCTGCGCGACCTCACCCCGCGTCTGCATCCGGATGATCTGCCAGGGTTGCGCCGGGCGTTGGTCCGGCACCTCAAGGGGCGCAGCGAGGATTATCAGATCGAGTACCGCGTGCGCCATGTCGATGGTCACTGGGTCTGGGTCGAGGACCGTGGCCGTGCGGTCGAGCGCGACGCCGCCGGCCGTGTACGGCGCATGCTCGGCACGCGGCGCGATGTCAGCGCGCGGCGTCAGCAGGAGCAGCAACAGCGACTGGCCGCGACCGTGTTCGAAGCGGCCAGCGAAGGCATCTTCATTCTCGACCCCGACTACCGTGTGCTGGCGGTCAACCGTGCGTTCAGCGCGGTGACCGGATACAGCCGTGAGGAGGTGGTCGGGCGCACGGTGACCAGCCTGATCGGCAGCCGCGAGATGCGCCGGCAATACCAGATGATCCGCCAGGAACTGGACAGCACCGGTACCTGGCAGGGCGAGCTGATCGAGACGCGCAAGAGTGGCGAGCTTTACCCGCAGTGGCTGCAGCTCAATCTGGTGCGCGATGTAACGGGTCGGCCCAGCCATATCGTCGGCTTCTTCGCTGATCTCAGTGCGCGGCGCGAGGCCGAGGAGCGCCTGCGCTACCTGTCGCACTACGATGATCTGACCGGCCTGGCCAACCGCAGTCTGTTCAAGGAGCGTCTGCACGATGCCAGCCAGCGCGCCCGCCAGAGCGGCCGCAGCATTGCCCTGGTGCACATCGACCTGGACCGTTTCAAGCTGCTCAACGACAGCCTCGGCCATGAAGTGGCGGACCAGTTGCTGCGGCAGATGAGTCGTCGCCTGACCCAGACCGTACCCGAGGCCGACTGCATCGCGCGGCTCTCAGGCGACGAGTTCGCCATCATCCTCGATGCCTATGGCAGCCTTTCCAGCCTGGCGCGGGTGGCCAGTCGGTTACTGGCCAAGTTGCGTGTGCCAATGACCGTTGGTGGCCACGAACTGGTGATCAGCGCCTCGCTGGGTATCAGCCTGATGCCGGACTACGCGCGAGAGATCAGCGCGCTGATCAGTCAGGCCAACATGGCCGTGCAGCATGCCAAGCATCTGGGCGGCAACACCTTCCAGTTCTTCACCGACAATTTGCAGGCCTGCACCCTGGAGCGCTTGCAACTGGAGAACCAGCTGCGCAAGGCCATCGACGAAGGACAGCTGGAGGTGTTCTACCAGCCCAAGCTGAACCTTGCCGACGGCCAGCTCAACGCCGCCGAGGCGCTGGTGCGCTGGCGCCATCCGCAGCAGGGCATGGTGCCGCCGAGCGAGTTCATCGGTCTGGCCGAGGAAACCGGGCTGATCGCACCGATTGGCGAGTTTGTGCTGCGTCAGGCCTGCCGCCAGGCGCGCCAGTGGCAGGAGGAGGGGCTGGCGCAGATACGGGTGTCGGTGAACATCTCGGTGCATCAGCTGCGCCAGGGCAACCTCACCAGCCTGGTGCGTCAGGTGCTCGAAGAGACCGGCCTGGCGCCGCAGTATCTGGAACTGGAGCTGACCGAAAGCCAGCTGCTGGACAACGTCGACAGCGTCATCGTCACCTTCCGCCAGCTGCGCGAACTGGGGGTCAAACTGGCCATCGACGACTTTGGCACCGGCTATTCCTCGCTCAGTTACCTCAAGCGCTTCCCGGTGCATTACGTGAAGATCGACCAGACCTTCATCCGCGACCTGTCACCCGGTGGCGAGGATGCCGCAATCACCCGCGCGATCATCGCCATGGCTCACAGCCTGGAGCTGAAAGTGGTGGCCGAGGGCGTGGAAACCCAGGCACAGATGGACTTTCTCAAGAGCCAGAACTGCGATGAGATCCAGGGCTTTCTGATCAGCCGCCCGGTGGAGGCGAGCGCCTTCGCCGAGCTGCTGCGTGCGCAGATCGATAATCCACTGGATTGAACGGCATTTGCTCGCTATCCAGGCAGCCTGCGTTCACTTGGCGAACAGCTGGCCGATGTCCTTGAACGCCTTGAACTCCAGCGCGTTGCCGCAGGGGTCGAGGAGGAACATGGTGGCCTGCTCGCCGACCTGGCCCTTGAAGCGTACGTAGGGCTCGATGACGAACGTCGTCTCGCGGCTGCGCAGGCGCTCGGCCAGCGCTTCCCAGTCAGCCCAGCCGAGCACCACGCCGAAGTGCGGCACCGGTACGTCGTGGCCGTCCACCGGGTTGCTCACGGCGGATTCCTGGTAGGCCATCTTTGGCGCTTCGTGGATCACCAACTGGTGGCCGAAGAAATCGAAGTCGACCCAGTGCTCGCTGCTACGACCCTCAGCACAGCCGAACACTTCGCCGTAGAAATGCCGCGCGGCAGCCAGGTCGTACACGGGAATCGCCAGGTGAAAGGGAGCAAGGGCCATCACGCAATACCTCTGATTGTTGTGGGTAGGGCGGGTGAAACCCGCCATCGGTGTTCATCGCACCAGCCTACCAACAGCAAAATTGTTCTAAAGCGAATATCCTTGCGCGCAAGCTCAAATATTTTTGATCAATCGAGGGCCTCGATGCTGCGCGAGCTGAAAACCTTCATCACCGTCGCTCGCCTGGGCACCTTCGCTGCCGCTGGCCAGCAGGTGGGGCTGACCCAGTCGGCGGTCAGCGCGCAGATGCGCGTACTGGAGCAGCACCTCGGCGTGCGCCTGTTCGACCGCAGTGGCCGCGCTGCCGTGCTCAACGCCGCCGGCCGGCACGCCTTGCCGCTGGCCGAACAGATGCTCGCGCTGTACGCGCAGATGGCGCTGCCGCCGGCCGCCGATCAGTGGCAGGGCGAGCTGCGCGTCGGCGCCATCGCCACCTTGCAGACCGGCTTGCTGGCCGAGGCGCTGCCGCGCTTTCGGCAACTGGCGCCGCAGGTCGAACTGAAGCTGGTGCCGGGCGTGTCCTTGCAGCTGTTCAGTCAGCTGGATGCCGGCGAGCTGGATCTGGCGTTGTTGATCAAACCGCCGTTTGCCTTACCCAAGGAATTGCTGGAAGTAGCGCTGGCGCGCGAGCCCTTCGTGCTCATCGCACCGCTGGACGTGCCGGGCGACGACCCGCTGCGCCTGCTGGTCGAGCAACCCTTCGTGCGCTACGACCGCGCCTCGTTCGGTGGGCGCCAGGTAACCCGCTTTCTGCGCGAGCAGCGCCTGAACGTACGTGAGGCGCTGGAGCTGGATGAGCTGGATGCCATCGTGCGCCTGGTGGAAAACGGTATGGGCGTGGCCCTGGTACCGCGCGCGGGCCTGTGGCTGCAACGGCCGACGCGCCTGCGGGTGATCGAGCTGGGCGCGCTGACCTTTCATCGCGAGCTGGTCGCCCTGGTGCGGCGGGCGCAGCGCCAGCCGGCGCTGGATTGTCTGCTGGAGTGCCTGCGGCGCTGATCCGTATTGTTGGCAGTGCGCACGGCGCACCCTACGGATCGCTGAGATTCCACGCATAAAAATACCGCGCAGCTTTGCAGCGGCGCGGCATTGTTTACAGCAAGAGCGGTCGGCGGCGATCAGAACGCCGGGACGACGGCGCCCTGGTACTTCTCTTCGATGAACTGCTTGACCTCGGCGCTGTGCAGGGCCTTGACCAGCTTCTGTACGGCCTCGCTGTCCTTGTTGTCAGCGCGGGTCACCAGGATGTTGACGTACGGCGAGTCGCTGCTTTCGATGGCCAGGGCGTCCTTGGTCGGGTTGAGCTTGGCTTCCAGGGCGTAGTTGGTGTTGATCAGGGCGAGGTCGACCTGGCTCAGCACGCGCGGCAGGGTAGCTGCTTCCAGTTCACGCACCTTGATCGCCTTCGGGTTCTCGACGATGTCCTTCGGCGTGGCGAGGATGCCGGCTTCCGGCTTGAGTTTGATCACGCCGGCCTTCTGCAGCAGCAGCAGGGCACGGCCGCCGTTGGTGGCATCGTTGGGGATGGCCACGGTGGCGCCTTGCGGCAGCTCGCTCAGATCCTTGATCTTGCTGGAGTAGGCGCCGAAGGGCTCGACGTGCACGCCGGCAACGCTGACCAGTTCGGTCTTGCGGCTGGCGTTGAACTCGTCCAGGTACGGCTGGTGCTGGAAGAAGTTGGCGTCGAGGTTCTTCTGCTGTACCTGCAGGTTGGGCTGCACGTAGTCGGTGAATACACGCACCTTCAGCTCCACGCCTTCTTTGGCCAGGGCTGGTTTGACGAACTCGAGGATCTCCGCGTGCGGCACCGGGGTGGCAGCGACGGTGAGGGTTTCGGCCTGGGCCGAGAAGGCCGCACAGGCGGCGATGACAGTCAGTAGTTTCTTCATATCAAGGTTCCTTTTGGGAAGGTTGGTGCGGGTCTCGCGGGTGACGAGTCGCCGCTTTTCATCATTTACGGGAAAAATGCACCACGAGGCGATCACCGACCATCTGCAGCACCTGTACCAGGATCAGCAGCAGGATCACGGTCACCGCCATCACGTCCGGCTGGTAGCGCTGGTAGCCGTAGCGCACGGCCAGGTCGCCGAGGCCGCCGCCGCCGATCAGGCCGCTCATGGCGGTGTAGGACACCAGGGTAATCGCGGTGACGGTGGTGGCCGCGAGCAGGCCGGGCAACGCCTCGGGCAGCAGCGCGCGGGTGATGATCTGCCAGGTGGTGGCGCCCATCGCCTGGGTCGCCTCGATGATGCCGCGCTCGACTTCGCGCAGGGCGGTTTCCACCAGCCGTGCGAAGAACGGCGTGGCGCCCACCACCAATGGCGGGATGGCGCCGGCGACGCCCAGCGAAGTGCCGACCAGCAGCTCGGTGAAGGGAATCATCAGGATCAGCAGGATGACGAAGGGCACCGAGCGCAGGATGTTCACCACCAGCGACAGTGCGCCGTACAGCGCCGACTGCTCGAACAGCTGGCGCGGGCCGGTGAGGAACAGCAGCACGCCGAGCGGCAGGCCGAGCAGCACGGTGAACAGCATCGAGCCGAGCAGCATGTTCAGGGTGTCGAGGCTGGCCTGCCAGATTTCCGGCCAGAACACGTTGGGCAGCAGTTGTTCGAGCATCAGCGCAGTACCTCCAGATGCACGTCGGCGGCTGCGAAGCGCGCCAGCGCGGCGTCGATGTCGCCACCGGTCAGGGCCAGGGTGAGCTGGCCGTAGGGGATGTCCTTGATGCGGTCGATGCGCCCGGCGAGGATGCTGTAGTCCACCCCGGTTTCGCGGGCCACGGTGCCCAGCAGCGGCGCATAGGTGGCGTCGCCCTGGAAGGTCAGGCGCAGGATGCGGCCTTCGACATGGGCGAAGTCGTCGCGCTGTTCGGCTTCGTCGACGTGCTCGGACTCCTGCACGAAACGTCGTGTGGTCGGGTGTTGCGGGTGCAGGAACACCTCGGCCACCGGGCCCTCTTCGACGATGACGCCGGCATCCATCACCGCCACGCGGTCGCAGACGCGGCGGATCACGTCCATCTCGTGGGTGATCAGCACGATGGTCAGGCCCAGTTCGCGGTTGATCTCGGCCAGCAGCTGCAGCACGGCGGTGGTGGTCTGCGGGTCGAGGGCGCTGGTGGCCTCATCGCACAGCAGGATCTTCGGTCGCGTGCTCAGCGCACGGGCGATGCCGACACGCTGTTTCTGCCCGCCGGAGAGCTGCGCAGGGTATTTGTTGGCGTGATCCTGCAGGCCGACGCGGGCCAGCAGCTCGGCGACGCGGGCGTCGATTTCGGCACGGCTCAGTTCGCCGGCCAGGCGCAGCGGCATGGCGATGTTGTCGGCCACGGTCTTCGACGACAGCAGGTTGAAGTGCTGGAAGATCATCCCGACCTGCTGGCGGAAGCGGCGCAGACCATTGGCATCGAGGGCAGTGACGTCGACGCCGTCGATCTCGATGCGCCCGCCGGAGGGTTCCTCCAGGCGGTTGATCAGGCGCAGCAGGGTGCTCTTGCCGGCGCCGGAATGGCCGATGATGCCGAACACCTGGCCGCTGCCGACCTGCAGCGTGGTGGGCTGCAGTGCCGGAATCTCGCGGCCTGCGACGCGGTAGGCCTTGTGGACGGATTGAAACTGGATCACGCGAACGACCTTTTGGGTATGTTCAAGGGTGGGCCCCCAGGTGGAAGGGGCCGGCCTTCGGGCGCCGGGTGGGGCGCAAAAGGGCGCTAGTTTACCCGGCGGTGTTTAGGCCGAGAAAATCTTTGTTGGCCTATGGTTATTACAAAATGGCATTACCGATAAGCGACAGACATCAGTTGCGCTTTGGGCTCAACAGCAGGCGCGGTACCTGTTGTGGCGCGATCTTCTGGCTCAACTGCGGACGGAAGCTCGGGTCGAGCTTCTTGATCCGCGCCGAGAGCAGCGCCGCGACCCAGGGGTAATCCTTGGCCTCGCGCACTTCGATGCGCACCGCACAGCGAAAGGTCACCACGTCGGCGGCGACGCCGTCGAGCAGGCGGCGCAGGTTTTCGTTGTCCTGGCTGTCCAGCATAGGCAACGCCACGACGCTGGTGGCGGCGCTTGGGTCGATCAGACGTGCTTTAGGTGTGCTCTCGACCACGGGGGCCGGCTGGCTCGCCGCTGCCTGAGCCGTTGCTACCTTGGCTGCAGCCTGGTGCTCACTGGCCAGGCGCTGCTGACGCAGTTGTTCCTGGCGCTCGGCATCGAGCTTGGCGGCAGCATCGCGCGCCTGTTGTTCGGCGGCCGTCTGGCGTGCCGTGCGTGCGCTGTCGATGGCCTGGTTGAGGTCGTGACTCAGAGCCGGCGCCTGTGGCATCAGGCTGCGGGCCTGGCCCAAGGACTGCGCGGCGCGATCCAGGTCGCCCTGCTGCAGTGCTTCGCGGCCCTGTTCCATATAGGCCTCGGCCAGCTGGCGCTGGTACTGCTCCAGGCGTGTGTCGCGGCTGGCGCGTTGCTGCAGCGCGCTGAGCTGGCTGCGCGCATCGTCGAGACGCTCTTCGGCCAGGCTCAGGTCGAGCTGGCGGAAGGCGATGACCAGATCATCGACCGGCGGCACGCTGTGCTGCTGGGTGTTCTGGCAACCGGCCAGAAGTAGAACCAGAATAAGCGGAAGACCACGAAAAGCGAACGACTTCATAACTACGCGTCTCGAATTGTGCAAAAAACGCGCAATCATACAGGTTCGTACCGCTGATTTCATCTTGATCGGCTACGCAGAGCGCGCCATCAGCTGTTGCGCTTGGGCAGCGCAAAGCTGGCCAGGAACAACGCAGCAGCGCTGACTACGATGGACGGCCCGGCTGGTGTGTCCTGATACCAAGACAGCGCCAGGCCGCAACACACCGCCAGCAGGCCGAGCAAGCTGGCGCCGACGGCCATCTGTTCCGGCGTGCGTGCGTGGCGCTGGGCGGCGGCGGCGGGGATGATTAGCAGGGAAGTGATCAGCAGCACGCCGACGATCTTCATCGCCACGGCGATTACCACAGCGATCAGCAGCATCAGCGCCAGGCGAATCGCGGCCACCGGCAGGCCTTCGACCCGCGCCAGTTCCTCGTGCACGGTGATCGCCAGCAGTGGCCGCCACAGCCAGGCCAGCACTGCCAGCACCAGCGCGCTGCCACCCATGATCCAGGCCAGATCGGTAGGGCTGACGGCGAGCAGGTCGCCGAACAGGTAGCTCATCAGGTCGATGCGCACGTCATGCATGAAGCTCAGCGCCACCAGGCCCAGTGACAGGGTGCTGTGGGCGAGGATACCCAGCAGGGTGTCGGAGGCCAGTGGCTGGCGCTGCTGCAGGGTCACCAGCAGCACGGCGAGCAGCACGCAGCCGACGGTCACGGTGAGGGTCGGGCTGACGTCGAGCAGCAGGCCCAGCGCCACGCCGAGCAGGGCCGCGTGGGACAGCGTGTCGCCAAAATAGGCCATGCGCCGCCAGACCACGAAGGAGCCGAGCGGGCCGGCTACCAGGGCCAGCGCCAGGCCGGCGAGCAGGGCGTTGAGGAGGAAATCGGGCATCAGTGTTTGCAACCAGGGCCGTGAACATGAGCCGGGCCGTGGATGGTCAGGCCGGGCTTGACCACGCCGCCATGCAGGTCGTGATCGTGGTCATGATGGTGGTGGTAGACGGCCAGGCTCTTGGCGTCCTGGCCGAACAGTTCGATAAAGGCCGGGTCGCCGCTGACCTGCTCCGGGTGCCCCGAGCAGCACACATGGCGGTTGAGGCAGACCACCTGATCGGTGGCGCTCATCACCAGGTGCAGATCGTGCGAGACCATCAGCACGCCGCAGCCATGGCGCTCGCGCAGTCGCGAGATCAGCCGATACAGCTCGGCCTGGCCGGCGACGTCGACGCCTTGTACCGGCTCGTCGAGCACCAGCAACTGCGGCTCGCGCAGCAGGGCGCGGGCCAGCAGTACGCGCTGCATCTCGCCACCGGAAATGCTCTGCAGCGGGCTGTCGATCACCTGCTCGGCACCGACCTCGGCCAGTGCTGCCAGAGCGCGCTTGCGATCCACCCCAGGCACCAGGCGCAGGAAACGCAGCACCGAGAGCGGCAGGGTCGCGTCGACGTGGAGTTTTTGCGGCATGTAGCCGATGCGCAGGCGCGGCGCTCGGCGCACGTTGCCGCTGTCGGGTTGGAGCAAGCCGAGTACCACGCGCACCAGGGTGGTCTTGCCGGCGCCGTTGGGGCCGATCAGGGTGACGATCTCGCCGGGCTGTACGCTGAGCTGCACGTTATCCAGCACCGGCTGGCCGTTGAAGCTGACAGCGACGCCGTCGAGGCGGATTAGCGCGTCGCTCATGCCGTGCCCTTGCAGCCGGCGCACAGGCCGACGACTTCCACGGTCTGACCCTCGACGACGAAGCCGACGCCGGCTGCACTGTCGACGATGGCCTGACTGATGGTGGCTTGTTCCAGTTCGGTCGCCGCATGGCACGCTCGGCAGATTAGGAACTGGCCCTGATGCGGGTGCTCGGGATGGCTGCAGCCGACGAAGGCGTTAAGTGATGCGATGCGGTGTACCAGGCCGTTTTCCAGCAGGAAATCCAGTGCGCGGTACACCGTGGGCGGCGCCGCGCGGCGACCGTCTTCATCGCTCAATACGCCGAGGATGTCATAGGCGCCGAGTGGCTTGTGACTGGCCCAGACCAGTTCCAGCACGCGTTTGCGCAGAGCAGTCAGGCGCAGGCCCTGGCGCGCGCAGATGGCTTCGGCCTCGGCCAGGGCATGGCTGACGCAGCGAGAGTGGTCATGAGGGCGTGCAGCCAGGGGTGTGTCGGTCATGGGCAAGGACGCAGCGAGTGAGAGACGTTATTATATTACCTGTTCAATGCCATTCGAGTATGCCCCGTGTTGCGTCTTTTCTGTCTCTTTACCCTGCTTTTCGTCGCCAGCGCCCAAGCCGAGGTGCGTGTGCTGACCAGTATCAAGCCGCTGCAACTGATCGCCGCGGCTGTGCAGGACGGCGTTGGCGAACCCGAGGTGCTGCTGCCGCCCGGTGCCTCGCCGCACCACTATGCGTTGCGCCCGTCCGACGTACGGCGTGTGCGTGATGCTGACCTGCTGTACTGGATCGGCCCGGACATGGAAGCCTTCCTGCCGCGCGTGCTGGGTAGCCGTGAAAAGCCCCAGGTAGCCGTGCAGGACCTGCCCGGTATGACCCTGCGTCATTTCGGCGAGAGTCATGAGGAAGACGATCACGACGATCATGATCACGAGCACGCACATGCTGGCGACGACCTGGGCCACGATCACGACCACCGCCCGGGTAGCCTGGATGCTCATTTGTGGTTGGCAGCAGACAACGCCAAGGTCATCGCCGCACGCATGGCGGCAGACCTGGCCAAGCTGGATACCGCCAATGCCGGGCGTTACGCCGCCAACCTGAAAGCCTTCGAAGCTCGTCTGGATGTGCTCGATGGCCGTATTCGCCCGCAACTGGCCGCCTTGCAAGGCAAGCCGTACTTCGTTTTCCACGAGGCCTTCGACTATTTCGAGGCTGCCTACGGCCTCAAGCACGCCGGCGTGTTCAGCGTGCTGACCGAGGTACAACCGGGTGCGCGGCATGTCGCTGCCATGCGCGAGCGCCTGCAGCAGGCTGGCCCGAGCTGCGTATTCAGCGAACCGCCGCTGCGCCCGCGTCTGGCTGAAACCCTGACCGCAGGCTTGCCGGTGAAACTGGCGGAACTGGATGCCTTGGGCGGCGCCTTGCCGGTCGACGCCAGCGGTTACGAGCAACTGCTGGAGAATCTGGCTGGCGGCCTGAGCGAGTGCCTGAATAGCCTGTAGGACACGCATTGGAGAGTCCAGCGGCAGGCCCTGTGTAGGAGCGAATTCATTCGCGATTGAAGCGCCCCGGATTGCATCCAGACCGCGGGCTGGCCAGGCTTTTGTGGGAGGGGCTTCAGCCGCGACTCGCCGCGCTACGAACTGTAACCACCGCCTCGTTGCCGCCCGCATGCGCAAACCACTAGGCTTGCGCTTTTGCCGCGAGCGCCCGTCATGTCGCCCACTGCACCTCGCCCGTCCAACGCCACGCTGGTGCTGCTGGCCTCGCTCTATTGTGCTCAGGGTTTGCCATCCGGTCTGATCGCCCACTCGCTACCGGTGCTGTTGCGCCAGCATGGCGTCGACCTGGCGCTGATCGGTCTGCTCAAACTATTGGCGCTGCCCTGGCTGCTCAAGGTGTTGTGGGCACCCTGGATCGATCGTCTGGCCTCACCCCGACTTGGCCATCACCGTGGCTGGATCCTGCCGCTGCAAAGCGGCGTCATCGCCTGTGTCGCGGCACTGGCGCTGCTCGCTCCGCAGACGCTGTTCGGCTCCGGCCTGTGGTTGTTGCTTGGTTTGCTGCTGCTGATCAACCTGCTGGCCTCGACCCAGGACATCGCCACCGACGGGCTCACCGTACGCTTGCTGCCCGAACGCTGGCGTGGCCTGGGCAATAGCCTGCAGGTGGGCGGCTACAAGGTTGGCATGATCGTCAGCGGCAGCGGCCTGTTGCTGGTGATCGACCCGTTGGGCTGGAACCTGGCTGTGGGGCTGGTGGCCGGCCTGATCCTGCTGATGACCGTACCGATCTGGCTGTTTCCCGAGCGCCGCGTGTTGCCGTTCCAGCCCGCTCTGGCTGAAAACGCCCTCGGCCCGCGCCTGCTACTGGATCACTACCGTGGCCTGTTGGCGCAACCCGGCATGCTGCTGTGGCTGGCTGTGGTACTGACCTTCAAATTGGGCGACTCGCTCGGCTCGCCGATGATCAAGCCGATGCTGGTGGATCAGGGCTGGAGCACGGGCGCGCTTGGCCAACTGACCCTGATCAGCAGCCTGGCCGGCATCGGCGGCGCCTTGCTCGGCGGCCTGCTCTACGCGCGCATCGGCGTGCTGCGTGCGCTGATCCTGTTCGGCGCCCTGCAAGCGATCGGTATCGCCGCCCTGGCTTTACTGGTGGGGCAGGGCGCCAATACCGGGTTGGTCTATGCCGTGACGCTGTTCGAGCAGGTGGCCGACGGCATGTCTACCGTCGCCCTGTTCGCCGCGATGATGCGCATGTGTCGCCCCGAACACGAAGGCGCCGACTTCACCCTGCAGGCCTCGGCGCAGTTACTGCTGTCCGGCTTCGTCGGGGCCAGCAGCGGGGTGCTGGCCAAGGCGTTGGGGTATGAGGGGTTGTTCGTCGGAGCGGGGGTGTTGGGGATGCTTGTGCTGGTGGTCGTGCTGCTGCATGGGCGCCGCAAGCCCGCCTGAGTAATCAGGGCGGATCACTCCGCCCAATGCCGGCCGTGACGCTCCAGCAGGTGTTGCAGTTGTTCCGGCCCATCGCTGCCGGCCGGGTAGGGGCGCGGGCTCTGGTAGTGCTGGTGCCAGCCCTGCAGGATCGGGTCGACCCATTGCCAGGCCGCCTCCACTTCGTCGCGGCGCATGAACAGCGTCGAGTCGCCTTCGATCACGTCGAGCAGTAGGCGCTCGTAAGCATCCCAGCGACGTTGCTGGTTGAAGGCATTGGCCAGATTGAGGTCCAGCTCCACCGGTTTCAGGTGCATGCCCTTGCCGGGGTTCTTGGCCATCAGTTGCAGGCTGATGCGCTCTTCCGGTTGCAGGCGGATCAGCAACTGGTTGGCTTCGCCATCGTTGAACAGGCGGTGCGGCACGGGCTTGAACTGAATCAGAATCTCCGAGGCCTTCTTCGCCAGGCGTTTGCCGGTGCGCAGGTAGAAGGGCACGCCGGCCCAGCGCCAGTTGTCGATCTCAACCTGCACGGCGGCGAAGGTCTCGGTATCACTGTCGTTGTCGACGTTCTTCTCGAAGTAGTAGGCGGGCACGTCGTGGCCGCCGATCTTGCCGGCGGTGTACTGGCCGCGCACGGTCTTGTCCTGCACGTCGAGGCCGGAGATGGGTTTCAGCGCTTCGAGGATCTTCACCTTTTCGTTGCGCACCGCGTCGGCGTCGAAGCGCACCGGCGCCTCCATGGCCACCAGGCAGAGCAGTTGCAGCAGGTGATTCTGGATCATGTCGCGCATGGCGCCGGCCTTGTCGTAGTAGCCGCCGCGGTTTTCCACGCCCAGGGTTTCGCACACGCTGATCTGCACGTGATCGATGTGCCCAGCGCGCCACACCGGCTCGAACAGGGCGTTGGCGAAGCGCAGCGCCATCAGGTTCTGCACGGTTTCCTTGCCCAGATAATGGTCGATGCGAAACACCCGCGCCTCGTCGAACACGGCGCCGATGGCGGCGTTGATCGCGCGGGCCGATTCCAGCGAGTGGCCGATGGGTTTTTCCAGCACGATGCGCGCGGCAGGACCAGCCAGGCCGGCGTTGGCCAGGTGCGCTGCGATGGCTTCGAACAGACTCGGTGCGGTGGCCAGGTAATAGACCCGTACGCGCTCGTCATCACGCCCCAGGCGCTTGGCCAGGCGGCCGAAATCGGCGCTTTGCGCCGCATCCATGGCGAAGTAGTCGAGGCGTGCGGCGAAGCTGGCCCAGGTCTCGTTGGCAAAATCGGCGCGCGCCACCTGAGCGCGGCAGTGACGCTCGGCCAGGGCCTGGTAGGCCTCGCGGGTGTGGCTGCTGCGGGCCAGGGCGAGGATGCGCACATCAGCGTGCAGGCGTCCTTCGCGATGCAGGTGATAAAGCGCTGGCAGCAGTTTATGCAGGGCCAGATCGCCCGTACCACCGAAGACCAGCATGTCGCAGGGGATGCTCAAGGGAAGACTCCGACTCGTTATGGCAGGCCGTTGCAAGCTACCTGCGTTTGCAGCAAAGAGGCAGTGAAAAGATCGGCTGCGCCCCTTTGCCGGAACGTTCGTTCAGCGAATTGGCAGTGGCTTGGCTGTGCGCGAGCGCGAGCTATGTAGTATAACTACAAGGTCACTACAACCGCCGCCCGCCGATCATAACCGAGCTATGACCCGCCGAGTGCCGCGGTAGACCCTTTTCTGCATAGAGCCTATCTCAGTGAATCTGTTGCAACACATCGCCCAGTCGCGCCACCTGCTGCGCAAGTCCGAGCTCAAGGTGGCCGATCACGTCTTGCTCGATCCTGCATCGGTGATGCACAGCTCCATGGCCGAACTGGCGCACAGCGTCGGCATCAGCGAGCCGACCATCGTGCGCTTCTGCCGCGCCATCGGTTGCAGTGGCTTCCAGGACCTCAAGCTGAAGCTGGCGCAGAGTCTGGCTGCCGGGGCCAGCTTCGGTCAGTTCGCGATTCACGAGGATGACTCGGTCGCCGACTTTAGCCTGAAGATCTTCGACACCACCCTGCATACGCTGATGGAGGTGCGCGAGAAGCTCGACCCCGAGGCGCTGCAGCGCGCCATCGCCGCCTGCTCCAACGCGCAGCGCGTGGAGTTCTATGGTTTCGGTGCATCCGGCGCGGTGGCTGCCGACGCTCAGCACAAGTTCTTCCGCCTGCTGCTCAACGCCGCGGCCTATTCCGACCCGCACATGCAGGCGATGAGTGCGGTGACCCTGCAGCCGGGCGACGTGGCGGTGTGCATCTCTCAGTCCGGCCGTTCCAAGGACCTGCTGATCACCGCCAACCTGGTGCGTGAGTCCGGCGCCAGCCTGATCACCCTGTGCCCTAGCCAGACGCCACTGGCGGAGCTGTCGACCGTCAACCTGGCCATCGACGTGCAGGAAGACACCGAAATCTACACCCCGCTGACCTCGCGTATCGCCCACCTAGTGGTGATCGATGTGCTGGCCATGGGCGTGGCCATGGCGCGCGGGCCGAGCCTGGTCAACCACCTCAAGAGCGTCAAGCGCAGTCTGCGCAGTCTGCGTCTGTCGCCGAAATCGCTGCGTAACAGCGAGGATTGAGAGAACGGGTTCATCGCCTGTTCATCTTCACGCCGTCAAAGCGTCATCTCCTCGGGCGAAGCTGGGTACTCCAGTCCTCGTTCCGGGAGAACCGAGATGCCTCGTATCTTCGATGACGCGCAACTGCACGACCAACCTGACGCCAAGACCCGGCGCAAACTGCAAGACCAGCGCCGCATGGCCTATCGCCGGGCCATCGAGCACTATGCCGAGCAGTGCCAGCTGCAACGCGAGCTTGCCGACTTCCCCGAGCTGCTTTCCGCCAGCTACCTTCAGCACGGCGAACCTGATTCGCGCCGCGCCGCCTGACTTTCTTGTTGCCCTGCCTGCGGGCAGGGCAGTGAGCTTGCCCGATTCTACGAACTTATTGCCCGGTTCTGCCGATCTCTGTGGTCGGCGGCGACAGGTGCTTTTGTGCCCACTACAGTGATGACCTGGCCCCCTGTGTGCGGGGTTGACCGTGACCACCGGCAAGCCATGCCGGAACCATCAGACACCATCAGAACAAGGTGGGTAGACCATGATTACCCTGAATCTCAATGGCAAGGACCATGAGTTGGACGTGGCCGATGACATGCCGCTGCTCTGGGCGTTGCGCGACGTCGCCAATCTCACCGGCACCAAGTACGGCTGTGGCATGGCCTTGTGCGGCGCCTGCACGGTGAACGTCGAAGGCCAGCCGACCCGCTCTTGCGTCACCCCGGTATCGGCGGTGGTCGGCAAGCGCATCAGCACCATCGAGGCGGTCGGCGAAGACGCCGTGGGCAAGGTGGTTCAGGACGCCTGGCGCCAGCTCGACGTGGTGCAGTGTGGCTACTGCCAGTCCGGGCAGATCATGGCGGCGACGGCGCTGCTGAACAGCAACAAGGCGCCGAGCGATGCCGATATCGACGCGGCCATGAGCAGCAACATCTGCCGCTGCGCCACCTATGTGCGGATTCGCGCCGCCATTCACGAAGCTGCCGGCAAACTGACCTGAGGAGGCGCATAGACATGGGCAAGATCGAAACCCCCGATAGCGCGACTCGCGGCATCCTCAATGTCAGCCGTCGCACCCTGCTCAAGGGCGCAGGTGGCCTGGCGCTGGGCATCTTCTTCGCGCCGCTGATGCGCGGTATGGATGCGCTGGCGGCAGGTGGCCCGCTGGAACCGAATGCCTTCGTGCGCATCGACCTCGATGGCACGGTGACCGTTCTGGCCAAACACCTGGAAATGGGCCAGGGCAGCTACACCGGCCTGGCCACCCTGCTCGCCGAAGAGCTGGATGCCGACTGGGACAAGGTACGCGTCGAAGGCGCGCCGGCCGATGTGAAACGCTACAACAATCTCGCCTTCGGCCCCATGCAGGGCACTGGCGGCAGCACCGCCATGGCCAACTCTTGGGAGCAGATGCGCAATGCCGGTGCGACCGCCAAGGCCATGCTGGTGGCGGCTGCCGCGCAGCGTTGGAGCGTGCCGGTAAGTGAAATCAGCGTCGACAAGGGCGTGGTCAGTCACGCCGGTTCAGGTCGCAGTGCCGGCTTCGGTGATCTGGTCGAGGCGGCGGCATCACTGCCGGTGCCGGAGCAGGTGCAACTCAAGGACCCCAAGGACTTCAAGCTGATCGGCAAGCTCGAGCTGCGCCGCAAGGACAGCACCGACAAGACCGATGGCAGCGCCATCTTCACCCAGGACTTCAAGCTGCCCGGCATGCTGGTGGCCATGGTTGCTTATCCGCCACGCTTCGGCGGCGTGCCGCGCTCGGTCGACAGCAGCAAGGCCAAGGCCGTGCGTGACGTGGTCGAGGTGGTGGAGTTTCGCGATCTGCCCCACGGTCGTTCGGGCGTCGCCGTGTTGGCGAAGAACACCTGGGCGGCGCGCCAGGGCCGCGATGCGCTGGTGATCGAGTGGGACGAGAGCCAGGCCTTCACCCTGGGCAGCGAGGAAATTCTCGCGCAATACCGCGACGATGCGGGCAAGCCAGGCCTGCCGGCCACGAGCAAGGGCGATACCGATGCGGCGTTGGCCCAGGCGGCGAAAACCGTCGAGGCCGACTACGAGTTTCCTTATCTGGCGCACGCGGCGATGGAGCCGATGAACTGCCTGGTGAAACTCTCCAGCGACCGCTGCGAAATCTGGAACGGCGAGCAGTTTCAGACCGTCGACCAAACCATCATCAGCGGCTACCTGGGCCTGACGCCCGAGCAGGTGTCGCTGACCCAGCTGTATGCCGGCGGCAGCTTTGGTCGCCGCGCCAGTTCGGTGTCGGACTACCTGCTGGAGGCGGTGGCGATTACCAAGGCCGCGCGTGACAAGGGCGTGGACGCGCCGGTGAAGATGGTATGGACGCGTGAGGACGATACTCGTGGCGGTTATTTCCGGCCGCTGTACCTGCACCGCGTGCGCATCGGCCTGGACCAGGCCGGCAAGCTGCAGGCCTGGCACAACCGTATCGTTGGGCAGTCGATCATGACCGGTACCTCGATGGAGCCCTTCATGATCAAGGAAGGCATCGACCATACCTCGGTCGAGGGTCTCGCCAACCTGTCCTATGCGGTGCGCAACCTGCAGGTGGAGCTGAGCACGCCGAGCAATATCAAGGTGCCGGTGCTGTGGTGGCGTTCGGTCGGTCATACCCACACCGGTTACGTCGCCGAAACCATGATCGATGAGGCCGCCGTCGCTGCAGGGCAGGATCCTTACGCCTTCCGTCATGCGTTGCTGGAAAGTCATCCGCGTCACCGCGGTGCGCTGGAGCTGGCCGCCAAGCAGGCCGGCTGGGACAAGCCACTGGCGGCGGGTGCCGAGGGCGAGAAGCGCGGGCGTGGCATTGCCGTGCACGAGTCGTTCGGCTCGTTCGTGGCCCAGGTCGCCGAAGTCACGGTGAAGGCCGATGGCAGCTACCGTCTGGATCGCGTGGTGTGCGCCGTGGACTGTGGCATCGCGATCAATCCGGATGTGATCAAGGCGCAGATGGAAGGCGGCATTGGCTTCGCCCTGGCGGCTGCTCGGCACAGCGCAATCACCCTGAAGGAAGGGCGGGTCGAGCAATCGAACTTCCACGACTTCCAGGTGCTGCGCATGAACGAGATGCCCAAGGTCGAGGTGCATATCGTGCCGTCGGCGGCGAATCCTACCGGTGTCGGTGAGCCGGGCGTGCCACCGCTGGCGCCGGCCCTGGCCAACGCCCTGTTCGCGGCCACTGGCGTGCGCTTGCGCAAGCTGCCATTCCCGGCGCAGATCAAGGCCTGACGTCCGATACTGGAAACACGAACGCCCGGGGTAATCCCGGGCGTTCGTGTTTATGGGGCAGCTGGGGGCGTTT
This sequence comes from Ectopseudomonas oleovorans, assembly GCF_003052605.1. Classification (GTDB taxonomy): domain Bacteria; phylum Pseudomonadota; class Gammaproteobacteria; order Pseudomonadales; family Pseudomonadaceae; genus Aquipseudomonas; species Aquipseudomonas oleovorans_A. Next base: position 58,730 of record NZ_QASO01000130.1, on the reverse strand, counting down.
GCGGCCAAAGCCCTGCCACAGAATTGCGCCAGGGGTAGATCTGAGGTCTCTCGCGGTATCGCTCTTCGTAGGAGCCGCTATAGCGGCGAGCCAGGTGATCGCGGCTGAAGCCGCTCCTACGGAGATGGCGGGCAAGTAGCCGTAGGGTGGGCTTTAGCCCACCCTACGAGTCTGTGGCCTCGATGCAATCCGGGGATCAGGATGCACTTAGCCTGGTCGCCGGCACGATCTCGCTGCAGTCCAGTGGTGTTGGCGTGTGGATCGCCGCCTGGCGATGCTTGAGCATGCCGCCTGCACGGAGGTTAATGGCGGCGGTCATCTCGGCGAGAATCGCCGTGGCCACGCTCTCCGGCGTATCGCCGCCGATGTCCAGGCCGATCGGGTAGTGCAGGCACTCCAACGCCGGCAAGTGCGGGCTGTGTTGGCGGATCTCGTCCAGTAGCCGTTCGGTGCGATCGCGTGGCCCCAGTTGGCCGATATAGGCCGGCGTGCCCTGCAGCACGCTGCCCAGCCAGTGGCGATCCTGGCTGTAGCTGTGGCTCATGATCGCCACCATGGCGCCGTCGGTGAGCGTGTGCAGGTCGTAGGGTGGGCGTGCATCGACCTGCAGCACCGTATCTGCGTCGGGAAAGCGCTCGGCGCGGGCGAAATGGGCGCGGCCATCGACCACGCTGACGTGCCAGTCCAGCAGTTTGGCCATATGCGTCAGCGGCTGTGCATCATGCCCGGCGCCGAAGATCACCAGGCGCCGCTGTGGCGCCAGGTATTCGCAGAACACCTCGATCTCGCCACGCTCATCACGGTAGCTGCGCAGCGAGGAGCGGCCATCGGTCAGGGTTCGTTGCAGATCGGCGCGAACCTCGGCGTCGAGTGCGGAATCGAGTAGGCGGCTGCCGTCGCTCAGTGATGGATGCAGATACAGACGCTCGCCCACGCGTACACGGGCGTTGCGATAGCTGCCGATCACCGTGGCGACCGCCCCGGCCTGGCCGCTTTCACGCACCTTGCGCAGCAACTCGAGCACCGCCAGCGGCTTTTCCGCGCTGTGGCGTTCGAGCAATACGTGCACGGTGCCGTTGCAGCCAAGGCCGAAGGTCAGTGCGGCGTCCTGATCGTCATCGTCGTCCTGGGTGGCGGTGCTGTAACGGCGGATCACGGCTTCGCCGCTATCAGTCAGCCACCAGGCCTTCTTCGCCACTTCGGACTCCAGGCAACCGCCGCTGATGGTGCCCACGGTGCCGCCGTAGAGCGGGATCAGCATGCGCGCACCGGGGCGGCGGTAGGCCGAGCCTTCGACCTTGACCACGGTGGCGAGCACGGCCTGGCCGTTGTCGCGCTCCAGAGCGCGAAGGGCGCCGAGCAGGGCGCTGATTCCCGACAGCATAGGTTTCTCCCAGGCAGGTTTTGGTGGAGCGATCCCAGGATGCCAATGTCCCGTATATCAGTTAAGAAGGGTTAGGCCGATCCTGCGAGATTCTTGCCCGATCCTGTGTGGCTGGGCTGGAAGCGCTCGGCCAGTTTGACGATCTGCGCGCGCTCGGTGCGGATGAAGTCGACGAAGGCCTGCGCTACCGGGGACAGGCGCCGACCGCGGATATTCACCACGCACCAACTGCGCTGTAAGGGCAGCTCTACCACCGGCAGCTCGCGCAGCAGGCCGTGTTGCAGCTCCAGACGCACGGCATGGCGTGGGAGCAGGGCAATGCCGAGGCCGGCGAGCACCGCCTCGCGCTGCGACTCCAGCGAGCCGATCTCCAGGGTGTTGGGGAAGTGTGCACGTTTCTGGTGGCAGTACTCTTCGCAGGCGCGACGAGTGCCTGAGCCGCTTTCGCGAATCAGCAGGGGATAGGCGGTGAGGTCCTGCAACTGCAGGCTGTCCGCCTCGCACAAGGGGTGATCCGGCGGCGCCGCGGCGATGATCGGGTTGTTGAGGAAGGGCATGAAGTCCAACGCCAGATCCTGCGGCACCTGGCTCATGATCATCAGGTCGTCGCGGCTCTGGGTCAGGCGGCGGACCACCAAGGCGTGGTTGACCACGGTAAGGTTGAGGATAACTTCCGGGTAATGGCGGCGAAAATCGGCGAACAGGTGAGGGATGAAATATTTTGCGCTGGACTCCACGCACAGATTGAGTTGCCCCTGGAGCGAGCCCTGCAAGTCCGACAACTGCATGTCCAGGCTTTCCAGGCGGCCGAAAATATCGCTGCTGGCCCGTTTGAGTGCCTCGGCTGCCTCGGTCAGGTAAAGCTTCTTGCCGACATAATCGAACAAGGGCTGACCGACTAGCTCCTCCAACTGACGAATCTGCAGGCTCACGGCCGGTTGCGTCAGTGACATGTCCTCGGCCGCGCGGCTGTAGGAGCCGTGCTCGCACACGGCACGGAATACCTGGAGTTGGCGCAAGGTCATGCGCAGCAGGGTTTTACGCACGGTTTTGTCCTCGTTCGGTCAATTCATAAGTAATTACTTATGCACGATCAAATAATTATTCATTTTTGTTAATTCGTATAGCCGGATAGGGTTTCACCACGTTTGCAACCAACTGTTGCAGCGGCCCTTGCAGCTCTGCGCTGAGGATTGGATCGTGATAAGAAAAATACTGATCGCCAACCGTGGTGAGATTGCCGTCCGCATCGTGCGGGCCTGCGCCGAGATGGGCATCCGCTCGGTGGCGATCTACTCCGACGCGGATCGCCATGCGTTGCACGTCAAGCGTGCCGACGAAGCGCACAGCATTGGTGAAGACCCGCTGGCCGGCTATTTGAACCCGCGCAAGCTGGTCAATCTGGCCGTGGAAACCGGTTGCGATGCGCTGCACCCCGGCTATGGCTTTCTGTCCGAGAACGCCGAACTTGCAGAGATCTGCGCCGAACGTGGGATCAAATTCATAGGGCCGAGCGAAGAAGTCATCCGTCGCATGGGCGACAAGACCGAAGCGCGTCGCAGCATGATCAAGGCCGGTGTGCCGGTCACCCCCGGTACTGAAGGCAACGTCGCCGACCTGGCCGAGGCCCTGCGCGAGGCCGAGCGCATCGGTTACCCGGTGATGCTCAAGGCCACCTCCGGTGGCGGCGGTCGCGGCATTCGCCGTTGCAACAGCCGCGAGGAACTGGAGCAGGCCTACCCGCGCGTGATCTCCGAGGCGACCAAGGCCTTCGGCAGCGCGGAAGTCTTCCTGGAAAAGTGCATCGTCAATCCCAAGCATATCGAGGCGCAGATTCTTGCCGACAGCTTCGGTAATACCGTGCACCTGTACGAGCGCGACTGTTCGATCCAGCGCCGCAACCAGAAACTCATCGAGATCGCCCCCAGCCCGCAGCTCACCCCCGAGCAGCGCGCCTATATCGGTGACCTTGCCGTGCGTGCGGCGCAGGCCGTGGGCTACGAGAACGCCGGTACCGTGGAGTTCCTGCTCGCCGAAGGCGAGGTGTACTTCATGGAGATGAACACCCGGGTGCAGGTGGAGCACACCATCACCGAGGAAATCACCGGCATCGACATCGTTCGTGAGCAGATCCGCATCGCCAGCGGTCTGCCGCTGTCGGTCAAGCAGGAAGACATCATCCACCGCGGTTATGCCCTGCAATTCCGTATCAACGCCGAGGACCCGAAGAACAACTTCCTGCCCTCGTTCGGCAAGATCACCCGTTACTACGCGCCCGGCGGGCCCGGCGTGCGCACCGACACGGCGATCTACACCGGCTACACCATTCCACCCTATTACGACTCGATGTGCCTGAAGCTGATCGTCTGGGCGCTGACCTGGGAAGAGGCGATGGACCGCGGCCTGCGTGCGCTGGACGACATGCGCGTGCAGGGCGTGCGCACCACCGCGCCCTACTACCAGGAAATCCTGCGTAATCCGGAATTCCGTAGCGGCCAGTTCAATACCAGCTTCGTCGAAAGCCACCCGGAACTGACCCAATACTCGATCAAGCGCAACCCGTCGCACCTGGCCATCGCCATCGCCACCGCCATCGCTGCCCACGCGGGCCTGTAGGGGACATCATGAGCAAGAAGATCACCGTTACCGATACCGTCCTGCGCGATGCCCACCAGTCGCTGCTGGCCACCCGCATGCGCACCGAGGACATGCTGCCGATCTGCGACAAGCTCGACCGCGTCGGCTACTGGTCGCTGGAAGTCTGGGGTGGCGCCACCTTCGACGCGTGCGTGCGCTTTCTCAAGGAAGACCCCTGGGAGCGCCTGCGCCAGCTCAAGGCCGCGCTGCCCAACACCCGCCTGCAGATGCTCCTGCGCGGGCAGAACCTGCTCGGCTACCGCCACTACAGCGATGACGTGGTCAAGGCGTTCGTGGCCAAGGCCGCGGTCAACGGCATCGACGTGTTCCGCATCTTCGACGCGATGAACGACGTGCGTAACCTGCGCGTGGCCATCGAGGCAGTGAAGGCTGCCGGCAAGCACGCCCAGGGCACCATCGCCTACACCACCAGCCCGGTGCACACCACCGAGGCCTTCGTTGCCCAGGCCAAGGCCATGCAGGCGATGGGTATCGACTCCATCGCGATCAAGGACATGGCCGGTCTGCTCACGCCTTACGCCACCTTCGCGCTGGTCAAGGCACTGAAGAGCGAAGTCGACCTGCCAGTATTCATCCACAGCCACGACACGGCTGGTCTCGGCTCGATGTGCCAGCTCAAGGCCATCGAAGCCGGCGCCGATCACATCGACACCGCCATCTCCAGCCTGGCCTGGGGCACCAGCCATCCGGGTACCGAGTCGATGGTCGCTGCGCTCAAGGGCAGCGAGTTCGACACCGGCCTCGACCTTGCGCTGATCCAGGAAATCGGCATGTACTTCCACGCCGTGCGCAAGAAGTATCACCAGTTCGAGAGCGAGTTCACCGGCGTGGATACCCGCGTGCAGGTCAACCAGGTGCCGGGCGGGATGATTTCCAACCTGGCCAACCAGCTCAAGGAGCAGGGCGCGCTGAACCGCATGAACGAAGTGCTGGAAGAGATTCCGCGCGTGCGTGCCGACCTCGGCTTCCCGCCGCTGGTGACCCCGACTTCGCAGATCGTCGGCACTCAGGCGTTCTTCAACGTGCTGGCCGGCGAGCGCTACAAGACCATCACCAACGAGGTGAAGCTGTACCTGCAAGGTCGCTACGGCAAGGCGCCGGGCAAGGTCGACGAGCAACTGCGCAAGCAGGCCATCGGCAGCGAAGAAGTGATCGACGTGCGCCCGGCCGACCTGCTCAAGCCCGAGCTGGCGCGCCTGCGTGAAGAGATCGGCAGCCTGGCCAAGTCCGAAGAGGACGTGCTGACCTTCGCCATGTTCCCCGATATCGGGCGCAAGTTCCTCGAAGAGCGCGCGGCCGGCACCCTCAAGCCGGAAGAGCTGCTGCCCATGCCGAACGGTCAGGGCAAGGCCGCGCCAGTCGGCGGTGAAGGCGTGCCGACCGAGTTCGTGGTCGACGTGCACGGCGAAAGCTACCGCGTGGACATCACCGGTGTCGGCGTCAAGGGCGACGGCAAGCGCCACTTCTACCTGTCCATCGACGGCATGCCGGAAGAAGTGGTGTTCGAGGCGCTCAATGAATATGTCGCAGGCGCCGCTGGCAAGCGCAAGCAGGCCGGTGCACCGGGCGACGTGTCCACCACCATGCCGGGCAACATCGTCGATGTGCTGGTCAAGGAAGGTGACACGGTCAAGGCTGGTCAGGCGGTGCTGATCACCGAAGCGATGAAGATGGAAACCGAAGTGCAGGCGCCGATTGCCGGTACCGTCAAGGCCGTTCACGTGGCCAAGGGCGACCGCGTCAATCCGGGCGAAGTACTGGTGGAAATCGAAGGTTAACCTCTATGGAGCCCGGCCTGTTGGATGGGCAAGTTTGACGGGGCGTAACCCGGGCTCCTTTTTTATTCAGCGCCAGGGCGCAGGTTTGTCCCGGGGGCCGCAAGGCTAATGCTGATCAGATAAGTTCGTCACCACCCCCTCCTACTTGCAGTAGAGGGGGGCGCTTTTCGTAGGAGCCAGCTTGCTGGCGATGCTTTTTATGGCGGATCGCCGGCAAGCCGGCTCCTACAAAGATCGAGTGCAACGGCTTAACTGACTGGCATTAGCCGCAAGGCTCCTTTTTTTGCACGGCACATCCATGTGCTTCACCCCCTTCGGTGGCCTCGTGCAAAACGCTAACGGCGTCTTTGCGACTCGCCAGCGCGGGGGCCAAGCCTGGCGTGCCGGCTAAGCTTTCCGGTCATGCCCCGGCGCTTCGCCTTCGTGGCGAGGCAAAACAGGGCGATCAGCACCGCCTTGTGCCGGGGCATGGCCCTTTCCTTTGGTTGGGTAGCCGTCCGGGTAGGGTGCGCCGTGCGCACCGGGGCGCTTGGTGAACAGTGACAGGTGCGCACGGCGCACCCTGAGACGCAGGGGAGGTGAACTGAAGTGGGTCTGGATCCGGTGGTGCTGTTTTTCGTCTTCGGCCTGGTCGCCGGCCTGCTCAAGAGCGAGCTGAAGCTGCCGGCGGCGCTGTACGAGACGCTGTCGATCATCCTCCTGCTGGCCATCGGGCTGCACGGCGGGGTGGAGCTGGCTCAGCAGGCCAGCCTGCAGCTGCTCGGTCAGTCGGCGCTGGTACTGGCGCTCGGCGTGCTGCTGCCGATCCTGGCGTTCATCCTGCTGCGCGGCCTGCGCTTCGACCGCGTCAATGCCGCGGCGGTGGCGGCGCATTATGGTTCGGTCAGCGCCGGTACCTTCGCCGTGGCGGTGGCCTACATGTTGGCCAAGGGCGTCGAGTTCGAAAGCTACATGCCGCTGTTCGTGGCCATCCTGGAGATTCCGGCGATCCTGGTCGGTATCGTCCTGGCCAAGGGCATTTCGCGTGAGACCCACTGGGGCGAGCTGGGCCGCGAGATCTTCCTCGGCAAGAGCATCATGCTGCTGCTCGGCGGCCTGGTGATCGGCGCGATCGCCGGCAAGGAGGCGATCAAGCCGCTGGAGCCGCTGTACACCAGCATGTTCAAGCCGGTGCTGGCGTTCTTCCTGCTGGAGATGGGCCTGATCGCCTCCGGCCAGCTCGGTGCGCTGAAGCAGTTCGGTGTACGCCTGGCGGCCTTCGCCCTGCTGATGCCGCTGTTCGGTGCGCTGATCGGCGCCTTGCTGGCGCGCTTCATGGGCCTGAGCCTGGGCGGCACGGCGATGCTGGCCACGCTCGCGGCCTCGGCGTCCTATATCGCCGTGCCGGCGGCGATGCGCCTGGCCTTGCCCGAGGCCAACCCGTCGCTGTCGCTGACCGCCTCGCTGGGCATCACCTTCCCATTCAATATCCTGATCGGCATACCGCTGTACCTGACGCTGGCCGAACGACTGATCGCCTGGGGGTTCTGAGATGAACGCACATAGCCGCACCCTGCTCACCGTGATCTGCGAGGCGGCGCTGGAGAAGCGCCTGCTGGCCGATCTGGAAGCGCTCGGCGCACCCGGCTGGACCATTTCCGACGCGCGTGGCCGTGGACACCGCGGTGTGCGCAGCGCCGGCTGGGACACCGAAGGCAACATCCGCCTGGAAATCATCTGCAACCGCGAATTGGCGGAGCGCATCGCCGAGCATCTGCAGGTGCGCTATTACGATCACTTCGCCATGGTCTGCTACCTGGCGCAGGTGGAAGTGCTGCGTGGAGAGAAGTTCTAAGGCGCACCAAGGAAGGGGGAGCCGCCTGGGCGATGGAGCTCCAGGAGGAGCATTGCGGCTAAAGCCCCTCCCACGTCCACGGTGCGTTTTGTGGGAGGGGCTTTAGCCGCGAGCCTGCGTATCAGCTCTGTGGAAAACGCGCGCGTGGCGTTGCCATTGGAATTTTGTCGCCATCGAGCGGCAGGAAGCTGCCCAGCTCGGCGTCGTAGGCCTTGATCTGGCTGGTTTCGATGTCATACACCCAGCCATGGATGAACAGTTGGCCGCGCGCCAGCTTGGCTGCCACCGACGGATGGGTGCAGAGGTGGTTGAGCTGCGCCACCACGTTCTCTTCGGTCAGCACGGCCAGGGCTTCCTTGTCGTCGCTGCAGTTGCAGTTCTCTGCCACCACGCTGCGCGCGACCTCGGCATGACGCAGCCAGGCTTTCACCGTGGGCATGGTTTCCAGCGAGGCCGGGTTGAGCACCGCTTTCATCGCGCCGCAGTCGGAGTGGCCGCAAATGACGATGTGTTGCACGCCCAGGGCCATCACCGCGTACTCGATGGCGGTGGAGACGCCGCCCATCATCTGCCCGTAGGCCGGCACCACGTTACCGACGTTGCGGTTGACGAACAGGTCGCCGGGCGAGCTCTGGGTGATCAGCTCCGGCACCACGCGCGAGTCGGCGCAGGTGATGAACATGGCGCGTGGGTTCTGGGCGGTGGCGAGCTTCTTGAACAGCTCTTCCTGCTGCGGGAAGACCTCGTTGCGAAAGCGCTTGAAGCCATCGACGATGCTGTGCAGCGCCTGCTCGGCGGTTTCGTTGCCCTCGTGGGCCTGAAGCGGAATCACCTGATGTTTGTAAGGCATGCCCTGAACCTCTGGGTTGTCTGAAAATACGCTGCTAGAACGACAGTCGCTGCGCTGTGCGAGTCACACGCCAAGTGTCACCTCCAGCGAGCTGAGCGACAACCGGCGGTTTCGGGTAATTCGCCCAGGCGCCTGTTGCCGCGACCTGCCGCAGGTCGCGCTCGGGGTACAGCAGCTGCAGATCCTCTTCGCTGACCTTGATCAGATGCGCGCAGCCGGCGAAGGTCCCGACGCGCTCGCGCCAGTGGGCGATATACGGCGTCGGGCCAAGGCGTACGTTGGGATCGAGGGCGGGTGTTCGCGCTGCACCAGCTGCGGCAGCGTCCATGCCGACCATCGCCAGGGTGGCCGGTGCGCGCCGCCAAGTCAGAGCAGGCTCAATTGCGCACCCGGCGGGCAGAACTGCGAACAGTCCAGCACCACGCTGCCTCGCTGATCCAGGCCGAGCCTGCGCCGCGCCAGGCGAAAACGCTGCTCCAGCAGGTCAGCGAACAGGCCCTCGCCACGCATGCGGCTACCGAAGCGGCTGTCGTAATTCTTGCCGCCACGGCTCTGGCGAATCAGGCTCATCACGTGGGCGGCGCGATCCGGAAAGTGCACCTGTAGCCATTCCTCGAACAACCCGGCGATCTCCAACGGCAGGCGTAGCAGCACGTAACCGGCCGAGCGGGCGCCGGCATCCCGGGCGGCTTCCAGGAGTGCTTCCAGCTCCATGTCGTTGATCTGCTGAATCATCGGCGCGCAGATGGCGCTGACCGGGACACCCGCTTCGTGCAGCGTGCGCATGGCACGCAGGCGCGCCGCTGGGGCGGCAGTGCGCGGCTCCATGATACGTTTGAGTTCGTCATCCAGGGTGGTCAGGCTGAAGGCCACGCTGACCAGGTTGTGCCTGGCCAGCTCGCTGAGCAGATCCAGGTCGCGCAGGATCAGCGAGCCCTTGGTGATGATGTGCAACGGGTGCTTGTAGCGCAGCAGGATTTCCAGGGCCTGGCGGGTCAGGCGCTGTTCGCGCTCGATGGGCTGGTAGGCGTCGGTGTTGATGCCCAGGGCGATTGGTTGCGGCACGTAGCCAGGCTTCTGCAACTGCTCTTCGAGGCGTTCGGCCAGGTTGGTCTTGGCGATCAGGCGGGTTTCGAAGTCGATGCCCGGCGACATGTCCCAGTAAGCGTGAGTCGGCCGGGCGAAGCAGTAGATGCAGCCGTGCTCGCAGCCACGGTAGGGGTTCACCGAACGATCGAAGCCGACGTCCGGTGAGTTATTGCGGGTGATCGCCGTCTTCGCCTGCTCCTTGCGCACTTCGGTGGCGCGACTTGGCGGTGTTTCGTCCTGATACCAGCCGTCGTCTTCCTGCTCCGAACGGGTCGGCGCATAGCGGTTGTGCGGATTGCTGGCGGTGCCACGGCCACGTGGCGGCAGGCTGACGGACATGCTCGGACTCCAAAATATACTGTATAAAAATACAGTTATTTGAAGCCCGGGCAAGTCCTTTCTGTCGCGACTTCAATCAAACGGCCACGATCTGCGGTGCCTCCTCGCGTTTGGCGTAACGCTGTGCCAGCACCGCGCAGACCATCAGCTGGATCTGGTGGAACAGCATCAGCGGCAGGATCAGCACGCCGATGGCGCTGCCGGCGAACAGCACCTGTGCCATCGGCACGCCGGTGGCCAGGCTCTTTTTCGAGCCACAGAAGAGGATGGTGATGCGGTCTTCCAGGCTGAAGCCCAGCCATTTGCCCAGCATGTGGGTCAGCACCAGGGCCAGGGCCAACAACACGCAGCAGGCGGCAATCACCAGCAGCAGAGTGGCCAGCGGTACCTGCTGCCACAGGCCGCCGATCACCGCGGCGCTGAAGGCGGTGTAGACCACCAGCAGGATTGAGCTCTGGTCGACGTATTTCAGCCAGCTCTTGTTCTGGTTGACCCAGCCGCCGATCCAGCGCTGAGCGATCTGGCCGAGAACGAATGGCAGCAGCAACTGCAGGCTGATCTTGCCGATGGCATCGAGGGTCGAGCCGTTGTCGCCGTGCACGCCCATCAGGAAGGCCACCAGCAGCGGAGTGAGGAAGATACCCAGCAGGCTGGAGGCTGCTGCGCTGCAGATCGCCGCCGGGATGTTGCCGCGCGCCAGCGAGGTGAAGGCGATGGCCGATTGCACGGTGGCCGGCAGGGCGCACAGGTAGAGCATGCCCAGATACAGCTCTTTGCCCAGCAGCGGCTCCAGAGCCGGCTTGAGTGCCAGGCCGAGCAGCGGGAAGAGGATGAAGGTGCAGGCGAACACCAGCAGGTGCAGACGCCAGTGCCCGGCACCGGCAAGAATCGCCTGACGCGACAGTTTGGCGCCGTGCATGAAGAACAGCAGGGCGATGGCCAGGTTGGTGATCCACTCGAAGATCGTCGCGACCTGGCCGCTGGCGGGTAGCAGTGTGGCGGCGAGCACAACGGCGAGCAGAGTCAGGGTGAAATTGTCGGGCAGCAGGCGGCGCAGGAACATGGCGAATCTCGGACTTGCGATACAGGAGGGCGCCAGACTATCGTCGTCGAAAATTTCCGGCTAACGCTAAAGAGCCAGCAAGTGTCGCCAAACAGACATCGCGCCACCCTGCATCGCAGCCTGCCCGAGCTGCGCAGCCTGCCTCGGCCGCTGTATGGCCGCACCGAATCGCTGACCAACCGCGCCCTGACCTTTCGTCATACGCACCCCTGGGTGCAGCTGTCCTACGCCATCGCCGGGGTGCTCGAGGTGCAGACCGCTGGCGCCCGTTTCGTCGCCCCGCCGCAGCGCGCGGTGTGGGTGCCGGCGGGTGTCGAGCATCAGGTCTTCAGCTCGCCACGCACCGAAATGCGCAGCCTGTACATCGACGGCAGCGCGGTGCCTGGGGGCCGGCCGAGTGCCGGGTGCTGGCGGTCAGCCCGCTGCTGCGCGAGCTGATTCGCGGTTTCAGTGCGTTGCCGGTCGAATACGACGAGCAGGGCGCGCCTGGTAGATTGGCGGCAGTGTTGCTGGACGAACTGCGCGCTGCGCCAGAGGTGGCGTTGATGCTGCCGCTGCCGCAAGACGCGCGGCTGCGCGAGGTGTGTCAGGGGCTGGAGGATGCGACGCTGCGCCAGCTCGGCCTGGGCGAATGGGGCGAGCGCCTGGGGGTGTCGGAAAAGACCCTGAGCCGGTTGTTCCTGCGTGAAACGGGCCTGAGCTTTCGCGTGTGGCGCCAGCGCCAGCGTCTGCTCGATGCGCTCACCCCACTGGAGCAGGGTGAGCGTGTAACCGATGTGGCGCTGGCCTGCGGCTATGACTCGTTATCGGCGTTTATCGCTGCCTTTCGCCGCCAGTTCGGCGCAACGCCCGAGGAGTTTTTCCGCGGTTAAAGTCAGGTGGGTGCAACTCGCCTGCAGCATCGGCGCTCGGCACCGCTAACCCACCCGAGAATGCCCGGGCTAGGTGGGCTCGCTCGGTTTCTTCAGCTTCGGGTTGGGAAAGAACTGCACCGCCTGCACGTTGGGGGCGGCCGCCTTGGGCTTCAGGCCGCTGACGTTGACCCGCGTGGGGATCTCCTTGGGCACCGAATTACCGCGTGCGTCGAGGGTGTCGGCATAGCCGCACTTGACGCATTCTCGGTGCGGCACGCCGTCGACGTTCCACATCTTGATGCTGTCGGTCTCGCTGCACGCCGGGCACACGGCGCCGGCGATAAAGCGCTTGGGCGTGCTGTTCACAGGAGCATCGCTCATGCGGCCTCCTGGCTCAGGCCGAGGTGGCGCAGCAGGGCGTCGATGCTCGGCTCACGGCCGCGGAATTCGACGAACAGCACCATCGGTTCCTGCGAGCCGCCACGGGCGAGGATCGTTTCGCGGAAGGCGCGGCCGGTATCGGCGTTGAACACACCTTCTTCCTCGAACTTGGAGAAGGCATCGGCGCTGAGCACTTCGGCCCACTTGTAGCTGTAGTAACCGGCCGCATAGCCACCGGCGAAGATATGCGCGAAGCCGTTGGCGAAACGGTTGTAGGCTGGCGGGCGCAGCACCGAGACCTCGGCGCGCACGCCTTCGAGCACGTCGAGCACGCTGCGGCCGTCGCCGTGGGTGGCGTGCAGTTCGAAGTCGAACAGCGAGAACTCCAGCTGGCGCACCATCATCAGGCCGGACTGGAAGTTCTTCGCCGCCAGCATCTTGTCCAGCATGGCCTGTGGCAGCGCCTCGCCGGTTTCATAGTGGCCGGAGATCAGCGCCAGGCCTTCCGGCTCCCAGCACCAGTTCTCCATGAACTGGCTCGGCAGCTCGACCGCGTCCCAGGCCACGCCGTTGATGCCCGAGGCACCGGCGTGCTCGACGCGGGTCAGCAGGTGGTGCAGGCCATGGCCGAATTCGTGGAACAGGGTGGTGACCTCGTCGTGGGTCAGCAGTGCCGGTTTGCCGCCGACCGGCGGGGTGAAATTGCATACCAGGTTGGCCACCGGGGCGATCAGCTTGCCCTGGGCGTCGCGGCGCTTGTCGCGGGCGCCGTCCATCCAGGCACCGCCGCGCTTGTTGGCGCGGGCATAGAGATCGAAGAAGAAGCGCCCGACATGCTGGCCGTTCTCGTTGATCTCGAACAGGCGTACGTCCGGGTGCCAGGTGTCGAAGCCTTTCAGTTCGCGAATCTCGATGCCGTAGAGCTTCTGCACAATGGCGAACAGGCCGGTGAGCACCTTGTCCACCGGGAACCAGGCGCGCACTTCTTCCTGGGAAATGCTGTAGCGCTGCTGGCGCAGGCGCTCGCTGTAGTAGCCGACGTCCCAGCTCTGCAGGTCATCCAGGCCCTGCTCGGCGGCGAAGGCTTTCAGCTCGGCGAGATCCTGCTCGGCGAAAGGCTTGCTGCGCACCGCCAGGTCACGCAAGAAACTCAGCACCTGGTCGGTGCTCTCGGCCATCTTGCTGGCCAGGCTCAATTCGCTGTAGTTGGCGAAGCCGAGCAGGCGCGCCAGTTCCTGGCGCAGGTCGAGAATCTCGGCTATCAGCGGGCCGTTGTCGTTCTGCCCGGCGTTCGGCCCCTGGTCGGAGGCGCGGGTGCAGTAGGCTGCGTAGACCTCTTCGCGCAGGGCGCGGTCGTCGGCGTAGGTCATCACCGCGTAGTAGCTGGGGAATTCCAGGGTGATCAGCCAGCCGTCCAGGCCTTTGGCCTCTGCGGCCTGTTTCATCTGCGCCTTGGCCGAGTCGGTCAGGCCGCTCAGCAGGGCTTCGTCGGTGACCTGCTTGGTCCAGGCCTGGGTGGCGTCGAGCAACTGGTTGGAGAACTTGCTGGTCAGCTCGGACAGGCGCATCTGGATTTCGCCATAGCGCTTCTGCTGCTCGGCCGGCAAATCGATGCCGGACAGACGGAAGTCACGCAGGGCGTGTTCGAGGATGGTTTTCTGCGCTACGTCGAAATTGGCCGCAGCCGGGCTCTTGGCCAGCGCGTCATAGGCCTCGAACAGCGGCTTGTTCTGGCCCATTTCGGTCCAGTATTCCGACAGCTTGGGCAGGCAGGCCTCGTAGGCCGCGCGCAGCTCTGGGCTGTTGCATACGGCGTTGAGGTGGCTCACCGGGTTCCAGGCTCGAGCCAGGCGCGCACCGAGTTCGTCTAGCGCCAGCACCAGGCCGTCCCAGCTCGGATTGGCCTGCTGTTGTTCGAGCAGTTTGGCGATGGCAGCGCGGCTGTCTGCCAGGATCTGGTCGATGGCGGGTTCGACGTGCTCGGGTTTGATCTGCGAGTAGGGTGGCAGGTCGAAGTCTTGCAGCAGGGGATTATTCGCGGTCACGACGAGGCACCTGTGGCGAAGGAAGAGAGGCTGCGCCGGGGAAAATCCCAGGACGATTGCAGTCGATATGGGGGCCATCTTAATTACAATCAAGCTTTCCCGCAGCCCAGGAGCCTCTATCGTGGCGATTCGCAAATACCAGCAACACCTCCCCCAACTGGGTGCGCGCGTCTTCGTCGACGCCTCCGCCGTGGTCATCGGTGATGTCGAACTGGGTGAGGACAGCTCGGTCTGGCCGATGACCGTGATCCGTGGCGACATGCACCGCATCCGTATTGGCGCGCGTACCAGCGTGCAGGACGGCAGCGTGCTGCACATCACCCACGCCGGGCCGTTCAACCCCGATGGTTACCCGCTGATCATCGGTGACGAAGTGACCGTCGGGCACAAGGTCACCCTGCACGGCTGCACCCTGGGCAACCGGATTTTGGTCGGCATGGGCAGCATCGTCATGGACGGCGCGGTGGTCGAGGACGAGGTGATCATCGGCGCAGGCTCGCTGGTGCCGCCGGGCAAACGCCTGGAAAGTGGCTATCTCTACGTCGGCAGCCCAGTGAAACAGGCGCGCCCGCTGACCGACAAGGAACGCAACTTCTTCAGCTACACGGCCGGCAACTACGTGAAACTCAAGGATCTGCACCTGGCCGAAGGCTACGACCAGTGAGCGATGAACTGATCATCCGGCCCATCGAGGCAGCCGATTTCGACCAGGTCTGGCCGATCATCCGTGACGTGGTGCAGGCGCAGGAAACCTACGCCTTCGACCCGAACATGGATCGTGAGACGGCCTGGAAAACCTGGGTCGAACTGCCGCGCGCCACCTTCGTTGCCGAGCAGGACGGGCAGATTCTCGGCACCTACTACATCAAGGCCAATGCCGCTGGGCCGGGTGACCACGTGTGCAACTGCGGCTATATGACCGCCCCGGCCGCCCGTGGCCGCGGCATCGCCAGCCGGCTCTGCGCCCATTCGCTGCAGGTGGCGCGTGAATTGGGCTTCAGCGCCATGCAGTTCAACAGCGTGGTGGCCACCAACGAGGTCGCGGTCGCGCTGTGGCAGAAACACGGCTTCGCGATAGTCGGCACCTTGCCCAAGGCCTACCGCCACGCCCGGTATGGCCTGGTGGATTGCCATGTGATGTTTCGTAGTTTGGACACCTGAAAGTCCGTGCGGCAGCGAGTCGTATCTGCGATTCCGCTTAGACCGGCGGCTTGGTTCCGGACACGGATTTTTGCGTAGGGCGGGCTCAGGAGCGAAGCGAAGTGCGCGCAAATTGCTGCCTACACGGCAGTGAACGAGCGCAAGCGGATGCAACGCGTTCTGCAGCATTTCTGAGCTGCCTACACGGCAGTGAACCATCGCCAGGGGGGCAAACTTCGCCGGTGCTATTTCTGAGCTGCCTACACGGCAGTGAACAACCCGGACAAAGTCCTGGTCTTCATCGACCATTTCTGAGCTGCCTACACGGCAGTGAACGCTGCCACCAGCACCGCCGCCGACCAACCCATTTTCTGAGCTGCCTACACGGCAGTGAACTCCTCGTTTCGCCTCGCCGTTGTGGTTAGCATTTTCTGAGCTGCCTACACGGCAGTGAACCCGAAACCTGCTGCAGTTCGCGTTCTGGACGGTTTCTGAGCTGCCTACACGGCAGTGAACTGCCGACGGATTGCCGCGCACTGGCTGCTGCTTTTCTGAGCTGCCTACACGGCAGTGAACACCATCGGCGCCATCCTCGCCACCATCGCCCATTTCTGAGCTGCCTACACGGCAGTGAACTGGATTTGTGGCTGGAGCGCAGGCCGTTTCATTTTCTGAGCTGCCTACACGGCAGTGAACAAAATCCATGACCCTGAACCAGATCCGTGACCATTTCTGAGCTGCCTACACGGCAGTGAACATGGCCATCAGCACCTTCTCCGCTTCGGCCACTTTCTGAGCTGCCTACACGGCAGTGAACCTGAGCTGCCCGAGCCAGACTTCGCCTTAGACTTTCTGAGCTGCCTACACGGCAGTGAACAGTATTACAGACGATCAGTTGGCGGAGCTGGATTTCTGAGCTGCCTACACGGCAGTGAACGACGCGACTGGAATCCCTAGTCGCCGCCTTATTTTCTGAGCTGCCTACACGGCAGTGAACCGAGGCAGGTACTGCAACTACGCGCAGGGCGTTTTCTGAGCTGCCTACACGGCAGTGAACTCCAGTGCACGCACGGTGGCCAGGGTGAACCATTTCTGAGCTGCCTACACGGCAGTGAACGGCGCGACCGCCGCCGTCGTTCTCGTCGGTCATTTCTGAGCTGCCTACACGGCAGTGAACCGGCTGATCTACAACCCCAAGCCGGCGCGCAATTTCTGAGCTGCCTACACGGCAGTGAACGCTTTTCAGCAACATCATTCCTCGCCCGTCCTTTTCTGAGCTGCCTACACGGCAGTGAACACGTTGCCGGCCTTGATCACGCCCCAGTTGATTTTCTGAGCTGCCTACACGGCAGTGAACTCGTCGGCGAAGGTACCGCCGTTGGCCGTGATTTTCTGAGCTGCCTACACGGCAGTGAACGCATCAGCCCGCTGGCCGAGGCCGTTGCGCAGTTTCTGAGCTGCCTACACGGCAGTGAACATGAGTTCCCAGGTGGCCAGGTTACTCCTGCCTTTCTGAGCTGCCTACACGGCAGTGAACGATTCAATTCGCCACAAGCGCTTCCCGAAGCTTTTCTGAGCTGCCTACACGGCAGTGAACGGCTGCCCGGCACGATGGGTTCAGCAATGCCTTTTCTGAGCTGCCTACACGGCAGTGAACGTCCCATGTGCTCGAAAAATCAGGATTGGCAATTTCTGAGCTGCCTACACGGCAGTGAACTTCTCGGTATGGTCTGGCACGTCCGGCGAGGTTTTCTGAGCTGCCTACACGGCAGTGAACGCACACCGTCGACGGCGCGGGCCTTGCCCCATTTTCTGAGCTGCCTACACGGCAGTGAACGCGGTAGTCGCGGCCGCCACGTAGCTTTCAATTTTCTGAGCTGCCTACACGGCAGTGAACCGACGGCCCGGCCGGCACGTAGATCTGCCGCTTTTCTGAGCTGCCTACACGGCAGTGAACCCGGCATCGAGCGGCAGGCGCGTTTGCACCACTTTCTGAGCTGCCTACACGGCAGTGAACTAGAGCCTAATAACCCTAACGGCTTGATTGTTAAAGAACCTGCCCGATTTTTCCGGTGCTACCCCTTTTTTCGGAGCCGCTTGCAAGTGCTTGATTTTGCAAGGGCTCCGTTTTGGGCTGGGAAAAAGGGTCAGAACCAGGGCACGCTGGCCTGGGCGCTAAGGCCGTAGGCGCCGAAGGTGCCGGGGGTGGGTTTGTCGAGCAGTGGGCCGTGGCGGATAAACAGGCGGAAGCTGTGACCGCTGCCGTTGCTGCGCAAGGTGGCATAAGGCAGGTCGCAGCGTTTGCCGGCGCTGTCGGGGATGCGCTGGCGCGCCTCTGCTTCGCTGATGCCGTGGCGCTTGATCAGGCGGCGGCGGGCGCGCTCCGGGTTGCTGTCCACCTGTACGCGGCTGACGCAGCGCCAGCGCACCTTCGCCGGGATGGGCGCCAGTTCACCCAGGTTCAAGTGGTCGCGCATGCCGCTGAGCCAGTTCAGCGCCATCAGCCGATCCAGCGCTTCGGCACTGCCATGCAGGCGCAGGCGGGTGCCGAGGCCGTGGCCCGCCGTTTCCACATCCGGGAAGCTGATGCCCACATCGCTACGACGCAGGTCATGCAGGCCTCGGTGCAACTTGGCGAGCAGGGCGCTCATCAACTGCGTGGCCGGAAATTCTGGGTCGGGCAGCAGTTTCAGGTCGAGGTAATGGTTCATGGCTAGCCCGCCTCGCCAAACACGCCACCGCGAATCAGGGTGGCCATGACGAAATGCTGGTCACCGATGCTGGGCACTTTGTCCTTGAGCAGCCAGTTGTCCAGCAGGTTGTAGAAGTCCGCCTTGGCCTTGGGTTGGCGATAGGCGCGGCCTTCGGTGGTGACCGAGCCGTAGGGTTCGACGGCGATGGGGCCGAGTTCGCCAGCGTCCGGATACCAGGTGTCGATGGTGCGCAGGGCATTGCCGAGTTTCTGCGAGTGCATCCCGGCGACGCCGTCGACGCTGTACAGGGTCTTGCTCTTGTCGCCCTTGCCCCGGTCGAGGATCAGCTCCTGGGAAGGGAAGACCTCCTGGCCGGCGCCCATACGCACGTACGCGGTGATGCCCAGCAGCAGGTGACGCTCGCCGCTCAGGCCGGCAGCGATCAGCTTGGCCAGTTCGTCCAGCGCTGTGGCCGCCGGGCCGCTGGCGTCGAAGTTGCGCAGGGAAAGGCTCAGCGCATCGAAGCTCCACTGCTTGGCCGCTTTGCCATCGACCAGGTGGGCAATCTGTACCTCTATCTGTTCAGCACCGATACGGTTGCGCCACAAGAAGCGACCATTGGCCAGGTTGTGTGCGTAGCGGCGTGCCAGTTCAGCGAAGCCGTGGCTGGCGACGTAGCTCTGCACGGTATCCAGCAGCTTCTGTCGGTAGGCGGCATCGTTGCAGGCTGAGGGCGTGCCGGCACCACCGAGTACGCGCAGGGTGAAGCTGACGCGCAGCGTGTCGGCGTCATGCGGCAGGGCCGCGACGTCGACGGTCTGCAGGTTGGGGTTCTCGATGGCGGCGTCGAGCTTGGCTGGGTCTTGGTCTTTGGCCTTGAGGCGATTGGAGATGGTGCCGCGCACGGATTTTTCCCGCACGGCGAGCGGTTGCCAGGTGTCGCGCGTCTGCCAGTCACCGGCATGAAACAGCGCATCGGAAGGGTCGAGCTTGCGCTCGAAGGCCAGGACGGAAGCAGTTTTCAGAGGGGTGGTGGTCATGATGGTCACTCCATGTCATCAGTGCAGAGGGTTTGGCTGTAGAGGTTGTGGCAGCGGTACAGGCCGGCCTGGGGATCGGCGCTGGCGTACCAGAGCAGGTCATCGACATCGCGCAGCCGGTGCGGGCTGAGCCATTGGCCGATGGAGTAGAGGCTTTCAACGAAACGCAGCGGGGTTTGTCCGTCCCGCGCGTTGGCCACGCTGCCGGCGGCTTGCATTGGGCCGAGGGCGCCATAGCCGACCGGGATCGGCACCAGCCAGCCGTTGGGCATTACGCGCTGGGCGCGCCACTCGACTTTGGCAGGCTGGCTTTCGCTGGCCGGGCGGGCTTCCTGGGCGCGCAGGTTCAGGCGTGAAAGGTCGAGCCAGCCATCGAGCAGATCGGCGCTGGCGTTGTCGGCCTGCAGATGTTGCAGGTGGGTCTGTAGCAGGTCGTCGCGGCTGACCAGGGCGAAGCCCGGCAACCAGCGGCGACGCAGGCGGCGGAACTGCTTGCTGCGCTCCTCGCCTTGTGCCAATGGCTCCAGTACCGGCTGGTGCTGCGGATCGAGGAACACGCTACCGCCGGCGATACGCATGCTGCCCAGCAGATTTGCGATTTCAGCGGCGATCGTGCGGCGCTTTTGCCAGTCGCCCTGCACCGGGTCTGGCTGGCCGTCTTCGCTATAGCCGCTGACGCCGAAGATCAGCGTGATATCCAGGTGGATGCGCCCCTCTTCGACGATGGCGGCGGTTTCACCGCGCTCGTTGACCGGGTTGCGGGTCAGGCGGAAGGCGCGTTGATAGCCCCCGGTGACCTGGGTGTCATGGCTATGGCAGACCACCCCGACGCTGTCGAACATCAGAGCGAAGCGACCCTCGAGCTTGCGTTCGACGGCCTGCATCAGGCCGATAAAGGCGCTGATGGCGGGGAAGCCCCAGGTCAGCGGGCTGGAAATGGCGTTGGCGTTCTGCACCCGCAGGTGGGGGACGATCAGCAGGCCGTTGGAGGTGGGCAGCTCACTCATGTTCGGCCTCCAGGTCGCGTTGCTCGCGCTCGAATTGTTCGACCCAGGCCCGGTTCAGCCAGTCGAGGTCGAGCCACAGGGCATTGCTGCCGGCCTGTTTGGCCCAGTAGCTGTTTTCCACATCACCGACCGAAAGCTTGCTGACCAGCCGCGCATTGAGCCAGTTGGCGAAGCGCTCGCGAATTTCCGTGAGCCACTCCATGCGTCGCCATTCGCTGGCGAAGATGGCGTCGTGCTCGGCGCGGCGGAAATCCAGCCACAGCTGCTCGGCGCGGTTGAGGTTGCACTCGGGCTTGGCCGACCAGCCGGGCTCGAAGGCCCAAAGCTCGACGGCGTACAACAGCAATTCGTCGATCAGCTCGGTGAGCAGTTCATCGCGGCTGTTGCGGGTGTGCACGTTCGCTGGTGGGCCGCTGAGCAGAAAGTCGCGCAGGGTGCGCACCAGTTCGGCCACTGCCGGGCGCTGGCCGAAAGCGGGGAAAATCGAACCGTCACGGGTACGGATCGGCAGGCGCACATCGCGCGGCTGCCAGCTTGGCGGCAGGGAGGCGAGCAGGTAGTTGTCGCCACGCCGTTCGCTGTTGAGCTGGGAGATGTTCTGCGGTTTGGTGCCGCCGAGCTTCTGCACGGCCAGGTCGGGGTATTCGTGGATCACGCCAGGGTGAAACTGATTGTCGCGTCGTGCCTGGCGCGCTTCCTTGGCCGGCTCGCCGAAGCGGTCGGCCTGGATCTCCTGATACACCCGATGCGCCAGCGAGCTGGCATACAGCGGGGCGAGCAGATGGTAGTGCTCATCGTTGCGCGGATCATCGCCGACCAGCCAGTACAGCTGCTTGCCGTAGGTGTGGGAGGCCAGGCCGTCGCGCGCGCGGGTGATGCCGGTAAAGGCTGCGGCCAGACTCCGGGCCTGCTCGTCATCTGTATGCAGCGCGGCAATGGCATCGGCATCTGCGGCCAGCAGCAGGTCGAGCAGTGTCTGGCCGTCGTGCTCCAGCTTGAGCAGCTTGTAGACATCCAGCGCGGCGGCATTGCCCACCACATCGCCGGCAAAGTCGTCGCCCAGGCAATGGCTGCCGACCAGCGCATGTTGCGGCAAGCTGTTCGGCAAACAATATAGGTTGGTGCCCTTGGCGTCCGGGTGAATGGCTTTGAGCGTATGCGTCACCGCCTGGATCTGCCCGGCGCGGCGAGCGGCATCTTCCAGCCATACGTCCGGGGCGAATTGGGCAAGCAGGGTGGCGCGCTTGGGGTCATCATCGGCCAGGCCTTCGAGCTTGGTGGTCAGACGCTCGGCGATAAAGCGCTCGATCAGGCTGCGGATGGCCTGTCGTCGGCCAGGGGAAGGGCTGTGCATAGCGACAAATCCTTATGCTGGGAGGCAACACAAAAAGTAGCATTGTTTTGCCACTAATCTTGACTGCCCGTCTGATCCAGAGCATTGAGCCTTTTATGCTGCATTAGCTTTAAAAGCAGCATTTATACTGCAAATAAATACTAGTGAAGCTCATAAGCTTCAAGTAGATTTATTTGCAGCATATAAGGCTCTTTTTATCCAATAGAGCCTTATATGCTGCACTCTGGATAGAGCGAGTGAGGTAGCCCATGCGCAGTACAGTGCTGACCCAGATCAAACGCCGACGCCTGCAGCTTGGCCTGAAAGGTACGGATATGCCGTTGCGGGTGGGGTTGAATCGCCAGCAGTACGGCAAGATCGAGAAAGACGGTAACCCCAGCCTGGCTACCCTGGACAAGATCGCCGAAGGCCTGGACGCCACGCTGATGCTGATCCCCAAGGAGCTGGCACGTCAGGTCGAGCAACTGCTGGAGGCCGGCCCCGCCAGGGCGCAACAGAACTACGCCGTGGATCGCTCGCCATCGTCTGCGCCTGGTGCGGGCGTCAAGGAAACTATCGAAGACCCCTGGCAAGACCTGGGTGACGACTGATGGCCGGCGAGCAGGTTTCGGCACTCAGGTTGACGCTGCATGGGCAGTTGGTGGGTTACGTGGCCGGCTATGCACATAACCGCACGGTGTTGTCGCTGGCGCCGTCGTTTGTTGAGGATGCCAACCGCCCCGCGCTGACCCTGTCACTGGCCAACCCGGCCACTTTCGCGACCCGTGCTGGCAAGAGTTTCCCGGTGGTGACCAATATGCAGTTGCACCCGCTGCTGAGCAACCTGCTGCCCGAAGGCGCGCTGCGCCAACTGCTGGCCCAGCGCTTGAAGGTCCATGAGCACAACGAGTTCCCGCTGTTGGTACACCTGGGCGGCGACCTGCCCGGTGCGCTAATCGCCGAGCCGGTTGCTGCCGAGGCTATCCCGGATGCGGCCTTCGGTGACCGTGGGCGGCTCGACCGAGTGGCGGTGGCTACCGTGGACCGGGTGGCGCATTTTTCCCTGGCCGGGGTGCAGATGAAGTTTTCCATGCACCAGCGCGATGGCCGTTACCAATTGGGGGATACGGCGGCGCCCGGTGACTGGATCATCAAGACGCCCTCCACGGTGCATGATCATGTACCGCTCAACGAATATACCTGCATGCACCTTGCGGCACTGGCCGGCGTGGATATACCGGAAATCCGTCTGGTAGAACTCGACAAGCTCGAGCGTCTGCCGCAGATCAAGCTGCCGGATGAAGGCTATGCCTATGGCATCCGCCGCTTCGACCGGGCCGAGGGCAAGCGCGTGCATGCCGAGGACTTCGCCCAGGTGCTGTTCGCCTATGCGGCGGACAAGTACCAGAGGGCCAGTTACGAACAGATCGCCCGGCTGATCTATCAGAACACCTACAGCGGCCAGCGTGACGTGGTGCAGATGGCTGTGCGCTTGCTGGTCAACATCCTGTTGGGCAACGGCGATGCGCATCTGAAGAACTGGAGCATTCTCTATCCCGATGGCGTGAACCCGGTGCTGTCGCCGGCCTACGACATCCTCTTCACCAAGGCCTATATCCCTGCCGAGCAGCACTACGCGCTGAACATGGCGCAGACCAAGCAGTGGTATGAGGTATCGCTCGAGCACTTCCGGCGTTGGGCCAAGCGCGCGGATCTGCCGGAGTCGCCGATTCTCTACAACCTCAAGGCCGCCATCGATAAGGCTCGCGCGCTATGGCCGGCAGCCCTGCGCGATAGCCCCATGCATGAGGCGCACAAGGCCGTATTGCGTGAGCACTGGCGGGCGCTGCATGGGGATTTTCGGATTGATAGTTAGCTGCTGACATCACGGTTCCTACCCAACGGAGTCGCGGCTAAAGCCCCTCCCACAGGTCTTCAATGCTGTGGGAGGGGCTTTAGCCGCGATGCTGTAGCCCTGCTACACGCCGCGCAGGGTGTAGGGGAATCTCACCTGCGTTTGGCAAAGCCCAGCGCGGGGTGAAAGCGCCAGCCTCGCTCGCTCTCGGGCAGACTGACGGTGCCGAGGCGCTTGGCGCAGCCCTCCAGACTCATGTCCAGCTCCTGTGCCAGTTCAGACAAGGCCTGGAGGTAGTCGGTAGCACCCCAGGGGCTGATGCGCGGTCCGGCCAGTTCGCTGTCGGCGATGCGCTGGTGCAGGCTGTTTTCCACCGGCACGTAGATTTGCTCGTAGCGGCGCTGGCCGGGGTCGATGCGGTGTAGCTGGTAATCCTCATCGTCTTCGTCCGGCAGCAAGATCAGCTCGACCTTTGGCTGGGTGTCGAGGCGAAAGGGTTGTTGCTGCTGGGCCAGGGCCGTGAGGTGCAACAGCGGCTGGCTCCAGCCGTCATGGGCATTCATTTCACGCGGCTGGCTGCTTTGCCGCCGCCGTTCGCGCTCTGACAGCGTGGCCGGGTCGGGTGCGGCGGGTTGCAGCATCCAGCCTTGCAGGCGCGCGTGTTCCAGATCGACCAGGTTGCCCTTGGCATCCAGTGGCGCGGGGCGTTCGAGAATGCGCGGGCGGGCGTCGATCCGTTGGTATTGCTCGGCTTCCAGCAGCCTGTCCAGACGATGGCTGTTCAGCCGCCAGGGGTGTTCCGTCTCGAAACCGGGTTTGCAGAAAGCTGGCTGGTCGCGCCGTTCGGCATGGCGCAGGTTGCTGTCGAATATCTGCACATTGGTTGTGCTCCAGGGCTCGGGGCGATGGCGCCGCACGCGCCCGGCCAACTGGATCAGCGAGCGCATGGAGGAGGGTTCGACCAGTGCCCAGTCGTAATCATGGTCGCGGCCCACTTCGGTGACCGGCGAGCCGAGCACGATAAACAGCTGCTCCGGCTCGTCGAAGCGCTCCAGGCGTTGGCGAATCTCCGGCAGTGCGAATACCGCATCGGGCTGCTCACGTTTGAGGGTGGCATCCAGCCGACTCTCGATGGCCGAGCGCAGCAGCAAAGGAAATTGCGAGTGGTAGACGCACAGGTGAATCCGCGTGCCGGCGGCCGCACCCAGACGGAACAACGCCAGGGCCACATCGAACAGGGGCTCGATATTGGCCATGCGTACCATGCCGAAGCTTACGCGCTTGCCGCTGTGCGGGTCGGTTGTGGCGTTGGTGTCGTGCAGGCTGCGGGCGGCGGTCAGTATCTGCTCGGCGAAAGCCTGGCGAATCTCCTCCGGGCGCTGGCTGGCAAAGCGCAGCGGCAGCAGTTGCGCCTGGCGGCGCGTGGGCTGCGTCGCGAGCCAGGCGTGGCGGCGTTGGGCGAAGTCCAGGTGGGCGGCGCTGAAACTGGCGCTGTCGCTACAGTCCAGGCGGCTTTGTCGCTGTTCATCGACCCAGGCACAGGCGATGGCCGGCAGCTCGCCAGGGCGTTCGCCACGATGATGCTGATACTCGACACGCCCGGCGCGATAGGCCTCGAACAAACCCTGGGTCAGGGCGGGCGGCAGGGTGGCTGAGGACAGTAGCACGCGGCTGCCCAGCAGCCCGGCCCAATGCACCAGACGCGCCAGGGCAGGCAGGTCGGCGATATCGAAATCGTCCGGCTCGTCGAGCACCAGGTCGCCGCTCATCAGGCGCAACATGGGCGCTATCTGTCGCCCGCCGCGCTGACTCTCGGTGGCAGGGGTCAGGTGGTCGATGGTGCAGACCAGTACCGGCGCGATCAGCAGGGCGCGCACCTGGGGTTCGTGGATCACCTTGTTGAGCAGCGGATGGGCGTCCACATTGCCGTCGAAGCGTACATGACCATCGTCTTCGAACAGTGCCTGGCTGGAGGCCGAGCCGCTGCGTTCGGCGAGCGCCTGCTGGTGCTCGAACAAGGTACTGTTGGCCGCGCCACCGACGCGAATGGCCAGGTCATCCTCGTCCAGTCGAAGGCGTTGGCGGAAGGCGCGCCCGGTTTGCAGGGTCAGGCTGCGCAGGCCAAGGGCGAAGGCACAGCGCATGCCGCGCTCGGGGTCGCTCAGGGCATACATGATGCGTGCATTGCCCAGGGTCTTGCCGCAACCGGTGGAGGCCATATTGACGATGAACGCACCGTGCCGAGCAGCCTGTTCGCGCATGCCGGCGGCCAGGTCGAAGGCCTTGTCCTGCCAACGAAAGCGTTCGTTGCCGCTGCGCTTCTTCAAGCCCTTGTGCCGGCTCAGGCGTGGCAGGCTGCGCTCGAAGTCGGTCAGGCGATGGCCGATCAGCCCGGCATTGGCCTCGACCCCCAGCAGATGTTCGTCGAGGCCCTGGTTGAACTTGCCGCTTTTGCGCTCGGTATTGGCCCACAGCGGATAGCCCGCCTCGCCCTGCACCCGGCCTGGGCCGGTGAGGCTGGAATAGTGGTGGTCGGCGAGCATCAGGTTCAGGCGTGCCAGGTGCATCAGGTAGGGGCTGCCTAGCCAGTCGCGCTGTGGGCGGCGTGGCAGTAGGGCGAGCAGACGTTGGGCCTGCTTGCTGGCCCGTTTGCGCCAGCGCTCGGTGGTCACGGGCAGGCCGTGGGGGAAGTGCCAGTAAGGTTCGATCTGCGCCCTGTCCTGGGTGGTGCAGTGCTCGTTCCAGCTGGCGTCGATATCTCCTGGCAGGTTCTTCAGCATGCCCAGCTGGAAGTGGCGGATCTTGCTGCCCAGGCGCGTGTCCTCGCTGGGCATCAGGGGCAGGCGGTGATGGGTCAGTACCAGCCAGGCCAGGGCGGCGGCCAGGGGCGGTAGGTGGCGAAAGGGCTTGTCGCAGTCGGGGTCGAGGCCGTCGCGTTGCAGGCGGCTCAACCAGCTGGCGTCATCCTGCTCGCTGGGGTTGGCCAGGCGCGCCAGCCAGGTCGGGTCGTCGTCGTTGCCGACGAAGGCCTGGAACAGACGCAGCGATGTCCATTCGTGGCGATACAGGTTGCGCTCCATGGGCGCGCCAGGTTTGAGGCGATTCTGGAAGGCCAGGCTGGCTTTGCCCAGATCATGCAGTAGCGCGGCCAGGGTGCTGAGCAGGTGAAGATCCTCGGCGCTGTGCCAGTCGTTCTCGTCATCCTTGCGCAATACGTCGCGGCGGGTGCTGTTGGTCGGCACCGCGCCCTGAGCGTTGAAGCGGCTGGCATCGCCGACTATCCACAGCAGTTCGCTGTGATCCTTGCCGCGGATCCAGTGGCAGGCCACGGCGGTATTGCGCCTGGCGCTCTTCTTCAACAGCTTGCGCAGGGTATCCAGCCCGGCCTGGGTGATCGGCGTTTGCCAGGTGCGCTCGCCGCGGCGCTCGGCGAACTGGTCGAGGATGCGCCGGCTCTCCACCAGGGCGCGTTTGTCGCACTGGGCGATCAGCAGCACATTCATGCGCCAACCTGCTCGGCCACGGCCTTGAGGGTGTCGATCATGAAGTCCAGTGACTCGCCACGGGTGAGGTTTTCGATGCAGGCCTGGCGAAACTCCTGTTCCTCGTCGCCGCGCACGGCGCTGACGAAAGCTTGCGGCAGGATGGTCGCGTCCTTGACCAGGTCGGCCACGTCGAACACCAGGCCGCCGCGCCGCGTCTTGCCGTGCAGCACGGCCAGGCCATGAGGGATGCCGAGCACCCAGGTGGCGCTGGCGGCCAGGCCGTAGGCCAGGTAATTACCGTGGTCGAGAAAACGGTTGGCCGGGTCGCCGCCGGAGCCGTGCTTGGCGCGGGTGAAGTCGCCATAGCTGACGGCACGGGCGGCGAGGGCGAACAGTTGCTTGCTCAGGCGGGCCTCTTCAGTAAGCAGGAAGGTGTTATCCGGTGCCGCCATGATGGCGCGCTGCGAGGCATCGAGGGCATTTTCCAGGGCAGTGGCGTCGACCTGGAAGCCGGCATCCTTCAAGGGCCGGCTATGCAGCCAGCCCTGGCGGATACGTTGCAGGCGCGCCAGTTGAAAGGCTTTGGCCGCCTCCAGGCGCTTGCCGTCATCGAACCAGAACCCTACCCACTTCTGCAGGTACTCGGTGGGGCGGTACTCGCTCTGCGGCGAGAACCAGGCGACCTCCACGTCCATCTCGTTGGCCGAGAACAGCGGTGTGCCGCCACCGCCACAGAAACCCACCAGCACGCCGGCCTTGGCCAGCTCACGCATCGCCGCCTGGGTGATCGAGGTGCCGGTGCCGAGGAGGATAGTGGTGGTGTTGGCGATGGGGATATTCCAGTACAGCGACTGCTTGCCGGCATCGGTGACGTACTCCACCCGCCCACCGTTGACCAGCACCCGGCAGTGCTGCAGGTAGTAGAGGTTGGCGCGTTTGGAATGGAGGATGGTCTTGAGGTCGGAGGGGCTGATGTCGTCCATGAGGGGCTCCTGAAACAATGCTGGCAGTTAAGCCCTTTTGCTTGTGGCTGCCAAGTGGCGGGCTGCCTATACGGCAGTGAAGCTCAGTCCGCAGCGACTCGGCCTCTGCGTGCATTTCTGAGCTGCCTACTCGGCAGTGAAGAAGACCAGCCTTCAGGACAGCCAGGATCGTTTTTTCTGAGCTGCCTACTCGGCAGTGAAGGAGAAGATCAAGCCACGCGCCGCGCACATGAATTTCTGAGCTGCCTACTCGGCAGTGAAGGGGCGGGGCGTAGAGCTGGGCGGATTCGACCATTTCTGAGCTGCCTACTCGGCAGTGAAGGAAAACCCAGCTGGTGATGAAAGCGTGGGACGTTTTCTGAGCTGCCTATTCGGCAGTGAGGCGTCGATCCGGCCTGGTTCCAGAGCCAGGCATTTTCTGAGCTGCCTATTCGGCAGTGAGGCCACGTCCGTAGACGCTGCTTTTGGTGTCCCATTTCTGAGCTGCCTATTCGGCAGTGAGGCTTTTCGCCGTTGGGCTACTTGTGGTTTTGATTTTCTGAGCTGCCTATTCGGCAGTGAGGCGCCAGCGCGAGCTGCAGGCGCAACTGGCCGATTTCTGAGCTGCCTATTCGGCAGTGAGGTAGGCACGATAGCCGGCAAACTTGCATCGCTCAAGGTATGGCGGGATTCGGTGGTGGTTGACCATTTTTTCTCGTCATCCGG
Organism: Ectopseudomonas oleovorans; assembly: GCF_003052605.1. Classification (GTDB taxonomy): domain Bacteria; phylum Pseudomonadota; class Gammaproteobacteria; order Pseudomonadales; family Pseudomonadaceae; genus Aquipseudomonas; species Aquipseudomonas oleovorans_A. The sequence goes on along the minus strand of NZ_QASO01000130.1, from coordinate 30,214 downwards.
CAACTCATTGATTTTTAAAAGACGATTTGTCCGTCGTAGAAAAATGGGTATGGGCATGCCTTGTAGGTGCTGACCGTTGTCTGGCCATACCGCACAGTTCTGCCATCTCGAGCTATTGCCCTGCTGGGAGGGGCGGTACTCTCGCGTTTCGATGGATTCAGACCTCGACAGGGAGTACCTCATGAGCCAAGCCAATCCCTTCGAACCTTTGCCGGCTGCGGCAGTGAATTCCAGTCCGGGCGAGTGGCCGGCATTGCCGCGCCACGTGGCTTGGGTTGCCTTGGCGGTCGGGGTGATCGGCATTGTCATCACATTGATTACCTGGGGTCGGATCGATGAGGTCGACTACGTCAGTTTGTTGCGTCAATCGGTGTCGTTCTGGCTGAGTCACCTGCTGCTGTCGGCGTTGGCCGCTTACTGGTTGACGTTGGTCTATCTGGAGCGCAACGGCCTGGCGGACTACCCGCAATCCGCGTCGCTTATGCTGGCCTATGGCGTGGCCTGGTTCCTGGTGTCCTGGGCGCTGGGGTATGCCCTGAGCTACCTGCACATGGGGCTTTACGAGCATTTCGATCATTACGGCGCTGGCGGCCTGCTCAGTGTTGGGTTGTGGTGGCTGGTCGGTCTGTTGCGTTTTACCGTCGAGGCGTTGTTGACGTTGTGGCTGGTGCTGCATCTGTTTCGCCACCAGGCCAGGCCGGCAGAGGCTGCCTTGCCGGTGTCGGCGACCACGCTGGCCTGGTGTTTTGCGTTGGGCATGGTGGTGGTCAACCTACAGTTGAATGCACTGGTGACACGCCTGTCGATGGGCGGTATGGCAAATGAGGTGCTCGACGGCTGGGCGGGGTTGAGCGGGCTGGTCAGCGCCGGCTTGTCCCTGCTGGTCGCCTTCTTCGCCGCACGTTCGGTGTTGCCGTCGCAGATGCTGGGGTTCAAGGGTGGTCGGCTGGCGCTGGCCTGTCTGATTACCTTTGCCTTGTGGTTCTGCAGCGGGATGCTGGGCATGATCCTGGTGCTGGCAGCGCTTTGGTTCGGTTTCGCGGGTAGCCTCGTGTTGCTGGGGCTGTTCGCTTTGCTGCAGCTGGCGCTGCTCTGGCCGTTCACTCGGCTGGGGCTGCGCTGGGGTTATCGGGTGCATGCCTGAGCGTGAAGTGGGCGCTGAAGGCGGGTATCCTTCGCGGCCGTTCCGATTGCGAATAGGCGCCCGCCATGCATCACTCCACCATTCTCTTCGACCTCGACGGCACCCTGACCGACCCGCGTGAGGGCATCACCCGTTCGGTGCAGTACGCGTTGGCCAAGCTGGGTATCGACGAGCCGGACCTGGCCGCGCTGGAGCATTTCATCGGCCCGCCCTTGTTGCAGTGCTTCATGGCCACCTACGCGCTGGATGAGGCCACCGGCTGGCAGGCGGTCAATTACTACCGCGAGCGCTTCCGGGTGACCGGGCTGTACGAAAATCGTGTATTCGACGGCGTGGAAACTCTGCTCGAGGCGCTGGTGGCGCAGGGCCGAACGCTGTATATCGCGACCAGCAAACCGACGGTGTTCGCCGAGGAAATCGCCCGGCACTTCGGCTTCGACCGCTACTTCACGCGCATCTATGGCAGTGAGCTGGATGGCACCCGCACCAACAAGGTGGAGCTGCTGGCGCATCTGTTGGAGTCGGAACGACTGGCGCCCGGCTCGGCGCTGATGATCGGCGACCGCAAGCATGACCTGATCGGCGCACGCAGCAATGGCTTGCAGGCGGTGGCGGTCGGTTACGGCTTCGGTAGTCGTGAGGAATTGCTCGGCGAGACGCCGGACTTTCATTTCGAGACGCTGGAGGAAATGCGCCGGGCCTTCATCTGCTGAAAACTGTAGGAGCGAGCTCTGCTCGCGAATGAAATCGAAAGCTTCATGAGCAAGCTCGCTCCTACAGGGGGTGTATCAGCCGTTGCGCTGATAGACGATCTTCTTGGTGCCGCCGTCGCAGCTGCCGACGACCATGCTCTGATCCTGAACTTCGCCGTTGGGCACGATCTCCAGGGTGTAGCTGGGCACGTTGTTGGCCTGAATCTTCACTTCGATTTCCTGCTTGAGTTCTTCGCAGGGCTTGGGCGCGGCCAGCGCGCCGCCAGCAAGAAGCATCAGGGCCAGGGCGGGAATCAGTCGTTGCATCGCTTGTACCTCCGGTGTTGGGCGAAACCTGAGTAGGCTGGACTGGCAATCTGCCCCGCAGTTCTAGTTGGTTTGCCTCAGGCTTTCCAGCGCGGCCCGACGATCCGCTTCCGGCAGCCGACCGAGCGCGGCCACGGCGGCGTAGAACGCGCGCCAATCCCGGCCCTCGCGCGTGAACAGTGCCGCGAAAGCCGGCACCCATTGGTCGTAGAGGCCGAAGGGCAGCAGCTTGGCGTTGTTTAGCGGGCTTTCGATCCAGGCGTCATAACGCCCCTGGCCGCCCCATTCGCGTTGGCGCAAGGCGCGGTAGTCGCGACGCAGGCGCTCGAACTCGTCCTGTTTGGCGATGCGCATGTCTGACTCCGGCAGGTCGCTGACGTAGAGCTGCTGCAGGCGCTCGCGGCTGGCCAGCACCAGTTCGATGAACTGCTGGCGCTGGCGCTCGTCGCTGGCCGGCGGCGTTTCACCACGGGCCGCGTGCCACTGACGCAGCCCCTCGCGTTCGACGAAGGTGGCGAAGGACTCGTTGAAGGCGGTATCGCCGGGCAGGTAGTACTGCTGGTGCGCCAGCTCGTGGAAGATCACCGCGATGAAACGCTCGTCGCTCCAGCGCAGCATGGTGTTGAGCAGCGGGTCATCGAACCAGCCCAGGGTGGAATAGGCCTCGACACCGCCGATGTAGGTGTCCAGGCCCTGCTGGCGCAGCAGCGCGGCAGCACCGCGGGCTCGGCCCTGCTGGTAGTAGCCGCGGTAGGCGACGCAGCCGGCGATGGGGAAACAATGCAGCTCGGGGTCGAGGGAGAACTCTGGAGTGGCGAACACATTCCACACCACGAAGGGGCGCTCCAGGTCGGCGTAGAGGCGATAGCTGCGGTTCTCTGGCAGCTGCAGGCTGGCGCTGGCGAAGTCCCGCGCCTGCTGGCTCAGCGTCAGGCGCTTGGCCAGATCGGGGTCGGTGGCCGAGTCGTCGAGCAGGCATTCGACTGGCTGGCGTGCCTGCAACAGCTGCCATTGGCCCTGACCGAGATGGGCGTAATAGTCGAGGGTCGAGCAGCCGCCCAGCAGCAGGGCAAGCAGGGGAACCGCGCAGCGGCGCAGCAGGTCTTTAGAAGAGGCGTTGGGCATGCCGTCACGCTAGCTGATCGCGTTGCTTGTCTCCAGCCCTGTGTGCGTGAATACGCTCGTTTCGCCTCGGTTTTGCAAGCCTCCCGATGTAGGCTGGTGTCTGAACCCTACCGAGGAAGTCGCCATGCGCGCCCTGTTTCTCGCTCCCGCCCTGATGATGCTCGGGGCCTGTGCTTCACCGCTGCCCAAGCCCGACCCGCAGCAGGCCTGGGTCGAGTTGTATTCCAGCGCCGATACCTTGCTGATGGCCGACCGCCTGGACGGCAAGCGCTGGCCGGATGGCCGCTACTTTCAGGTGACGCCCGGCCGGCACGAGCTGCAAACGCGCTTTCAGTTCGAGGTGCGCGGCGGCGGGGGGCTGGGCATGATGAGCGAGCCGTTGCGCATGACCTGCGAGATTCGTCTGCGTTATGACGACTTCGCGGCGGGACAGCGTTATCGCATCGAGGCGCGCCAGCAACTGATGAAGGCGCAGGCCTGGCTATATGACGAGCAACGCAACGTGTTGGCGCGTGGCGAGGTGCTGCGTTGCGGGACGGCCATCTAGGGTCTGTTGCCGTTTCGCGCACGGCTCGCGTCGAAACGGCAACAGACCCTAGGCCAGGGCTGATCCGCACGGCGCACCCCGCTGATCAATGGGTGCGCCGCGGGTGCAAGGTCAGGCTTCGAGTGTGCCTTCCAGGGTGATCGTGGCGTTCAGTACCTTGGATACCGGGCAGCCGGTCTTGGCTGCTTCCACCGTATGAACGGGGCCACCGATCTGGCGGCCTGTTCTGATTCAGAGGGCAGTCACGCGTACAAGTTCGCACTTAGCCGTGTTGCAGCTCGGCGAGGATGTCGAAGGCGTGCAGGCGGTCGGCGAAGTCGTACATGTCGCAGGTGAAGATCAGTTCGTCCGCTTCGGTTTGCTCCAGCAACTGTTCCAGGCGTTGGCGCACGGTCTGCGGCCCGCCGATGGCGGCCAGGCCGAAGAACTCGCCCACGGCCTGACGCTCGTGCGGCAGCCACAGGCCGTCCATGCTCGGTACGGGCTTGCGCTGCACCAGGCTCTGGCCGCGGATCAACGCAAGGATGCGTTGGAACGCGGAGGTGGCCAGGTATTGCGCCTGCTCGTCGCTGTCGGCTGCCAGCAGCGGTACGCCAAGCATCACATAAGGCTTGTCCAGCACCGCCGAGGGGCGGAAGTGGTTGCGGTAGATGCGGATCGCCTCGTGCATGTAGCGCGGTGCGAAGTGCGAGGCGAACGCATAAGGCAAACCTTTCATGCCGGCCAGCTGGGCGCTGAACAGGCTGGAACCGAGCAGCCAGATCGGCACATTGGTCCCCGCCCCGGGCATGGCGATCACCCGCTGGCCTTCCTGGCGCGGGCCGAGGTAGGCCTGCAGTTCTTCGACATCATTGGGGAAGTCGTCGGCGCTGCCATCGCGGCTGCGGCGCAGGGCATGGGCGGTGTACTGATCGGCGCCGGGCGCGCGGCCCAGGCCCAGATCGATACGACCGGGATAGAGCGTGGCGAGGGTGCCGAACTGTTCGGCAATCACCAGCGGCGCATGGTTGGGCAGCATCACGCCGCCAGCGCCCAGGCGGATTTTCGAGGTGCCGGCGGCCAGATAGCCAATCAGCACGGAGGTGGCGGAGCTGGCGATGCCGTCCATGTTGTGGTGCTCGGCCACCCAGAATCTCTCGAAGCCGAGGCTCTCGACATGTCGGGCCAGCGCCAGCGAATTGTGCAGGGCCTGAGCGGCATCGCCATCGTCGCGAATCGGCGCCAGGTCGAGGGTGGAGAGTTTGATGGAGGCCAGTCGGCTCATTGGGGAATTCTCCTCGTTGCATGGCCGGTCACTCTAACCCCTCGGGTTCAGGTAGCGCACGCCAGGCACAGGCATAGTCATCATCGACGTGGGTGATGCGCTGACACTTGCGCGCGCAGATGGCCGTGTAGGTGTTCACCCCGGTCGGCTCTGGCGCTGGCTCCAGAACTGCTCCGCCAGCAATTGCAGGCGCCCGGCCAGGCCGGCCAACTGCTCGGCGCTGCAGTGGCTGCGGGCGCTGGCTTCGGCGGTGCCCTCGCAGGCCTGGCGGATGCCCTGCAGGTTACGCTGGATGTCGTCGCCGACGGCGCTCTGCTGTTCCACCGCGCTGGCGATCTGGATGTTCATCTCGCTGATCTGGCTGACGCGCTCGGCGATGCCGGTCAGCGCCTGGGCCGCCTGGTGCGCCTGGGCGGCGATGGCCTGGGCGCGCCGCTGGCTGTCGTCCATGGCCGCCACGCTGCTGGCCACCGTGCCCTGCAGACCGGCGATCAGGGCATCGATCTCGCCGGTCGAGGCCTGGGTGCGCTGGGCCAGGGTGCGCACCTCATCGGCTACCACGGCGAAGCCGCGGCCCGCTTCGCCGGCGCGCGCGGCTTCGATGGCGGCATTGAGCGCCAGCAGGTTGGTGCGCTCGGCGATGTCGCCGATCACTGTGAGCACCCGGCCGATATCGCGGCTGCTGTCGGCCAGCTGTTGCACCAGAACGTGGCCGGCCTGCAGCTCTTCGGCCAGGGCGGCGATATGTTGCCGGGTGCTTTCAACCAACTGGCGGCCGTCGCTGCTTTCCTGGTCGGCGGCGCTGGCCGCGCTGGCGCTGAGTTGAGCGTTGCGCGCCACCTCCTGGACACTGACCGCCATCTGCCCCATGGCGCTGGCGACCTGCTCGGTCTCCTGGCGTTGTTGCAGGGTGGCGCTGTTGTGATGTTCTACCGCGTTGGCCAGTTGCCCAGCCTCGCCGCTGAGCTGGCGCGCCGAGTCGGCGATACGCCCGACCACGGCGCCGGCTTCGGCCTGCAGGCTGTGCAGGGCGAAGGCGATGGTGCCGAAGGCGTCGCGGCGACCGGTGTATAGCCACTGGCTGAGCGGGTTGTCGGCCTGCTGGCGAGCCTGGGTCGCCAGGCGCTCCAGCGGACGCAGGGCCAGATGGTTGATCAGCCCTAGCAGCAGGCCAAGCGCACCGGCACCCGCCAGCAGTGGCAACGGCGGCAGACCCAGGCTGGCGCTCAGCAGTAGCGCGGCCGCTGGCGGCAGGACGATGGCGCTGAGCACCAGGCGCAGACTCAGGCTCAGGCGTGGCCGGCGCAGTGCCCGCGGTGTGCGGCCGGCGCGCAGCTCGGCATAGAGCGCCTCGGCGGCGGCGATCTGCGCCTCGCTGGCGGCGGTGCGCACCGACTGGTATTCGACGATGCGCCCGTCCTGGCGCATGGGCGTGACGTAAGCGCTGACCCAGTAATGGTCGCCGTTCTTGCAGCGGTTCTTCACCAGCCCCATCCACGAGCGCCCCGCCTTCAGGGTCTGCCACAGGTGGGCGAAGGCGGCCGGCGGCATGTCCGGGTGGCGCACCAGGTTGTGATTGCGGCCGATCAGTTCGTCCTCGGCGAAGCCGCTGATGTCGATGAACTCCGGGTTGACGTAGGTCAGCGCGCCCTTGAGGTCGGTGGTGGAGAGGATGTTGGTCTGCGCCTGCACCGGCACCTGGCGTCCGCTGACGGGCAGGTTGAGCTTCATGGCTGTACCTCCCGGGCCTCGGTCTGGCTGTCTAGTGGGCAGCAGAGGCCGTCGAAGCGGTCCTCGCCACTGAGCAGGCGCTGCAGTTCTTGTGGTGCGCGTGGTGGACTGAACCAGTAGCCCTGGGCGTAGCGGCAACCTTCCCGGGCGAGGAACTCGAGCTGCTGCACCTGTTCGACGCCCTCGGCCACCACGGTCAGCCCCAGGCTATCGCCGAGGCCGATGATCGCCCGGCTGATGGCCAGCGCCTCGGCGTCCTGCGGGGTGCCGGCGATGAAGCTCTTGTCCACCTTGATGATGTGCAGGGGGAAGCGCTTGAGGTAGCCCAGTGAGGAGTAGCCGGTGCCGAAGTCGTCGAGGGCCAGTTGCACGCCGAAGCTGGCCAGTTCGCGCAGGCAGGCGAGGTTCTGCGCGCTGTCATGCATCAGCTGGCTTTCGGTGATCTCCAACACCAGGCTCGCCGGCCCCAGGCCGGTTTCGCGCAGCACGTCGGCGACCCGGGCGGCGAAATCGCCTTGCTGCAGCTGGCGGCTGGACAGGTTGACCGAGCAGCGCAGCTGTGTCTGCCCGGCCAATTGCCAGGCGCGCACCTGACTGCAGGCCTGACGCAACACCCAGTCGCCGACGGCGAGAATCTCGCCGGATTCCTCCAGACAGGGAATGAACTCCAGCGGTGACACCTCGCGTCCGTCGTGTCGCCAGCGCAACAGGGCCTCCACGCCCATCAGGCCCACCTGGCCCTGATCGAGCTCGCAGATCGGCTGGTAGACCAGGCGCAGTTCGTCGCGAACCAGCGCCTGGGCCAGGGCGTTCTGCAGTTCCAGCTGGCGCTGCGCCTGCTGTTGCAACTCGGCGCAGTAGCGGGCGAACTGCGCCTTGCCCGCGCTCTTGGCACGGTACAGGGCCAGGTCGGCGGCCTGCAGCGGGTCGAGCGTCTGGTCGCGTTCTTGTAGCGCGGCGATGCCGATGCTGGCGCTGACCGCCAGGGTCTGCTCCTGCAGCTGCAGCGGCGGGTGCAGGCTGTCCAGCATGCGCTGGGCGACCCGCTCGGCGTCGCCCATGCAGGCCAGGTCATCGAGCAGGGCGACGAACTCGTCGCCGCCGAAGCGGGCCAGGTGGTCGCCGGGACGCAGGCAGTGGGCGAAGCGTTCGGCGACCTCCACCAGCACTCGGTCGCCGACCTGATGGCCGAGGCTGTCGTTGATCAGCTTGAAGCGGTCTAGGTCGATGAACAGCAGGGCGGCCTCGCGCGCCCCGGGGCGCTGGTGGCGCTGCACGGCCTGTTGCAGCAGCTCGCTGAGGCGGGCGCGGTTGGCCAGGCCGGTGAGCGGATCGTGGCGCGCGGCATGGTGCAGTTGCTCCTCGGCGGCGCGGCGCTGGCTGATGTCGCTCTGCGAGCCGGCCATGCGGCGCAGGCCGCTGCTGCAGGTTTCGGCGACGCCGCGCACCAGCACCCAGAGGTAGCTGCCGTCGCGGCGGCGAATGCGGTACTCGTGGTGCAGGAAGGGCGACAGGCCGCGCAGGTGATTGTCGATGGCCTGGCGCAGGCCGGGCAGGTCGTCGCCATGCACGCGGCCGAACCAGCTCTGGCTGGTGGGCGCCAGGCTGTCGCGATCGAGGCCGAGCATGCTCGTCCAGCGTTCGGAGAGGTACAGCTGGTCCTGTTCCAGCTGCCATTCCCACAGGCCGTCGTTGGCCCCGCGCATGGCCCGCGCGTAGCGCGCCTCGCTGTCCTGCAGGGCCTTGCGCTGGGCCGCTCCATAGCTTTCCAGGGCCAGGTTGATATCGAGGAAGACCTTCTTGACCAGGCTGGCGAAGCAGTCGGCGGCCGGCGAGGCGCCGAGCAGTTCGCCGAGCACTCGGTCCAGGTACAGGCGGTAGGCGCCCAGGTACCATTTGAGGTCGACGCCGACACACTGGTGCACCCAACCGATGCGCAGACGTTCGAGCACGTAGTCCTGGTCCGGGCGGCCCTGCCACAGGCGTCGGTAGTAGTCGGCCTGGCTGTGCTTGAGGCGCGCCGTGGTGGCAGGGTTGCCGAGGATGGCCGCTGGGGCGGGATAGTCGGCGAGCCGTTCGTAGAGTTCGTCGATAAAGGCCTGGGTGATGGGTTCCACGCGCTGGGTGTGGCGCGCCAGGCGCTCATTGTCGGCCTGGCCCCAGTCGAGAAAGCGCAGGCGCTGGAGCAGTTCCTCGGGATCCGGGGCGATGTGTTGGAGCAGTTCTAGGAATTCCTGTTCGTTACCCATGTCAGCCTCCTGCGTTTCTTCGGCGCAAAAAAAAAGCGCCGTAGGTCGCCCTCGTTCGAAGATGGCGGCCTACGGCGCTCTGTCTTGCAGGTCCTGTGTCCTGCCCGGCAAAGCCGGTCTCCGCTCGGGGAGCGGAACCTACTGCGGCTAGGTTCTACCTTAATTGTCGGGCTCGGACAACTCCTCCAGCAGGCGGCTCAGGCGCTTGCGCAGGGCGGCCAGCTGGGTGGACTTGAAGGCATGGCGACTGTTCTCGAGGACGGCCACGGCTTCGTCCAGGCTGGCCTGCACGTGCCCCAGGCTGTCGCTGGGCAAGGGTTGCAGCCAGCGGCACAGCGCGCGCTGGCTGCAGTCCTGCGGCGTGTCGACGATCCGGCAGTGCGGCGCCTGGCGGCGCAACAGTTGGGTGACCCGTTGGTACGACTCGGGGTCCGGCAGGCTGAGCAGCAGATGCGTCTGGGGCATGGCGATGGCCGCTATGTGGCGAGTGGCCATTAATGCTAGTGACCGTGCGGCCCGAGGATATTGACCTGCGTCAGTCCAGGCTGTCGTCGCGCGTCTCGATATGCCGTTCGCCGCCCTCGCCACCGAGGCGCTGATAGCGTAGTGCGGCGTTCAGCGCATCGCCCAGGGTGGCACTGCTCTGCAGCAGATAGCTGAGCACGCTGAATGGGCCGAGGGTGAGGTTGCGCCCGAGCAGCAGGCCGGGTTCCGGGTGCTGCAGGCGTGAGTCCAGCTCGTGCCAGAGGGTCTGCTGGACGCTGAAGGGAATGCGCGCGTCGGGGTCAGCCAGTTGCTGGTCAGTCAGGTTACAGACGCTGAGCAGCGCCTGACGGTCGAGGCCGAGGCGACTGGCTGCGTGCAGCACAGCCTGGGTCAGACTGGCGCTGACCGAGGCCTGCGATGATTCATGAAGGGCGTTCGACATTGGCCGATTCTGCCCAATGCCGGGGTTGGACGATAGCCTGTGCTCCAACACAATGAGATACGACCGGTTGGTCAACAAGGCGTACATATTCGTCGCAAGCGGTTAGACTTCCCTCCCTGACGCCGCTCACAAGGCGCGTTCGCTCACAATAACAGAGAAAGGAGATATCCCATGAAAGGCAAATCCTTGGCATGGGTCCTGTCTGCCGCGCTTGCGGGGACTGCCCTGAGTGGCACAGCACAGGCCGAAGATAAGTTCGTCACCATCGGTACCGGCGGTCAGACCGGCGTGTATTACGTGGCTGGTCAGTCCATCTGCCGCTTCCTCAACCGTGGCTCGGCTGAGCACGGCATCAAGTGCAACGCCCCGGCCAGTGGCGGCGGCGTGGCCAATGTGAACGGCATTCGCAGTGGCGAATTCAACTTCGGCATCATGCAGTCCGACCACCAGTACAAGGCGCTGAATGGCGCTGCACCGTTCGCCGCTGAAGGTGCAATGAGCGATCTGCGCGCGGTGTTCTCGCTGCAGAGCGAAGTGTTCACCATCCTCGCTCGTCGCGATGCCAACATCAAAAGCTTCGATGACCTCAAGGGCAAGCGCGTCAATATCGGCAACCCGGGTTCCGGCCAGCGTGACACCCTGGAAGAGATCATGGCCGTCAAAGGCTGGGATCGTTCCGCCTTCGCCCTGGCTGCCGAGCTGAAGCCGGCCGAGCAGGCCAGCGCGCTGGGCGACAACAACATCGATGCCATGACCTACTTCGTCGGTCACCCCAATGGCGCGATCCAGGAAGCCACCACCACCACTGACGCCGTGCTGGTGCCGGTGACCGGCGCCGAGATCGACAAGCTGCTGGCCGAGAAGACCTACTACACCAAGGCAGATATCCCGGGTGGCCTGTACAAGGGCAACGATCAGCCGACGCCGTCCATCGGTGGCAAGGCCGTGCTGTCCACCAGCGCCCAGGCGGATCCGGAAGTGGTCTACCAACTGGTCAAGTCGGTATTCGAGAATATCGACCGCTTCAAGCGTCTGCACCCGGCCTTCGCTGACCTGAAGGAAGCCGACATGATCAAGGCCGGTCTGACTGCCCCGCTGCATGAGGGCGCCGAGCGTTACTATAAGGAACGCGGCTGGCTGTAAGCCTTCGGCCCTGTCGATCCCGCCGCAGGGCTTATGGGTGATGCGCAGCGAGCGCATTGCCCGATTCGCCTCTAGTGTTAAGCAAACCCGTAGGCTGCGGCCTGCGGGTTTTGCCGTTTTCGTTTACTCAAATGCAGGTTCGCCCCATGCATGACAAGCAACTGTCCACCGAAGAACTGATTGCCCAGGACGTCGGCGCGCGTTCGCCCGTCGGTCTGATGGCCCAGGTGATTACTGGCCTGGCGCTGCTCTGGTCGCTGTTCCAGCTGTGGATCGCTTCGCCGCTGCCATTCATTTTCGGCGTGGGTGTGTTCAACGATACCCAGACCCGCGCCATTCACCTGGCCTTTGCCCTGCTGCTGGCGTTTCTCGCCTATCCGGCGTTCAAGCGCTCACCGCGTGATCGTGTGCCGCTGCTGGATATCGCTCTGGGCCTGGTCGCCGCGGCCAGTGCCGCCTACCTGTTCATCTTCTATCAGCAGTTGGCCCTGCGCCCTGGCAGCCTGACCACGGGTGACCTGGTCACCGCCTGCATCGGTATTCCCCTGTTGCTGGAGGCCACGCGCCGTGCGCTTGGCCCACCTCTGGCGATCATCGCCCTGGTGTTTCTTCTCTACAGCCTGGCAGGCCCTTATATGCCGGGCCTGCTGGCGCATCGCGGGGTCAGCTTCAATGCCCTGGCCAACCACCAGTGGATCACCACCGAAGGCGTATTCGGCATCGCCCTGGGGGTGTCCACCAGCTTCGTGTTCCTCTTCGTGTTGTTCGGCGCGTTGCTCGAGCGCGCCGGTGCCGGGCATTACTTCATCCAACTGGCGTTCAGCCTGCTCGGCCACTTCCGTGGTGGCCCGGCCAAGGCGGCGGTGCTGGCGTCGGGCCTGACCGGGATGATTTCCGGCTCGTCGATCGCCAACGTGGTGACCACCGGTACCTTCACCATTCCGATGATGAAACGCACCGGCTTCTCTTCGGAGAAGGCTGGTGCGGTGGAGGTGGCCTCCTCGGTCAACGGCCAGATCATGCCGCCGGTGATGGGGGCTGCAGCCTTCCTGATGGTCGAGTACATCGGCATGCCGTATGTGGAGATCATCAAGCATGCCTTCCTACCTGCAGCGATTTCCTATATCGCGCTGCTCTATATCGTTCACCTCGAGGCGCTCAAACTCGGCCTGCAGCCTATCGGCAGCGCCCAGCCCAAGCCCTGGCTGCGCCGCCTGACCGGCTTCGCCTTCGGTGCGGCGCTGATCAGTGGTCTGTCGCTGGCGGTTTACTACGGCCTCGGCTGGCTCAAGCCGGCACTTGGCGAATATGCCTTGCCGGTCATCGGTGTTCTGCTCGCGGTGGTCTACCTGGCGCTGCTGAAAGTCGCCGCCAGCGTGCCGGTACTGCCGCCGGAAGACCCCAACGCGCCGCTGGAAGAACTGCCGCAGACCCGCGCCGTGCTGCTCTCGGGCCTGCACTTCCTGCTGCCGGTGGTGGTGCTGGTCTGGTGCCTGATGATCGAGCGCCTGTCCCCCGGCCTGTCGGCCTTCTGGGGCAGCGTGATGCTGATCATTATCCTGCTCACCCAGCGCCCGCTGCTGAGCTGGATGCGTCGCGATGGCAGCCATGACCATGGCCGTTTCATCGATGGCGTGATCGACCTGCGTGAAGGCCTGATCGCCGGTGCGCGCAACATGATCGGCATCGGTATCGCCACGGCGGCGGCCGGCATCATCGTCGGTGCGGTGTCGCAGACCGGCGTCGGTCTGGTGCTGGCGGATCTGGTCGAACTGCTGTCGATGGGCAACCTGCTGCTGATGCTGATCCTGGTGGCAGTGTTCAGCCTGATCCTCGGCATGGGCCTGCCGACCACCGCCAACTACATCGTGGTGTCCAGCCTGCTGGCGCCGGTGGTGGTGGCGCTGGGGCAGCAGAACGGCTTGATCGTGCCGCTGATCGCGGTGCACCTGTTCGTCTTCTACTTCGGCATCATGGCCGACGTGACTCCGCCGGTGGGGTTGGCCTCGTTCGCCGCGGCTGCTGTGTCCAAGGGCGATCCGATTAAGACCGGTATCGTGGCGTTCTTCTATAGTTTGCGCACCGCTGCGCTGCCGTTCCTGTTCATCTTCAACACCGACCTGCTGTTGATCGACGTCGACTTCTGGCACGGCGTGATCATCTTCATCGTGGCGACCATCGCCATGCTGATCTTCGCCGCCGGCACCCAGGGCTTCTTCCTGGTGCGCAGCCGCTGGTACGAAAGCCTGCTGCTGTTGCTGGTGGCCTTCACTCTGTTCCGCCCCGGCTTCTGGATGGACATGTTGCACGACCCCTACCAGGAGGTGCCGCCGGCCGAGCTGGCGCAAGCGCTCGATGGGGTCGAGGACGGCAGCTCGCTGCGTCTACGTATTCTCGGCGAGAACGCCGTGGGCGATCCGCGCGAGTTTACCGTGCTGCTGCCGGTGCCTGATGGTGCCAGCGGAGAGGAGCGTTTGCAGAAGCTCGGCCTGGCCCTCTACGAAGAGGGTGACAAGGTGCTGGTGGACAACGTCACCTTCGGCAGCCTGGCCGCCGATGCCGGTCTGGAGTTCGACCAGCAGATCCTCAGCGTGCGGGCACCGACCGACCGCTGGATGAAGGAGTTGATGTGGATTCCGGGCTTCCTGCTGTTCGGTCTCGTGGTGTTGCTGCAGCGCCGTCGCAAGCTGGCGCAGACCGTATAGCTGGTTTGGCACTGACGACAAGGCAGCTTCAGCTGCCTTGTTCGTTTATTGATCATGCCCCCATTTGCGTAGGCGCGGCGCCCCGCCGCGAACCAGGGCGACGCAGACTCAAAAGCTTCGCCCCGGGGCGGGGCTCCTACGCAAGAGGGGATTTGCGAAGCCTATCTGACAGGCGTTGAGCTTCGGCTGCCTTGTGCGTTTATGCTCGCCTGCCAGGTTGCTAGACTCGCCGCCCTGACCACTCAGACAACAAGGACGCAGCCAGCATGTCGACGCCGCGCGTGCATTACCCCTGGTACAAGAAGGAAGACACCGACGCGTTCTTCGCCCTGTTCCAGAACAACATCGCCAACTTCGTGATCATCGCCATCAGCATGCTGGGCATGGGCTTTCCCGCCGAAATCGTGTTCGGTCAGGTACTGCCGGGGGCGGCGGTGGCGGTGATGGCCGGTAACTTCTACTACGCCTGGAGCGCCGCGCGTCTGGCGCGCAAGGAGAACCGCGCCGACGTCACCGCGCTTTCCTACGGCATCAGCACGCCGGTGATGTTCGTCTTCCTGTTCGGCGTGCTGCTGCCGGCGAAGAACCTCACCGGCGATGCCGAGCTGGCCTGGAAGGTGGCGGTGGCCGCGTGCTTCATCAGTGGACTGATCGAGGCCGCCATCAGCCTCATCGGCAACTGGGTGCAGCGGCATCTGCCGCGTGCGGCCATGCTCGGCGCGGTGGCCGGGGTGGCACTGACCTTCATCGCTGGGGAAATGCTGTTCAAGACTCTGGAAATTCCGGTGATCGGCCTGCTGGTGCTGGCCATCACCATCGTCGGCCTGGTGGCGCGGGTGAGCATGCCGTTCCGCCTCCCTGCCTCGCTGTTCGCCATCGTCGTCGGCACCGCGCTGGCCTACCTGATCGGCGCGGCTGACGGCGGCAAGTTCAGCGATGCCTTCACCCACCTGGGTTTCTACCCGCTACTGCCCAACCTGGCCTGGTACGAAGGTCTGGGCCTGCTGTTCACCAGCCTGCTGGCGCTGATGACGGTGATCCTGCCGATCACCCTGTACAACGCCATCGAGACCATGAACAACGTCGAGGCCATGAGCGCCGCCGGTGACAGCTACAGCGTGCGCGAATGCCAGGCCGTGGATGGGCTCGGTACCTCGCTCGGGGCGCTGTTCGGCGGCGTGTTCCCGACCACCGTGTACATCGCCACCGTGGGTTCGAAGTGGATGGGCGCCGGGCGTGGTTACAGCCTGCTCAATGGCGCGGTGTACGGCTTGGCGACCATGTTCGGTCTGATCGCCTTTATCGCCGCGCTGATTCCGGTGTCGGTGGTGGCGCCGATCCTGGTATTCGTCGGCATGTCGATGATCGCCACCGCGTTCAACAGCAACCACGCCCGTTACTACCCAGCAGTGGCGTTGGCGATGCTGCCGTATTTCGCCAACTACCTGATGACCCGCTTCAATCGGGGCGCGCCTGAGGTGGTCGAGGGCATTTCCAGCGCCATCGGCGCGCTGGGGCAGGGCGCCATGTTCAGCGCCATCCTGCTCGGCGCCATGTGCGTGGCGGTGATCGATCGTCAGTTCCGCCAGGCCACGGTGTTTGCCCTGATCGCTGCGGGCATGGCCTTCGTCGGCCTGATGCATGCACCGAAACTGGCCTGGTATGCCGCGCCGGACTTCGTTCACGGCTACCTGCTGATGGCCCTGTTCTTCGCCTGGTATGCCTGGCGCGGGGTGGAGCCGGCCGCGCCGGAGCGGGTGAGCAGCGGCGACTGAAGGCGCTGACTGTCGGTGCTGCTCAGCCGTCGCGCAGCACCTTGAGCTCGGCGTCGTCGGCGGAGAAACCGCGCTCGAGTTTGAACTTGAGGCTGAGGTCGGTGCGCGAGTCGGCGAACTTGAGTGCTTCGGCCAGGCTGATTCGCCCGGTTTCGAGCAGGGCGAACAGGTGCTGGTCGAAGGTCTGCAGACCTTGTTCGGCCGCTCGCGCCGTGGCCTCGCGCAACTCCTCCAGCTCGTCGCGCTGGATCAGGTCGCGGATATAGGGCGTACCGAGCATCAGCTCCACGGCCGCCACGCGCTTCTGGGCGATACCCGGCACCAGACGTTGGCCAATGACCGCCAGCAGGTTGTGCGCCACATCGGCCAGCACCTGCTTGCGTGCATCGTCGGGGAAGAAGCGGGCGATCCGCTCGATGGCGTGGCTGCTGCTGGTGGCGTGCAGCGTGGCGACGCACAGGTGGCCGGTTTCGGCGTAGTGCAGGGCATGCTGCATGGTGGCGGCGTCGCGGATTTCGCCAAGCATGATCACGTCCGGCGCCTCACGCAGCACGTTGCGCAGGGCATCAGCGAAGCTGTGGGTATCCAGGCCGACTTCACGCTGGTCGATGATCGAGCGCTGGTGGCTGTGGAGGAACTCGATGGGGTCTTCGATGCAGACGATATGCCCGCTCTTGTGGCGGTTGCGAAAATCCAGCATCGCCGCCAGGGTGGTGGACTTGCCCGAGCCGGCCGCGCCGGTGACCAGGATCAGCCCGCGGTCCTGCATGGCCAGTTTCTCCAGCAGCCCGGGCAGGCCAAGTGCCTCGAAGCTGGGGATCTCGCTCTTGATCAGGCGCACCACCATGGCCACTTCGCCGCGCTGGTAATAGACGTTGACCCGATAACGCCCGGCGCCCTGCAGGCTGACGGCCAGGTTCATCTCCAGGTCGCGTTCGAACTCGGCGATCTGCTTCTGCGTCATCAGTTGATAGGCCAGCTGCTGCACCTCACCGGCCTTCATGATGCGCTGGCCGACGGGCTGGCTATGCCCTTCGACCTTCATGTGCGGCGGCGCGCCGACGCTGAAGAACAGGTCCGAGCCGGCATGTTGATGCATCAGCTGCAGGTAGGGGAAAACATCGGGCTGGTCGTTGGCGCTGGTATCGTTCATCGGCGTGTCGCAGTCGGTTCGTGGTGCAGCAAGGATAGTCGTAGTCTTGCAATGCCTCTTGTTCCGTATCAAGAGAACCTGATGAATTGTCGCTCTATAACCGGGTTGCACTGGACAGCCTGGCTTGCGACAGCGAGAGTCAATGATCAGGGTTAGTAAGGCGCATGCACGCCAGTTATTGGAGATTGATGGTGGAATTCTGGGGGGCGGCTCTGCTTGGCCTGCTGTTGTGCACATCGGTGCGAGCGGAGGTGCTGCACCTGGCTACGGGCGATGACTATGCGCCGTTCACTGGCAAGGCATTGGCCTGGTCAGGGCATGCTCACCCAGGTGGTGCGGGCTGCGCTGGCCGAGCAGGGGGCGGCAATCACACTCGACTGGCTGCCCTGGAACCGCGGTTACCTGAAAGCCAAGCGCGTTGAGTACGACGCCACCTTTCCCTACATCCGTTCTGCCGAGCGCGAGGCGGAGTTTTTCTACTCGGCGCCCATTTATGTGGCCGAACCATACATCTTCAGCCGGGCCGGTGATCACATCGAGCTCGATGATCTGCCCGCCATGATCGGCCGGCGACTCTGCTATCCGCTGGGCTGGCAGCCACCGGCGGCGATCCAGCAAATGGTCGAGCAGGGTGTGCTGCGCCGTCATTCTCCACTGGGTCTGCAGGAATGCGCACGGCTGCTGCTGCTCGAACGTGACGACCTGTTCATTGCCGACCGTAACCTGGGGGGCAGTGCTTTGCACAGTGCTGGCGCTGATCTGGCGCAGTTTCACCGGTCACGGGTGCCGTTTCAGAGCAGTACGCTGCACTTCATCGTCTCGCGGCAGCATCCGCGTGCTACCGAGTTGATCGAGCGCTTCAATCGTGGGCTCGAGGCGCTCAAGGCACGCGGAGAGTATCAGCGGCTGATCGAGAGTTACGCGCAGTAGCCGTTCACGCCAGCATCATCATGATCGCCACCAGACTTCCTGCTGCCAGCAACGTCTGCAGGGTGATTATGCCGGCCATCAACTGGCTGTCGCCGCCAAGTTGGCGAGTCAGCACATAGGCCGTGGGGGCGGTGGGCAGAGCAAAGAACAGCACCAGCACTGCGCTTTCCATCGCCGGCAGGGCCAGCGCGGAGGCCACGGCCCAGGCCAGCAGTGGCATCGCCAGCAGGCGCAGGGCGCTGTTCCAGCCCAATGCGGGAATCTCGCCGCTGAGCTGCTCCGGCTTGAGTGCCGCGCCGACGCAGAGCAAACCCAGCGGCAGACTGGCGGCGGCGAGCAGGCTGAGCAGGCGATCCGTGCCGCCCGGCAAGCCGATGCCCGTGAGGTTGAACAGCGCGCCGCCGACGCAGGCGAGGATCAGCGGATTCTTGATGATCGGCAGCAGCAGGCTGCGTGCGCTGACACCGCGCTCGGCAGTCAGTGACCAGACCGATAGCACGTTCACCGTCGGTACCATCAGGGCCAGCATCAGTGCGGCGAGGGTCAGCCCCTCCTGACCGAACAGGCTGCCCACCGCCGCCAGGCCCAGGTAGGTGTTGAAGCGCAGGATGCCCTGGGTGAAGGCGCCAAAGCGTCCTGCCGGCCAACCGCGCAGGCGCCGTAGCAGCAGCAGCGCCAGCCAGGCGATGCCCAGGCCGAGCAGTACCGCCAGTGCCAGACGCGGCAGCGCCGGGTTGTTCAACGGTGCGCGAGCCAGGCTGGAGAACAGCAGGGCAGGGAACAGAATGAAGTAATTGAGGCGCTCGGCACCGGGCCAGAAGGCTTCGCTGGGGAACTCGCGCAGGCGTAGCCAGTAGCCGGCGACTATCATGGCGAACAGCGGCCACAAGGCCAGCAACAGGTCTATCACGGCAACCCCCGGTGGTGGTGAGCGCCTATCTTGGTCAGCGGCGCGGGGCAATGCAAGGCGGAGGCGGGATGAAGGTCGAACATCAGGGCGGCTGCCAGTGTGGTGCACTGCGCTATCGGATCGATGCGCCGCTGGAGGACATCGCTCATTGCCACTGCTCGGTCTGCCGGCGGAGCACGGGCGGGATTCTCACCACCTGGGGCACCGTGCCCCGTGAGACGTTTCACTGGTTAAGCGGCACGCCGAAGGCTTTCAAGTTGTCGGCCAGTTGTACGCGTTATTTCTGTGCGGACTGCGGCGCACATCTGGCGCTGTTCACGTCGCTCAGCCCGCACACGCTGGACGCAACCGTCGCCTCCTTGGACGAGCCGGAACAGGCTCCTGCGGATCGGCATATATGGGTGGGCAGCCGGCTACCGTGGTTGAGGGTCGATCCGCAATTGCCGGAAGAAGATCAGGAAATCATTCCCTAGCGCCTTGAGCCGAAGACCCGCTCGCGAATCTAGGGCAGTTCGAGCCCACCACTGGCCTTGTGCAGGGCGCGCAGGTGTTCGCCCAGCGTCACCAGATTGGCCTCGTTGGCTTCCAGTTCGGCCAGGCGCTCGGGCTGCAGCAGGTTGCGTACTTCCCCGTCGAGCTCGTCGCTGAGCTGGCGCAACTGCTGCTGGCGGTCACGGCTGCTGGCCTCGAGACGCTCCCATTCCTGCTGTTGCGGCAAGCCGTAGCCACCTTCGAGCAGTTCGGCCGGGCGGCTGAGGAAGCCGCTGTTGGCCAGGATCTGTTCCAGCGCGGCACCGGCCTTGTTCAGACTCGGGTCTCCAGCAGCACGGCCTGTGAGGTAGCGGCGCTTGAGTTCGTCCTGAGCCAGCAGCAGTTGCCGGCGCAGCGCGGCCTGCTCCAGTAGCAGCAGGGCGGCGCTGGCGCGCAGGTCGGCCTGGGTGAACCAGTCGCGCCGCGTTTCGGCTGGTTGTTCCAGCCAGGTTTCGACGCTGTCCTGAGTGATTGGCAAGCGTTCTCGTAACACCTTGAACATGGCCTGGTAGCGTTCGCGGAACGAGTCGAAGCGATAGCCCAGGCGCAGCGCCTCGTGCGGGTCGTCGAGCACTGTGGTGTCGGCCAGCCCGCGGGCATCCATCAGTTCCAGCAGGCCGTTGGGCAGGATGCTGTCGAGGGCATGCAGGCGCGGATTTCCGGTACCGCTGCGTAGCAGCTTGAGGGTTTCCACCGCACAGTTGTTGGAGACGAAGTAGTAGTCGCCGTCATAGCTCCAGTGCTGTTCGGCGGCGCGTACCACCAGTTGTTCGACCTCGTCGCGCGACAGGCGCAGCGGTACCGAGGCCAGGCTGCGTAGCTCGACCTTGGTGTATTCATCAATCACCTGCTCCAGCGGCAGCACGAACAGGCGTGAGGGGTAGACGCCGGTCAGGCCATCCCAGCTCGACAGCTGCACATCGCCGACGAAGGCGCGGTAGGACAGCACCAGGTGGTGGTCGAGATCCAGGCGGCAGTCCGGGCCACGTGGCCGGCCCGGTGCGCAGACCACCAGGCGCAGCATGCTGTGGCCCCAGCGGCTCATCCAGGCATCGTTGGCTTCAGCGAGCAGGTAGTCGACTTCATACACGCGCTCAGGATCGAGGCGCCCCAGTGGCTGCAGGGCGAAGTCGCGCCCGGCATTGAGGTAGGGGTAGTCGTTGCTGCAGTTCTCGCTGGGCGGTGTCCAGTCGAAGTGCTCACGGAAATAGCGCGCCAGCGAGGGGCGGCGGCATGCATAGCTGGGGTCGAGCAGAAAGTATTCGAGGTTGACCGCGACGAACTCCAGCGCATTGGTCAGCTCGTAGCTGTCCGGGCTGCGTGCGACCTGGCCGTTGTCCAGAGCGCGCGCGCCTCGCTGGCCGACCCGTTGCTGCCAGCCAGCCAGATCGAGCAGGCGCGGGTCGTCGCTGAGGGTGAAGCGGCGCTCGGTCTGGCCACGACAATCCTCCGGCAGCCCAACCGGGCCCATGGAGCTGACGCGCTGTCGGCATTGGCTGATGTGGCGGCGCTCGGCCGCAGGCCAGAGGCGGGCGCGGTCGTAAAGGTGGGTCAGTTCATGCAGCAGGGTGGCCAGCAGTTCCTGGCGCTGGGTGCCGTGCGGGCGACCGGTGCGATTTTCTGCCGCCGAGCCGTCGACCAGCTTCGGCAGGAGTTCGGCGTTGAGCTCAATACCGCTGAAGCGCCCGACCTGGCCGTAGACCTCCGAGGGCAGTCCGGCACGCCAGCTGACCCTGACTTCACGGTCCAGTTGCTCGATGAAGCGTGGCGGCAAGGCAGCCATTGCCTCGTCCAGCAGGGCCTGGCTCGCCTGGCGTTGTTCAGCGTCGAGGGCGCTGTCGTCCAGGGCCAGGCGCAACTGCGCCTGGGCGAAGCCTGCGGCCAGCGCCAGCAGCGCGCCGCAGCACCAGGCGGTGAGGTGGGTCACAGGGCGAGAATGGCTTCGGCCAGTTGCAGGTCGCTGGCGCTCTGCGCTTCGGGCAGTTGCTGGCGAATGCTCTGCAGCGCAGCTTCCAATTGTGCACCGCGAATTTCACCGGCGCTGGCGACGAAGCTGGCGGCGTCGTCGCGGGCCTGTACCACGGCTTTCATGTCGCGAATCGAGGTGGTGGTGTCGGAGGTAAAGTTGATGCTGCGATCCAGGGCGCGCACCACGATGTTGCTGGTGGCGACCACGGTTTGCGCCTGAGCGATACCGCTGAACAGGGCGCAGGCGGCGACGGCGATGACGAATGAACGACGCATGATAAGGAGCTCCGAGAACTGCAGAACGGACGATTTGACGTGGACAGGCCGGCGCGGTTCCCCGCGACCAGGCAAGTAGGCGAAGTTTACGGGGCCATGCAGCGTCGGTCAGCAGCGAGCTTATCGATAGACGTGTGCAAAGTTTTTACAGGCTGAGGATGGCCTGAGCCAGGGCCAGGTCATCCGCTGTCGCCAGCGCGGCGTCATGACGGCGAATGTGCGCCAGGGCCGCTTCGAGTCGTACGCTGCGAATCGCGCCGTCGCTGGCGACGAAGCTGGCGGCATCGTCGCGGGCCGCGCGCAGCTGTTTCATGTCGCGCAACGAGCTGGTCGCGTCCGAGGTGACCTCGACGGTGCCGGCCAGGGCGCCGCCCAGAGTGTCGGTGGTCGCGACCAGGCTGCTGGCGCAGGCGGTGCCAGCCAGCCCTAATGAAAGAAGCGCTGCAATCAGGGATTTCTTCAGGTGCATATGGGGTAACTCCGGTAGGGCGGGACGCTGTTCTACCCGCATCCGCAGCTTAGCCCAACGGCATTCCCAGCTCCATCGCTGGCTCAGTGCCAGAAGGGCTTGGCCAGTTCCTGCTCACGCTGAGCTGTGCTGATGCCGGCGTCAGCCAGTTGTTGCTCATTGAGCAAGGCAAGCTGCCGACGAGTGCGGCTGTTGCGTTGCCAGTGACGCAGCGTCGAGTAGAAACCGAGCCAGTGCAGGGGCTTGTTGTGTGCAGGGCGCGAGAATTGTTCGTGAGTGCGGTCCATGGCGTTCTCCTGTCGAGAGACAAGGGTGGAAGCTCATGTTCTCGCAAGCGCTCGTGGGCGAGCAGATACAACCGGTTGGAATTGTGCGGGGGCCGTGGCGGTTTTATGGCAACTGTACTACTCGCTCGGGCGATGACTGTTGCAGATAAAACGAAAGCCCCACCGCAGCAGAGACGGTGGAGCTCTCAGAAGATCCCAACTTGGGGATGGAGCAAAGCAGGGTGTCAGCGCCAGAACGGCTTCTGCAGTTCGGCGTAACGCTGATTTTCGCTAATGCCAGCGTCAGCGAGCAGGCGGGCATCCAGTCGAGCCAGTTGACGACGGCTGACGATGCGGCGCTGCCACAGGCTGAGGGTAGCGATAACGCGGAGCAGCCAGGCCGATTTGTCGCTGGCAACGCTGTGAGTTTGAAGCGGGGCGGAACTGAGGGTACGTTCCATGGTGGTCATCCTTCCGCTTGTGGCGGGGTATGTGTGCTATCGATGGGCAAATTATCCCGAGCGCAGTCGGGGCCCAGTAGTCACAGCTGGATGAAATTGTTGTGCTATTAGATAGGTTGCTTTGTAACTGTTCGGTCAGGAATCGATGAAACTGTATTGGCCATAAGTGAAAAGACTGGGTGCAACCTTGATTTGCGAGATTTTCAACTGGGTGCAACCCGTTAATTCTGGTCTTTCAAGCAGTACAGTTTCCAATTGATCTGGTGTGCTTGTTGATCTGAATATCAACTTTTTCCTGGCGCCGGAAATGAGAAACCCGGCACATGGCCGGGTTTCCTGTCTGACTGGTCAGGGCTTATTCGACGGCCTTGACCATGTCTTCGATGACCTTCTTGGCATCGCCGAAGACCATCATGGTTTTGTCCATGTAGAACAGTTCGTTATCCAGGCCGGCGTAGCCGCTAGCCATCGAGCGCTTGTTGACGATCACGGTCTTGGCTTTGTAAGCCTCGAGGATCGGCATGCCGGCGATCGGCGACTTCGGATCATTCTTCGCCGCCGGGTTGACCACGTCGTTGGCACCCAGCACCAGCACCACGTCTGTCTGACCGAACTCGGAGTTGATGTCCTCCATCTCGAACACCTGTTCGTACGGCACCTCGGCCTCGGCCAGCAGTACGTTCATGTGGCCAGGCATACGCCCGGCGACCGGATGGATCGCATACTTCACGGTCACGCCACGGTGGGTCAGCTTCTCAGCCAGTTCCATCAGTGCATGCTGGGCACGCGCCACGGCCAGGCCGTAACCGGGCACTATGACCACGGTGTCGGCGTTGGTCAGCAGGAAGGCGGCGTCGTCGCTTGATCCCGACTTCACGCTGCGCTGTTCCTGGCTGCCTGCGGCGGCACCGGCGTCGGCATCGGCACCGAAGCCACCGAGGATGACGTTGAAGAACGAGCGGTTCATCGCCTTGCACATGATGTACGAGAGGATGGCGCCAGAAGAGCCGACCAGCGAACCGGCGACGATCAGCATCGAGTTGTTCAGCGAGAAGCCGATACCGGCGGCCGCCCAGCCCGAGTAGCTGTTGAGCATTGACACCACCACCGGCATGTCGGCACCGCCGATGGGGATGATGATCAGCACGCCGATGACGAACGCCAGCGCCACCAGGATGGCGAAGGCGGTAATGTCGCCGGTGAAGGTGTAGTACAGGCCCAGGCCGAGAATCGCCAGGCCGATCACCAGATTGACCAGGTGCTGACCCTTGAACACCACGGGCGCGCCTTGGAACAGGCGGAACTTGTACTTGCCCGACAGCTTGCCGAAGGCGATCACCGAACCGGAGAAGGTGATGGCACCGATGGCGGCGCCGAGGAACAGCTCCAGGCGGTTGCCGGCCGGGATGGCGTCGCCCAGCGCGGTGACGATGCCCAGTGACTGCGGCTCGACCACGGCGGCAATGGCGATGAACACGGCGGCCAGGCCGATCATGCTGTGCATGAAGGCGACCAGCTCCGGCATCTTGGTCATCTCGACGCGCTTGGCCATGAGGGTGCCAACGCTGCCGCCGACCAGCAGGCCGACGATGACGAAGCCCAGGCCTTGTACGGCCAGCTCACTGCCGAGCTTGTAGATCAGGCCGACGGTGGTCAGTACGGCGATGGCCATGCCGATCATGCCGAACAGGTTGCCGCGTCGCGACGTGGTCGGGTGCGACAGGCCCTTGAGCGCCTGGATGAAGCACACCGAGGCGACGAGGTAGAGAACAGTGATCAGGTTCATGCTCATGGTCAGTGTTTCTCCACCTGGGCTTTCGGTGCTTTTTTCTTGAACATTTCCAGCATGCGTCGGGTGACCAGGAAGCCACCGAACACGTTCACCGCAGCCAGCGCCACGGCCAGGGTGCCCATGGTTTTGCCCAGCGGGGTGACGGTGAGGGCGGCGGCCAGCATGGCGCCGACGATCACGATGGCGGAAATAGCGTTGGTCACAGCCATCAGCGGGGTGTGCAGGGCCGGGGTGACGTTCCACACCACGTGGTAGCCGACATAGATGGCCAGCACGAAGATGATCAGGTTGTAGATGCCGTCGGAAATCAGATCCATGTCCCTACTCCTTAGCCGTTCTTGCGCACGACTTCGCCGGCATTGCACATCAGGCAGGCCGCGACGATGTCGTCTTCGAGGTTGAGCTGGAACTGGCCTTCCTTGTCGATCACGAGCTTGAGGAAGTCCAGCAGGTTGCGTGCATACAGCGCGGAAGCATCCGCCGGCACCAGTGCCGCCAGGTTGGTGTGGCCGACGAGGGTCACTCCGTGCTTGACCACCACCTTGTCGGCCTCGGTCAGCGGGCAGTTGCCGCCTTGCGCAGCGGCCAGGTCGATGACCACGGAACCGGGCTTCATTTCCTGCACGGTGGTTTCATGCAGCAGCGTCGGTGCCTTGCGGCCCGGAATCAGCGCAGTGGTGATGACGATATCGGCCTGCTTGGCGCGCTCGTGCACCGCCTTGGCCTGGCGCTCCATCCAGGACTGCGGCATCGGCCGGGCATAACCGCCGACACCTTGCGCGCACTCACGTTCCTCGTCGGTCTCGAACGGTACGTCGACGAACTTGGCGCCGAGCGATTCGATCTGCTCCTTCACTGCCGGACGCACATCGGAGGCCTCGATCACTGCGCCTAGGCGCTTGGCCGTGGCGATGGCCTGCAGCCCGGCAACACCGGCGCCGAGAATCAGCACACGGGCGGCCTTAACGGTGCCGGCGGCGGTCATCAACATGGGCATAAAGCGTGGATAGTGGTTGGCGGCGAGCATCACGGCCTTGTAGCCGGCGATGTTGGCCTGCGAACTCAGCACGTCCAGGCTTTGCGCGCGGGAGGTGCGCGGTGCGGCCTCCAGGGCGAAGGCAGTGACGCCGCGAGCATTCATGCGCGCGATGGTGTCATTGCAGAACGGGTTGAGCATGCCCACCAGGACGGCGCCGCTCTTCATATGAGCCAGTTCGGCGTCGGTTGGCGCGACCACCTTCAGCACCAGATCGGCGCCAAACGCGGCCGACTCGTTGCCAATGGTGGCTCCAGCGGCTTCAAAGGCGCTGTCTGGAATGCTGGCGCTGATGCCCGCGCCGGCCTGGACGGTCACCTGATGACCTTGGCCGACCAGTTTCTTGACGGTCTCGGGCGTCGCGGCAACCCGCGTCTCCCCGGCATGGGTTTCGAGAGGAACACCGATGTGCACTTCTAATCTCCTGCGTGATCTTTTTTGTGAACCGGGGCACTGCGCTGGCGCGCCGGCGATTGGGGATCAGCACATAACCCGCCGGAGGTGGCGAGCGCGGCGATTGTGCAATCGAACGCAGACCCTTACAAGAAGTTATGGAGTAAAAAAAATGGATTACTACAAGTAATGGGTCTATGAGGGATTTTTATACTGCGCGCAGCCCGCGTGGATTCTGGGGAAAGGCAGGTAAGACGTAGCCTAGAACGTTGCTCAGGCATTCACGGCGAGAATGACCACTGGTCGACTAGTAGCGGGTGTGGAAGGTAATGCACAGGGTGTTCGAAATAGTGCTATAGCCCGAAAGTAGTGGCTTTGGCGTACTTTTTCGCTAATCGGTCATGTAGCGTGACTAATTTCATGCTACCAGTCCCTATATGCTCTTTTGGGTTTGTTGGGTGTTGGTGGTGGCGACGGCTGCGCGTCGGTCATCGTTGCTGGTAAGCGTGCGCCTCGCCCAGTAGCCAGTCACGAAAGGCTTTTAGCGCTGCAGACTCGGACTTGCGTTCCGGCACCATCAGGTAATAGGCGCGGTCACTGTTCGGCACGGTGCGGTCGAGGGCGATCACCAGGCTACCCTCTTCCAGTTCGCGCTGGATCAGGAAGGGTGGGATCAGCGCGATGCCCATTTCATGTTGAGCGGCCTGCGCCAGCATGGAAAACAGTTCAAGTCGCGGGCCGGTCATATCGCGGGCCACATTCATGCCTTGGGCGGCGAACCACTGGCGCCAGGCATAGGGGCGTGTGGTCTGCTGCAGCAGCGGCAAGTTGGCGATGCGTTCGGCGTCGACTGGGGCATCGCCCAGCAGCGCCGGGCTGCATACCGGCAGCAGGTGCTCATGCATCAGGAAATGGGCTTCGGTGCCCGACCATTCGGCGTCGCCGTAATAAATGGCGGCATCGAAGCGAGTGTCGGCGAACAGGAAGGGGCGTGTGCGGTTGGTCAGGTGCACCGTCACCTCGGGGTGCAGTTGCTGAAAGGCACGCAAGCGTGGCAACAGCCACTGGGTGCCAAAGGTCGGTACCACCGCCAGCTCGATGCTGGTGGTGCCCTGGTTGCCCATCAGCGCCAGGGTGTCGCGTTCCACTGCATCGAGCTGCGCAGCCACCTTGCGGCTGTAGGCGACGCCCGCTTCGGTCAGAACTACGCCGCGCCGGGAGCGGCGAAACAGTTCGACATTGAGAAAGCTCTCCAGTCCGCCGATCTGCCGGCAGATCGCGCTCTGCGTCAGGTTCAGCTCGTCGGCGGCCTTGGTGAAGCTTTGGTGGCGAGCGGCGGATTCGAAGGCGACCAAGGCTGCGGTGCTGGGTATCTTGCGACGCATGTATGCAAAAGCCTCACTCGTAAGCGACAGATCTACATGAATAAACTATCTCGGAGTGAGAAAAATGCATAGGTCTGTGCAAATTCTGCGTTTGTCCTCTGCTCGAAGCCGGCCTAGGATCAAAACCATTCGGGTTGGCTGGACCGACCGCTCACATCACCGCTTCGAGGTTTCTCGCAATGGCCAAGGCAAGCTTCAACTGGATCGACCCGCTGTTACTCGATCAGCAACTGACCGAAGAAGAGCGCATGGTGCGTGATAGCGCCCAGCAGTTCGCTGACGACAAGCTGGCGCCCCGCGTGCTGGAAGCCTTCCGTCATGAGCAGACCGATCCGAAGATCTTCCGCGAAATGGGCGAAACCGGCTTGTTGGGTGCGACCATTCCTGAGGCCTATGGTGGCAGTGGCCTGAACTACGTGTGCTATGGCCTGATCGCCCGTGAAGTGGAGCGTATCGACTCCGGCTACCGCTCGATGATGAGCGTACAGTCCTCGCTGGTGATGGTGCCGATCAACGAGTTCGGTAATGAAGCGACCAAGCAGAAGTATCTGCCCAAGCTCGCAAGTGGCGAGTATATCGGTTGCTTCGGCCTGACCGAGCCGAACCACGGCTCCGATCCCGGATCCATGGTCACGCGCGCCAAGAAGGTCGACGGCGGCTACCGCCTGAGCGGTAGCAAGATGTGGATCACCAACAGCCCGATTGCCGATGTCTTCGTGGTCTGGGCCAAGGACGATGCCGGCGAGATCCGTGGCTTTGTCCTGGAAAAGGGCTGGGAAGGCCTCTCCGCTCCGACGATTCACGGCAAGGTGGGCCTGCGCGCGTCGATCACCGGCGAGATCGTCATGGACAACGTGTTCTGCCCCGAAGAGAACGCCTTCCCGGATGTACGCGGCCTGCGCGGCCCGTTCACCTGCCTGAACTTCGCCCGTTACGGCATCAGCTGGGGCGCACTGGGCGCCGCCGAGTTCTGCTGGCACACCGCGCGCCAGTACGTGCTCGATCGCCACCAGTTCGGCCGGCCGCTGGCGGCTAATCAGCTGATCCAGAAGAAGCTGGCCGACATGCAGACCGAAATCACCTTGGCTCTACAAGGCTGCCTGCGCCTCGGACGAATGAAGGACGAAGGCACTGCTGCGGTGGAAATCACCTCGATCATGAAGCGCAACAGCTGCGGCAAGGCGCTGGATATCGCCCGCATGGCGCGCGACATGCTCGGCGGTAACGGCATCAGCGACGAGTTCGGCATTGCCCGTCACCTGGTCAACCTTGAAGTGGTCAATACCTACGAGGGCACCCATGACGTGCATGCGCTGATCCTTGGTCGCGCGCAGACCGGCATTCAGGCGTTCTTTTGAAGGCTCGCGCCTCTCACTGATCCATGGTGCGCGTGGCGCACCCTACGGAGAAGCCCATGTCCGGTGCACTGTCCCATATCCGCGTGCTTGATCTATCTCGCGTGCTGGCTGGCCCTTGGGCCGGGCAAATATTCGGTGACTTTGGTGCCGAGGTGATCAAGGTCGAGCGTCCGGGCTCGGGCGACGACACCCGGCACTGGGGGCCTCCTTATATAAAGGATGCCGAGGGTAATGACTCGCGTGAGGCGGCCTACTTCCAGAGCGCCAACCGTAACAAGCAGTCGCTGACCCTGGATTTCACTCAGTCTGAAGGCCAGCGCCTGATTCGTGAGTTGGTCGCGCAGTGCGATGTGCTGCTGGAGAACTTCAAGGTCGGTGGCCTGGCGGCCTATGGCTTGGATTACGAGTCGCTGAAGGCGATCAACCCGCGTCTGATCTACTGCTCCATCACCGGTTTCGGTCAGAGCGGCCCCTATGCCAAGCGTGCCGGCTATGACTTCATGATCCAGGGTCTCGGGGGGCTGATGAGTCTGACTGGGCGCCCGGAAGGTGAGGAGGGTGCCGGCCCGATGAAGGTCGGCGTGGCCCTGACCGATATCCTCACTGGTCTCTACGCGACTGTGGGTGTGCTGGCCGCGCTGAATCAGCGTGAGCAATCCGGTGTGGGTCAGCATATAGATGTGGCCTTGCTTGATGTGCAGGTCGCCTGCCTGGCCAATCAGGCCATGAACTACCTGGCGACAGGTGTATCACCCAAGCGCCTGGGCAATGCCCATCCCAATATCGTGCCCTACCAGGATTTCCCCAGTGCCGATGGCAATTTCATCCTTGCGGTGGGTAACGATGGGCAGTTCCGTAAGTTCTGCGAAGTGGCGGGTATTGCGAGCCTTGCCGATGACCCGCGCTTTGTCACTAACAGGGCCCGGGTTGCCCATCGTGCCGAGCTGATCCCGCTGTTGCGCCAGGCCACGGTATTCAAAACCACCGCGCAGTGGATCGAGCAGCTGGAAAAGGCCGGCGTGCCCTGTGGGCCGATCAATGATCTGCAGCAGGTGTTCGCCGACCCTCAGGTACAGGCGCGAGGTTTGCGTCTCGACCTGCCTAATGCCCTGGGCAGCAGTACGCCGCAGGTCGCCAGTCCGCTGCGCCTGTCTGCGACGCCAGTGGCCTATCGTTCGGCTCCGCCACTGCTGGGCCAGCACACCGAAGCCCTGCTGCAGAGATTGCTGGGCATGAGTGAAACGCAGATTGCCGAGTTGCGCGAGGCAGGGGTGATCTGAGCCTCTATATATAGAGGTGGGGGGATTGATCCGATTTACGCAATTATTTGCATGTCAGGGGTTTACAGCTCGCCGTGCTGATGTAGAATGCGCGCCACTTCAGCGATGAAGCGCTTCAAAAACTGCTTGTTAATCAATAAGTTAAGTTGAATGAAGGGCTTGCAAAGCTGGATCTGGCGTGTAGAATGCGCGTCGGTCGACAGGGTGGTGGTTTGATCCTGTTGGTGGTTCGGTCGAATGGATCGAAAGCGGTAAAAAAGAGGTGTTGACAGCGGTTTTGAATGCTGTAGAATGCGCCTCCCGCTGGAGAGAGGAAGTTCTGATCGAAGGCGCAAGTGGTTGAGTAGAAAGAAGTTTCTCCGGAAACAAAATCGAA
>NZ_QASO01000013.1 GCF_003052605.1 Ectopseudomonas oleovorans | reverse complement strand
CGGGTCATGCCGAGATAAAGGGAAAATTCACTCACTTCGCTTTTAAGCGGTTGATCCTGAATGGTTTTTCAAATCGCGCGCACAGTCTCTGATCGTGGACTATCTTTTCTGACTCCTCAGAAAAGGAGGTTCTATGGCTTCATTAGAGCGCACGGCGTACCCCACTCTGTCAAAGACGTATTCAAAAGCTGAGCTGCAGCGTGATTTCTCCTTTTCCGATGATGAGATTAAGTGGGTACGAAGCAAGTCCAAGGCCCCCTTTCACCTCAATCTCGCCGTTCTCCTCAAGACCTTTCAGGTACTTCGATATTTCCCTGATATCACCGACGTGCCTGATCAACTGGTGGCGTTCATTCGTGGAGAGTTGGGCCAGCGTAGCAAGGTGAAATTCGCTGAGTACAAGTGGTTTCAGCAATATCGCCATATGAACGCCATCCGAGCTCGTCTCGGCGTGACTGCATTTTATGGCTCAGATGCTATCGAGGTTGCTGAGCGCCACGCCAAAGAAATGTCGTTCGTGCTTGATCAGCGTGCCGACATCATTAACTCGGTGATTGAAGAACTGATCCGCCAGGATTATGAGCTACCTGCGTATTCGACCCTGAATGATCTCGCTGAGCGGATTCATACCGAATCCCAAGAGGCAATATTCAACCTTGTGGTAACCAGAACGCCAATCGAGGTGATCCATAAGCTAAAGGAGCTGCTCGACACTGACTTCGGTCGACGCCAAAGCGACTTCAATGCACTGAAACAGGCGCCCAAGAAGCCATCTCGCAAGCACCTGGAAGTGCTGATCGATCACTTGGCCTGGCTAGAGAGCTTTGGGGACCTGGAAGCCATTTTTGACGGGATCGTCGATGCCAAGATCCGCCACTTTGCTGCCCAAGCTGCTGCGTCGGACGTCTCCGAGCTGAAGGACTGTTCGCTGCCGAAACGCTACACACTGATGCTGGCCCTGATCTATCGAATGCGAGTGCGAACTCGGGATCACCTGGCCGAGATGTTCATCCGACGAATATCGACGATCCACAAACGCGCCAAGGAAGAGTTGGAGCAAATCCATGCGCGGCAACGCCAGAAGCTGGAGCAACTGGCGGCTACCCTGGACGGCGTGGTGCAGATTCTGGTTCAAGAACCGGATGACCAGGAAGCTGGCAGCCTGATTCGGGAATACCTCTCCCCCGATGGCAATCTGGATCGGTTGCGTGAGACTTGCGCCGAAGTCCAAGCTACCGGCGGCAATAACTACCTGCCGCTGATCTGGAAGCACTTCAAGTCCCATCGTTCGCTGCTGTTCCGTCTCAGCCACCTTCTCCAACTGGAACCCACGACTCAGGATCGATCACTGATCCAGGCGCTTCTGCTCATCCAGGACTGCGAAAATCTACACCGCGAATGGATCGGCGAGCACGTCGACTTGTCGTTTGCCTCGGAGCGCTGGATCAAGGTCGTTCGTCGTCCTACCAGTGAGGGACCACCGACCAACCGGCGCTATCTGGAAGTCTGCGTATTCTCCTACCTGGCCAGCGAGCTGCGCTCCGGCGACATGTGCGTGCTGGGGTCGGAATCTTTCGCTGACTACCGCAAACAGTTGCTGCCCTGGGAAGAATGTCTCCAGCAACTACCAGCTTACTGCGAAAAGGTGGGGCTTCCTGGTACGGCGAAGGAGTTTGTTGCCTCCCTCAAAACCCAGTTGGAGGAAACCGCGCAGCAGCTGGATGAAAAATTCCCCTCCTGCCGAGGTGACGTATCGATCAATGAAGCCGGCGAGCCGGTGCTGCGCCGAGTAATCGCGCGGGACATCCCGCCTTCGGCTATCTCGCTGCAGACAGCGCTCATGCAGCGCATGCCGGCCAGGCATGTGCTCGACATCATGGCTAACATCGAGCATTGGATTCAGTTCACACGGCATTTCGGGCCGATGTCCGGTAACGAGCCGAAGCTCAAAGAGCCTGCCGAGCGCTACCTGATGACGATCTTCGCCATGGGCTGCAACCTAGGCCCTAACCAGGCCGCGCGGCATCTGGCCGGTAATGTCACGCCGCACATGCTCTCCTATACCAATCGCCGTCACCTCTCGCTGGAGAAGTTGGACAAAGCTAACCGCGAGCTGGTGGAACTCTACCTGCAGCTCGACCTGCCCAAGCTCTGGGGCGACGGCAAAGCGGTGGCCGCGGACGGTACGCAGTTTGACTTCTATGACGACAACCTGCTGGCCGGCTATCACTTCCGCTACCGCAAGATGGGAGCCGTGGCCTATCGGCACGTGGCCAACAACTACATCGCAGTGTTCCAGCACTTCATCCCGCCGGGCATCTGGGAGGCGATCTACGTGATTGAGGGGCTGCTCAAGGCTGATCTTAGCGTCGAGGCTGACACGGTGTACTCCGATACCCAAGGGCAGTCGGCCACGGTGTTTGCCTTCACCCATCTGTTGGGCATCAACCTGATGCCACGTATTCGCAACTGGCGCGACCTAGTGATGTGCCGGCCGGATCGCGGTGCTTCGTACAAGCATATCAACCGCCTGTTCACTGACACTGCCGACTGGAACCTGATCGAAACCCATTGGCAGGATCTGATGCAGGTCGCGCTATCGATCCAGGCCGGCAAAATATCCTCACCTATGCTGCTGCGCAAACTCGGCTCCTACAGCCGGCGCAACAAGCTCTACCATGCGGCACAGGCACTGGGCAGCGTGATCCGTACAATCTTCCTGCTCAACTGGATCGGCAGTCGCGAGTTGCGCCAGGAGGTCACCGCGAACACCAACAAGATCGAGTCTTACAACGGATTCTCCAAGTGGTTGTCCTTCGGCGGCGATGTGATTGCTGAGAACGATCCGGACGAGCAGCAGAAGCGGCTGCGCTACAACGACATGGTGGCCTCGTCGGTGATCTTGCAGAACACTGTGGATATGATGCGCATCCTGCAGAAGCTGGCCCGCGAGGGCTGGCAGTTCACCGATGAAGACGTGTCTTTCCTCAGTCCCTACCTGACCAGCAACGTCAAACGCTTCGGCGAATTCAACCTCAAGCTCAACCGGCCACCAGAACCCTGGATCAAGGATTCGGTGTTTCAACAAGCCGCCGGCTCGCTGCGAGTCAACACGGCCAGCAGGGCCGATGCCGAGGAGGCAACATGATCGAGATTCCACCGGCGTCTTTTCACATTACCCCCTACGGCGAAGTGGATGCTGTGGCCCTGGAAAAGCTGCGAGAGGACTTCGACACCTCCCAACTTCTGCGATTGGTTGACCGACTGGATGCCTGTCTGGCCAATCTGGGTGAAATTGTGGCCGTCCGTGATGAGTTGCTGAAGCTTCACGCAATGGCTCTTACTCTCGTAGAGGGCTCGGCACTGACAGTGCCGACTGAGAATGCCTGCATCTGGTCGGAAGCCGAGTCGCTACAACAGGATCTTGAGGCCCTCTCTGAGTGGGTGCAATCAGCCCAAGCAGGGATCGTCCCCTTGCTCGGTCTTGCACCTGATCATGTATTGTAGGTGGCCTGGCAGCCCCGGTAGACCGCCGATCCACCTTAGCTCTACGGCCCCCGTAAGCTGAAGGTCAGTCGGTCGGAACGCCCCTCACGATAGATTAAGGGCTTAGTTGGGTATTCATTCCATCACAGCCTCCGTTATTCAATGGCCTTTGCCTTCTTGAGCGCAGCTGATCTCACAGAATTAGCGCTTCTGCTCGTGGAGCTCCGCGTAGTGCTCCCAGATTTGTGATCATCCCAAACTCTCGGATGGTCGCCACCTTACTGCTTGACCTTGCCCCAACGGTAAGGTCCAACCTCTCAATAACGAGATAATCGTGGAGGTTGGCAATGACCCGCGCATTCCCCGAAACCACTGCTGCTGCGCACGCCGGCCTTGTTCGGCAATGGACGTTTGGCGTAGAAGGCATGACCTGTGCCTCCTGCGTGGCACGGATCGAGAAGGCATTGACTCAAGTACCCAGGGTTTCCGCCGCCAGGGTCAATCTGGCCAGCGAAGCGGTTATGGTAGAAGCCGATGCCGATTTGGCTCCCCTGCTAGAGGCGGTCGAAGGCGCGGGTTACCGCGTGAAGGAAGAGCAACTGGACCTGGTCATCGGCGGTATGACCTGCGCTTCCTGCGTCGGCCGGGTCGAGAAGGCCCTGCTGAAGGTGCCGGGCGTGCTGGCGGCCACGGTGAATCTGGCCAGCGAGGCGGCCCGGGTCCGGGTGGTGTCCGGTGCGGTAGCGCCGGCGGCGCTGATCCAGGCGGTTGCGGCCGCCGGGTACGAGGCCGGTGTGCCGGCAGCCAAAGAGGCCGCCGCCGCGCCGCCGTCTCGCGACTGGTGGCCGGTGGCACTGGCCGCCGTGCTGTCCCTGCCGCTGGTGGTGCAGATGATCGCCGTGTTGCTGGGCGCGCGCTGGAGCCTGCCGGGCTGGATACAACTGCTGTTGGCCACGCCGGTGCAGTTCTGGCTGGGGGCACGTTTCTATCGGGCCGGTTGGCGAGCATTGCGCGCCGGCAGCGGCAATATGGACCTGCTGGTGGCGCTCGGTACCAGTGCCGGCTACGGGCTGTCGGTCTATCTGATGGCGACGCATGCCGGCCCCGGCGTCCCGCACCTCTATTTCGAGGCTTCCGCGGTGGTGATCACCCTGGTCCTGCTCGGCAAGTGGCTGGAAGCGCGTGCCAAGCGCCACACTGGAGACGCCATTCGAGCACTGCAGGCACTACGGCCGGACACCGCCCGGGTGCGCCGTGA
This sequence comes from Ectopseudomonas oleovorans, assembly GCF_003052605.1. Lineage (GTDB taxonomy): Bacteria > Pseudomonadota > Gammaproteobacteria > Pseudomonadales > Pseudomonadaceae > Aquipseudomonas > Aquipseudomonas oleovorans_A. Next base: position 24,636 of record NZ_QASO01000013.1, on the reverse strand, counting down.
GGGTGTGGACTATCAGGTATCGGTGAGTACCTTGGCCGTCGGTGATTTGCTGGTGGTACGGCCGGGCGAGCGAGTTCCCGCCGATGGTCTGGTACGCGACGGGCGCAGCCATCTCGACGAGTCGCTGCTGACCGGTGAGAGCCTGCCGGTGGCGAAAACTGAAGGCGATGTGGTGACCGGCGGCGCAATCAACGGCGAAGGACTGTTGCTGGTCGAGACCACAGCGGTCGGCGCGGAAAGTACGCTGGCCCGAATCATCCGCATGGTCGAAAACGCTCAAGCGGCCAAGGCGCCGATCCAGCGCCTGGTGGATCGGATTAGCGCCGTCTTCGTCCCCGTGGTGTTGGTGATCGCTGCCATGACCCTGCTGATCGGCTGGTGGCTCACCGGCGAGGTGGCCGGCCCACTGATCAACGCGGTGGCGGTGCTGGTCATCGCTTGCCCTTGCGCGCTGGGCCTGGCCACGCCGACGGTGATCATGGTCGGCACCGGCGTCGGTGCGCGCCACGGCATCCTAATCAAGGACGCGGAAGCCTTGGAGATCGCCCACCGGGTCAGCGTGGTGGCTTTCGACAAGACCGGCACGCTGACCCAGGGCAAGCCAAGGGTGACCGCGCTGGAAGTGGCGAATGGCGATAGCGCGCGCCTGCTGCTGCAGGCCGCCTCGGCGCAGGCCGGCAGCGAACACCCGCTGGCGCAGGCGCTGCTGGACAAGGCCAAGCAGGACGGCACGGATTTATTGCCCGCATCCAAGGTCACGGCGTTGCCGGGGCGCGGTCTGGCGGCCTTGGTCGCAGGGCGAGAGCTGCGCCTGGGCAGCACACGACTGATGCAGGAGCTCGGCGTTGACCTGTCACCGCTGGCGGCGTCCGCAGCAACGCTGGCCCGGGCCGGCAACAGCGTGTCCTGGCTCGCCGACGTGACTGGACAGCCACTGCTGTTGGGCCTGATCGCCTTCGGTGATGTGCTGAAGCCGAGTGCCCGCCAGGCCGTGGCGCGGCTGCGCGGACTGGGCATACGGACCGTGATGATCAGCGGCGACAACCGCGGTGCGGCTGAGAGCGTGGCGGCTATGCTCGGCCTCGACGAGGTGCGCGCCGAGGTGTTGCCCGGCGACAAGGCCGCGGAGGTGCAGGCGCTGAAGACCGGTGGCGCAGTGGTAGCCATGGTCGGCGACGGCATCAACGACGCTCCGGCGCTGGCGGCGGCGGATGTTGGCATTGCCATGTCGACCGGTACCGATGTAGCCATGCACACCGCCGGCATCACCCTGATGCGCGGTGATCCGGCGCTGGTGGCGGATGCCTTGGCTCTCTCCCGCCATACCTACGGACGGATTCTGAAGAGCCTGTTTTGGGCCTTCGTCTACAACCTGGTCGGCATTCCACTGGCCGCCTTCGGCCTGTTGAGCCCGGTGGTGGCCGGTGCGGCGATGGCATTGTCCAGCGTCTCGGTGGTCACTTACGCGCTGCTGCTCAAGCGATGGCGGCCGGCACCGGTAGAGCTGGACGGAGGCGCTGGCTCAGCAAGAAGGAGGCATCCATGAACATTGGCGCAGCGGCGAACGTCAGCGGCTTGACCGCCAAAATGATCCGCTATTACGAACGCATCGAGCTGGTCCCAGCTTCTCGGCGCACCCGGTCTGGCTATCGCGACTACCTGGAAAGGGATGTACAGGTTTTGCGCTTTATCCACCACGCCCGAGAACTGGGCTTCTCATTGACGCAGGTGCGCGCCTTGCTGGCGTTATGGCGGGATCGCCAACGCCCTAGCAGCGAAGTTCAAGTCATAGCCCACCACTACATCGACGCGCTGAACGCACGCATTGTCTTGCTCCAGGCACTGCGCGACAGTCTGAGCTACCTGGCCGAGCATTGCGACGACCTTGAGCAACCACCGGGGCCGATTCTGGATGATCTGCCCCCCCCACTAGCTGAATGAAAGGAGAACATCATGACCTGCGATAAATCCACCATGATTCGGGTTGGCATAGGAGCCGGCATCTTTCTGCTGGCTGCCTATGTCCTGTTCCCGGCTTTTCAAACCTGGATTGCGGCGAACGCGCTGATCTTCCTGCTACTGCTCTGTCCGCTGTCAATGCTGTTCTGCATGCGCGGCATGCACAAAGGACCACCCGCTAGCGATGACACGCAGAAGGTAAAGCCGATCGAGCGTGATCCGACTGACGCGCCGTGATCTTTCCGCAAAACGGAACACTGACGAATTGCTCCCCCTATCGACCTGGGCTAGACTCCGCCGCATGAAACGACGCCTGCACCTGCTGTTGCTCCTGCTGCTCAGCCTGACCCTTCCCCTGAATGGGGTCGCAGGTGTGCTCGCGTTTTCCGAACCTTGCCCCATGGAACAGCACGGCATCTCGATGGAGGATATGCAGGCTTCTTGCTGCGAAGACCATCAGCAGCAAATGTCCAGCGGCAAAGTCTGCAAGACCGGACAAGAGTGCAAGAGCAGCAGCATGCTGCAGGTTTCGGTCATCAAGACGCCTCTTCTGTTTTCTCGCTCCGTAGTAATCACTCCTACCCACGATTTCCTTCCAACCGCGTCCCCCTCTGGGGTGTGGCGTCCCCCCCGCGCCTGATTCCCGTGCCGACTTGAGTCCCGTTTCCCCCTCTTAGGCGGCGAGACGGTGTGCGTGTGCCCGTGTGGGTACGCGCCGGATCATCCACAGGAATCGTGAATATGAATCTCCGACGCTACTGCGGAGGACGCCTTTCGCTGGCCGCCCTCACGCTGTGCGCCCTGGCCGTGCCCGGCCTGGCCGCCGCCCTTACCCTGGACGAAGCCCTGCGCCTGGCGGAGCGCGAGGCACCGTCACTGGCTGCCCAGGCTGCCAACCAAGATGCCGCCATGCAGGCCGCCATTCCCGCCGGTGAATTACCGGACCCCAAGCTTGCCCTAGGTATCCAGAACTTTCCCATCGAGGGCGATGCCCGTGGCAGCCTCACGCGCGACTTCATGACCATGCAGATGGTCGGGGTCATGCAAGAAGTTCCCAACCGAGCCAAGCGCCGTGCCCGTGTCGAGGCTGCCCAGGCGGGCATCGACAGCGCCGATGCACTGGAGCGGGTCGAACGCCTCAAGGTGCGCCGTGAAACTGCGCTTGCCTGGATCGGCGGCTTCGCGGTCGAGCAGAAACTGCAACTGTTCCAGACTCTGTACGACGAGAATCGCCTGCTGGCCAAGGCCGTACAGGCCAGCTTGGCCGGCGGCCGTGGCCAGGCGGCTGACAGTTTGGCGCCCAAGCAGGAAGCAGCACTGCTCGCCGAGCAGGAAGATGAACTAGAACGCAACCGCACGCAGGCCCGCGCGGCCCTGCGCCGCTGGGTCGGGCCGGTGGCGGTCGAGCCGCTGTCCGGCTCTTGGCCGAGCTGGCGAGTCGATGACCTGCATTTCCGCCACAGTTTGGATCGTCACCCTGAGCTGCAGGCCTTCACGCCGATGACACAGGAGGCAGAGGCCCAGGTGCGTCTAGCCGAAGCGGACAAGAAACCCGACTGGAGCTGGGAGCTGGCCTACCAAAAACGTGGCGAGGCCTTTGGCGACATGGTCTCCGTGCAGTTCACCTTCGACCTACCCCTGTTCACCGCCAGCCGGCAGGACCCGAAGATCGCCGCCAAGCGCGCCGAAGTGCTGCGCCTGGAAGCCGAGCGCGAAGCCATGACACGGGAGCACGCGCAAGCGCTGGCCGACGATCTGGCCGAACACCGCCGCCTGGAGCGCGCCGTGGAGCGCAGCCGACAAACCCTGGTACCGCTGGCCGAGGAGAAGGTACGCCTGGCCATGGCGGACTACCGCGCCGGCCGTGGCGAGTTAATGGCGCTAGTGGCCGCGCGGCGCGAACTCATCGAGGCCCGCCTGAAACACATCGACCTTGAACAGCAACGTGCACAGACCAGTGCCCGCCTGTATTTCGCCTATGGAGAAAGTAGCCAATGAAGACTCGAATCTGGAAAGGCGCGTTGCTGACGGGCTTGGCGCTCGCCATTGGTGCAGCGGGCGGCTACTGGTTCGCTCAGCCCCTGGTGGAGGCCGGGGCCAGCATGGCCAATGCCCAGGAGTCCTCCGCACCGGACGAGCGCGAAGTGCTCTATTGGTACGACCCCATGTACCCGCAGCAGAAATTTGACCAACCCGGCAAGTCTCCCTTCATGGACATGGAATTGGTGCCGCGCTACGCCGGCGAGGCGAGTGACAGTGCCGCGGTCAGCATCGACCCAAGCGTCGTCCAGAACCTGGGCATGCGCCTAGCGACTGTCACCCGTGAACACTCGGTCACTGAGTTGGAAGTGGTCGGCAACCTAGCCTTCAATAACCGCGATGTCGCCGTGGTGCAGGCACGCAGCGGGGGCTTCGTCGAGCGCGTGTATCGGCGCGCGCCCGAGGACCTGCTGGCCGCCGGGGCGCCGCTGGCCGACCTACTGGTACCCGAATGGGCGGCTGTTCAAGAAGAGTTCCTGGCCTTGCGCGAGGTCGGTGAAAGAGCATTGTTGGACGCAGCCCGGCAGCGCCTGCGCCTGGCTGGGATGCCGCAGTCATTGATCGAGCGGGTCGAGCGTAGTGGCAAGGTCCAGGCCCTCTGGACGGTCACTAGCCCGATTGCCGGCGTGCTGCAGGAGCTCAATGTCCGCGAAGGCATGACCCTGGCCGCTGGCCAACCCTTGGCCACAGTCAACGGCCTGAGCAGTGTCTGGCTCGACGTGGCTGTGCCTGAGGCCGAAGCCGGCGGCGTACAGCTCGGCCAGCCGGTGGAGGCATACCTGCCCGCCTTCCCCGGTGAAGTGCTGGCGGGCACGGTGAGCGCCTTCCTGCCGCAGGCCAACCTGGATAGCCGCACGCTGCGCGTGCGGGTCGAACTGGATAACCCGACGGGCCGTCTGCGGCCAGGCATGACCGCCAAGGTTCGGCTGAGTCGCCCGAGCGAACAGAGAGCATTGTACGTGCCGAATGAAGCGGTAATCCGTACCGGCCGGCGTGCCCTGGTGATGCTGGTCGAAGGCGAGGGTCGTTATCGACCGGTTGAGGTCCGTCTTGGACGGGAAAGGACTGACAAGGCGGAAATTGTCGAGGGCCTGGAGGAAGGTCAGCAGGTAGTCGCCTCCGGACAGTTCCTGCTCGATTCCGAGGCCAGCCTGCGCGGGGTACTCGCCCAGGACCTCGCATCACCCGACGCTCAGCCGATGCAGGCCCTGCATGAGGCGGAAGGCAAGGTGGTCGAGATCGACAACGACTCGGTCACCCTGGCCCATGGTCCGTTCAAGACCCTCGGCATGCCTGGAATGACCATGACCTTTCCGTTGGCAGATCCGACTCTGCTGGAGGGCGTACAGGCAGGGGACTCGGTACACGTTGGCGTGCGCGAAACGGACGACGGCCTGTTGATCGAGCGGCTGGATAAGCTGGAGGTGCAACCATGATCGCCAAGCTGATCCGCTGGTCGGTGGCCAACCGCTTCTTGGTGCTGCTGGCCACCCTGTTCGCCGTCGGCTGGGGTGTCTGGTCGGTGCAGAACACCGCCATCGACGCGCTGCCGGACCTCTCCGATGTGCAGGTGATCATCCGCACGCCCTTCCCGGGGCAGGCGCCGCAGATCGTCGAGAATCAGGTGACCTATCCACTGGCCACCACCATGCTCTCGGTGCCGGGCGCGAAAACGGTGCGCGGTTATTCCTTCTTCGGCGACAGCTTCGTCTACGTGCTGTTCGAGAACGGCACCGACCTGTACTGGGCGCGTTCGCGGGTACTGGAATACCTCAGCCAGGTGCAGGCCCGTCTGCCTGCGGGCGCCGCGCCCGCCCTGGGCCCTGATGCCACCGGGGTGGGCTGGATCTATCAGTACGCCCTGGTCGACCGCACCGGCACGCATGACCTGGCGCAGTTGCGGGCGCTACAGGACTGGTTCCTCAAGTTCGAACTGAAGACCCTGGCCAATGTCGCCGAGGTGGCCACCATCGGTGGCATGGTCAAGCAGTACCAGGTGGTGCTCGATCCGATCAAGCTGGCCAGCCGCGGCATCACCCAGCAGCAGGTCGCTGAGGCAATTTCCAGGGCCAACCAGGAAACCGGCGGTGCGGTGCTGGAACTGGCCGAGACCGAGTTCATGGTGCGCGCTTCGGGTTACCTGCAGACGCTGAATGACTTTCGCGCCATCCCCCTGCGCCTGGACAGTGGCGGCGTGCCGGTGACGCTTGGCGAGGTTGCGCATATCCAGCTCGGCCCGGAAATGCGTCGCGGCATCGCCGAACTCGACGGCGAGGGCGAGGTAGTCGGCGGCGTTGTGATCCTGCGCAGCGGCAAGAATGCTCGCGAGGCCATCGCCGCGGTCAAGACCAAGCTTGACGAACTGGGCAAGAGCCTGCCCTCGGGGGTGGAGATCGTTACCACCTATGATCGCAGCAAGCTGATCGATCGTGCCGTAGAAAACCTCAGTCACAAGCTGATCGAGGAGTTCATCGTAGTCGCCCTGGTTTGTGCGCTGTTTCTCTGGCACCTGCGCTCATCCCTGGTGGCTATCGTCTCGCTGCCGGTCGGGGTGCTGATCGCCTTTATCGTCATGCAGCAGCAGGGGATCAACGCCAACATCATGTCCCTCGGCGGCATCGCCATCGCCATCGGCGCCATGGTCGACGCCGCGGTGGTGATGATCGAGAACGCGCACAAGAAGATCGAGGCCTGGCGCGAGGAACACCCGGGCGAGGACCTCAAGGGCGAACATCACTGGCACGTGATCACCGAGGCGGCGGTGGAGGTCGGCCCGGCACTATTCTTCTGCCTGCTGATCATCACCCTGTCGTTCATCCCGGTTTTCACCCTGGAGGCCCAGGAAGGCCGCCTGTTCGGTCCGCTGGCCTTCACCAAGACCTACGCCATGGCGGCCGCCGCCGGCCTGTCGGTGACCCTGGTGCCGGTGCTGATGGGCTATTGGATTCGCGGGCGGATTCCCAACGAGGAACAGAACCCGCTGAACCGCTGGCTGATTCGCATCTACCAGCCGGCCTTGGACGCGGTACTACGGCGGCCGAAAATCACCCTGCTGGTTGCGGTGCTGATTCTGCTCAGCGCGCTCTGGCCGATGAGCCGTCTCGGTGGCGAGTTCCTCCCGCCGCTGGACGAGGGCGACCTGCTCTATATGCCCACCGCGCTACCGGGGCTGTCCGCGCAGAAGGCGGCGCAACTGCTGCAGCAGACCGACCGCCTGATCAAGACGGTGCCGGAAGTCGCCCATGTGTTCGGCAAGGCCGGCCGTGCCGAAACCGCCACCGACCCCGCACCGCTGGAGATGTTCGAAACCACCATCCAGTTCAAGCCGCGCGAGCAGTGGCGACCGGGGATGACCCCGGAGAAGCTGGTGGAGGAACTGGACCGTACCGTACAGGTGCCAGGATTGGCCAACCTATGGATTCCGCCGATCCGTAACCGCATCGACATGCTCGCCACCGGCATCAAGAGCCCGATCGGCGTCAAGGTCGCCGGCAGCAACCTGGCGCAAATCGACGAGATGACCCAGGCGGTCGAACGGGTCGCCAAACTCGTGCCCGGAGTCAGTTCCGCCCTGGCCGAGCGCCTGACCGGCGGGCGTTACGTCGATGTGGATATCGACCGCGAAGCGGCGGCGCGCTATGGCCTGAATATCGCCGATGTGCAGGCGATCGTCGCCGGCGCCATCGGCGGGGCGAACATCGGCGAGACCATCGAGGGCCTGGCGCGCTTCCCGATCAGCCTGCGCTATCCGCGCGAGTGGCGCGATTCACTGGCAGGGCTGCGTGAGCTGCCGATTTATACCCCCCAGGGCAGCCAGATCACCCTTGGCACTGTGGCGCAGATCAGGATCACTGACGGTCCACCCATGTTGAAAAGCGAGAATGCGCGTCTGTCTGGCTGGGTCTACATCGACGTGCGTGGCCGTGATCTGGCTTCAGTGGTGGGTGACCTGCGCCAGGCCATCGATGATCAGGTCAAACTAGAGCCGGGCATGAGCCTGAGCTACTCCGGGCAGTTCGAGTTTCTCGAACGCGCCAATGCCCGGCTCAAACTGGTGGTGCCGGCGACCCTGGTGATCATTTTCGTCTTGCTCTACCTGACGTTCGCTCGCTTCAGTGAAGCCCTGCTGATCATGGCCACACTTCCCTTCGCACTGGTCGGCGGCATCTGGTTCCTCTACCTGCTCGGCTACAACCAGTCGGTGGCCACCGGGGTGGGCTTTATCGCCCTGGCCGGGGTCGCCGCCGAGTTCGGCGTGATCATGCTGCTGTACCTGAAGAACGCCTGGAACGAACGGCAAGACGCCGGCCGCACCGACGAAAGTGCGCTTATCGAGGCGATCCGCGAAGGCGCCGTGCAGCGTGTGCGGCCCAAGGCGATGACCGTGGCGGTGATCATCGCCGGCCTGCTGCCGATCCTGCTGGACAGCGGCACCGGCAGCGAGGTGATGAGCCGCATCGCCGCGCCCATGGTCGGCGGCATGGTCACCGCGCCGCTGTTGTCGTTGTTCGTCCTGCCGGCGGCCTATCGACTGATGCGTCGCCGCCAGACCTCTGAATTCATCCCCAACCAAGCAGAAGGAAAACTCGCATGAAGAACTACACCCTCCTAGGTGCTCTGACTCTGGTCCTCGGCCAACCGGTCTTTGCCGCCGAAATGCCTGCCATGCCCATGGACAAGATGCCCATGAAAGAAATGCAGATGGAGCAATCGGGGGCTATGGCAACCGCCCAGGCTTCCGGCACCGTCAAGGCCATCGACAGTCAGAAAGGCAGTGTCACCATCGCCCATGGCCCCGTGCCTGCCGTGAAGTGGCCGGCGATGACCATGGGTTTCAAGGCGACGCCCGAGCAACTGGCTCAAGTGCAGGTCGGCCAACAGGTGATGTTCGAGTTCAAGAGCGAAGGTATGACGGCGACGCTTCTGTCGATCAAGCCGATGCAGTAATAGCGCCAAGAATGGCCGGTCCGGTGAGCTATATCCTTTCGCCGGGCCAGTCTTTCGGATCAGTGATTTGACTCAACCATGGGTAACTGTGCTGCCATCCTCCCGTTGCTCCTTTGGTTTGGAGGTTGGCCCTAGGCGCCTGGATCAGGCGCCTCTTTTTTCGAAAGAGGCCTTGGCACAGATGGCCCTCACTTGGAGACGCGATGATGGCTCTGATATTCCTACTACGCGGCGCAGCTAGACTCGGGCTGCTAGCCGCCGTCACCATTGTCGCCGCCTGCGGCGATGCAGCGGTCACCCTAGAACATGTACACGGACTGGCGTTCAGCCCGGATGGTCAACAGCTGTCCATTCCCAGTCACCACGGCCTGGCCGTCTATAGCCAAGGGCGCTGGAGCAAGGCACCCGGACCTGCACACGACTATATGGGCTATTCGGTGACGCGCCAGGCGATCTACAGCAGCGGCCACCCAGCCCGCGGCAGCGGTCTGGTCAATCCGTTCGGAGTGATCAAGAGCAGCGATGGAGGGCGCACGTGGCAGCAACTGGGCCTACAAGGCGAGTCGGACTTCCACCTGCTGGCCAGCGGTTACGATAGCGCAACCCTATATGTCTACAACACCCGTCCGAATTCGCGGATGAGCGTCCCGGGCTTGTATTACAGCCGCAACGATGGAGCCAATTGGCAGCGCGCATCCGCGCAGGGAATTGGCGAGGCGCCGACCGCACTGGCGGTGCATCCGAGCGACCACCGGCTGGTCGCGGTGGCGACCGGAGCGGGCCTGTACCTGTCGCGCGATGCGGGTCAACGCTTCAGGGCGGTCGTCGAAGGCGAACAGGTAGTGAGCGTCACCTTCAGTCTTGATGGCAGCAGCCTATGGTTCGGTAGCTACGGCGACGCGGCCAAGCTATCCAGGCTGGATCTGAAGACGCGCGAGATTACCCCGCTCGGCGTGCCTGAGCTGGATGAGGACGCTATCGCCTATCTTGCACAGAACCCAGTCCAGCCAAAGGAATGGGCGACGGCGACCTTCAAACGTGACGTCTATCTATCAAAGGACGCCGGCACGACCTGGAGCGCGATCGCCAAAGCCGGTCAGACTCTGGAGTGATGCAGCCGCGGCTCAAAGGCAAGCAAGGAAGGCCGGGGCGACGCGGCATGGTTGTCCCGCGCAGAGGTGGGACGAAGTTTTCCGCAGCATCCGGCTATTTGGGATGGGGAAAGAACAGTGCGTGGAGAAACCGCCCCCACTCCTGCCGGCGTGGAAAGAACATCGGTAGGTGCCGGCGATAGGCTTGATAGGCCTCGCCGAACCGCGCCGTCAACACTGATTCTTCCCGCCTGGCCAGGTGAACATAGGCAAAGACGATCACCGGAAACAACAGCAAGGTGATGATCGTTGGCCAATGGATGATCTGACCGAAAACGGCCAGCATGATCCCTGTGTACTGCGGGTGACGGACCAGACTGTAGACGCCTTGGGTGGCCAACTGGCCCTCCAGGCTGGCGTAGTAGACCTGAACCCAGCCGCGGATCAACAGCATCAGACCAATGACGATGAATACTCCGCCCAGCAGCATTTCCAGCGTGGCGCCGAGGCTGCCGTAGCCCAGCAAGGTGGCCCAGAGATGCCCGGAATAGCCCGTCAGAGGAAGATCGATGCCCAGAAACCCCGTCAGCAGATAGATGGTCAACGGGAAGCCATACATCTCGGCGTATAACGCGATGATGAACGCTTGCACCAGGCCGGCGCCCGTCCACTCACGCCAGCTGCGTGGGGCGGCAAAGCGGTAGAGAAGCCAGGAGGCAATCAATACCATCACCAGCACCCAGACCCAGTGCCCGTAGTGCATGGCGAAGTCATTCATGGTCAGGCTCCTTCCTATCGATCGGCAGTGGAACTGTGTAGCGAAAATCTCGAAGCGTCCGGGTATCGACACCGCTGACGGTGCCGTACCCGGCGCCATTCACTTATTCCCCTCTACGCCGGAGGCTTTTAGAGGGGGTGGCAAGCAACGAGCTCTTTACTGCGCCTTGCTGTCGCCTTGACCCGCCTCCTTACTCATCTGCTTGTTCATGTTTTCCATCATTTCGTTGCAGTTCTTCATCATTGAATTCATCTCCTGCATCATTCCCATCATTGGCATTTTATTGCCGTCCATCATGTGCATGCCTTCTCCCATCATCATCTCGGAACCGCTCTTGGCGGTATCCTTGGACGCCTCGGCAATAGCAACGGAAGCCGTACCAAACGTTATTGCGGAGGCAAGTGCGGCGGTATAGATAAGGGCGTTACGCATGGCGGTTCTCCTGATCGACAACAGTGGTTTCGTTCATTCGGGTTAGCGATGATTGCTCTGGAACTTCTTGTTTGCAGGTCTCGCCACCCATGCTCTTCATGCAGAGCCAGACCATCACCAGGCACGGCAGAACAGAAAGCAGAACAGGCAGGGTGGCTACAGCAAACAGGCCGCCCAGGTTAAACAGCAGAGTGAACGCTACGGCAACCGCAAGTCCCGCAATCAGTGGGTGGTGCTGCAACAAGCCTTTTAGGTAAAGCGTCGTGTTCTTGATCATGGTGTAGTCCTCAAGGTTGGTTCAGGCGCATCCGCTCAATTATCAGAACAACCGCCGCCATAAATCTGATACTCCAAGGCCCGTGGGGCTCCGCTGCTGTCTTCGTACCGCATGATCGAAGGCACAACGCCGCACTCCTGGCTCGTATCGCTGATGGACAAGACCCGGGCAATATCCAGCTTCATCCCGTAGTGGTAGGTCTCGACCGGGATCTGCTGAATATCGCCCTGTACCCCTTGTATGGCTTGTTCCTGAGCGGCATGAGCCATACCTCCAGCCACGAGCAGCGCCACTGCAGCGAGTAGAGCTGTGGCTCGTCTTGTGCGTATCGATACAGGCACAAGCAAAAGTTTCAGTTTTTTCATTGGGCACTCTCCTCAAGCGGATAGCGGTCCCTGGCGATTCAGGGAATTGCTTCCGCATGCTTGTCGGCATGAACAACAATCAAAATGTCGGCGACCATATCCAAATTTTTTCGTCTAAACAGACGCCCAGCGGACGTCAACGAATAGCTTCAGATACAGCTTCAGAGATTGATCAGAACAGTCTGCTTAGGAGGAAAAGGATCGGGAGCGACGGCCATGCGGCCAAGGAGGGAGGTGTAATAATCGTGTTGCGGCGAAGTGTTGACGGGCGATGAGTCGACAATGCTTGTTACTGCTCCAGTATAAGAGGCAGCGCAACTGATCGAGCAGGACATTTGATCATCCATGTAAGGACACAAACCGCCTACTTGCGTGTCGGTCTCAGTCTGCATTCCTTGCATGACCAAGCAATTGAGGGATGAACTCGCCGACCCAGGGTTGAATTCCTGGGTGCTGCCATGGGCTGCCCCCATAAACAGAAGCAGCGCCATGAGCAGCTTGATTAGCGTTCTATCCCGTCTTCGAGTCATCACAATTATCATTTCCTCAATTCAGAGGAGCAGCTTAGTTACTGGTTCTTACGTTAGTTCAAAATCCGTCCTGTGACGAATGATGCGAAGGAGCTGATGGGCCACATTCAAATGCGAGGCTTGTGTGCCGATCACTAGACTTCAGTAGTAGCGTAATCCTTACCATGGTGGCAAGGTCAAGCGCTGATCAGACATTCCGGGAGATGGTGGATGAGGTGGACCCGGCTCAGAGGCACGTTATATGACGCTGAAGGTTGCCGGCACCTCTGCGAGGTTTCGAGCATCAGGCCTTTTGGAACCTATATGCCCATTTTTATGAAGCGTATATATCGCATTCGCACGCTGGAGGAGGTAGGCCGAACGGTCATCGCAGTAGCCCTCGACGGGCGTGCTTGCTCTCGGCGACACACTGCGGGCGGATGCTGTCGAGGCGGTCAGTGCGCAGCGCAAGATGGTCTGCGCACGGTGCTGCTCACCGGCGACAACGAGCTCACGGCGACCTGCCCGCTCTGCGGCTTCGCCAAGCCGGAAACCATGCCCGCGGACGCCTGCCAGTTCTATTACGAGTGCAGCAACTGCAAGGCGCTGCTGCGCCCCAATCCGGGGGAATGCTGCGTGTTCTGTTCGTTCGGCTCGGTGAAGTGGCCGCCGATCCAGCAGCAGCTGCGTGGGTGTTGCCCGTAGAGCTCGGGTGGATTACAGGTCGTAGTCAGGGTTGCGCAGCGGACGCAGCTCGCCGCGGGCGACCTCTTCCGGTACCGCAAAGGACATACCGACCGAGTATGTTGATGTGTTCGTAGATCAGCGGCGACAGCCGGGCCACATCCTCTTCCAGTACCGGGTAAGCCCCAAGTTTCATGCCGTTGCTCGGTCTCAAGACTCATCCACCTTCGCTTTCGGAGGCGGTGGCAGAAAGAAAAAGGGCCGCTGGGGTGGGGCCACTAGGGTATCGGTTATCTTGATACTGCTGCCCTTGCGGCGTTTTTTCTTACCGTCCTTGTCCACGGCGAGGAGATCACCATTGGAGACTGCAATATCCAGAGCCTGCTTCACCCGTGACTCGTCCGCCATCGTGTAATTGGCAAGCCCACTCATTAGGCTTCCAAACGATTGCTGTTCAACCTCGTAAACCTGCTTGGGCAGCAACTCCGACAGTTCACCTCGGATGCGGGTATCCGTGACGATATCGAACTGATGCTCCTCCTCGAATATCAGCTCTTGCTGATCCGTCACCTTGATGTCGCGATTGGCGTCATAGCCAAAGAAGCATGAGGGAGACAGCATGTGGGAGAAGTTGTTGCCGTACTTCCAGTGGATCTTCTTCATCACGTCATTGGCGCGGTAGCTCTTCGCCAAGTGGATGAACCAGTACGCCATGGGGTTGGCGCCCACGGGGCGGATGAAAAAGATGGTCATGAACGGTGCGCCGGTTTCCTCCTTGATCCCGTCGGATAGGCAGCGTTGAATCAGGTACTGCCAATCGCGCGGGTTATGCGCCTTCAGGTGCTTAAGCATGTCCCATGGGATATGCCGTTCCAAGTCGATATTGGAGATGGCCTTTCGATTGGCCTGGCGGTCGGAGAGATAGGCCACCAGGAAGTCGACATTGAAGGTCAGCAGCACCTCGGCATTGGCTATGTTCTGAAAGATCCATTTGATCTTGGAGAACGGCACGTCGCTGTAGCCGTACTGATCCAGCAGAAACAGAACCCGCTCGCTCATGCCGAACGATTTGAGGTTGTGGGCGATCGCCGGTAACGCCTGGGTGAACTCGGCGGTATGCAGGTGTACATCGCGGCCGAAGCGCTGGCTGTGGCCTCGGCTGGCCAGGACGGCGTGCAGACAGTCGATGTTGTCTTTCTTCACATCGACAAAATAATGCTGGGAGCGGATGGGACGGGGTTTAATACGGCCAAGGTTATTGCGAACTTCGGATTCTTGAATTGCCTCCAGGGCGATCACCGGCGATCCGAAGTGCTTGCCACCCGCGTCATCGTTGTAGATACCACCGCCACTAAAGCCATCGACGACCGACAGGCCCAGCGCAGGCATCTGCTGATTGCGCATCAGGACATCAATGTAAGTCTGAATGTACTCATCGATGATCTGGTGTTTGATCTTGCTGTGCGGGTCGATGGTTGGAAAAGTCTGGCTCGCCCAATCCCACCGGTATTTTTCGTCATCCTTGGCCATCGAGTAGTCCTTGTCGTGGTGATCAGGCGAGGTTGAGCAGCGGGATCTCATCCCAGGTTTGGCCATTCAGGAGCCGGCCGTTGGCTTTCTTCGAGCGTTTAACGCCATCGGCTCCCCAACCGCCCCATTGTTTGAAGAAGAAGGCCGAACCGAATTCATCGCACTGGCGATGAATGTTGTCGACCCATTCCTCCTTCATGGGACGCGCCTTGCCACCCGACTCACCGCCAACGATGACCCAGTGGATGTCGGTCAAATCCAACTCGCCCAGATCCTCCAGCAAGGGTTCGGCCGAGAGGAAGCGGATTGTTGCGTCTATGCGGCGCAGGCAGTCTATGCGCGGCACGCCATAGGCTTTGTCCTCGACCGATACTCCCAGCCAGGCGTTCACGGGCGGAGTCCGCTGGCTGAAGTAGTCGGCCAAGCGCTCGGCACGCTTGGTGAGAATCTGGAAGGTGTGTTGAGACGCCTGGCGAATCACCTCGAACACCTGGTCGATGTACTCGTCCGGCACCTGCTCGTGGAACAGGTCGGACATCGAGTTGACAAAGTAGATGGTCGGTTTCTTGCGCTGCAGCGGTTCCTGAAGCTTTTCCGGCCGCAGGCTCAGGCGGAAACCGTTCTCGTAACCCGGCGTGCCCATGGCTTGCAGGCGGTGGGCCATGTTCTCGGCATAGCAGTGTTTGCAACCCGGCGATACCTTGGTGCAGCCCACCACCGGGTTCCAGGTCATTTCCGTCCATTCGATGCTGGTCTGCGTACTCATTGCACCTTCACTCCTGTCGTGCGTCGATGTTAGTGAGAAGCTGGCAGTTGCGTCAAAGTGCCAGTAATCAGTTCAAGGGCGGGTTTCGCCGCCAGGCCGCCAAAGGAGATGGCGGGGTCGATGTAGCGCATGGCCGACTTGATGTCCTTCCAACCCACGTAGGTCATCAGCGCCTTGAGATCCCAGCCGTTGGCCGTGGCCCAGGTGGCGAAGCCACGGCGCAGCGAATGGCTGGTGTACAGCTCAGCCGGTATCCCGGCGCGCTGTAGGATGTGCCGTAACAAGCTGATCAGGCTGCCAGGATGCAAGGCCTCGTCGCTCAGCCGCCCCCAGCGATCCAGCCGGCGGAACACTGCGCCGCGGGTGATGCCGGCAACACTGATCCAGTCGAGATAGGCCTGTACCGGGCAGAGGCGTTTCAGGGCCGGTGCGTAATGGGTCGTGCCGAGGTTTTCCCGGTCACCCTTGCTCTGCGGCAGGAACAGGCTCATGCCAGCACCGGCCTCGGCCTGGATATGCTCGACCTGCAGTCGACAGAGTTCGTCGCTGCGAAAGCCGCGCCAGAAGCCGATCAGCAGCAGCGCCGCATCGCGCCGACTGCGCAGCAGGCTTGTCAAGTTTCCGGACTGCCGAGCCCGTTCGGCTTCCTGATTCAGCCAGTGAACCGCCTGCTCCAGGTGTTGCAACTGCAACGGTGCAGCCTGCTTCGTTTGCGCCGGATGCAATGTGCGGATGCCTTTGAGCACCTGTCGCACCGTGGGCGTCTTGGTCGGATCAGGAAAGCCCTGGGCGATATGCCACTGGGCCAGGGCGGCCAGGCGCTGTTTGAGCGTGCTAAGGCTTAGGGTGTCGGCGTAGTCCACCAGGTAGCGCACGATGCTGTCGCTGGTGGCGGGCAGGAAGCCGCACCAAGTCACTTCGAAGTGCTCGATGGCCGATTGGTAGCTGCGGCGAGTGTTTTCCCGCGTACCGGCTTGCAGATAGCGACCGACATCCTTCATCGCCCGAGATTGCCCTTTGTGTACTGGAAAACGGTTGTCAAGCGACCGTTTTTGCCATCTGATTAAATAATGCTCCATTATTTTATCTGATTTATTTGCTTTAAACGCGCTTTACATCAATTAAATATAGTATGTAAATACATAGTATGTAATATAATACGAAATCGTAGGAGCAGATCATGGCCCGCGGCGGCATCAACAAGGCACTGGTTCAGAAGGCGCGGCAGGCAATTCTGGCGCGGGGCGAGAACCCCAGCATCGACGCGGTAAGGGTCGAACTTGGCAATACCGGCTCGAAAACCACCATTCACCGCTACCTGAAAGAGCTCGAAGACGCCGAGCGCGGCCGAGATACGGCCTCGATCCCGCTCAGCGAACAGCTGGCCAATCTGGTCGGCCAACTGGCAGATCAGTTAAAGGAAGATGCGCAGGCGGCCGTGGCCCAGGAGCGCGAACAACTGGCACATGACCGGCTTGATTTCCAGAACCAAGCGCGGCTGGCCGAAAGCCGAATCCAGCAATTGGAAAGTCAGTGCAGCGGGCTCACAGAACAGCTCCAGGTTGTCCAGCACGCGCTACAGCAGGAGCAGCAGCGACGCCAACAGGGCGAGGTCGAGAATGCCCGCCTGTTGCAGGCCAACCGCGACCTGGAGGAGCGCCTGCAAGACCGCGATGGGCAGATTCGCTCGCTAGAGGAAAAGCATCAGCACGCACGTGACGCCTTGGAGCACTACCGCCAAGCCAGCAAGGAGCAGCGTGAGCAGGAACAACGTCGACACGAGTCGCAGATGCAGCAACTGCAACTAGAGCTACGGCAATTGCAGCAGACCCTGATCGTCAAACAGGACGAGTTGACCCAACTGAACCGCGACAATGCGCGCCTGCTCGCAGAAGCGCGGCAGTTGCAAAAAGAGCAGCATGCGCAGCAACAGCTACTGGCACAGAAAGCTCAGGCCCTGGAGGCCTTGCAAAACACGCTGACCGGCGCCGAGCGCTTGAATGAAACCCTGGAACAGCGTTGTCGCACATTGCATGAGGAGGTGTCCCGGCTGGGTGAAGCCTCCGCGATCCAGACGCAACAGGCGCAAGGCCTGCAGGAGCGCCTGATCGAAGCCACTGCACAGCTGAAGCTACTCGGGGCGCCGCTTGCGAACAGCGATGGCGCACGTAGCCCATGAACCGGCACACTGAGCCTATGCGCTGAGTGGAGGTGAAGATGACACTACTTGAGACTGCCAGTGAGGGGGCTGCGGAACCTGTCCGCTTGACTACGCCGCTGGGCCAGGCCATTGGTAATCTGTTCGCCCGGGCCTTGCCGCTACTGAATGGCAATCCGCCAGGCTCGCTCAAGGTCTTCATCTTCGGCGGCTGCGCGGTGCACCTGCTCACCCATGCGCGTGGTAGTGCGGACATCGATGCGGAGATCGAGGCGGCCCGTGTGCTGCGTAAGGAAGAGATCATGGCCGTCTATACACCGCCAGAGGGTTATGAGGACAGCGACGGCCGCGACTTGCAGGTGTACTTGGATCAGAACTACACCAATGCCCTCGGGCCATTGCACGAGGACTACCGTGAGCGTGCCATCCCCATGCAGGGTTTCGAGGGTGAGCAGCCGCTGCATGTTTTCGTTGCTGCCGGCGTGGATCTGGCAATATCCAAGCTCGGCCGCTTTACGGAAAACGATCAATCTGATATCGAACAGCTCATCGAATGCGGCCGTGTCGATGTCGGCCAGTTTGTTACACTGGCAACAGAGGCAATCGATTATGCTGTGGGCAACCGAAGCGCAATGCTAGGCTGCCTGAAACTGGTCACAGCGAAGTACCTGGAGGATCGGCGAGATGCCACGTCTGGATCGTAAACAAAGCTTTGGCGCGCTCCTGGAGACTGTCACTCAGCAGCGCCTTAGCCAAGTTGCGTCCGATGCTCTCGTGGAGCTCGCCAAGCAGTTGTGGTACGAAGAGCGCGACCTCGTGCCGGTATTGCAGCGTGAAGTGGCGGGCAAGCTGCGCCAGCCTGAACAGAAGCTGCGTGCCCTCTATCTGGTCGACCTGCTGCGTCGCTTTCCCTGTGTATCAACGGACAAAGCCGCGCGCCTAAAAGGCTTTGTCAGCAGCTGGTCGAACCTGAAACCGGCAGAACGCTCGCCGCGGGCGACCCAGTTGGTCTCTCGCTACAAGCTCGACAAGCTGGCCTATGAGTGGGGGCTGGAAGAAGACGTCAGCAAGCAGATGCAGGATGTTCTGGCTTTCCAAACCCGCCATTACGCCGCCACTCAGGGCGTGAAGACGGGCTATTCAGAGCCAGCGCCCATCGGCTAGCAGCCGGGCACGGCAAAATGGACGCGGAATGGCCAACTCGAATGACGACCGAAGATTCGCTGATCTAACACACGAGGCATTAGCTGATGTGAGCGAGGGTTTGGTGATCGATCACGCATTGGTCGAGACCTGGGCCCAGAGCCTTGATACCGACACCCCAGTGCCTTTGCCAACTCCAGATCGGCCTACTTAATTCGCAGCAGGCCGAACTCATCCTGAGCGGTATCGGGCTCCTCATCAAACATGGTGTTGACCATGCGCTTGCGGCGAAGATGGCTCAGGGTTCTGAAGAAGCAGACTTCGCACAGCCGAACCTCATAACGCTCACCGTCGTGCTTGGAACCATGCCCCCAGTTTGCCTGAAGGGTTCCAAACTGTTGGCCATAGCCTTCTGCGCGAATGCTCTGGCAGCAGACATCACAAGTGATGTCTATGACCGTTTCAGGCGGTGGAGTATTGGTATGCTCCATGGTCAGTACCTCCAGCTGCGGGCGGGCGGTGGCCATCCAAACCTTAGAATCGCTTCACTGCTCCAGAACTCCGATAAGGGTCACACTGGCAGGCCATATTCAATCGCATGAATAGCCTGCTGCACGGCGCGCGTACCAGCTTCTGTTGCCAACAGTTCGACCGGCCTCTCATTGGCCAACACCACATTCGGTGCCGTTAGCCAGCGGAGTGCACCTTCTAGGTCCCCTTCGTACAGCTCCAGTAGCGCATCGAGAGTCTCGACAAGGCGACAGAAAACCTCACTTGCCTGCAAAGACATTGCCGCACTGAGGGAGGATACTCCGACCCATTCCGCTATCTGGACGGGCGATCGCCCAAGCGCCTGGGCCAGATCAGAGACCAACGAAGCAGGCAGACCCGTCAGTACCGCCACATGCAAGCGGTAGTGGCCTCTCGGCAAAACCAGCCTGTCGTAGAGCTTGTCCATAACATCCCCCTGAACAATGCGTGCCATAGGTTTTGGGCATATGGGCCAATCATTGCTCCCAGCATTGTTGTCGTACTGGCCAGCCTCATTCTCTCACAGCCGGTCCAAACCAGTGCCCAGACGAGGATGCCAGGCTGCTAACGGCTAGCGGGGGCGCAATACCCAGACGTGCGAAACAAGTCTGACAGGGAGGGGAAGCCTCAAGTCACAGGGAGCAGCCTAGCTGCCGCTCTAGGACGGTCTTTATAGTCAATTATAGAGTGATTATAGAATCATTCATTCCGGCTGCCTGATTTGCCGCGACCGGTTCAACTGAAGGATCTTCTGAGGTTGTTAATCGACCTCATTCCTAAGCATCAGGGAACTGTTTGTTCCTACACCTGTAACCCACGTCGGCACCAACCATGTTTTCCTCGCCGTGTAGCAGCGATCGACCTGGGTGACACACGTCAGAATCGCCGCATCGCGATACCCATGTGGTTTTTTAAAATTGTGATATTAATCATATGGATAGAGGGGAAGTGAGTGAATTTTCCCCTTATCTCGGCATGACCCCAGAAGCACAAGATCGGCTGGTAGCTGTCGGGACTCGATGGATTGCTTCAGGGGCGGGTACATTCTCTGCCGAGCATCTGCTTGGAGAACGATTTTTTGAGGGCGCGCTCACCAAGGCGGGACTGCTGAGCGCAATGCGATGATCGACCGCAAGCATAATCCACCGATGAGCCGGCAATGCCGGATTCTCGATCTGGCGCGCTCCTCCGCCTACTACCAGCCGCAGCCGGTGTCGGCTCGCGATCTGCTGCTGATGCGGCGGATCGACTAATTGCACCTAGAGTATCCATTCGCCGGCAGCCGCATGCTGCGCGACATGCTACGTTACGACGACAGCCATAGGATCGGCCGCAAGCACGTCGCCACTTTGATGCGGAAGATGGGCATCGAGGCGCACTACCGCGAGCCGAACACAAGCAAACGGCATGCGACACACCCGATCTACGCCTAACCTAGTTCAACCACCAGCGACTGTTGGCGCCCATCGGATACATCCCGCCCGCCGAGGCTGAGCAACGGTATTATCTGCAACTCGCCCAATAGGCTGAACCCGTCTGTACTTAAACCATGGTACCTCTACCCAGGGCGATTCAAGGTGACCTTCTCCAACATGCAAAAATCACTTGTCTCCAGGAGGCATCCATATAAGTTTCCCTAAGTTGGCTTGGCGCAAAAAAGCCGGGTAGGTCACACTGTCCAGAATCCCGGGGATCAGCGGCAGCGAGCCTCGAGGGCGTCGACGAACAAGCCGGCCACCGGCACGCCGGCCTGGGCAGTGATCTCGACGAAGCAGGTCGGGCTGGTGACGTTGATTTCGGTGAGGTAGTCGCCGATCACATCCAGGCCCACCAGCAACAGGCCGCGCGCGGCCAGGATGGGGCCCAGGGTTTCGGCGATTTCCCGGTCGCGGGGCGACAGGGGCCGGGCCACGCCGCTGCCGCCGGCGGCCAGGTTGCCGCGGCTTTCGCCGGGCTTGGGAATGCGTGCCAGGGCATGCGAGACCGGCTTGCCGTCGATCAGCAGGATGCGCTTGTCGCCTTCGCGGATGGCCGGCAGGTAGCGCTGCGCCATGATCGTGCGGCGGCCCAGATCGGTCAGCGTCTCGACGATGACGTTGCGATTGGGATCGTCGCGCTTCACGCGAAAGATCGAACTGCCGCCCATGCCATCGAGGGGCTTGAGGACCACGTCGCCCAGTTCATCGATAAAGGCGTGGAGATCGGCCGCATCACGGGCCACCAGGGTGGTGGCGGTGAATTGCGCAAACTCGGTGATGGCAATCTTTTCCGAGTGGTCACGGATCGCCCTCGGATTGTTGAAGACGCGCGCCCCGGCGGCGACGGCCCGCTCCAGCAGCCAGGTGGCGGCGACGTATTCGAAGTCGAAGGGCGGATCCTGGCGCATCAGCACCGCGTCGTAGGCGGTCAACAGCTGCGTCGCGGTTTCTGCGGCGGAAAACCAGTCATGGTCGTCGTCGTGCAGCGCGATGCGGGTCGCCGCCGCGGCGACCACGCCTTCGCGCCAAATCAGCGCCTCACGCTGGATGGCCCATACCTCGTGGCCGCGCCGGGCGGCCTCGCGCATCATCGCCACGCTCGAATCCTTGTAGGCCTTGAGCGCCGCCAGAGGATCGAGGATGAACGCGAACCTCATTGCGCCTCCGGATTGCTGCGCTCGAGCTCGAGCGAGGCCGCCAGCAAGGCGAGGCGCCCCACCACGCCGTAGGCGAAGAAGCGGTTGGGCGGCGCATCCGGCGACAGGGCGCAGTCGGGCAGCGAGCAATGGGTCTCGAAGGCGAGGGGCTTGAAGGTCATGCCCGGGGCATTGAGGTTCTCGTCGACACCGCGGGCGGTATTCACGCGGTAGAAGCCGCCGACCACGTAGCGATCGATCATGTACACCACCGGCTCGGCGCTGCCGTCGTCCACGGTCTCGAAGGTCGGCACGCCTTCCTGGGTGATGACCTCGGTGACCTGCAGGCCTTCCTTGCCGACGCTCATCTTGTTGCGCTGCTTGCGGTTGAGGCCCTTCACTTCGCTGGCGTCGTACACCGTCATGATGCCCATGCCGTAGGTGCCGGCGTCGGCCTTGACGATGACGAAGGGCTTGCTGTCGATGCCGTATTCCTTGTACTTGGCACGCAGGCGGAACAGCAGCATGTCAACGTTGGCCGCCAGGCATTCCTCGCCGGTGCGCTCGTGGAAATTGATCTGGCCGCAGGTGCCGTATTCCGGATTGATCAGCCAGGGATCGAAGCCCTGCGCCGCCGCGAACTGCGTCGCCACTTCCTGGTAGGCAGCGAAGTGGCGCGACTTGCGGCGCAGGTGCCATCCGGCATAGAGCGGCGGAATCACGTACTGCTCGTGGATGTTCCGCAAAATCTCCGGCACGCCGGCCGAAAGGTCGTTGTTGAGCAGCACCGCGCAGGGGTCGAAGTCCTCGAGGCCGAGGCGGCGCCCGCCTTCGCCGATGCGGCGCAGCGGCTCCAGGGTCAACTTTTGACCATCAGGCAGATCGAGCGTGGTCGGCACCGTGATGTCGGGCAGCAGGGAGCCGATGCGCACGTTGAGGCCGGTGTGGCGCAGGATGGCCGCCAGCCGCGCCACGTTCTGCAGGTAGAACTGGTTGCGGGTGTGGTTTTCCGGCACCAGCAGCAGGTTGCGCGCCTCGGGGCAGATTTTCTCGATGGCCGACATGGCCGCCTGCACGCACAGCGGCAGCAGGGCCGGGCTCAGGTTGTTGAAGCCGCCGGGGAACAGGTTGGTGTCCACCGGCGCCAGCTTGAAGCCGGCATTGCGCAAATCCACCGAGCAATAGAAAGGCGGCGTGTGGTCGAGCCACTGGCTGCGCAGCCATTGCTCGATGGTGGTCTGGTTGTCGAGGAAACGCCGCTCGAGGTCGAGCAGCGGCCCGCTCAGGGCGGTAGCCAAATGGGGGACCATATCGTTATCTGTCTCAGTGCTGTTCTTGTGCCGACCTTTGGGCCTACCACCACGGAACGCGCATCGACTTCAGCCGGCCGGGAAAACCGACGGACAACGCCTTCGTGGAGACCTTCAATGGCTCGTTCCGCGACGAATGCCTGAACGTCCATTGGTCCGAATCCCTGGAGCATGCCAAACAGGTGATCGAGGCGTGGCGACAGGACTACAATGAGAGTCGGCCTCACATGGCTCTCGGCAATCTTCCGCACGCCAAGTTTGCTTGGCGGACGGACTTTTTGAACGGGTCATCACGACCCAAAAACGCCGAAGGCTAACCTTTCGCCTGGCCCGAAAAAGCCGAGCACATCACATGCCGTTCGTCTGTTCTCTCGCCCGGTCGTCTGAAATCAAGTGAGGACGGTCAGGAAGCGCTCGTTAAGGGCTCGGCTATGGTAAAAGACGGCCTTGCCAAGCGAGTCCTCGGTCCAAGTGACCGGAGGATGATCGGGATAGTGGTAGTCGCCACCTGCAAACACCTCTAGGCGATTTCCCGAAGGGTCAAAGAAATAGATTGTCTTGCCATGAGTCAAACCGTGGCGCGTCGGACCGGCATCGAGTGCAGTATCTGTCATCGATATCAGGTCGGCTGCGCGTAGGACATCGTCCCAGGACTCCAGGTGAAAGGCGACGTGATGAAGCTTCGCTGGATCTGCGTGTTCGATGAATGCTACATCATGAGCCTTCATTCCAATTGATAGGAATCCGGAAAGGCGCGTCCCTCGCTCATCGATGACCTGCTCTGAAAGGTCAAAACCCAATATATTGCGGAACAGTTCAATACTCCCGGCGATGTTCGGACCGTATAGCAGGCAATGATCGAAACGAGTCGCTTTCATGCCCTTGAGTCCGCGTGGCCAAGCCTCCGGGTTAGTGTTACTGATCCCCCATTTTCCAGTCTGCTCTTTCGTGGAGAAGATTTCAAAGATGTGACCGGTCGGCGAATCAAATTGAATACGCCGTCCGCAGCCTCTCAGTTCGTTGGCCGGCATTTCCTGAACCTTGCATCCGAACCGAATCAGTTCGTCACGCAGGTCATCAACGATTCGATCGTTGAGGCATTTGAAGGATACAAAGTCCATCCCGGAAGTTTCTGCTTCACGTAGGACTACGGAAAACTTGTCTACTTCGGTCCAACCCTTCAAATAGACTCGGCCGACCTCGTCGCGGTCGACCTCGATAAGGCCGATGAGATCGCGGTAATAGGCGAGAGCCTCTTCTAAGTCAAGCACGCGAAGTTGAATATGGCCGGGACGCATGACGCCTTTTTTCATTTCTCTGTCTCCTTTTCTAACACTTTGTGGTTGATGAATACAAGAAAGGCTACGTATCCTTTAAGCAAGATGTATGGCGGCTCATTCTGTTACTGGCACCAGTCGGGATTCGGCATCCCTCAAATGGCTCCGTCGTTGTGAGCTGAACCAACGTGAATCGAGATCGCTACCTCTCGTGCCGCTCTCAAT
>NZ_QASO01000129.1 GCF_003052605.1 Ectopseudomonas oleovorans | reverse complement strand
AAACTCCGAGGGCCGGTCTGGGCGCTTAGCTACCGCAGGCGACACATCAACGGAACCAAGCTCACTGATGCTGTTTGTCAGTAGGCAGGAACCGCCGTATACGGAGCCGTACGTACGGTGGTGTGGGAGGACGGCGGGGGTGACCCCGCCTCCTACCCGATTCTGTCGTTTGCGTTCAGGCCGTTCGTGCCAGATACAGCAGGGTATAGCCCAGCCCGCACAATCCCCAGCCCAACCAGGGTGAGAATATGGCGCGCCACAGCCAGTGGCGCGGGGCGAAGCCGACGCCGTGGATGAAGGCGTTGGATACGCCCCACATCACCAGCATCAGTAACGAATGGCTGTAGCGGCCCTGGCTGTCGAGCATGGCGCCGGGGTGGATCAACAGCAGCAGCGCCAGCGGTGTAGCCAGCAGCCAGGAGAGCGCGCGCAAGGGCGTACGCTCGCTCAGGGCGATATCACTCATGTTCGCCATTGCTATCGAGATCCTGCGTGGTTTCCAGCCATAGTGCGTTGATGATGCCGAAGCTGCAGGCCAGCAGCACGCCAAGAATCCAGGTGAAGTACCACATCGCGTTTCTCCTCAATACAGGCTGTGGGGGTTGGCTTCGATGCTGCGGTCGTTGAGCTTGCCCCACATCTTCACGTAGCCCCAGAGGGTGTAGATGAGGATGATCGGTACGAAGATGCAGGCGACCACGAACATGATGCCGAGGGTCTTTTGGCTCGATACCGCGTCCCACACCGTCAGGCTGGAGGCCGCATCAAGGCTCGACGGGAAGACGAAGGGGAATAGGGCGAAGCCGGCGGTGCAGATGGTGCCGACGATCATCAGGCTACTGCCGATGAAGGTCAGGCCGGCGAGACGCCAGGTGCTGGCGAGAATCGCCAGCAGTGCGCCGACCACACCAAGCACGGGGGCGCCCATTGTCAGTGGGTAGCGACTGTAATTGCCGAGCCAGCCGGCATTGTCGGCGAGCACCTGCTTGTGCAGCGGGTTCAGTGCCGCGCCAGCATCGAACGCACCCGCCAGACTCATGCCCTTGATACCCAGTGCCAGCCAACTGCCGGCCAGCAGGAAACCGATCAGGAATACCAGCGCACTGAGGTAAGTGGCCGTGCGCGAGCGTGCGGCCAGGTCACCTTCGGTGCGCATCATCAGCCAGGCGCCGCCGTGGGCGCAGAGCATGCTCAGGCTGACCACGCCGCAGAGCAGGGCGAAGGGGTTGAGCAGGGCGAAGAAGGAGCCGTGGTAGCTCGAGCGCATCATGTCATCGAGCTGGAACGGCAGGCCGAGGAACAGGTTGCCGAAGGCCACGCCGAAAACCAGCGCCGGTACCGCGCCGCCAACGAACAGGGCCCAGTCCCAGGCGCTGCGCCAGCGGGTGTTTTCCAGTTTGCTGCGGTAGTCGAAGCCCACCGGGCGGCAGAAAAGGGCGAACAGCACCAGTAACATGGCCCAGTACAGCCCGGAGAAGGCCACCGCGTAGACCATCGGCCAGGCGGCGAACAGCGCGCCGCCAGCGGTGATGAACCACACCTGGTTGCCGTCCCAGTGCGGGGCGATGGTGTTGATGGCGACGCGGCGCTCGTTGTCGGTCTTGCCGACGAAAGGCATCAGCGCCATGGCGCCCATGTCGAAGCCATCGGTGAGAGCGAAACCGATCAGCAGCACGCCGATCAGCACCCACCAGACGAGTTTCAGGGTTTCGTAGTCGAACATGACGAAGTCCTCAGGCGTGGGCCGGCTGCTGTTGCTCGAAGTGGTAGCGTCCGCTGTGCAGGCTCGATGGGCCAAGGCGGGCGAACTTGATCATCAGGTACATCTCCACCACCAGCAGCAGGCTGTAGAAGGCGATCAGCGCGATCAGCGAGCCCCAGACGTCACCGGACGACAGGCTGGAGGCGGAAAGATGGGTCGGCAGCACCTCACCAATCGACCAGGGCTGGCGGCCATGTTCAGCCACGTACCAGCCGGTCTGTGCGGCGATCCAGGGCAGTGGCAGGCTCCACAGCGCCCACTTGAGCAGCCAGGGTTTGCTTTCTTCGTTCTTCTTCGCCGAGGCCCAGAAGGCGCAGGCGAACAGCGCCAGCATAAGGAAGCCGCTGGCGACCATGATGCGGAAGCTCCAGAACAGGCTGAACACGTTGGGAATGGTGTCCAGCGCGGCCTGCTTGATCTGTGCCTCGCTGGCATCGACCACATTGGTGGTGTATTTCTTCAGCAGCAGGCCATAGCCCAGGTCATTCTTCACTTCGTTGAAGGCAGCAATGGTTTCGGCCGACTTGTCGCCGTTACGCAGGCGCTCCAGCAGCCCGTAGGCGGTCATGCCGGTGCGGATGCGCGCCTCGTGCTCGATGAGCAGGTCCTTGATGCCCTTTACCTTCTTATCCAGCGAGCGGGTGGCTATCAGCCCCAGGGCGTAGGGGATCTTCACCGCGTAGTCGGTGCGCTGCTCGTCCTGGTTGGGCAGGCCGAACAGGGTGAAGCCCGCCGGTGCTGGGTGGGTTTCCCACTCGGCCTCGATGGCCGCCAGCTTGGTCTTCTGCACGTCGCCGATCTCGTAGCCGGACTCGTCACCGAGGACGATCACCGAGAGAATCGAGGCCAGACCGAAGGCCGAGGCGATGGTGAAGGAGCGACGGGCGAAACCCTGATCGCGTTTCTTCAGCAGGTAATAGCTGGAGATGGCCAGGACGAAGATCGAACCGGTGACATAGCCCGCCGCCACGGTATGCACGAACTTGACCTGCGCCACCGGGTTGAACAGCAGGGCACCGAAATCGGTCAGTTCCATGCGCATGGTCTCGAAGTTAAACTCGGCACCTACCGGGTTCTGCATCCAGCCATTGGCGATGAGGATCCACAGCGCCGAAAGGTTCGAGCCAATTGCCACCAGCCAGGTCACGGTCAGGTGCTGCAGCTTGCTTAGGCGGTCCCAGCCGAAGAAGAACAGGCCGATGAAGGTGGATTCGAGGAAGAAGGCCATCAGTCCTTCGATGGCCAGCGGCGCACCGAAGATGTCACCGACATAGTGGCTGTAGTAGGCCCAGTTGGTGCCGAACTGGAACTCCATGGTCAGCCCGGTGGTGACGCCCAAGGCGAAGTTGATGCCGAACAGCTTGCCCCAGAACTTGACCATGTCCTTGTAGACCTGTTTGCCGGTCATCACGTAGACCGACTCCATGATCGCCAGCAGGAAGGCCAGGCCCAGGGTCAGGGGGACGAAGATGAAGTGATACATCGCTGTCATGGCGAACTGCAGGCGTGAAAGGTCGACGACTGATTCCGAGATCATCTCGGTGTCTCCTCGGTGTGTATAGAAAGTGGGGCAGGCTGACCAAACAGGTGATGCTCGACGCGCTGCTGGCCGTCCTCGGGGACTGTCGGTTCGTTGAACCAGATGGCCTTGATACTCAGCAGCAGGGTCAGCTTGATCAGCAGGATCACGGCGATTTCGCGTACTAGCGGAATGCGCCAGGGGGAGGAAGGTTCGCGATCGGGCATCTCGATGCTCCGCGTGTGCCGGTGCGGGCGGTGAGGCCGCACCGGCAGAGTGGATGTGTCCTAATGTTACAGAGTACTCGTGGGGGTATGTAGCGATGGAGATTGATGCAGGTCAGGAGAATGTCGATTAGCGGATCAATGCCTGCAGTGGCAGCCGCCAATCACTCAGTCGAACGCCGGCAGGGTGGGCGTCAGCAGTTCTCGACCGGCCGCTTGCCAGGCCTCGATACCGCCGGCCAGAGACAGCACATTGCGATAGCCCATCTCCCGCAGCGCGTCGGCAGCCAGCGCCGAGCGACCGCTGTTCTTGCAATAGAGAACCAGCTTGAGCGTGCGCTCGGCCAGTTGCGCATCGTTGCTCAGCTTGAACTCCAGCAGACCGCGTGGAATGTTGATGGCGCCGGGAATGTGTGCGGCGCTGTATTCATCCGCCTCGCGCACGTCGATCAGCAGGTCGGCATCGCGGATGGCTGCTTCGGCCTGCGACAGATCGACTTCAGTGATGCGAGTCTTGGCGGCGAGGACCAGATCATGAGCGCTTTTCATGAGTATTTCCTTGCATGGAAAGTGGCTGAGAAGTTGGCGATGGAGGCGCGGGGGCGAGCTGCTTGAGCGCCTCGAACTGACTGATGAATACCTGGCCGCCGAAGCGCTCCAGGAAGTCGGAGCGGCGTAGCTGATCCATTACTGGCCCCTTGACCTCGGACAGGTGCAGTTGCACACCGGCGGTATGCAGGCGCTCGACGATGGCGTGCAGCGAATCCAGGGCGCTGGCGTCTATCAGGTTGACTCCCGAGCACATCAGCACCAGGTGACGTACCTGCGGCCGACTGGCGATCAGCTCGCCGATGCGGTCTTCCAGATAGCGGGCATTGGGGAAATACAGGCTCTCGTCGACACGCAGCGACAACACGCTGGGTCTCTCGATCACGGCGAAGCGTTCGACGTTGCGAAAATGCTCGCTACCCGGTACCTGGCCGACCACGGCGATATGTGGCTGGCTGGTGCGCCAGAGAAACAGCAGCAGCGACAGGCCGACGCCAAGCAGGATACCGGCCTCGACGCCGATCAGCAGCACACCGAGGAGGGTGGCAATCTGCGCGGCGCCGTCCTGGCGCGAATAACGCCAGGTGTGCTGCAGCGACTTGAGGTCGACCAGGCTGAGCACAGCGACGATGATGGTCGCCGCCAGCACGGCTTGTGGCAGGTCGTGCAGCAGAGGCGTCAGCAGCATCACGCTGAGGCCGATACCGAGGGCGGTGAATACGCCGGCCATGGGCGTGCGGGCGCCGGCATCGTAATTGACCACCGAGCGGGCGAAACCGCCGGTGACGGGGAAGCCGCCACTGAAGGATGCGGCGATGTTCGCCGCGCCAAGGCCGAGCAGCTCGTTGTCCGGCTGGATGCGCTGGCGGCGTTTGGCCGCCAGGGTCTGGCCGACCGAGACCGATTCGACGAAGCCCACCAGGCTGATCAGCAGCGCCGCTGGCAGCAGTTGTATGGCCAGGTCGAGATCCATTGTCGGCAGCGTCAGCCCTGGCAGCCCTTGCGGCACCAGGCCAACCACCTTGACCCCGGCTTGCTCCAGTTGCAGCAGTGCGACAGCGGCAATGGCGACGATGATCGCCAGTACCGGCCCGGCCTTGGCCAGGTTACTGGCCAGTTGCGGCGACAGGCCAAGGCCTTGCAGTAGTTGCTTCAGTCGGCTTCTGGCCCACCACAGCCATGCCAGGCTGAGCACGCCGATCAGCAGCGTCGGTCCGTGTGTGCCAGGTAGCGCCTGGATCAGTTGTGGCAGCAACTGCGGCAGATTTTCGCCGGACGCCGAGACGCCGAGCAGGTGCTTGAGCTGGCCGACAGCGATGAGAATGCCCGAGGCGCTGATAAAGCCGGACACCACCGGATGGCTGAGAAAGTTGGCGATAAAGCCCAGGCGCAGCATGGCCATGGCTGCCAGCAGCAGTCCCGAGAGCAGGGCCAGGAGCATGGCGGCGCCGACGTATTCGGCGCTACCGGCCGGAAACAGTGGCGCCAGGGTGGCGGCGGTCATCAGTGAAACCACGGCCACCGGACCAACCGCCAGAGTGCGGCTGGAGCCGAACAGGGCGTAGGCCAGCAGCGGCAGGATGCTGGCGTAGAGGCCGGTCACCGGTGGCAGACCCGCGAGCATGGCATAGGCCAGGCTCTGCGGAATCAGCATCAGGGTGACGATCAGTGCGGCGAGTCCATCCTGCGTTGCGCTGCCTCGGTCGTAGCGTCTGCCCCAGTCCAGGCAGGGCAGCCAGTGGCTCAGTTTCATTTCTTTTCCTGCCGCTCTACAGCACATCCAAAGGGATTTTCAGGTAGCGGGTGCCATTGGCTTCGGCCGGTGGCAGTTGCCCTGCACGCATGTTGACCTGCACCGACGGCAGAATCAGGGTGGGCATGTCCAGGGTGGCGTCGCGCTGGCGGCGCATGGCGACGAAGTCGGCTTCGGCGATGCCCTGATGAACGTGGACGTTGTGCGCACGTTCTTCGGCGATGGTGGTCTGGAAGCGAAAATCCTCGCGCCCCGGCGCTTTGTAGTCATGGCACATGAACAGGCGGGTTTCGTCGGGCAGGGTGAAGAGTCGCTGGATCGACTGGTAGAGGATGTGCGCGTCGCCGCCGGGGAAGTCGCAGCGCGCAGTGCCGTAGTCGGGCATGAACAGAGTGTCGCCAACGAAACCAGCGTCACCGATCAGGTAGGTCATACAGGCCGGGGTATGGCCAGGAGTGTGGATGGCTCTACCGTGCAGCTCGCCAATATGGAAGGTATCGCCATCGTGGAGCAGCCGGTCGAACTGGCTGCCATCGGTGGCGAACTCGGTGCCGGCGTTGAACAGCTTGCCGAAAGTGTTCTGCACTACGGTGATGTGCTCACCGATGGCCAGCTTGCCGCCCAGTTCGCGCTTGAGGTAAGGCGCGGCGGACAGGTGGTCGGCGTGCACATGGGTTTCCAGCAACCACTCAACGTGCAGATCGCGCTCCTTGACGAAGGCGATGATGCGGTCTGCGCTGGCGTGTGAGGTGCGCCCGGAGGCCGGGTCGTAGTCCAGCACCGAGTCGACGATGGCGCAGTGTTGCGTGGCAGGATCGATGATCACGTAGCTGTAGGTGTAGGTGACAGGATCGAAGAATTCGACGACATCCGGGCGCATGGTCAGGCTCCTCTCATATACCCATGGGAGTATTTAATTAAGATTTAGCTTAACTGTGTTTTGGTTCTATGCATAGATTGTTAAGTAATAAGATGTCGCAACCTTGTTCAGGTCGGCCATAACCGGTTTGTGCGTTTTTTGAGGTGCCGGGCACTGGCAGAGGCAGGCGCGCGCGAGCGGCGCGCCAGAGGGGGCGTGTGTCAGGTGTACTTGGTGAAAATCTCGCGCACTCGCTGCAGTGAGGCCTCGGTATCCTGCTCGGGGTCGAGCATGGCTTCTTCGATCAGGCAGGTGAGCATCAGTCGGTAGGATTTGTCCAGGGCGCTACGAGCTGCCGAGAACTGCTGGGCGATGGCGGCGCAATCCTCGCCACGCTTGATCATCGCCTGGATGCCACGGATCTGGCCTTCGACACGGGCCAGGCGCTTGAGCATCGCTTGCTGCTGTTCGAGCATGCGTAAATGCAGGTCGGTAGTCTCGGTCATGGCGTTTCCTGTGCGAGGGGGCGAGTCAGGGTAAAGGCGCCACGCAGTTCGCCGATCTGATAGCCGCGGGCCTGATCATGCGGATAGTACTGATCAATGGCCTCTTGTACCTCTGCTTTGATCGCGGTGCCGTGACAGGCCATGCAAGGCTCGCCTACGGCAATGGCCTGCATGTAGCGATATTCGCCGTCGACCTCTTCGCTGTAGCGTAATTCCTTGACCGGCGTTCCGGCTATCGCGGCTTCCGCAAAACGTTCCAGCACGCTGCGCTCCCAGGCATCGGGGGTGTTGTCCGGGTTGCGTACCTTGAGCGATGTGCGGCCCAGTTGCCACGCTTGCTGGCTGTGCTCGCTGGCGATCTGTGGCGCCAATGCCTGGCAGGCCTGTACTGCTGCAGTTGGCCCGCCATCGGTGATGGCCTGGCGTACCGTACCCAGCAAGTGCTCGGCGAATGGTGGGATCTGCGCCGCCGCCTCGTCTTGCCAGGGGGCGGTTGCTTGTGCGGCGGTGCTAACGAGCAGGGTAGCGAGTAGAAATGGGCGCATGGTCGAACCTCATAAATACTGGTGGGGGTATTTATGCATAAAAGATGACGGCTGTCACCGCCGTCATCTGCGACATTCTGACCAATAGGTGTTAGCGGTGGATCAGTGCTTGGCGCCGTCAGTGGGCAGGGCCAGCAGCTGTTTTTCCAGGTTCCAGTCGAAGGGCTCGTCGTTCTCTTCGGCTTCGAAACGGCGCTCGTCGAGGGCCTGGTACAGGGTGATTTCTTCGTCGGGCATGAAGTGCAGGCAGTCGCCACCGAAGAACCACAGCAGATCACGGGGTACCAGGTGGGCGATCTGTGGGTAGCGGTGGAACACCTGG
Organism: Ectopseudomonas oleovorans; assembly: GCF_003052605.1. Classification (GTDB taxonomy): domain Bacteria; phylum Pseudomonadota; class Gammaproteobacteria; order Pseudomonadales; family Pseudomonadaceae; genus Aquipseudomonas; species Aquipseudomonas oleovorans_A. The sequence continues at coordinate 99,012 of NZ_QASO01000129.1, read as the reverse complement.
CTGATCAGATCCTGGCCCAGGTATTGGCTGGAAACCGGGTCGCGCGGCAATTCGGCGAGCAGTTCGTCGTAGCGCTCGAGGAACAGGGCGTGGCTGTCGTCGAGCACCTGTTCGGCTTCGCCCAGGGCGACGAGGATGCCGCGCAGGTGATTGAGCAGGGCGAGGTGGTGTTCGATATGGCTGGCCATGGTGCAGGTTCCTGAAGGGTAAAACGGGCGCAGGAGTATAGAGTTCCTGGCGCCCGCTGTCCTGCATGGCTGGCTTTCCTGGGAGGAGCTTTCGGCTCGGGCATCCTGCTTCGCTCTACCTCCTGCATCCCTGCAGTCGTAGTCGCGACGCATGAAGCTCGCGGCTAAAGCCCCTCCCACAGGCGGCTCGAGTCAGCGTACCTTGCCGCTCTCCAGCGTGAGCTCTTCCTTGGCGAAGTCGTCGACGTCAATCACTCGACGCCGAGCCGCCTCGGCCGCTTGCAGGCGCTGGCCCTGTTCGCCGTCGAGGATGCCGGCAGCGATCGCCGCTTCGATGGTGTCCTGGCCCGGCGCTGGTTGCAGGCTGCCGTCCTTGAGCGCCTGATGCAGGCGCTTGCGAGCGTCCTGGCTGGCCTGCACCAGGTTCAGCGCATGCTGCAGGGCGCCCACCGAATCCTGATCGGCCTGCGGGCGGTAGCAACCTTCCAGCACCGACTCCAGAGCAGGATCGCCGGCTTGGCGGCCGATGATTGCCGCCACTTCGGCGTCCAGTGCGTCGCTCGGGCCCTGGTGGCGGCGGCCCAGAGGGAACACCAGTACTTTGAGCAGGCAGCCGAACAGGCGGTTGGGGAAGTTGCTCAGCAGGTCATCCAGCGCTTGTTCGGCGTGGTAGAGGTTTTCCTCCATGGCCCAGCGCAGCAGCGGACGAATCGCTTCCGGGTAGTCCAGGTCGTGGTAGCGCTTGAGTGCGGCCGAACCCAGGTAGAGGTGGCTGAGCACATCGCCGAGGCGGGCGGACAGGCGCTCGCGGCGTTTCAGGTCGCCGCCGAGCAGCATCATGCTGCTGTCGGCGCACAGGGCGAAGGCTGCTGCCAGACGATTGAGGGCGCGGTAGTAGGGCTGGCTGAGATCGTCGCCGGGTACCTGGCCCAGGCGGTTCAGGGTCAGCCCCAAGAGGAAGCTGCTGGCGGCGTTGCCGACGGCGAAACCGATATGGCTCATCAGCAGTGTGTCGAACTCGGACAGTGCCTGATCCTTGTCCTCGCGGTCGGCCAGGGCCATTTCCTTGAGCACGTAGGGATGGCAGCGGATGGCGCCCTGGCCGAAGATCATCAGGTTGCGCGAGAGGATGTTGGCGCCCTCGACGGTGATGAAAATCGGTGCTCCCTGCCAGGAGCGGGCCAGGTAGTTGTTCGGGCCCATGATGATGCCCTTGCCGCCGTGCACGTCCATGGCGTGGCCGATGCACTCGCGACCGCGTTCGGTGAGATGGTACTTGAGGATCGCCGACAGCACCGAGGGTTTCTCGCCCAGGTCGACGGCGTTGGCAGTGAGGATGCGCGCGCTGTCCATCAGCCAGGCGTTGCCGCCGATGCGCGCCAGGGCCTCCTGGATGCCCTCGAAAGCGGCCAACGGCACGTTGAACTGCTCACGCAACTGGGCGTACTGGCCGGTGGCGAGACTGGTGAACTTGGCCGCGCCGGTGCCGACTGCGGGCAGGGAGATGGAGCGGCCGACCGACAGGCAGTTCATCAGCATCATCCAGCCCTTGCCCAGGTACTCCTGGCCGCCGATCAAGTAGTCGAGTGGAATGAACACGTCCTTGCCCGAGTTCGGCCCGTTCATGAAGGCAGCGCCCAGTGGCAGGTGGCGGCGGCCGATTTCCACGCCGGGGGTGTCGGTGGGGATCAGCGCCAGGCTGATGCCGAGGTCTTCCTTGTCGCCGAGCAGGTGATCCGGGTCGTAGGCCTTGAAGGCCAGGCCGAGCAGGGTGGCCACCGGGCCGAGGGTGATGTAGCGCTTTTCCCAGTTCAGGCGCAGGCCGATCACTTCCTTGCCGTTGTACTGCCCTTTGCAGATGATCCCGGTGTCCGGTATGGCGCCGGCGTCGGAGCCGGCCAGCGGGCCGGTGAGGGCGAAGCAGGGAATGTCATCGCCGCGCGCCAGGCGCGGCAGGTAGTGCTGGCGCTGCTCATCGGTGCCGTAATGCAGTAGCAGTTCGGCCGGGCCGAGGGAGTTGGGCACCATCACGGTGGAGGCCAGGTCGCCGCTGCGGGTCGCCAGCTTCATCGCCACCTGCGAGTGGGCGTAGGCAGAGAAGCCCTTGCCGCCGTACTCCTTGGGAATGATCAGGGCGAAGAAGCCATGCTGCTTGATGTGCTCCCAGGCTTTCTCCGGCAGATCCATCTGCTGGCCGACCTGCCAGTCGCTGATCATCGCGCAGAGTTCTTCGGTGGGGCCGTCGATGAACGCCTGTTCCTCTTCGCTCAGCTTGGCTTTGGGGTAGGCCAGCAGCTTGTCCCAGTCGGGTTTGCCGCTGAACAGCTCGCCATCCCACCACACCGTGCCGGCTTCGATAGCGTCGCGCTCGGTCGCCGACATCGGCGGCAGTACGCGCTGGAACCAGGCGAACAGCGGGCTGGTGAACAGTTGCCGGCGCAGATCGCCGAGCAGGATGAACGAGGCGACGGCGCCGGTGACAATCCACAGCAGCAGTTGCAACCAGCCCGGTACCGGGCTGAACAGCGCCATGGCCACCAGATAGGCTGCGGTGATGCCGAGGGCGGGTAGGGCGGCGGTACGGCTATGGGCCAGGTAGGCGACCCCGAGCAGCAGAACCAACAACCAGATGGCGAGCATGTGCATTCCTCCATGATTCGAGCGGGCGACGCCCCGAGCATAGCCATAAAAAATGGCCGGGAGCCATTTTTAACGTCGCGTAGCGCCGACCCGCAGGGTGGCAGCCAGGGATGGCGGGCCATAAATGGCGGCAGGGGCGGTGAGCTTGGCCGGATCGTCGTCAAGGTGGCGCAATTGACGGGATTAGACTGAAGCAAACTTCAGGAGCCCTCGCCATGCAGAACTGTCTACGTCCCGTCCGCTTCATTGACAGTGACCATCGCGCGGTAGTCGAGTTCGCCGAACGTTGGCGTGGTGCGTCACGAGAACCGACCAGTCAGGCCGTGGCCCTGTATCTGGCGGTGCGTGACGAGGTTCGCTACAACCCCTATGCCTTCAGCCTCGATGCGCAGACATTGAAGGCCAGTCATGCATTGGCGGCCGGTGAGTCCTACTGCGTGCCCAAGGCTAATCTGCTCGCTGCCTGTGCCCGGCATTGTGGGATTCCCGCGCGTATCGGTTTGGCCGATGTGCGCAATCACCTGTCCACGCCGCGCCTGCTGGAACTGCTGCGCAGCGAGGTGTTCGCCATGCATGGCTACACCGAACTGTATCTGGACGGGCGCTGGGTCAAGGCCACGCCGGCGTTCAACGAGGCGCTATGCCGGGTGTTCAAGGTGGCGCCGCTGGAGTTCGACGGCGTGCATGACAGCGTCTTCCACCCCTACAACGACCAGGGTGAGCGCTACATGGAGTACCTGGTCGACCACGGTCAGTTCGAGGATCTGCCGGAGCAACTATTCTTTGATCACCTGCGCGGCTGCTACCCGCATCTGTTCGAGTCCGGGGCGCTGCAGCTCGGTGGTGATATGCAGCGCGAGGCCAGTGTTATCGACTGAGTCGATAATCAAGATCGCCAGGATGGCCTTTTCTCTGCGCGCCAGGGTCGGTAGGGTGCATGCCAGTGAGGAGCGGATGAAACACCAGGTTGCAATCGCCGGTGTCCGCCCTCATCTATAACCACCTCACTCTCGCGCGGGAAATCCCATCTTCATGAGCTCCGCCCTGACCATTCGCCAGTTGACCAAGACCTACGGAAACGGCTTCCAGGCCCTGCACGGCATCGATCTGGACGTCGCCGAAGGGGATTTCTTCGCCTTGCTCGGCCCCAACGGTGCCGGCAAATCCACCACCATCGGTGTGCTCTCCACGCTGGTGAACAAGAGTGGCGGCACGGTCAGCGTGTTCGGCCATGACCTCGACCGCGAGCCTTATGCGCTCAAGCGCTGCCTGGGCGTGGTGCCGCAGGAGTTCAACTTCAACCAGTTCGAGAAGGTGTTCGACATCGTCGTCACCCAGGCCGGCTACTACGGTATTCCGCGCTCGATCGCCAAGGAGCGCGCCGAGCAGTACCTGACCGAACTCGGCCTGTGGGACAAGCGCGACGTGGCTTCACGCGAGCTGTCCGGTGGCATGAAGCGCCGCCTGATGATCGCCCGCGCTCTGGTGCACCAGCCTCGCCTGCTGATCCTCGATGAACCGACTGCCGGGGTGGATATCGAGCTGCGCCGTTCGATGTGGAGCTTCCTCACCGAGCTGAACAAGCAGGGCACCACCATCATTCTGACCACCCACTACCTGGAGGAGGCCGAGCAGCTCTGTCGCAACATCGGCATCATCGACCACGGCCGTATCGTCGAGCTGAGCAGCATGAAGGATCTGTTGAAGAAGCTGCATGTCGAGACCTTCCTGCTCGACCTCAAGGATTCCTATAGCGAGGCGCCTAACCTGAGCGGTTATCCGGTGCGCCTGGTCGACCACCACACCCTGGAGGTGCAGGTGGAGAAGAGCCAGGGCCTCAATGCACTGTTCCAGCAGCTGGCGCAGCAGCAGGTCGAGGTACTCAGCCTGCGTAACAAGAGCAATCGCCTGGAGGAGCTGTTCGTCTCTCTGGTGGAAAAGAACCTGGCCAAGGTGGCGCAATGACTTCTCAGTACCTTAACAGCGAGTTCGCCGCCAATCTGGTGGCCCTGCGCACCATCGTTCACCGTGAGGTGCGCCGTTTCCTGCGTATCTGGCCGCAGACGCTGCTGCCGCCGGCAATCACCATGGTGTTGTACTTCGTCATCTTCGGTAACCTGATCGGCCGGCAGATCGGCGACATGGGTGGCTTCAGCTACATGGAGTACATCGTGCCGGGGCTGATCATGATGTCGGTGATCACCAACAGCTACGGCAACGTGGTGTCGAGCTTCTTCGGCAGCAAGTTCCAGCGCAACGTCGAGGAGTTGCTGGTGTCGCCGGTGTCACCGCATACCATCCTCATCGGTTTCGTCGTCGGTGGCGTGCTGCGCGGGCTGGCGGTGGGCTTCATCGTCACCCTGCTGTCGTTGTTCTTCACCCACCTGCAGGTGCATCACCTGGGTGTTACTGTGCTGGTGGTGCTGCTGACGGCGACCATCTTCTCCCTTGGTGGCTTCGTCAACGCGGTGTATGCGCGCAACTTCGACGACATTTCGATCATCCCGACCTTCGTGCTGACGCCGCTGACCTACCTGGGCGGGGTGTTCTACTCCATCACCCTGTTGCCGCCGTTCTGGCAGACGGTGTCGCTGGGCAACCCGATCCTGCACATGGTCAACGCCTTCCGTTACGGCATTCTCGGGGTGTCCGACATCCGTATCGGCGTGGCAGTCGGCTTCATGCTGCTGGCCACCGCTGTGCTCTATACCCTGTGCATCCGTCTGCTGGTCAGCGGTCGTGGCATGCGTCAGTGACGTTTGCCGCTCATGTAGGATTTATCCGCGATTCTCGCGGCGCCACCGCGCCTAAACGTTAATGTGTAGCACGCATGCAATCCGGGGGATGGCTGCTGTGCTCCCCGGATTTCATCCGGGCTGCGCTTGAGTGCTCGCGGCTAAAGCCGCTCCTACAGAATGTGGCGACGACCGAAAAAACATAGCGAAATAACTTGCGTCCCTGTCAGTAATGCAGCAGCCGGTTAGACTCCGCCTCTACCAAGAAAAAGGGGCTGATCATGACCGTGCTGTTGCGTGCTCTTCCATGGCTGTGTCTGGGCTTGTTCACGACACCTGCGCTGGCTGCCGAAGGGCCAATGGTCGAGATCGTGCCGGTACGGCAAATGGAGGTGCGTGACGAGCTGATCACCTTCGGTTCGCTACGCTCCGACGAGTCGGTGATGATTCGCCCGGAAGTGGAAGGGCGCCTGGCCACCCTGCATTTTCGCGAGGGCCAGGCGGTGACCGCTGGCGACCTGCTGATCAGCCTCGATGATGCGATTGCCCGCGCCGAATTCGCCCAGGCGCGGGCCAATCTTGATCTGGCCGAGAAAAACCACCAGCGTGCGCAGATGCTGTTTCAGCGTGGTGCGAGCAACGCCCAGGCGCTGGACGAGGCGCAGAGCCAGCTGCAGGCCGCGCGTGCCAGTCAGTCCCTGGCCCAGGCGCGGCTCGACAAGACCCAGATCAAGGCGCCTCATGACGGCACGCTCGGCCTGCGCCAGGCCAGCGTCGGTGACTACCTCAGTGCCGGGCAGAACATCGTCAACCTGGAGGTGCTTGACCCGCTCAAGGTCGACTTCCGTATTCCGCAGAAGGCCGTGGCCCAGGTGCGCCTCGGCCAGACCGTGGAAATCACCCTCGATACCTACCCGGGCGAACGCTTTCGTGGCGAGATCTACGCCATCAACCCGCGCCTCGACGAGGCCGGGCGCAGCCAGGCGATCCGCGCGCATATCGGCAACGATGACCGCCGCCTGCGTCCCGGACAGTTCGTCCGCGTTTCGGTGATTCTCGAAGAGCGGCCCAATGCGCTGGTTATCCCGGAAGAGGCGGTGATGCCGCAGGGCGACAAGTTGCTGGTCAACCTGGTGGTCGATGGCCAGGTCGAGCGCCGTGAGGTGACGCTGGGCAAGCGATTCGACGGCCTGGTCGAGGTGCGTGAAGGCCTGCAGGGCGACGAAACCATCATCAGTGCCGGTTGGCAGCGTGTGCGCGAAGGGCTGGCCGTACGCACCAAGAGCGGGGAGCGCCAGCCGTGACACTTTCCGACGTCTGCATTCGCCGGCCGGTATTCGCCACTGTTCTGTCGCTGATCGTGGTGCTGCTGGGGCTGATGGCTTACGAGTGCCTCAATGTGCGTGAATACCCCAATATCGACGTGCCCATCGTCACCGTGCAGGTCACCTATCCAGGGGCCAGCCCGGAGATCATGGAGTCGCAGGTGGCGCAGCCGGTGGAGGACGTACTCTCCGGCATCGAGGGGCTGGACTTCGTCACCTCCATCAGTCGCGCGGAAAACACCCAGATCACCGCACAGTTCCGCCTCGGCCGCAGCGCCGACGAGGCGGCCAACGACGTGCGTGACCGCCTGGGGCGGGTGCGCAACCTGCTGCCGGATGAGGTGGACGAACCCATCGTGCAGAAGGTCGAGGCCGATGCCCAGCCGGTGGTGTGGATCGCCTTTCACAGCCAGCAGCACAGCGCCATGGAGATCACCGACCTGCTGGAACGGGTGATCAAGGATCGCCTGCAGACCATTCCCGGCGTCTCCGAAGTGCAGGTGCGTGGCGCCCGAACCTTCTCCATGCGTATCTGGCTCGATCCGGAGAAGCTCGCCGCACACAACCTCACCGTGCAGGACGTGGAAGATGCCCTGCGCCGGCAGAACGTGGAAATCCCGGCCGGGCGCATCGAGTCGCGCGAGCGCGAGTTCAGCGTGCTGTCGGAAACCGATATGCGCACGCCGGAGCAGTTCAACGAGCTGATTCTCGATGATTCGCAAGGCTATCTGCTGCGCCTGTCCGATGTTGGCCGCGCCGAAGTGGGGCCGCGCGACGAGCGCACCGTGGTGCGCTTCAACGGTCTGCCGGCTGTAACCCTGGGCCTGGTCAAACAGGCCACGGCCAACCCGCTGGATATCTCCGACGGGCTCGAGGCGGCCTGGGATGACGTTCAGGCCTTGTTGCCCGACGGCATGAACATGACCGTGGCCAACGACAACTCGCAGTTCATCCGCGAATCCATCGACAACGTCTTCACCACCATCTGGGAAGCCGTGGCGCTGGTCATTCTGATCATCTTCATCTTCCTGCGCTCGTTGCGCGCGACGCTGATCCCGTTGGTGACCATTCCGGTGTCGCTTATCGGCGCCTTCGCCCTGATGTCGCTGATGGGCTTCACCATCAACACCCTGACCCTGCTGGCCATGGTGCTGGCCATCGGTCTGGTGGTGGACGACGCCATCGTCATGCTGGAAAACATCCATCGCCATATCGAGGCCGGGATGAAACCCATGCAGGCGGCCTTCAAGGGCAGCCGCGAGATCGCCTTCGCGGTGATCGCCATGACCCTGACCCTGGCTGCCGTGTTCGCCCCCATCGGCTTCATGCAGGGGACTACCGGCAAGCTGTTCACCGAGTTCGCCTGGACTCTGGCTGGCTCGGTACTGGTCTCCGGCTTCGTTGCCCTGACGCTGACGCCGATGATGTGCGCGGTGATGCTCAAACCTCACTCGCACGAGCAGCGCCATGGTCGCGTGTACAACCTGATCGAAGGTTTCCTCAACGGCCTGACCTACAGCTACAAGCACAGCCTGGATCGCGCCCTGCGCGCCTGGCCGCTGGTGCTCGCTGTACTGCTGGGGGCTTTCGTGCTGTGTGCCTGGCTGTTCGGCGGCCTGCGCTCCGAGCTGGCGCCAACCGAGGACACCGGCACCATCGTCGGCGTGTTCAATGGCCCGGACGGTGCCACCATCGATTACACGGCGCGCTACGCCCGTGAGGTCGAGGCCGCTTACGCGAGCATTCCCGAGACCAATCGCTATCTGGTCATTGCGGGTTTTCCGACCGTGGCCCAGGGCATTTCCTTCATGAAGCTGGAGGACTGGGGCGATCGTTCGCGTAACCAGTTCGAGATTCGCAACGAGTTGCTGCCGCAGTTGCAGGATATCGCCGGTATGCGCGTCACTCCGGTCAACCGCCCGCCGCTGGGGCAGAGTGCGCGTAACCAGCCGATCAACTTCGTCGTGCGCTCGTCCATGGAGTACACCGAACTGCAGGGTTACGTCGATCAACTGATGGAGCGCATGCGCGACTATCCGGGGGTCGAGGGCCTGGACAGCGACCTCAAGCTCAACTCGCCGCAGTTGCAGATTACCGTCAACCGTGAGCAGGCCGCTGCCGTTGGCACCGATGTGTCGGTGATCGGCCGCAGCCTGGAAAGTCTGTTCGGCAGTCGTCAGGTGACCCGCTTCAAGCAGAATGGCGAGCAGTATGACGTGCTGGTGCAGTTGCAGGACGTCGACCGCAGCAACCCGCAGGATCTGGATCGCGTCTACGTGCGTGACCGCGACGGTGGCATGGTGCAGCTGTCTAACCTGATCGAGGTGCGTGAGACCGTGGCGCCGCGCGAGCTCAATCATTTCAACCAGCTGCGTGCTGTGACTATCAGCGCCAACGTCGGTACGGGTTACACCCTGGGCGAGGCGCTCAATCACCTGGAAAGTGTGGCGCGCGAGGTGTTCCCGCCGGAGACGCAGTACGACTACACCGGCACGTCGCGTGATTTCAAGGAATCCAGTTCGGGCATCCTGCTGATCTTCGCCCTGGCCCTGGCCTTCATTTTCCTGGTGCTGGCGGCGCAGTTCGAGAGTTTCAGTGACCCGCTGATCATTCTGTTCAGTGTGCCCTTGTCGATGGCCGGGGCCTTGCTGGCGTTGAAGCTGTTCGGCGGCACCTGGAATATCTACTCGCAAATCGGCCTGGTGACCCTGATTGGCCTGATCACCAAGCACGGCATCCTTATCGTCGAGTTCGCCAACCACCTGCTGCGCGAGGGCAAGGCCCTGCGCGAGGCGGTGATCGAGGCCTCGGTGCAGCGCCTGCGGCCGATCCTGATGACCACCGGCGCCATGGTGCTGGGTTCGCTGCCGCTGGCCATCGCCAGCGGAGCCGGCGCGGAAAGCCGCCAGCAGATCGGCCTGGTGATCGTCGGCGGGTTGCTGGTCGGCACCTTCTTCACCCTCTACGTGATTCCGACGCTGTACCTGCTGCTGAGGCGCTGGGCGCCACTGCTCAAGATAGAGGAGGAGCCGGTGGCGGTCTGAATCCTGTAGGAGGCGCTTTAGCGGCGAGCTTTTGCAGCCTCTCACAGTTCACTGGGCTACTATTTTTGTTGGAACGAGCTCTGCTCGCGAAGCTGCTGGCTGTAAGGCGATTCGCGAGCAGAGCTCGCTCCTACAAGTGCTTGGCGTAGTGCTTCGCGGGTGCGACGCGGCGCTCAACCCGTTAAACTTGCGCGGTTTTTCGCCACCCTGGATTGCGCGCCATGCAGCACCCCGCCGAACATTCCCCGCTGGGCAAGTCCAGCCAGTACATCGCCGAATACAGTCCAGAGCTGCTGTTCCCCATCTCGCGCACCACCAAGTGGGCAGAGCTGGGCCTCGAAGGCGCCAACCTACCGTATCAGGGTGTGGATTACTGGAACTGCTACGAGTTGTCCTGGCTGCTGCCGTCCGGCAAACCGGTGGTAGCCATCGGTGAGTTCGCCATCCCCGCAGACTCGCCGAACATCATCGAGTCGAAGTCCTTCAAGCTGTACCTCAATTCCCTGAACCAGTCGGCTTTCACCAGTTGGGATGAGTTGCAAGCGACGCTGGTGCACGATCTGTCGACGGTGGCCGGCAAGCCAGTGGCGGTGCGTTTGCGCTCGCTGACTGAGGTTGCTGAAGAAGGCGTGGCGACGCTGCCGGGTCAGTGCATAGACGAACTGGATATCAGCGTCAGCCAGTACGACCACCCGCAACCCGAGCTGCTGCGCTGCGACGCCGATCGCGTGGTGGAGGAGAGCCTGCACAGTCATCTGCTCAAATCCAACTGCCCGGTTACCGGTCAGCCGGATTGGGGCAGCCTGGTCGTCGAGTATCGCGGTGCCGCGCTGGATCATGCCAGCCTGCTGGCCTATCTGGTGAGCTTCCGTCAGCACGCGGATTTTCACGAGCAGTGCGTCGAACGCATCTTCCTCGATCTGCAACGCCTGCTGCAGCCGCAGGCGCTGACTGTCTATGCGCGCTACGTGCGCCGTGGTGGGCTGGACATCAATCCGTATCGCAGCACCGAGGCGCTCACGCCGGAAAATGGCCGCCTGGCGCGCCAGTAACCCATGAAAAATGCCGCTTAGACAATGCTGCCAATGCGGCCTTTGTAGGAACCCCGCCCCGGGGCGAAGCTTTTCGCGTCAGCCCCGCTCAGGTTCGCGGCGGGGCGCCGCTCCTACACGTTCGATGCATCGACGCTTGGCTAAGTGGCATTGGCCAAGCGTCGACATTTTGCTTGAAACGCCGGGCCTGAGCCGGGGGCAGGGCATTCAGATGCCCATATTGGCCAGGCTCTGCATTATGTTGCGCAGGGTGCCGGCGAGGGTAGGGTGGCTGGCCTCGAAACGTTCCACCGCCAGATTGACGCCATCGATCAGCGTGGCGTCAGGCGCTGAGGCGGCTTCACGCGCCAATTGGACTTCGATTTCCTGGGTCAGCAGGTAAAGCGATGCGCGTTCTTCCTCGCTGAGCGGCGTGTCCTGGGCCAGGTGTTGCTGGAGGGCTTCCAGTTGCTGCTGCAGGTCGCTTGCTGGCATAGAGTTCTCCTTATCGAATCAGCTTAGGCATTGACCCCCAGCGGCGCTGGAAGTTTTCAACCCGTACCTGAAGGTTAATCCAAGCGGGCCGGCTTTGCCTGATCAGAGTCAAAGGCTCAGGGCTTTTCGCCCTTGCTCCGGCGCACGCCGATATCGTCCAGGCTGGCCTCGATTTCTCCCAGATGATCGACCACCGAGTGCACGCCCAGACGATAGAGCTGCAGCGTGGCCTCGGCGCGCAGGTGTTCCTGATCGCTCGCGCCCAGTGCCTGCCAGTCGGCCAGGGCGTAGCCGCACAGTGCCCCGCAGGCCGCCAGGCCGATGGTCCAGCAGCCGGCATTGAGCCCGGCTTGCAGCAATAGCGGATTACCGCTGACGACAACACAGCCATCCAGGCGCTCGACGTCCAGCTGGCTCAATGCCTGCCAGCAACTGTCCGGCGCTGGCCACGGCCTGGTCTGACGCGCCAGCACCGCTTCGATGGGCGTGGGCAGCGCTTCGGCCAGGCGCAGGCTGGCGTCGGCTGGCAGGTCATCCAGCCAGGCGCAGGGCGTGCCGTTCGCATGCAGGGTTTGCAGCAATTGTGCTGCACCCGGGGTCAGTTCGGCATGCTCTCCGGCCACCTCGCTCAGCGCCTGTTGCAGCGTCTGCAGTTGTGTGCTGGTTGCCGACTTGCCTAACCATGCATCCAGCGCCTGTTGCGGGGTACCGGCCAGGTTCGCGGTTGTGCGCTCGGGATGCAGTCGCTGCAGCGCGACAGGTAGCGTGCGAGCGCCGAAGTCGACCAGGCAGCCGGACAGTTGAAAGATCAGGGCGGTGCAGGGGGAGGGCATGGGATCATCCGTGGCATTGGCCTAGGCCAATTTAACGCCGACGGATGACCGTAATGTGACCGCTAGCAGCTTGTTGAAATTCGCCCACGTCCTGTCTGGTTTTGCGACGTGTGGTTTACGATATCGGCTCCAATCTGCCGGAGCCCTCGATTTCCATGCCTGGGGCCGATATCACCCAGGAGTCCCTGTTCACTGTCGCCAAGCTCGATGACTTCGTGCCGGTGAATCATCCCCTGCGCGCCATCCGCAAGCTGGCCAACACCGCCCTGCAACGGATGAGTGCTCTGTTCGACACCTTGTATGCCGACACCGGCCGCACCTCGGTTGCCCCGGAGAAGCTGATGCGGGCGCAATTGCTGTAGCTGTTCTACTCGCTGCGCAGCGAGCGCATGCTCATGGAGCAACTGGGCTACAACCTGCTTTTTCGCTGGTTCGTCGGGTCGCGGCAGGGACGGCAGTTACCTGCCGCCCCCCGCACAGATCCGTGCGTGCGGAACTACCGCATACGGCTCCTGCCTCGGGTATGTAACGCGAAGCGATCCTCGGGATAAGGATGTGCATTTCTGGGCTTCGGTATGTAGATGTCTGCGAGACGATCAAAGCGTGACCATTGAAGTCTATTACGCTGGCTGCGACGTTTGAGGGCTATCAAGACAGATCCAGCGAGGATCGCGATTGGTGTGAATACCTGCAGTTTTTCCATAGTGCGTGGTTCCTCCTCGTTACTGAGACGAGCCGGATTTTGGGTGTCGGCTGAGTCAAGTCATTAGGTGGGCGGGTGCCCCGTTTTTCAGGCGAGGAGAGGTGGGTACTGGGGGAATCGAGTGGGACGGCTCGATGGATAGGGGCTCGCATTTTTGTCAAAAAAAAGCCGGTTGGGGTGTGGCCAGGTGATCCTAAAGGGATCCAGAAGTGATCCGAAACGGTGATCCAAAGCGCTCCCAAAGGCTAAAGGCCTCGCTATAGAATGTGATCTCCGATTGATAGTCGTGCGACGAGCAGAAAGCGCTAGAAGTCAGGAATGGCGGGGTCTCCAAGCCTCTCGCAACGATTACCCGTTAACCTGGGCATCCCGGAAGGGAGCAGCCACAGCGGGAACATTGTGTGCCGGGGTGTGGCTGGCAGGGTCCACCTCCAGTTTCCAAGCCCTTGCACCCTTCTATATCAATATCTTCAGCGCCCATCTGGCGGTTTTTGCTGTGCGCAATAAAAAGCCCGCGCTTTGGGCACGGGCTTTCGGCTGTTTGCAGGTTCAGGCGATGCGGTAATTCAACACGCTGTCCTGTTCCTTGAGCATCTTGCGCAGATCGGCTGGGATATTGCCGGCGCGTACAGCCAGTTCCAGGCGGATTTCTTCCAGGCTTTGGGCGAAGGCATTCTGGTCGTTGATCTGTGGCTTGGCCAGGACGCGGCTGTAGACAGTGCTGTCGCTCTCGTCGAGCAGGGCGAGGATGATGCTGCCGTCCGGGCGCGGTGAGCTGAAGCTGACACGCAACGGATTGAACAGGTGATCGACGAGCTGTTGGTTGGTGAGTTCCATGTCCTACTCCATCCTGATGGTTGATCTCCTTCGACCTCAGGATGATGACTTAGTTCAGGCAGTGAGCGACTGGCGGGTACGCTCGATCACCTGTTGCAGCGATTCGTCGCTGTACTGGCCTGGGTAAAGACGCTGGCTGTACTGGGCGATACCGGTCTTGTCGACCAGGGTGAAGCTGAAGCTGCCCTTGCGCGTTGCCTGGATGCGGCAGTCGAACGGCGCGAAGGCGTGAGTCAGGGTGCTGATGGCTTTCTGAATTTGATGTTGAGCATTCATTCTTAGGTACTTCCTTAAAGCATGTGCGCTTCGTTGCGCGTGGTGTAGCTCCATGTGGTTGGCCGAAAAGCGGCCATAGCATGTCGAACCATCGGAGCTTGGTTAGCACGATAAAGTTCCAATGTTACGGTTCTTAGGCGTGGTCGGTACGTCGGAGGCAGGCGGAGGATCTGCGCCAGTAAGTGGCGAGTCGGCCTGATCAGTCAGCGGATGGGATCGGGTAGGGCGGTAGCGCGAAACAGCGCTAGACGTTGAACCGGGAAACCAGCGAGGGGGCGCGAAGGCCTTTTTGACTTGCAGCGTGGTACGAACGGCGCGGATGATAATGCGTTGTGCAAGAAATAACCAGCACTATTTCTCAAGTCAGGGTGATGCAGCTCCACACATGCGGGTGGCGGATGCAATTTGCCGGTTGCTCCGCTAGCATTAGCCCACTTTTGCTTTCCTCATATGACGGTTTTCCATGAGTTATCAGGTTCTTGCACGTAAATGGCGTCCGCGCTCGTTCCGCGAAATGGTCGGCCAGACGCATGTGCTCAAAGCCCTGATCAACGCCCTGGACAGCCAGCGCCTGCACCATGCCTATTTATTCACCGGCACGCGTGGTGTGGGCAAGACCACTATTGCGCGGATCATCGCCAAGTGCCTGAACTGCGAAACCGGCATCAGTTCCACCCCTTGCGGCACCTGCTCGGTATGTCGGGAAATCGATGAGGGGCGTTTCGTCGACCTGATCGAAGTGGACGCCGCCAGCCGCACCAAGGTCGAAGACACCCGTGAGCTGCTCGACAATGTGCAGTACTCGCCGAGTCGCGGGCGCTTCAAGGTCTACCTGATCGACGAAGTGCACATGCTCTCCACCAGTTCCTTCAACGCCCTGTTGAAGACCCTGGAGGAGCCGCCGCCCCACGTCAAATTCCTGCTCGCCACCACCGACCCGCAGAAGCTGCCGGTTACCGTGCTGTCGCGCTGCCTGCAGTTCTCGTTGAAGAATATGCCGCCGGAGCGGGTGGTCGAGCACCTGACCCATGTACTGACCGCCGAGAACGTCCCCTTCGAGGACGATGCCCTGTGGTTGCTCGGTCGTGCTGCCGATGGCTCGATGCGCGACGCCATGAGCCTGACCGACCAGGCGATTGCCTTCGGCGAGGGCAAGGTGCTGGCGGCCGACGTGCGCGCCATGCTCGGTACGCTTGACCATGGTCAGGTTTACGGCGTGTTGCATGCCCTGATCGAAGGCGATGCGCGGGCGCTGATCGAGGCGGTGCGGCATCTCGCCGAGCAGGGGCCGGACTGGAATGGCGTGCTGGCGGAAATGCTCAACGTGTTGCATCGCGTGGCCATCGCTCAGGCGCTGCCAGAAGCCGTGGACAATGGCCAGGGCGACCGTGAGCGCGTACTACAGTTGGCCCAGGCGCTGCCGGCTGAAGATGTGCAGTTTTATTATCAGATGGGGCTGATCGGCCGCCGCGACCTGCCGCTGGCGCCGGATCCGCGCGGTGGTTTCGAAATGGTGCTGCTGCGCATGCTGGCTTTCCGCCCGGCGGGCGCCGACGATGCGCCCAAGGTCACGCTAAAGCCCTTGGGGATCAGCCAGGCCACTGCTGACCCCCAACAAAGCCCAGTGGCCGGCAGCGCTATGTCGGCTCCCATGGTTTCTGTGCCGGCAAGTGCGGAGGTGCCGCTATCCGCCGCTCCAGCTCTCGTCGAGTCCAGCCTGTCCGTCGCCGCTGCGCTCTCAGAGCCAGCCGTAGCCGAACCGGCGCCTGTGGTTGACATCCCTGTGGCGCCAGCCGCCAGCCTGTCACCCGAGCCCGAGCCCGAGCCCGAGCCCGAGCCCGAGCCCGAGCCTGCCGCTCCTGAGGCGGCAGCAGTCGTCGATGTGCCATGGGACACGACCGAGGTGCCCGAGAAGGTTGTGGTGCCCGCTCAGCCTGTTGCCATTACCGAGCCAGCTGTGGCCGCACCCGTTGTGGCGGCTGAGTCAGCCGCAGCGCCTGTAGTTGCACCCATGGCGAGCGAAATCGTGCAGCCCATGGCCGATACGGACGGCAATGATGACGAGCCGCCACCCGGTGACTACGACTATGTCGAAATGGATGCCGAAACGCTCGACTACGACTTTGGCCAGCCTGAAGCCGTTATGCCGACGATCGAAGAACCCCTGCCGGCCGCCCAGCCGGCTACCGGTCTGGCGGCGGAATGGTTGTCGTTGTTCCCCCAGTTGGGTTTGGGTGGCATGACCGGCAGCATTGCGGCCAACTGTACGCTCATCGAAGCCAACGGCGATGACTGGCTGTTGCACCTGGACCCGGCGCACAGTGCGCTGTTCAACCCGACCCAGCAGCGCCGTCTTAATGAGGCGCTGAACCAGCAGCAGGGTCGTAGCATCAGACTGCGCATCGAGCTGTGCAAGCCCGAGCAGGAAACTCCGGCACAGGCGGCAGCCCGTCGTCGTGCCGAGCGCCAGCGCAGCGCTGAAGCGTCGATCCATGCCGATCCACTGGTGCAGCAGATGATTCAACAGTTCTCCGCCAAGGTGCGCGACGACAGCATCGAACCTATCGATACTCCCAGCTAACCGGTCGTTTCAACGACTTGTTTAACCCCGAACACCGAGGATACCGACATGATGAAAGGTGGCATGGCAGGCCTGATGAAGCAGGCTCAGCAAATGCAGGAAAAAATGCAGAAGATGCAGGAAGAACTGGCCAACGCTGAAGTTACCGGCCAGTCCGGCGCCGGCCTGGTCAGCGTGGTGATGACCGGTCGTCACGACGTCAAGCGCATCACCCTGGACGACAGCCTGATGCAGGAAGACAAGGAAGTGCTGGAAGACCTGATTGCTGCAGCGGTCAACGATGCCGTGCGCAAGGTTGAGCAGAACAGCCAGGAAAAAATGTCTGGCATGACCGCAGGGATGCAGCTTCCCCCCGGCTTCAAAATGCCCTTCTGATAGGCTTCGTGCCGTCCAGTCGACGCACATGGCGGCGTTGCCGGCGAACTTGCCCTGCACGCTGCCTGATCGCCACTCTTGCCGTGTCGACTGGGCCGGCTCGTAGCCCAATGAGATGCAATCCGGGAATCTGCTCGTTGCAAATCCGTAGGGTGGGCTTTAGCCCACCAGATCTTTCCCCGCTCACCCTTGCAGGAACGCCATGAGCTTCAGCCCCCTGATTCGCCAGTTGATCGACTCTCTGCGCATCCTGCCCGGTGTTGGGCAGAAGACCGCGCAACGCATGGCGTTGCAGTTGCTCGAGCGCGATCGCAGTGGCGGTCTGCGTCTGGCGCAGGCGCTGAATGCGGCGATGGAAGGCGTGGGGCACTGCAAGCGCTGCCGCAGCCTGAGCGAGGACGAAATCTGCCAGCTGTGCCTGGACGAGCGCCGCGACGACAGCCTGCTGTGTGTGGTGGAAGGTCCAATGGATGTGCACGCAGTGGAACAGACTGGTTTTCGCGGCCGTTACTTCGTGCTCA
Organism: Ectopseudomonas oleovorans; assembly: GCF_003052605.1. Lineage (GTDB taxonomy): Bacteria > Pseudomonadota > Gammaproteobacteria > Pseudomonadales > Pseudomonadaceae > Aquipseudomonas > Aquipseudomonas oleovorans_A. Next base: position 81,428 of record NZ_QASO01000129.1, on the reverse strand, counting down.
AGGGGCATCTGTCACCGCTTGATGGTCTGGGGCCAGAGGCCATCGGTATTCCTGCGCTGCTGGAGCGCATCGATGCCGGTGCTTTCAGCGAAGTGATCCTGGCCACCAACCCGACGGTGGAAGGCGAGGCCACGGCGCACTACATCGCCCAAGTTCTTGTTGGCAAAGGTCTGGTCGCCTCGCGCATCGCCCATGGCATGCCGCTCGGTGGCGAACTGGAACTGGTCGACGGCGGCACCCTGGCCCATGCCTTGGCTGGTCGGCGCCCGATCAGCCTGTAAGCAGTCAAACCCTCTCGATTCGGAGTGCCAGTGACCACCGACACTCTGCGCCGTATTGCTCTGCTGCTCCTGCTCGGGGCGCCTCTGGCCGCACAGGCTCAATGTCCGAACGGGCAGGTACAGGTGTGTCTGGGCGCTTCCTGCTTGTGCGTGCCCGATCCGGTACGGGTGCGTGAAAATGGCCTGAATATGGCGGCGGCGCGTCTCGAAGCCTGGTTGCTGCAATCTCGCCAGGCAGCACTGCGAGCCGGCACCGAACCTATCCCTCTGATGATTCGTGCCCAGCTCGCGCCGTTCTACGACGATGCGTTGCTTGATGAAGTGCGCTTTCGCGTGGGCATCACCGACGAGATGGACGCCGCCACCGTCATGCTGCAGAACCCCGATGTGCAGGCCGTGACGCTGGTCGATGTGGTGGTGTTTCGCAACGCCGCTGCCGCTGAGCAGGATGCGGCGCTGTGGGCGCATGAATTGTGGCATGTGCAGCAATACCGCGAGTGGGGCACCGATGGCTTCGCCCAGCGTTACACGCGCAATTTCCAGTCGGTGGAAGGGCCAGCCTACGAGATGGGCGAGCGGGTGAGAAAGGCGTTGCGCGAGCAGAAATGAAACGCTCGCTTGAAAACCAAGCAAGCGCTAGGTTAGGGTGGCCAAAATAATAACGGGAGTACCCGCATGGCCGCCTCTCTGTCGTATTTCGATGAGTCCCACCAATTGGTTCGTGATTCCGTCCGGCGTTTCGTCGAGCGTGAAATCCTGCCGTATATCGACGAGTGGGAAGAGGCAGAGGAGTTTCCTCGTGAGCTGTACCTCAAGGCCGGCGCTGCGGGCATTCTCGGTATCGGCTACCCAGAGCAGTTAGGCGGCAGTCACGAGGGAGACGTGTTCGCCAAAGTGGCGGCCAGCGAGGAACTGATGCGCAGTGGCTCCGGCGGCCTGGTGGCCGGGCTCGGTTCGCTGGATATCGGCCTGCCACCCATCGTCAAATGGGCCAAGCCCGTCGTGCGTGAGCGCGTGGTGCCGCAGGTACTGGCCGGCGAGAAGATCATGGCGCTGGCGGTGACCGAGCCCACCGGTGGCTCCGACGTGGCCAATCTCAAGACCCGCGCTGTGCGCGATGGCGATCACTACCGCGTCAATGGCAGCAAGACCTTCATCACCAGCGGCGTGCGTGCCGATTACTACACGGTGGCGGTGCGCACCGGCGGTGAGGGCTTCGGTGGCGTCAGCCTGCTGCTGGTGGAGAAGGGCACGCCGGGTTTCAGCGTCGGTCGCAAGCTGAAGAAGATGGGTTGGTGGGCGTCGGATACCGCCGAACTGTTCTTTGACGACTGCAAGGTGCCGGTGGAGAACCTGATCGGCGTGGAGAATGCCGGTTTCGCCTGCATCATGGCCAACTTCCAGAGCGAGCGCCTGAGCCTGGCGATCATGGCCAACATGACCGCACAACTGGCCCTGCAGGAGTCGCTGAAATGGGCGCGCGAGCGCCAGGCGTTCGGCAAGCCGGTGGGCAAGTTCCAGGTGCTCAAGCACCGCCTGGCCGAGATGGCCACGCAACTGGAGGTTTCCCGCGAGTTCACCTACTGCCAGGCCGCTCAAATGGCCGCCGGCAGGAGCGTGATCAAGGAGATTTCCATGGCCAAGAACTTCGCCACCGATATTGCTGATCGCCTGACCTACGATGCGGTGCAGATCATGGGTGGCATGGGTTACATGCGCGAAACCCTGGTCGAGCGCCTATACCGCGACAATCGAATCCTCTCCATTGGCGGCGGTACGCGCGAGATCATGAACGAGATCATCGCCAAGCAGATGGGGCTGTAGCCGGACGCGCAGTGGGTGGGGCTTTAGCCGCGATCATCCTCAAAAAGGGCGGAAAAGCTCGCCGCTGAAGCGCCTCCCACGGGCGGCATGGTCCTTGTGCGGTTATCAGGAAGCGACCTGGTTCTGCGCGGCCTGGCGCAGGCGGGCGATGTCGCGTTGCGGCGGATCGCCGAACAGACGGCTGTACTCGCGGCTGAACTGCGATGGGCTTTCGTAGCCGACGCGGTAGCTGGCCGCTGCCGCTTCGAGGTTGTCGCACAGCATCAGTCGGCGAGCCTCCTGCAGGCGTAGCTGCTTCTGGTACTGCAGCGGGCTGAACGCTGTGACCGTCTTGAATCTATGGTGCAGGGTCGAGGGGCTCAGGTTCACCTCGCGGGCCAGTTCCTCGATCCGCAGCGGCTGATCGAAATTCTTGCGCAGCCACTCGATGGCGCGGGAGATGCGCTGGCTTTGGCTGTCGGCGATCACCACTTCATGCAGGCGATGGCCCTGCGGGCTGAGCAGCAGGCGGTAGAAAATCTCGCGCAATGCCAATGGCGCCAGCATGGCGATGTCGGATGGGGTTTCCAGCAGGCGCAGCAGGCGGATCACCGCATCCAGCAAGCGTGGGTCGATGCGATCGAGAAACAGCGCCCGCTGGGAAGCCGCGTCCGGGGCCGGAATCGCTGGCATTTCGGTGAGCAGGCTGCTGATCAGCGCGGGATCAATCTCCAGAGCGATGCTCAGATAGGGGTGATCCGGGCTGGCCTCGATAACCCGGCCGGTTACCGGCAGCACCACCGACGCCACCAGATAATTCAACGGATCATAGACGTAGAGTTCGTCACCCAGACGTATCTCTTTACGGCCCTGGGCGATGATGCACAGGCAGGGGTCGTAGACTGTCTGCATCGGCAGGCTGGGTGTCGTGGCGCGTGCCAGCTTCAGGCCAGGAATCGCTGTGAGGTGCAAGCCGTCCTCGGGGGCGAAGCGATCGACTAGGCGCGCCATTTCATGGCTCAGTTCGGCAAGGGGGGTGTCGAGAGTTGTGGCGGTGTGAATGGGTGACTGCATGGCGCGCCTCCGGAAAGTCAGCGAAGCCTAGGGGCTGTTGCCGTTTTGCGCTAATAAGTTGATATATATGAGAAAATACGTATCGTTGAAGCTCTGACCCAACATCGATACGAGTTTACAATGCCCCGATTATTGCTCAGTGATGGGCATTGGTCGAAGCTGCGGGAAATTCTGCTGCGCAAGGCCATCTACAACAAGCGTGATCTACGAATGACCGTGGAGGGCATGCTGTACCGCATGCGCACGGGATGCCCCTGGAGAGATCTCCCCGAAGCGTTCGGGAACTGGAATAAGGTTAATCCGGCTTCACACCCCAGGGTTGGCCCCTGACGCATGCCGATCTAATGAACTGGCAGGTACATGCCAGGCTCGGTGCTTCCTATGCCAGCGAAGTTGAGCAATGCGATTCGGAGCTTTTCGCTCCGTGCTTGGTTCAACATCCCCCCAACGTTTCACGACGGTGAATTGGCTCACTGCCAGACGTGCGCGGATGAGTTCTGCCCGGAGGGCAAATTCACCCTCGGGTCAGACATTTTTAGTAGCAATTCGATGATAGCTGAACGTTACTATTCTGTTTCTGTAACCGCTCATTGACCCATTTTAGGGTGTGAACAGATACAGCTTTTGTTATCCATCCCCGCCAAAACGAAGCGCTTCCAGGGTGTGGATTAACCAGGCTGAGCCGGTTTGTTGAATGCTTTTTCGGGCTTCAACCCCCCCTGATAGCAAGGGATTAAGGTGCCTAGGCGCATTAACCAAACCAAGCACGACACGTTCAACGTGTCGCACACGAGGGTGGATTCTAGTCAACCGCCGCCCCAGCGCCAGCGCGGCGCGCTCTGAAAGCGGCGACTCAGCGGCTTCGGACGGGTAGGCGCCCTGTTGCCTGCCATCCTGCGGCATAATGCGCGGCCAGATTTGGAGGCCTTCATGCTCGACCACGCCATGCGCATTCTCAAAGACGTTTTCGGCTACGACGCCTTTCGCGGCAACCAGGCCGCGATCATCGAGCGCGTGGCAGGCGGCGGCGATGCCCTGGTGTTGATGCCTACCGGCGGCGGCAAGTCGCTGTGCTTCCAGGTGCCGGCACTGATGCGCGAGGGCCTGGTAGTGGTGGTTTCTCCGTTGATCGCGCTGATGGACGATCAGGTGGCCACCCTCGAGGAGTTGGGTGTGGCAGCCGTGGCGCTGAACTCCACGTTGGGCCCTGACGAGCAGCGTGAGATTGCCGAGCGTATCCGTCGCGGGCAGATCAAAATGCTCTACCTGGCGCCCGAGCGGCTGGTGCAGCCGCGCATGCTGAGCTTCCTGCAGGGCCTGGATATCGCCCTGTTTGCCATCGATGAAGCGCACTGCGTGTCGCAGTGGGGGCATGATTTCCGGCCTGAGTACCTGCAGCTCGGTCAGCTTGCTGAGCTGTTTCCCAATGTACCGCGTATCGCCCTGACCGCCACCGCGGACAAACGTACCCGCGAGGAAATCGTCCAGCGTCTGCACCTGGACAACGCCGAGCGCTTTCTGTCGAGCTTCGACCGGCCGAACATCTTCTACCGCATCCAGCCCAAGGATCAGCCGCGCAAGCAGCTGCTGGGTTTTCTCGCCGCGCGCAAGGGTGATGCCGGTATCGTCTACTGCCTGTCGCGCAAGAAGGTCGAGGAGGTCGCCGACTTTCTCAGCAGCCAGGGCTTTCCGGCGCTGCCTTATCACGCCGGCCTGCCCAACGAGTTGCGCGCCTATCACCAGAAGCGCTTTCTCAATGAGGAAGGCCTGATCATGGTGGCGACCATCGCCTTCGGCATGGGCATCGACAAGCCCAACGTGCGCTTCGTCTGCCACATGGATCTGCCCAAGTCGCTGGAGGCCTACTACCAGGAGACCGGTCGCGCCGGCCGTGACGGCTTGCCGGCCGATGCCTGGATGGCTTACGGCCTGCAGGATGTGATCTTCCTCAAGCAGATGCTCAACAATTCCGAAGGTGACGAGCGCCACAAGCGCATCGAGCAGCACAAGCTCGACGCCATGCTCGCCCTGTGCGAGGAGACACGCTGCCGCCGCCAGGCGTTGCTGGGCTATTTCGACGAGGAACTGGCTCAGCCCTGCGGGCATTGCGATAACTGCATCGACGGCGTCGAGACCTGGGATGCCACCGAGCCGGCGCGCCAGGCGCTGTCGGCGGTCTATCGCAGCGGCCAGCGCTATGGTGTCGGCCATCTGGTTGACATTCTGCTCGGCCGAGACAACGAGAAGATTCGCGCCGCCGGCCATCAGCACCTGGCGGTGTTCGGCGTCGGCAAGGGCTTTTCCGAGGTCGAGTGGCGAACCCTGTTCCGCCAGTTGGTCGCCCGCGGCCTGGCCGATGTCGATCTGGACGGTTTCGGCGGTTTGCGCCTGACTGAGTCCTGCCGGCCGCTGCTGCGTGGTGAGGTCAGCCTGCAACTGCGTCGTGAGCCCAAGCCGGCGCAGGCGGCCAAGGCCTCCAGTAGCGCCGCAAGCCAACTGGTGCGCGGCCATGAGCGGGATATGTGGGAGGCGCTACGCAGTCTGCGTCGTAAGTTGGCCGAAGAGCACAGCGTACCGCCGTACGTGATCTTCCCTGATGCCACGTTGCTGGAAATGTTGCGCAGCCAGCCCAGCTCGCTGAGTGAAATGGCCGAGGTCAGCGGCGTCGGTGCGCGCAAGCTGGAACGCTACGGCCAGGCCTTCCTGGAAGTACTCAATGGCAGCGGCGCGGATGACACGCCACCGCCGGTGGCCGATCTGCGTCATGAGCTGGTCAGCCTGGCTCGCGCCGGTATGACCCCGACGCAAATCGCCGGCCAGTTGGGTTGCACCGAGAAGAACGTCTACAGCCTGCTAGCCGAGGCAATCGCCCAGCAGCAACTGACCCTGGAGCAGGCGCTGGATCTTCCTGAGGAACTGTTGGGCGAGATTCAGGAGACCTTCCTCGATGGCGAGGGCGAGCTGCCGGCCGTGAGTGAAGTCGCGCCGCTGTTCGCCGGTCGCGTCGACGAGGCCGTGCTCTACTGCGTGCGTGCGGCGCTGCAGGCCGAGTTCGAGATCTAAGTGTCCTCGGTGAAACTTGGCAGCCTGATTCTGGCGGCATTTCGATCGCAGGGCTAAGGTGTGGGCAGGCCGCCAGATAACGAGGTGAGGGTGCCTGACTATCACGCCTGGTACGACGAGGTTCGTCCGAGCCCTTATGCCGAGCAGTTGAGCCTGGGGTTTCGGCGGTTGCGTTTTTCCCGCGCTCTCGAGCGTGAATATCGTGCGCACATGCTTGAGGACGGCTTCGAACTCAAACGTATCGCGCTGTGCGTCGCCACGGTCATCTGGCTGGCCCTGACGGTGTTGGACATGTTGGTGGTGCCTGCATCGCACCTGGGCTGGGTGATCGCAGTGCGCCTGGTGGCGCTGGTCATCCTGCTGGTTTGCGCGACCCTGATCCTGCGGCGTCGCCACAGCCATCTTCTGCTACCGCTGAGCACGACCTGCATCCTAGTACTCGGCGTGGGCGCAGCGATGATTGTCGGTATTGCCCATCGCGCCGACCCCGGCTACCCCTACGAAGGACTGTTGCTGGTGAGCATGGCGGCGTACTTCCTGGTCGGCCTGCGCTTGAGCGAGGCTCTTGCCTGTTCCCTGGTGATTTTGCTCGCCTATGTGCTGGCGGAATTGGCCGCAGGGCTGCCTGCTCCGAGGTTGATCAACAACCTGTTGTTCCTGGTCTTCGGCAATCTTATAGGCGCTGTCGGTTGCTACCTCCTGGAATACAAATCACGTGAGCATTTTCTGATCAGCCATCTGATGCAGCTGCTTGCCTACCACGACAGCCTGACCGGGCTGCATAACCGTCGTAGCTTCAATCGGCAGTTCGAGCGCCTGTGGCGCCAGGCACAGCGTGACGGTATATCGATTGCGTTGCTGCTCTGTGACATCGACCATTTCAAGGCCTACAACGACTGCTACGGTCACCAGGCTGGCGACGCGGCTTTGCAGCGTGTCGGCGCCCTGATCGAGCAGGCGGCGCGGCGACCACTGGATATGGGCGTACGGCTTGGCGGTGAGGAGTTCGCGTTGCTGTTGTTCGACATCAGTGCCGATGAGGCCAGGCAACGCGCCGAGGCCCTGCGCCATTCACTGGAGGAGGTGGGCATTGCCCACCGCGGCTCCGATAGCGCCGATGTGCTGACGATGTCTATCGGCGTCGCCTGCCTGAGTCCGGATAGTCAGCCTGAATTGAGCCAGCTCTACGAGCAGGCCGACCGAGCGCTATACGAGGCCAAGGCTTTCGGACGTAACAGGGTGGCGGCCTGAGTTGCAGTCGGGGCGCAACGAGCCGGTCGCATTCTGCAACGCTCATGGCGCAATCCGCGCTTGCCCTGCGCATCGGGTTATGGCTAGCTGGCTAATAATTAGTTTTTGACCTTTGTATGAGTCCGCTTGCCCATGTCTTACCCCGATCAACATCGCTTTGCCATGCAGGTTGCCCAGCTATCCCGTGCCTGGCGTTCCGAACTCGATAGACGCCTGGTAGGGCTGGGCCTGTCCCAGGCTCGCTGGCTGGTGCTACTGCACCTGGCGCGCTTCAGCGAAATGCCGACCCAGCGTGAATTGGCGCAAAGCGTCGGCGTAGAGGGGCCGACGCTGGCGCGTCTACTCGACAGTCTCGAAAGTCAGGGGCTGGTTACTCGCGTGGCAGTACCCGAAGACCGCCGTGCCAAGAAGATCGCGCTGCAGCCGGATGCGCAGCCTCTGATCGAGAAGATCGAAGCGATTTCCACCCAGCTGCGCCATGAAGTCTTCGCCGGTATCGACGAGGAGGATCTGCGTCGCTGTCAGCAGGTGCACGCTCGAGTGCTCGGCAACCTGATGAAGTGAACCGCCTGCACTGTCAAAAATCCGATCATTTTTTTGATCGTATTTTTTATTTGCCTAATTTTTGACTGATTCAACTTGATGGCACCGTGCTTTCATCGGCAAACTGGCCGCCAAGCCGCTACTTTGTGAATTAGTAGCCATAATGCAATTCGAGACGGCCTCGACAAGGACCTTGTCGCCCGTTCTCGAACTATCAAGGGCGCCAGCCTCCCGGCCAAGGGATGCTCAGACAGGAAGTCGAGGAGGTGGCGTTCGAGCCGAATAACCCTGGAGGTCGCATGGCTCGGGTGCGTCAATTAATGTTGGGTCTGGCGTCGGGGTCCGCCCTCTATTCGGGAATGGCTCCGGCGCTTGGTTTGGGTGAAATCACGCTGCATTCTGCGCTGAATCAGCCTTTCGAGGCCGAGATCGAGCTGCTGGAAGTGGGTGATCTGGGCGCGCAGGATCTGCGTGTCGGTCTGGCACCAGCCGAGGTGTTCAGTCGTTCGGGGGTGGAGCGCTTCTACTTTCTCAATGATCTGCGTTTCACGCCGCTTCTGCAGGGATCACGTAGTGTGATCCGCGTGGTGTCGAACCGTCCGGTGCGTGAGCCATACCTGAACTTCATCGTCGAAGTGGCGCGTCCCAATGGCCAGTTACTACGTGAATATACGGTTCTGCTCGATCCACCTGGTTCTTCGGCTTATTCCGCTGTAACCGCACCAAGCGCTGCTGCCGTATCGCAACCCTCTAACCGCACCGCAGCACCGGCCTCGTCGGTCAGAGCGGTCACGCCGCCGCGTGCATCTGCTGGGCACCGTCATCAGGTCAGCCGTGGCGACAGTCTCTGGTCCATCGCCGCGCGTTTGCGTGAGCAGGGCAGTACGCTGTCTCAGCAGGCGCTGATGGAGGGCATTCTTGCCCTCAACCCGAATGCCTTCGCTGGCGGCGATCCAAGTCGTCTACAGGCTGGCGCCGACCTGCTGCTGCCGGATGCCGCCCGTGCGGAGGCTGCCCCGCCGAGCGCTGCTCCGGTCGCTGCCGAGGCCTCACCCGTGCTCGCTGAAAACACTGCCGAAGGGCCCGTTAGCGCGCCTCTGGCTGCCCTGGAGCCAGCACCGCAGCAAAGCGAAAGCCTGGAGCTGCTGGCCGAGAGGCAGCGCCAGGTCGATCTGGAGCTGGCCAACCAGGCGGCGGAAAATCTGCAACTGCAACAAGGCTTGGCGCAACTGCAATTGCAACTGCAGCAGTTGCAGGAGCAATTGGCGCAGAAGGATGCTCAGTTGGCTGAGCTGGCTGCGCGCACGCCCGCCGAGCCGGCCGCCCAGCCCATTGCCGCCGCGCCGGTCAGTGTCGAGGAGCCCGCGGCAGCAGAGCGCGGCTGGTGGTCGACCCTGTTGGCCGGTGGTATAGGGCTTCTGCTGTTGCTCGGTGCGCTTTTCTGGGCCGTGCGGCGGCGTGGCGAGAAAACCATGCCGGTGGTGCAGGTACAACCCAAGGGGCAGCCACCGCAGCAACCGCCTCGTCCGCTACTCGCGGCGGTTGGCGCAGCTCCGGTGGTCAAGGCAGTACCGGCGCCGGCTCCGGTGCGTGCTCAAGGGCCGGTCGACCCACTCGAGGCGGCCAATGTCTACATCGCCTACGGTCGCTTCAGCGAGGCCCGTGGTGAGCTGAGCAAGGCGCTGGCTCAGGAGCCGCAGCGCAGCGATCTGCGCTTCCGTCTATTGGAAGTTCTGGCGCTGCTGGGCGACGGGGCGGGCTTCGCGCGTGAGGAGGCCGTGCTGCGCGCCGAAGCGTTCGACGCCGCACGCATCGATGCCTTGAAGGCGCGGCATCCTGATCTGCGGGTGACTCAGCAGGTACCGACCGAGGTTATCGCTGTGCAGCAGCCTGCGGCCGAACCTGATTTTCAGCTCAACCTCGACGACCTGTCGCTGGATGCCGATTGGGATCTGGTCAGCCCTTTCCCTGCTGCCGCCAAGGCCAAACCCAAGGCTGCTGCAGAACCGGAGTTCGATCCGTCGTTCGCCAGCAATCTGCAGGAGCTCCCGGAGGTGTTCGAACTGCATCATGAAGACGAGCAGTTGAGCGCCTTCAGTGAGATGGAAATGGTGCTCAGTGATGAGGTGCCGGCGCTGGATGACAACTTCATCGACGCTTTCGCCGGTGATGCCGATGCCACCGCTGCGCTGCAGGGCGACATCGACCACCTGGCGGGCAATCCGGAGCACATGGCCCAGCTTAACCAGGCGCTGGCCTATATCAAACAGGGCGATATCGCCACCGCCTGCGACATCCTCAACGAGGTGATCGATCACGGCGATGACGAGCAGAGGAAGGCCGCGCGCCAGTTGCTGGCGGAAATCGCCTGACAGACTTGTGCTGCTACACCTGACGAGGCCGCGCGTATGTCGCGGCCTGGTCGTTTCAGAAGCTCTTGCCCAGATTGAGATACAGCGCCTTCTCCCGCTCGTCGTTGAAGCCGTAGCTGAAGTTCAGCGGGCCTAGCGGGGTGTCCAGGCCGAGGAAGATGCTGGCTGCGTTGATATAGCCGCTATCGAAAGCGTTGTCGTTGTTCCAGGCACGGCCGCGCTCCAGCGACAGGCCCAGGTACAGCGGGAAGTTCAGCGGCAGCATCGAGGTTTGTGTCATGCGCCGGTAGTAGATCATCCGTGCCAGGGCCATGTTCTGGCCGCTCAGCGAGTCCTGACGAAAGCCCGACAATTCCTGGGCACCACCGAGAATGAAACCCGAGGTGACCACCTCCGCTTCATCCAGGGTACGCCCGTAGCGACCGCCGAACAGCCAGGTATTGGGGCCGTGGCTGTAGGCCTTGTCCAGCTTCAGTTGCCATTGGCGATATGCCTCGTCCGAGCCCAGGTCGCGGTCGTACTTGCGCAGCATCAGGCCGATATCCTCGCCGGTGCGCGGGAAGTCGAGGTTGTCCAGGGTGTCGAAGGAGTACAGCAGTTCGTAGTAGCCCTCGCTGAAGCTGAAGCTGGGCAGGTCGCGCTCGCCTACGCGGACATCCGCCTCGCCCCAGGCCTGAGCGATGCCGAAGCGAATCTCGCCATTGTTGGCAATCTGTCGGCCGAGATTGAGACCGTAGCCGTAGCGTTCCAGGCGGTATTCGGCGATGGGGTCGTTGTCCAGAATCGCTTCGACGTTCTGCGCCTCGCCGAACAGGTAGGGCGCGACGAAGTAACGTGAGCCGGCGTCCAGCGGCTGATAGAACTCGCTGTAGAGCTCCTGGCGGTCACCTAACTGCAAGCGAGTCAGCCATTCGGCGCCGAGCTCGTTGATGCCGTTGATGCGGTAACTGGCGCCGATATTGAAGGGGCTGTCGCCACGCATGTCATCCGACAGATTCAGGCCCAGGCGCAGGTAATCGGTGCCGGTGCGCTTGCCGCGGGCATCGATCACCAGGGCGCTACCGCGCTCGTCCAGCGGCTCTACCCGGTATTGCACGCGCTCGAAGTAGTCCAGGCCGTACAGCGTGCCCATGTCTTTCTGCAGGCGATCCATGTCCAGTGGCTCGCCGAGCGGTTGGCGAATATGCCGGCGAATCACTGCATCGCCGACTTTCGAGTCGTTCTCCACGTGGATTTCGCGAATCACCGGTGTGCGCTGTTCGCGCGAGCGCGCCATGGCCAGCGCCGGGTTGCCGGCACTGCCGGTGCGCAAGCGAGCCAAACGCTCTGCCTGAATCTGTGTGGCGCGATAGCCGGCCTCCATCATCTGTTCGCCCCGATTGAAGTCGGCGACGCCGAAGCCAGCCAGAGGTGGCAGGATCAGTACGTCGTCCGCTTCCAGCGTTTCGAGTTGCGCCTCGGAGTTCTTGCGCATCATCAGGTTGATCGACTGATTCATCACGTCGACCACGGTGAGCAGGTCCTTGGCCGGTTTCAGTGGCATACCCAGGTCGACGACGATGACGTAATCGACGCCCATCTGCCGCGCGACGTCGATTGGCACATTGTTGACCATGCCGCCGTCGACCAGCAGGCGGCCGTCCACTTCCACCGGGGCGAACACCGCCGGGATCGACATGCTGGCGCGCATCACCTGCGGCAGGTGGCCGCTGCTCATGATCACCTGTTCACCCGTGACCACATCGGTGGCCACGGCGCGATAGGGGATCGGCAGATGATCGAAATCGCGGGTGGCGCTGCGATGCACCAGCAGGCTTTCCAGCAGCAGCGCCAGGTTCTGACCCTGAATCACGCCCAGCGGCAGGCCAAGGCTGCCGTCGTCGCGGAAACTGAGTTTCTGCTTGATCAGAAAATCGCGGTCGTCCTGCTTGCGGCGAAAGGGGATGTCCTCGCGTGGCGGTGAGTCGGACAGCGCCTGTTGCCAGTCCAGTTCCAGCGCCAGGCGCTCAAGCTCAGCCACCGAATAGCCGGCGGCATAGAGCCCGCCGACGATGGCGCCCATGCTGGTACCGGCGATGGCGTCGATGCGAATGCCTTGTTCTTCCAGCGCCTTGAGCACACCAATGTGTGCCAGGCCGCGAGCGGCGCCGCCCGACAGCACCAGGCCGACACGTTCGGCGGCGATGACAGGCAGGCTGGACAGAGCGAACAGGCAAAGCAGCGAAAGGAGCAGGCGGCGCATGATGGATTCCGGCAGGAGCAGAGACAAAGGCCGTTATTATAGGCATCAAGCCCCACAGTAGAGCCGCTGCCATGCCCGATCAGAAGCCCGAAATCGTCATCACCTATTGCACCCAGTGTCAGTGGCTGCTGCGCGCCGCGTGGCTGGCTCAGGAACTGCTGAGCACCTTTGCCGACGAGCTCGGCCGGGTCAGCCTGGAGCCGGGCACCGGCGGCGTGTTCCGCATCCTCTGCGATGGCCAACAGATCTGGGAACGCAAGGCCGATGGTGGTTTCCCCGAGGCCAAGGTGCTCAAGCAGCGGGTGCGTGATCTGATCGATCCAGGTCGCGATCTGGGTCACAACGACCGGTAGGGTGCGCTGTGCGCACCGCTTGGTTCAACGCCCCATCCGCGCCGAAACGAAGATGGCGCTGACGATCAGCATGCCTCCGGCCAGCATGCGCAGCGTCGGCTGCTCGCTGAACAGCCACCAGGCGAACAGAATCCCGTAGACCGGCTCCAGGGCGAAGATCACTGCTGTGGTGCGCGCCTTGAGCACGCGCAGGCTGGCGACGAACAGGCTGTGTGCCAGGCCGGTGCAGAAGATGCCGAGCATGGCCAGCCACAGCCAGTCCACCGGGCGCACGCTGGGCAGCAGCGGCCAGGCCAGCGGCAGGAAGCAGATGAACACGGCGACGTTCTGGTACAGCGCCGCCTGTACCGGGTCGAGGCCACGGGTGCTGGCGCGATTGAGCAGCGACAGCAGGGCGAACAGAAAGCCCGACAACACTGCCCACAGCAATCCGACTGTGGCGTCACTGTTCAGGCTGAACTCGGGCGTGACCAGGATCAGCCCCACGCATACCACGCCGACCATGGCGAACTCGCCGGGGCGGGTGCGCTCGCGAAACAGCAGGCCCTCCAGCAGGACGGTGAAGGCCGGGAAGCTGGCGAAGCCGAGGGTGGCGATGGCCACGCCGGAGACCTTCACCGCTTCGAAAAAGGTGACCCAATGCGTGCCCAGCAGCAGGCCGCCGAGTGCCAGCAGAGTCATCTGCCGTAGGCTCGGGCGAACCGCATTGCGGCTGCGCCAGAGCAGCGCGGCCAGGCCCAGGGCGAGCACGGCGAAGAACGCGCGGCCGCCTGCAATCATGTTCGGCGTGGTCGCCGCCAGTTTGCCGAAAATGCCCGACAGGCCGAACAGCAGGGCACCCAGGTGAATCGCCAGCAGGGCGTTACGTTCCGTCATGCCAGGCGCGCACCGTTGGGCAATGGCTGGTCGAACCCGGCGAGGACGACACGGTTGTCGCTGTCATAGACACCGGTGACCAGCACTTCCGAGCGTACCCCGGCGATGCGTTTGGGGGCGAAATTGCACACGCACAGCACCTGACGACCAATCAGCTCGCCACAGCTGTAATGCGCGGTGATTTGCGCACTGGAGGTCTTGATGCCCAGTTCGCCGAGATCCACGTCCAGCACGTAGGCCGGCTTCACTGCCTTTTCATTGGGACGAGCGCAGCGAATGGTGCCGACGCGCAGCTCCACTTTCTCGAAATCCTGCCATTCGATGGTTTGCATGGGGTACTCCTGGTTACTGACGCGCAGTCTAGGCGCCTCGCGAAGGGCTGTCTGTCGCAGGAACTACGAGTTTTGTCGTCGGACTCTCAATCAGGTCTGAAGGTGGCAGGAGCACATAGGGTGGGTTAGCGGCGCTAACCTTCGAACGATCAGACACTTCCATCGTGACGCGCCGCGTAACCCACCAGGCGATGTAACGATTGGCGACGATGGTGGGTTACGCCACACCGGTTTCGGCGGGGTAGCCAACCAGCGTGACAGGCGGCTAACCCACACTACGAGAGCGGTGCGCCGCTGGGGCTGCTAGCGCGTGCGGCGCAACTGTCGCGGGGTCATGCCGAGATGGCGAGAGAGGGCAGCGGTGAAGGCGCTTTGCGAGCTGTAGCCGACCCGTGCGGCGATTTCGCCAACTGCCAGGTCGCTGCCACGCAACAGCTGTTCGGCGAGTTGCAGGCGCCGTTGGCGAATATGTTCCATCGGCGTGCGCCCGGTCTCGGCGAGGAAACGCGCATGGAAGCGCGCCACCGACAGACCGGCCAGGCGTGCCAGATCTGCCACCTGCAGCGGATGCGCTGCGTGCTGTTCGATATAGCGATCCAGGGCTGTCAGCGGCAAGCCGGTCGTCTCGGCATGCTGGCGGCTGCAGGCCAGGCTGCCGAGTAGCAAGGCCGCACCTTGGCCCGCGATGATTGGATCATTGATCGGGCTGCTGGCCAGCCAGTTGAGTAGCTGCCCCTGCGAGGGATCGAGTTGCAGTGCGTTGGGTTTGTCCAACAGACGCTGGATGTCGCTCGCATGGTGGCCAAGCTGGCGCTCCAGCCAGTCATTGGCCGGCAGGTCCAGCACCAGGCACTGGCTGCCGCGTGGGCTGCCGCAGGTATGGCGCGCTTCGGCCGGTACCACGGCCAGGTGATGGCGCAGCACCTGGCTGCCCTGGCCATCGACTTCGAATTGCAGCTCGCCCGCCAGGCCGAACACCAGTTGCGCGTGGTCGTGGCTATGGCTGAGCACTTCGTGGCTGTAATGACGCAGGGACAGGATCGGGAGCATGGCGGTTTCCTCGGCAACCGCCGCAGTGTAACGCCTGGGCCGGGGCGCTGCTGCGTCATGGAACCGTCTTTTTCCCGTCACAAGCCTTTCACCGCGACCCCTCAAGCTCGTCTAAACCCAGCCGGAGGTCGCCCATGACCAGCGTCCAGCTCGCCAAGCCCAGCCGCAAGCAACGTGTCCGTACCCTGTGGATCTCCGATGTACACCTCGGCACCCGCGATTGCCAGGCCGAGCACCTGGCAGCCTTTCTCAAGCGCTACCACGCCGACCGTATCTACCTGGTGGGCGACATCATCGACGGCTGGAAACTGCGCGGCGGCATCTACTGGCCACAGGCGCACACCAACGTCATCCGCCGTCTGCTGACCATGAGCAAGCACGGCACCGAAGTGATCTACGTCACCGGCAACCATGACGAGTTTCTGCGTCGTTACTCCAGCCTGCTGCTGGGCAATATCCAACTGGTCGACGAGGCCGTGCACGTCACGGCCGATGGCCGGCAATTGCTGGTGATCCATGGCGATCAGTTCGATGTGATTACCCGTTATCACCGCTGGCTGGCCTTTCTCGGCGACTCGGCCTACGAATTCACCCTGACCCTCAACCGCTGGCTCAATCACTGGCGCAGCCGCTGGGGCTACGGCTACTGGTCGCTGTCGGCTTACCTCAAGCACAAGGTCAAGACTGCGGTGAACTTCATCAGCGACTTCGAGGAGGCCATCGCTCACGAGTGCGTCAAGCGCGGCCTGCAGGGCGTGGTCTGTGGTCACATCCACCACGCCGAAATCCGTCAGGTCAGTGGTGTCGAGTACATGAACTGCGGCGACTGGGTGGAATCCTGCACGGCGCTGATCGAGCACTGGGATGGGCAGATCGAGCTCTATCGTCTGGCCGAGTCGCAACTGGCCAGCGAGGAGCAGGCTGTCGCCCTCGAGACCGGCGCATGAGGATACTGATCGTCTCCGACGCCTGGGCGCCTCAGGTCAATGGTGTGGTCACCAGCCTGGCCGCGCTGGTCGGCGAACTGCGTGGGCTGGGGCATCAGGTCAAGCTGCTATCGCCCGCCGATTTCCGCGCCGTGCCTTGTCCGACCTACCCTGAGATTCCGCTGGTGTGGGATCTGTGGCGCGTCGGTGCGGCGATTCGCAACTTTCGTCCTGACTGCGTGCACCTCGCTACCGAGGGGCCGCTGGGTTGGGCAGCGCGGCGTTGGCTGGTCAAGCGTGGGCTGGCGTTTTCCACGGCGATCCATACGCGTTTTCCGGAGTACGTCAGCGCCCGCTGGCCTTGGATTGCGCCGCGTTGGGGCTATGCCTTTCTACGCGCTTTCCATCGCCCCAGTCACGCCGTGCTGGTGACCACCGAGCGGCTGCGCCAGGAGTTCGCCAACTGGGCTCTGCAACGGCTGCAACTGTGGTGCAAAGGGGTGGATACCCGGCTGTTTCGGCCGGACGAGACGCGTCCACGACCTGTGCAACCGGTGTTTCTCTACGTCGGACGCATCGCTCCGGAAAAGAACCTGCAGGCCTTTCTCGATCTGGACCTGACGGGGGAGAAACGTGTGGTTGGTGACGGTCCACAGCGTGAGACGTTGCAACAACAGTATCCGCTGGTGCGCTTTCTCGGCTACCGCCATGGCCAGGCGTTGGCCGAGGCTTATCAGGATGCCTCGGTGCTGGTCTTTCCTTCGCGTACCGATACCTATGGCCTGGTGATGCTGGAGGCCTTGGCTTGCGGTACACCCGTGGCTGCGTTTCCCGTGGCCGGGCCGCTGGATGTGCTGCAGCAGGGCGTCAGTGGAGTGATGGCCGAGGATCTGCATGCCGCCTGCCTGGGCGCGCTGGAGCTGGATCGTAAGCGTTGCGCGGAATTGGCGGCAGCGCAGTCCTGGCGCGCGTCGGCGCTGGAGTTTCTGGCATTGCAGCCGCTGATCGATGGCGAGCCAGTGTTGACCGAGGCACTGGAGGCGTAGGGCGTATTGCCGGTAGGGCGTACCGGGACACCGGCCGCTTGGAAGCAGTGCGCCGTTGGATTTGTACTGCGCCAAAGAACGGCGGACTGTTCGCTGCGCTACGAGCGGCCGGCGTTCCGATCTTACAGAATGACCTTGTCGCGCAGCTTTTCGGCCGCCTGGTTGAGCGCCTGGATCACCCGTTCCTTGTCGAAGTTCTGAATGCCATTGGTGTCCAGGTACATGGAGAAGCCCGGCAGTTCGTGCTCGACGTAGCTGGAGGTGGCGCCCAGGTCGCGGCGGAAGTCCACCACCTGGTAGATCTGCACCGGGCGGGTGAAACCCTTGACGGCGATCTGGCCCTTGTCGCGGCACATGATCACGTCCTTGACCAGCGAATAAGTCTCGTGGGAGATCAGGATTTCGCCGGATTCGGCGGCGCTTTCCAGGCGGCTGGCAAGGTTCACGTCGCGGCCGATGATGGTGTAGTCCATACGCGTGTCGGCGCCGAAGTTGCCCACCGTGCAGTAGCCAGTATTGAGGCCCATGCGAATTTCCAGTGGCTTGGTGATGCCCTGGGCGCGCCACTGCTGGCGTAGCACCTTCATGTGTTTGCGCATGGCGATGGCCATGGAAACCGCCGCGACCGCATCCTTCTTGGCGCCGTTGCTACTCGGGTCGCCGAAAAACACCATGACGCAGTCACCGATGAACTTGTCGATGGTGCCGCCGTATTTCAGGGTGATCTTCGACATTTCATTGAGGTAGGTGTTGAGCAGGTCGGTCAGCGCTTCGGCTTCCAGCTCTTCCGACAGCTCGGTAAACCCCTTGATATCGGAGAAGAACACCGTGAGCTTCTTGCGCTGAGTCTCCAGGCGCACGCTCTTCTTGCCGGTGAAGATCGATTCCCAGACCTGTGGTGACAGGTACTTGGCCAGGTTGCGCGCCAGGCGCGCGGCCTTTTCCTGTTCACGCTTGATCTCGCTGCGTACCTGAGCCAGGCGCAGGCCCTGCTGGTTGACGAAGTAGGCAGTGATGCAGATGTACAGGGTGGCGAAGAGGATGCTGACCAGCGCCACCAGCGTCGGCGTGTCGGTATTGGGATGAATCCCAACCAGCGCGGCGCACAGCGCCATGCCGCTGGCGGCCACCAGCAGGCCCAGGCCGAGATAGCGCATGCCGCCGACGACCAGGGCACTGAAACAGAGAATCAGCAGGAACATCAGGCTGGGCACGGCAGAGAAGCCGAGCAGCACGCAGGCCGCGCCGGCGTGCAGGGCATCGAAGAACAGCAGGGCGAGGTCGGTCTGCTGCGGATAGTCGCGCTTGAAACGGCGGCTGAGATTGTGCGCCAGATGAGGGTAGAGCAGGGCGTAGGGCACCATCCACAGAATGTCGTAGGCGAAGTGCCCGACATAGGTGCCGGCGGCGATGCTGGCGGCCGTGGCGATATAGGCCAGTACGCGCGAATAGTATTCGCGCAACGGCGGCGTCGGTAGCCCGTTGGCACGGCTGATGGTTGCTGGCTTCATCTGCTGGAACTGTCCCTGCTGGATTTCTGGCGTCTCTGCTGGACGCCTGGCTGGTCTGCAAGACCTGAGCCTGAGGCTCGCTGGGCGGGGATCATAACCAAGGGGGTGGAGGCCAGCCAAGCATGGCCGCCGAGCGGTGGCGCAACAGTGGCCAGCGGTCAGGCGCTGGTATTGTCCATTGCAGCCAGATAGATGGAGTTCTTCGGTCGGGCGAATACGCGCTGCAGCATGGGCTCGAAGAAGCTCAATGGCAGGCTTTCATAGTCCGGGTCGAAGGCGGCCGCATCGTATTTGGCGCAGAACTCGATGGTCGCCTGGTATTGCGGGTGATCCTTGAATTGCTCGCGCAGGTGGCGATCCATGCCCAGGTGGTGGAAGAAGTAATAGCCCTGGAAAATGCCATGCTTCTCGACCATCCAGTGATTCTCGGCACTGACGAAAGGCTTGAGGATGGCTGTGGCAATGTCCGGGTGGTTGTAGCTGCCTAGGCTCTGTTGCCGTTTCGCGCACGGCCGCGACGGAGCCAGTTTTTGCGTGGGGCTAGGCGCGAGAGGCGAAGTTTGGTCGCCCAAATGAGCCGTCGAGTAACAACGTACCACGCAAAAACTGGCCCGTCCCTTCGGGTTGCGCGGCAAATTGCGCTATGCGTCGTTGCGGGATTTGGCAAGGGAACGACCATTACCTGCATCCCGCGCCTCGCGTGGCGCAATTTGGCGCAGCAACGCGGCTCGCGTCGAAACGGCAACAGACCCTAGTGTGAGCAGCCAGGTTCTTAGAAACGGATACGGCCGGTAAAGGCATCCTTGAGCATCACCCAATCGCCCATCAGGCTGTACAGCGGATAGTCGAAGGTGGCCGGGCGGTTCTTTTCGAAGACGAAGTGGCCGACCCAGGCGAAGCCATAACCGGCCAGCGGCATGGCCAGCAGCCACAGCCATTGTTGGCTGAACAGGGCGTAGGCGAGGATCGCCAGCACCAGCAGGCTGCCGGCATAGTGCAGTCGGCGGCACACGGGGTTACTGTGTTCCTGCAGGTAATAGGGGTAGAACTCGGCGAAGCTCTGGTAGCGTTCGGTGGTCTGGGCGGTCATGGCGCACCTCCTGTTATTGTCACCTACGAGTCTAGACCTGCTGTCTCCGTGGGCCACTGACTTAAGGTGCCAGTCTAGTATCCTTGCGCGCACCAGCTAACAGCGCGGGGTCTACGCCCATTGTTGTCATTGTGCTGTCATTGCCGGCGAACAGCTGAACAGCCTTCTGCCCGGCCTCCAGATCGGCCGAAGGCATCCAGCGCCCGTAGACGCGAGCGATCATTGTCCAGTCCTTGTGCCCCATCTGCTTGGCGACCCACATGGGATGCTCGCCGGCAGAGAGCATCATCGAGGCGTAGGTGTGCCTGGTCTGGTACGGCCGGCGATATCGAACGCCTGACTTCTTCATCACGGGCGCCCAGAGCAGTTTCCTGATCTGCTCCGAGTGATCCCACGGCGCGCCGCTTACCGGGTTCGTGAAGATGCGGCCACCGGCCAGAAACGTGGCTGCCTTCTGTTGCAGCAAGGCATCTCGCGCTGGCGCTAGGAGTTTCACGGAGCGCCTGCCGCTGGTTGTCTTCGGCGATTCCGGCTCAGTCGCCGCCCTGGTCTTCGCCCGCACGATGCGGATCTCATTGCCGATCCAGTCGATGTCTCCCCACTCCAGCGCAATCAGCTCGCTCGGCCGTAGGCCAGTCCACAGGGCGAACTGGATTTGCGGTCTGCAATCCTTAGGCGCAGCCGCCAGAATGGCGGCCTGTTCAGCCATGCTGAACGGATCAACGTCGTCGTCCTCTTTCAGCACTTCCTTGTTCCGATAGTTCCAGCCGGCCATGGGGTTGGCTTCCAGGAACTCGTCCTCTACGGCGTCCGCCAGGGCAGAGCGCAGGCAGCTCTGCAGGTTGGCCAGCGTTTTATTCGACACTGAGAGCGCTGACAGCTTCTCGCGCACGTGGCGCTTCGATAGTTCGCTCAGGCGAAGGTGGCCGAACATGGGCACCAGTTGCGCAGTTATAAGGCGCTCGTAATGTGCCGCTGTGCTTGCCTTGAGCTGCGATTTCCGGCCATCGATCCACTCCGCCAAGTATTCGCCAAGGTTCTGTCGATCGACAGGCTTGGCGAACTTGGCCGCGCGCTTTGACTCGGGGAAGGTGACGCTGTAGTCGAAGGTGCCCTGCTCGATTGCAAGCTCGATGGCCGCCTTGTGCTGCTCGGCGCGCCTCAGGTTAGCGGCGGTGGGCTTGAGATTGAGGCGCTCGCGGCAGCGCTGGCCTTGGTACTGGAAGGTGATTTCGATACTACTTTCAGAAGCCGCCCGGACGCCTCGCCCATCTCTACCCATGTGTAATAACCCTCTACGTCAATTAAAACCCGTCCGTCAGGGGCCTTCTTCCACACCTGGTGCTTTGGCCAAATCCCGTCACGGATTTTGGTTCTGATTGCATCTGGTGTATAGCCCGACTCGCGGGCGAACTGCTCTATGGTCTTGTAGCGAACCATGGCATCACCTCCGCCCACTTCTCAAGCGTGATCAGTTTCATGCGGCCTCCTTGTATCGCGGCGCGCCCCTGTATTCAGGCTGAGCCTGGTACTGCGTCGGGCGAATGACTGCGGCCAGCAGGCGCTTCCATGTTGCCGCGTTATTGGGCAGGCAAAGGCCGTGCTCTTTGGTGTCGTACTCGACTTCTTTCGCCAGCGTTTTGGCCATCTCCAAAGGCACTGCGATGTTTGAGCATCCGCTGTTGTAGTAACCGAGACGCTCAAGAACTCGCGCTTCCTGATAGATGCCAGCACGATCCATTGTCCAGCAGTAGCCCTTGTCATCAGGCCGCCAGAGCGTGATTGCTTTATGCCGGCGGCTGGTGTGTTTAAGGCTGATCACGATGTATTCAGACACAACAAATCCTCCCGCCCTACGTTGTGGGCAGATAGAAAAGGGGATGGGGTTGTTAGAACAGGTGCTTCTGCGCTTCCGTCCAGCGCGTGCGCTCTGCATTGCGCAGGGCGTTTGCTTCGGCCTTGCCTTCTTTCAGCCTGGCCAGGTACACGTCGCGGCGGATCAGTCTGTCCTGGCCGGCGTCGTAGATGTACGACTGCCCCATGTAGGTGCAGCCGCCGAAGTGGCGCGAGACGCTGAACTGGCTTTGACTGACGTTGTGGATTTCCTCGGGCGCGGTCATTGGCGTTGCGCCTGGCGGTGGGCGGCGAGGGTGGCGCGGGCCGTATCTAATGCCATGGCAGCTGGCATGATTGGCCCAGCGTGTATAGCTCGACACTCTCCGAAGCAGTTCCACGCGAGCGACGCGGCGCACTCTTCTAGCGCCTCCACCAGCGACCGCACTTCTTGATCTGATGGCGGCACGCAAGGCAGAAGGCCATCAATCATGTGCGTGAACGGTTCGCCATTGGCAGCCGCGCTAAGCGCGTCGAGAATGCGCTCCGGCATGTCGTATGCTCCGCATGCTTGGTAAAGAGAGGCAGCCAGCGCCCGCACGTCCGGGCCTGGATGCGTGGCCGTCGTCAGCCGAACCGTATAGCCGCTTTCCTCCACGCGCTCGCGCGACACGAACAGGGCCGGGTCGGATTCGTCGAGGTCGCATTGTCGCGCCCACACCTCCTGCCGCTCTCCCTGCTCGGCCAGCGGTCGCGAACTGTTCGAGTAGCTGACATTGCAGTCCTTGAGCAGAGACGGCTTCGGATAGCGCTGAGCCAGTGCATCAGCCACGGACGCATACGGGCCGCTTGCTTGCACTTCCGGCGCCTGGGTGGCGGTGATGGGCATGGCAGCGATAGCTGCTTGCTCGGCGCCGCCGTCTTCCTGATCGCCAGTTCCAGCTATTCGATACTTCATCGCGCAGCCGGCCAGGTCATGCTTCTCTTGGAAGTACGCACTGGCGTATGCGCCCCAGCTCTCAATGTCCTCTGCCGCCTCCAACAGCAATCCCAGCGCCGCCTCCAGATCGGTGCTCAGCTTGTTGCACTCAAGTGCCTGCTGGTTGGCGTACTGGTTCGCCCGGTCTCTGTCAGCCTGCAGCCGCCCATTCTCAGCCCGCAGCGCCTCGGCCTCTTTGAACGTATCAAGCCAGCGCGCATACAGCTCGCTACCCGCGCCCCTGAGGCCGTCACTTGCATATGACTTTGCCCACTCGATGCCGCGCTCCGCGGGGTTTGCGGATGCGATCTCAAGCAGCGCGACACGCAGCGCCTCGGCCTCTGCGTACAGGGCGTCGTAGTCGTCGAGTAACCCTGGCAAATCAGCAGGCGCGTCGAAGTGGAAGCTCTCTGCCCAGTCTTTACGCATCTGATCCACGTCATCAGCGCTATGGTTTAGCCTCACTTGCTCACTCATAGCGCCACCCTCGCAATATCCGCGTCATCGCGCGGCTCGTATTTGTCCTCAAGCTCAGCTACACGCGCCCAGGCGCGTGACTCTGATGCCAGGGCATCACGCAGTTTCCGATCAAGCTCGGCGACTTTTCTGCTTTCTTCAGTGCTACGAAACGCACACTCAACGCAGCGGCCTGTCGCTGTATATCGGACGCTCTCCCCGCATGTCTCGCACTCTTTCCCCGTGAACTTTTTGGCCCCGCTAATCCGGGCGCGCTCTTGTTCGAGTATCGCTATAGCTTGCGATAGGCGGTCGGTCGTTGCCCTCACTTGCTCACTCATCTTGAACTCCTGCTGCGCGATCGTTGTGGTCTTGCCAAGCCCAGCGCCAGACTTCCCATTTGTTCCAGTGGATGGCTGACTCTTCTTCGTCGCTCGTCCGCTCCCACATGAAGTGGCCGCTATCCAGGCCGATCAGCAAATAGCCTGGCGGCATCTTCTGGATGCCAAGGCGGTCGGTGTAGTCGAAGCTTGTGACGTTATCGGCTGGCATCACACCTCTCCTTCATCGGCGGCAGTGGCGGGGCGCTCGTTGCTCGCACGGCCTGCCTGCAAAGCCTGCTCAAGGCTTCGGTAGTCGTTGGCCATGCGGCGGTAGTGCTCTTGCAGGCTGCGCAGCGCCTTGGCCAGCGTGCGTTCTTTGGTCTCATGCTTCCATGGCGACTTGGTGCCATAGCCGGCGCTCTTCGCCTCATATGTAGCCGTGCCATTGATGCAGCGCCAGGTGACGCGCAGCGTTGATAGACGATTGAAGCCGCTGCTCTGGATGCCTTCGGCTTCAAGGAAGGTTTCAGAGCTTCCCTTGGACTTAACCGTCCACTTGTAGCCGGGCATGATCTTTTTCAGCTCGGCGCGTAACTCTGCTGGCTTCATGCCTCACCCCCATTGAGAAGGGCGCGGAGTTCGCGCACTGCTTCGTTGTGTGTGTGCAGAT
Source organism: Ectopseudomonas oleovorans (assembly GCF_003052605.1). Taxonomy (GTDB): domain Bacteria; phylum Pseudomonadota; class Gammaproteobacteria; order Pseudomonadales; family Pseudomonadaceae; genus Aquipseudomonas; species Aquipseudomonas oleovorans_A. The sequence continues at coordinate 57,354 of NZ_QASO01000129.1, read as the reverse complement.
CGGAGCTGCTGATTACCGACCAACAGATGCGCTCCAGCAACTCCCTTGGCACGCTCACATGCGCGGACTGCTGCGCGGAAAGGGCGGCGATCATCTTCTCGATCACGTCAGCCGACTTCTCGGCGTAGTCCACGATTGATACGTCGCAGCCCGTGTCGCGCCCTTCTTCATCTTCAAAACGCAGGTCAACGTCATCGCCGGTAATGTCGTCTGCGTCCATGCTGCCAATCTCGCGCAGCACGAACAGGCAGCGCTCAGCCTCGGCGATCAGTTCAGCCGATCCAGCAGCCGGCAGGGAGGGGGCAACTGACAAGGATTCCTTGACGGTTGGGGCGGCCAGCAAATTAGCCAGCAGTCGAGGCGCAATCAGTTCAGCGCTCATATCGTGGAAGCAGCGGACGTTCTCCAGCGCATCGGCCAGTTGTTCGGCTGTCGGTATTGGCATGTAGCCTTCCGGCACGCCCACCGGCAGGCTGGCGCGGGCTTTCCATACCTTCCAGGCCTCCTGCTCTGCCGAGTAGTAGTAAACGTCTGGCGCGTTGCTGCATTTCTTCAGTCGTTCTACGCCGGCGCAGAATTTTTCCAGCCGCCAAGCCTCAAACGCCGCCCGCTCCGCATCTTTGCTCTGTTCGCTCATGGCTGCTTTCTCCGGTTATCCGCCAGAAACTGGGTGATGGTCTGGCTCAGCTGTTGGGCGCCGATGCTGTTGCAGCGGCTGACGTAGGGTTTGGCCTGCTCGAGCAACGCCATGGCTTCGGCGTAGAACTGCGCGGCGACTGCCTGGGCCTGGTAGTGCGCCAGTGCGTTTGGCTGCTGGCTGCTGGCGCGCCTTTCATCAGGACTTTCGTTGAGGCATGGCATCGCTCACCTCTGTGTCAGGCCTTGGCGGTGTGCAGGCGCGCGGCGCAGGCCGAGTGCGCGTGCTTTGCTGTAGATGGCGCGGTCATCCCTGCCGAGGCGCGCCACCAGTTCGGGCATGGGCGTGTCGGGGTAGAGCCGGGTGAGCAGCTGCTCCTCATCTTCTGACCAGTTTCGTCGGCTTCTGGCTGGTTTATCGGTTGCCGCAGATGCGCGGGCACGCTCAAGTGCGGCCTGCGCCAAAGGTGATAGTGAGGTCATGGCGGCCTCTTATTTGATCGGGTTTTGATTCCACGCTCCGCACACCTCGAACACGGCGCCTGGTTCACTCCACCCAGCAGTGGGGCCAGATGCCCAGCGCATAGGCCAGCGCTTCGTCGTGGTTGCATTTGCTGCCGACCATGGGGAAGCGCTTGCCGCAGGGCAGGCAGACGTACCAGCAGGCTTTGGTCATGAGTTCAACCGCCTGCTGTCGCCAGTGAACTCGGCAAACTGGTCTTCGATCTGCAGCGTGTGCTCGATGCTGAAGAACGGGTTGCACTGGCTGCAATGGCCGGCGACGCGGATGGCGAACGCCATCAGGCTGCCGGCGCCGTGGTCACGCAGGCAGTTCGGGCAGCGCACCAGCTGTTCGCAGCAGGCATGGGCTTGGTGTTCTTCGTCGTGCACCTTCTTGCACTCCGGGCACTGCCAAATCTCGTAGATTTCCGGCATGCAGCATTCACGGGCGCCGTCTTCGTCGTCGTGCACCTTGTTACATTCGCTGCACTGCCAAAGCGGCGTTGCATTGAGTTTTTGCATGGGCTTTCTCCAGAACGAACGATCCCGTGCCGCTGCTGCGGCCGGTGTGGTGGGTGGTGGTTTACTGCTCTTGCCGATCGAGGCGCCCGGCTTGTTCGGCGCCTTGCTGGTAGAGCTGGCGCGCCACGGTTGGGGATATGTGGATTTCGTGGCGCGGCGGTTGCAGCAGGGCGGCGGCGTGGTCGCGGCCCAGGGCGTGGACGTTGAGCAGTAGCGTTTGCAGGCATTCGGTGCGCTCGGTGTGTTCGCCCCATTCCATCAGCTCGGTGAGGATGGCGAGGATGCCGGGGCGCACGCGGTGGCGTAGTTCGACCTCTTGGGCGCCCTTGCGCCGCTGGGCGGCGGCATCGTCACGTTCCTTTTGGGTCTTGGCCATAGGGCACTCCGGGTTCGATGCCGTGCAGCTTGCAGAGCTTGTAGGTGTGGTTGTAGGTAAGGCCCGCCGCGGCGGCGAGCTCTTTCATGGTCGGATTGGAACCGGCCAGGGCCTTGACGCGCCCCGCGCCGTTGCGCCTGGCTGGCTTGGCGAACTCGATGCCATAGTCCGCGCGTAGGCGGTCGAGCACGCTGCGGCTGACGCCCAGTTCGCGCGCGGCCTCCGTCAGGCCCAGGTGTGCCAGCGCCTCGGCCCTTTCGAGCAGAGCCGGTGTGCGCTCTTCGCTGGAGGGCTGATGGCAGCGCTTGGTTGGCCTGAACTTCTCGCGCGCCTGGTGCAGTTTGTAGCGCCGCGGGTGTTTTTCGGGGTCGAGCTTTGCAGCGCTGCCCAGGGCGGCCTGCTGTTCGGCGTGGCTGCTGTAGTGTGGGTTCTGGAGCATGCTGGCGCCCTCAGTGGTGCAGTTGCAGTCCCAGCTCGAGGCGGGTGGCCAGTTCGGCGGCTTCGTGCATGCTGGGGCGGTGGGCCAGCAGGCGGCCGGTGTCGGCGTCGAGCACCTGCCACACGCGGCCGCAGGCGTAGAGCGTGGTGGCGCGCGGCGCTGGCGCTGGTTGCTGGCGCTGGCGCGCCTCGGTGGCCATGCGGGCCTGGTTGGTGTGGCGCATGGCGTCGAGCAGGTCGGCGATGGAGTCGCGGGCTTTGGTGAGTGCGTTCATGGTGGGCACCTGTGTGGATGCTGGTGGGGAAGGGTTTCCCGTCAGCCCCTGGTGAGAAGGGCTGCCGGTGAAACCGTGATCAGGAGAAGTCGTGCACTTCGTCTTCAGTCCGAGCCACATGACGGCCAAGGGTGTGGCTGTAGTAGTGGCTGCTGCTGTTTGAGCGGGTGGCCTCAATGGGGCCGAGCTGGCAATTCAAGGCTGCGCGTTGCTCGTTGACGTGAAAGCCGAAGACGCCCGTAACGTCGTCGGAGAAGTACGTGCAGCAGGTGTGCCCTGGCTGGCTGTGGCGGTTGTAGTGGATGCCCTCGAACATGGCTGTGCTCTCCCTGGTTGGTTTCCTGTCTGGCCCTCGTTGGAAGGCCAGCCAGTGAAATCGGGTCTTGCTCGCTACGCCTCTCGGGTCATTCGCGCGGTTCGGTCAGCACCTCGTCAGGCTCGGCCCCTCTGTGGCCTACCTCTGAACGCCGGTCGCCGTTCGGCGTAGCGGTTGGTTCACCTGACTTTCTGTCGCCCCACAGGTGATGGCCGGGGCTGCCTCGCCGGTTGCCCGGCTAGCTGTTCATGGCGCTGGTTGTTAAAGAGCGGTGGCCTTGCGGCCTGGTCGTCGTTTCCGGCGGCGTTGGGATGAATTAAACAACGTGTTTATAACCTCGTCAACACAAAATGTTTATTTTGTTTGTTCGTGGCGTGGAGAGCCAAATCCCATGCACAAAAAAGCCCGCGCGGGGCGGGCTTGGGCTGGGTTATGCGACGGGAATGAAAAGCCCCGCTCGGGGCGGGGCTTGGCTATGCGGCTTTTAGTGCTCGTTCAAGCTCATCGTCATCCCCGGTATAGATGACAATCGAGGCTGTCTCGGCAAGCGCAACAGTGGCTTGGTTGGTGGCGTCTTCTTCGCCGCGCTGAAGAATTACAGTTCTCTTGGTGCGGTCACCAGAGTTCTTCAGATCGCCCATCTTCCCCACGGTGCCATAGATACTGCCCCAGTTGGGCTTGCCGTGGCTGCCTGAAGATATTGTCTGGATGATCATCTGATTGCTGGTTCCAGGGTTCAGCACGAACGGGAATGTCAGTTGGTGGCCGCTGGCGCCAACCAATGAGTATGACCGCCTCACCTTTGGCCCGAATCGCTTGGCCAGTATTTTCCCTACGGCTCGCTCAAACTTCGGAACCGGCACGACAAGCATGTCGTCGCAGGCATTGCCAATCCTAGAAGCTGCCTCCATGAATCGGGCCAAGTAGAAGCCGGCCTGCTCTTGCGGGCAAACGGCATGTAGTTCGCCTCCGTCCGAAAGCTCGACGCCATGCTGCACAGCTAGGGCGCTGAATTTCTTGGCGCGGCGTGCGTCCGGGGTAATGCCGTGCGTCATCGCTGTAAACAGGATGTCAGCGTTATCCGAAATACGGACAAGGCCGCGGCCGATTTCTTCGACGTATGCGCCAATCAGGGCGCCGTCGAATGACAAGGTCAGCGGCGATTCAATATAGGTCAGGCCTTCCCGGATAGGCTTGCACAGGAAGCCGAACTGGGCGCTTAGCTGTGTGCAGTTCATAGCAGATTCATTTGCCCGGCATTCGGGAGAGTGGGGTAGGTAAATTTTGGTGCTGACTTTATGTTGGCACGTTCAAGGAATGCCTGCCATAGCGTTTCGATAGGTGATCGCTCGATTGGTTCGGCGTACCCCTCTGTTCCTTCAGCTACCGGGAAGTGAACGTGAGGATGGTCTGGTTTCTTTTGAAAGTAGGCCAGCCCCCTGCCGATGGCATTCATGTGGTCGCTAGGCCCATTTTCGTCCAGAGCGAAGACCCGGGCTCCATTTACCATCAGCGAGAAACTGATTTTGTCTGGCACGCCCTGAATGGCGCTTTTCTTGTGGTAAAGGTCTAGGAAATAGCCTTCCTGGATGACGCCGTTGATGAGTAAGGTAACCCGGCACTTATGAGAGTGCGGGAAGCCCTTGCCACCTTGCGGAACCCAGGAGATTGCGCGCCCGCCACCCCATTGTTTCGATACCTCAATTGCAGCGATTGCGTCCGCATAAGGCATCTTTCTTGAGCCCGCCATTCACTCCGCTCCCCATTTATTCGGCTGGTCTCCGTGCCACAGCCCCTTGATGAAGCGGGGCCAGTTCATCAGAAGAACATCGCGCCCCAGAACACGCGACCGATCACACTGATTTCCTGCTCCTGAACTTGAGCCGGGGTGTATTCCTCGTCGGGGTGTTCGTCGCGGTTATAGCTGCGGATGCGTAGCCCGCCGCCGGGGAGGCGATAGAGCAATTTAACCCGGAGTTGGCCGGCATGATTTATGGCGTAGGTCTTGCCGTCAGTGATGGTCTTGTCAATGGTGTTCACGGCGACCGTGGCGCCATCCGGCAGGACGGGCTCCATGCTATTGCCGCGCACGGTGACGGCTACGGCATGCTCAGCCTGGACGCCTTCCTTCTTTAGCGAATACTTCCCGAACCTGAGCTGCTTGTTACTGCTGCGCTCAACTGCTGTCAGGCCAGACCCTGCTGCCAATTCAACCTCCTTGAGAAACGGCAGGGCAACGGTGTCGTCATCAAGCGGGGTGTCGTCACTCCACTCTTCGACTGAGCCAGTTATCTCTGCTTGCGCAGAGGCGCCCACGGTCGTGGTTGATGCGCCTCCCCAAGAAGCCTCTTTCGGCAGGGTGCCATCTAAAAGCCATTCAAAGCTCAGCCCTAGCTGTTTGCACACATCCCGGTGCTTGTTGGCAGGGACACCGCGCGAAAACCAGTTGTTCACGTTCTGGGGGTCAACGCCAAGCATCGCCGCAAAAGTGGCGTACCTGATGCCCTTTTCTTGGAGGTAGGCCCGCAGGCGCTCTCCTGAGTGTTTGTGCGTATCCATAAACAACAAGTTTACGGGGCTTGCCGGTTCGTTAAAATAAACGTATTGTTGATGCATGTTTATCGAATGCTCAACGGAGCGTTTATGAAAAAGACCCCGCTCGAAGAGGCCATTGAGGCCGTTGGCTCGGCCAAATTGTTGGCTGAGCGCTTGGGAGTGACGCCCATGGCAATCACTCAATGGAAGGCCAGGGGCGTTCCTGCTCACCGGGTTCACGCAATTGTTGCCGCCTGTTCTGGTGCGGTGACTGCGGTAGAGCTTCGCCCTGACATTTTTCGCGCCGCTTAACCGCCAGCGAAGTGACCACCTGATCAAACCCGTCCTGGCGAGCGCCACGCTGGCAAGGGCGGATGAGTAAGCAAGCGGATTCCAGCTTTGCCCGGAAACGCAACTGAGATTGAAGAGGCTGCACCTCCATGAGGGCAGCGATGTGGCAGCGAAGGGCAAGCAGTTCGCCCTGTAGTGATTCGATGGTCGGTTGCATGGGGTTTCCCCTGTCGGCTGATCCAGTGAAGACAGATTCGCCCAGGGCTGAACAGGGCGCCACGATAAACGAGCAGAGGTTTCCCGATATGGAAGAGATCCACCGCGCCATTCACGAGACGGTTCTGGACGCTGGGCCGAAGCAGTTGGCGCATGCCATGGGCATGAGCCACACGAGCCTGTTGAACCGTTGCAACCCGAACGATGACACGCACCGCCTGAATGTGGAGCAGCTGCTGCAGATCATGCTGCACAGCCAGGACAAGCGGATTTTGGCCGCGCTGGCGCATGAGTTCGGCTTTGAGCTGGTGGCGAAGCAGCCGGTGAAGTCGACCGCGCTGCAGTCCGCCGTGCTGCATATGCACAACGAGATTGCGGACGTGACGAAGGCGGTTGTCGAGGCGCTGGAGGATGGCCATGTGAGCCAGCACGAGAAGCAGCAGATCAAGCGCCATGTCGGCGAGGCGAAGGCGGCCATGGAAGTGCTGCTGGAGTCGGTGAAGGCCGCCTGAATCACAGGCACAAAAAAGCCGGGATTGCGGCCCGGCTTCTTCAACAACGCCTACTGAGGTGACCGAAGTATGAACCAACTGATGCAGTGCGGCAAGGCGGTAACGATGTCCACCCGCGAGATCGCCAGCCTTACAGGCAAGCAGCACAAGGACGTTATCCGCGATGTGCGGGTGATGCGGCAGGCCCTGGAGCAGGATGGCGCAGATTTGCGCCATCTGGTCGAGCGCAAGGATGGCCGCGGTTACACCGCCGAGTTTCTGCTCGATCGCACGCTCACCGAGACGCTGCTGACGGGCTACAGCATCCCGCTGCGGCATCGGGTGATCGTGCGGCTTGCTGAGTTGGAGCAGCGCACCGTACCTCCAGCCTTGCCGCAAACCCTGCCCGAGGCGCTGCGCCTGGCGGCTGACCTGGCCGAGCAGAACAACCGCCTGCAGGTGGTGGTGAGCGAGCAGGCGCCGAAGGTCGAGGCGCTGGCGCGGATCGCCGAGGCCGGCGGCTCGATGTGCCTGACGGATGCGGCGAAGCACCTGGGCATCCAGCGTTGCCGGCTGATCGAGTGGATGCGCGCGAACCGCTGGATCTACCGGCGCGAGGGCAGCATGCGCCTGCTGGCGTATCAGCCACGCATGGCCGCCGGGCTGCTGGATCACAAGGTGTCGATCATCGGCCGGGAGGATGACGGCGCGGATCGACTGGCGAGCCAGGTGCGGGTGACGGCGAAGGGGCTGGCTGTGCTGGCGCAGAAAATCAACGCCGCGCCACGTTTTGCGAGTGGTGAAAACGTGGCGCGTACCGAGGGTGGCAATCATGGCCGGTGAGTGGATCGCCCCAACTGCGGCCCGTGGCCGCCGATTGACGCGGGTTCGGCGCGCGTCTATGCTCACGAGTGTTGGCGCAAAATCGCCAGCCGGGATTGGCGTCCCGTCTCACGTTTGGCCGCACAGGCCGCTTGATCGCGGTTTTTTTGTGCGCGTCGTTCAGCACCCGAGTTATGGGAGGCTGGACGGTGGCCTCTTCGGAGGCGCCGGTGTCCAAGCGTGCCGGTACGCCAACGCCGTTCAGTCTCCCACCCTGATTGGCGTCGGCGTGGGAGGTGGTGACCTCTACGTTTGGAGCCTAATCATGGCCGGTACTCTTTCGCATGCTGCTTACTGCGGCACCCCTGAAGAACTCTTCACCATCCGCCCCGAGGCCGAAGCCGGCCTGCCCATCGACGCTCTGCTGTGCGCGCTTTCGCGTGCGCGGGCGGTGCTGGCAATTGCGTCCGGGCAATTCAACGACCCCGCAGCCCCGCGCTGGACTGATTCGATCATCTCCTCGGCCCTGTGGTCGGTGGAGGGCGATCTGTCGCTGATCGAGCAGATGGTGCGTTACGGCTGGGAAACCGAGGAGGCCAGCCATGGCTAATGCATGGTTCCGGATGTATGCCGAGTTTGCCACTGACCCGAAGGTGCAGATGCTGAGCGAGGTCGACCAGCGTCGTTATCTGATGCTGTTATGCCTGCGCTGCGGTAACGGCGATGTAACGTTACATGAAACAGAGATAGCGTTTCAGCTGCGCATCAGTAACGAGCAATGGGCCGAGACAAAGGCCGTTTTGCTGGCCAAGGGGCTGATTGATGAGGCGGGCCAGCCGACTGCTTGGGATAAGCGGCAATATGTGTCGGACTCAAGCGCTGCGCGGGTTGCAGCCTATCGCAAGCGCAAGAAACAGGCATGTAACGTTACAGTAACGCCCCCAGATACAGATACAGATACAGAAGAAAAAGCATCTACCCCTGTAGTCCCCTCCGAGCAACCGAAACCCGCCGCTGTCGCGCCGGGCACTGCTGTGGCCCCTGCTGTTGCTCAGCCTAAGCCCAAGTCCAAGCGCAAGACGGCGCTGCCTGACCCCTTCCTGCTGACCACGGAGATGGCCCGGTGGGCGCGGGAGCGTGCGCCGGCGGCGAACTTGAGCCTGGAAACCGAGAAGTTCTGCAACCACTGGCGCGGCAAGGGCGAGACGCGCGCCGACTGGGTGGCCACCTGGCGAACGTGGATGCTCAACGCGCAAACCTACGCCCAGCGCGCCCAGATGGCCCGCCAGCCTGCCGCCGGGCCTGACTTCGACAGCCTGGATTGGATTCACGAGGACCTTGGGATATGAGCCGAGTGATTGAACTGGAACGCGCCGCCAACCTGGTGGCGACGAGCAAGCCGATGCCGGCTCGGAGGCAGGTGGACGAGGCGACGGGCGCGGTGGTCAACGATGTGATCCGCGAGTTGCAGGCCTGCTACACCGCCTGGCGGCAAGCCTGGCCGGACGACAAGGCGCTGAACGCCTATCGCAAGTCGCTGATCAAGGCGTTTGCCGAGGCGGGAATCACCACTCTGGAGCAGGTGCGCTATGCCATGCAGCGCTGCCGGCAGGATGCCGCCGACTTCGCGCCCAGCGCCGGCAAGCTGGTGAAGTGGTGCCAGCCCACGCCGGAGATGCTCGGCCTGGCACCGCTGGAGCGCGCCTATGCCGAGGTGTGCCGCAACGTGCATCCGTGCCAAGCGCCGTCAGCGCGCTGGTCGCACGCGGCGATCTACCACGCAGCCGTCGCCGCCGGGTTCAGCAACCTGCAGCTGCTCCCTCGTGACGCCGGCCTGAAGTTGTTCGGTCGCCACTACGACGCCGTATGCCGCCGCCTGGGCGATGGCGAGGAGCTGGCGCCGGCACCGGTGGCGGCGTTGCCGGCACCGATGCGCCAGGGCTCGCCAGAGGTGGCGAATGCGCACCTGTCGAAGATTCGGGGGATGTTGGGAGGTCGCCGTGGCTGATCTGGTTTGGCAACCGCCTGAGACGGCGCCGAAGGCGCACACGATCCTTGCTGACATTGGCCTGCCTTGGCCGGTGGTGGTGGTGTGGAGTGAGTACGCCGAAAAGTGGGCGGTGGCGGATCTGGAGTGGAGCCAATGCGAGGGCAAGGCTGACCCTGGGTTTGTCACTGAGTACGAAGTCACGTTGCGCGGCTGGATGAAGCTGCCGGAGATCAGGTGTGAGTGAGCTGAAGGATACGAACCCGAAAGACGCGATCGGCAGCCAGAAGTTGCCCCTGCACCTGTGGCCAACCACCGCGACCGCTATGGGCTGCCTGGGGCTGATGGATGGCGCCCTGAAGTATGGCCGGGCCAATTGGCGCAAGGCTGGGGTGCGGGCCTCGATCTACTTCGATGCCGCCAACCGGCATCTGGCCGCGTGGTTCGAGGGTGAGGAGGCCGACCCGGATAGCGGGCTGCCGCACCTGGCGCATGCGCTGGCGTGCCTGGCGATCATCGTCGACGCAGAGGCCGCCGGCCTACTGGTGGATGACCGGCAGGTGCAGGGTGGCCACCGGGCGCTGATCAATGCCCTGACGCAGCATGTGCCGCGCCTGCAGGACGCGCATGCAGACCGTGCGCCGAGGCACTTCACCATTGCGGATAACGCGCAGCCATGACCATCGGCTGGGCACCGAAGAAGAACCGCGACGGGCAGCCGACACCTGGCTGCTGGATCACCGATGGCGGGTACACGGTGGCGGAGTTTCTGGTTTATGACCAGCAGGTCTACGCCGTGACGGCGCCCGGCGAGTCGGTGGCGATGGCGTATCGCCCAGGCCGTGACGGTGTGGTGGCGGCGATCACTGATCACATGGCCGGGCGGGCGGTGGCGAAGTTCGAAGGGGAGGGCGCGTAGTGGCGAGCAAGAAGGCAGGCATGCGCTCGGTGGGCGAGGTGGTGGAGTGGTGGCTGTCGCGCATCGAGGGCGACCGGACGCGCAGCGAGAAGTATCGCGGCAGTATGGGCTCGCTGATGCGCCGGCATGTGATTCCGCGCGTGGGCAAGGTGGCGCTGCGCAAGCTGGATCGGGTGCTGCTGGATGACAAGCTGGTGTTCCCGATGCATCAGGAGCTGAAGCCGCGCACGGTGCAGAAGGCGTTGCAGGGTCTGCGTCAGGCGTTCCGCATGGCTGAGACGCAGGGGCGCATCGAGGCCAACCCGCTGGCGGGCACCACCTTCCGCGATTTCTACAAGGGCAAGCTGCGGCCGAAGCCGGCGGCGTTGTCGCGGGTCGACCTGCAGGCGTTGGTGCAGCACCTGGTGGAGGTGTTCAACCGTGACCCGGCCAAGGGGATGCTGCCGCTGATGATGCTGGCGCACGGCACGCGCATCGCGGAGACGCTGGCGGCGCGCTGGGCGCATATCTCACTGGATGAACGGGTGTGGGTGATCCCTGAGGCGAACACGAAGAGTAGGCGTGAGCATGTGCTGCCGCTGACGGCTCAGGTGCTGGGCCTGCTGGCCAAGTATCGCCAGGCGCTGCCGGATGCACGCATGAAGGCGGCTTGGCTGTTCCCAGTGCGCGGTGGCGCTGCCATGGCGCTGACCAGCGGGCATGCGTTGATGCGTGAAGTGAGCGGCCGCCAGTGGACGAGCCACGACCTGCGCAAGCTGATGCGCTCCAGCCTGGCGGATATCGGCGTTGACCACATGGTGGGTGAGCTGCTGATCAACCATGCCCTGGGCGTGACCACTGAAACCTACCTGACCCGCGATGCGATGGAGCGTCGGCGCGAGGCGCTGGAGCGCTGGCATGCCCGCCTCGATGAGTGCGGTTTTGCGGGTGCGCATGGGGTGCAGGTTGTGCCGAAAGTGGCTGTTCCTGCATTTCTGCCTTTGGGCGGGGCGCCAGTAACGGCGGGCGCTACAGCCGAAAACAGTATTTCTACGTGGGGAGGGTGAAGAATGGGTAATGCGGTGATTCTGCCCTGGCCTCCCCAGGCGCTCAGTCCGAATGCCAGGCCGCACTGGGCGGCGAAGAGCAAGGCGGCGAAGTCGTACCGCATGCAGTGCTTCCTGTTCGCCAAGAAGGCGGGATTGGGCGCGCCTACCGGGCGCATCCTGCTGCAGCTGGAGTTTCTGCCGCCAACTGCGCGCCGCCGTGACGATGACAACCTGCTGGCCTCGTTCAAGGCTGGCCGCGATGGCCTGGCTGATGCGCTGGGTATCGATGACAGCCTGTTCGTCAGCCAGGTGCAGATCGGTGAGGTTTACCCGGGCGGCGCGGTGCGGGTGACGCTCTCGCCGTTTCAGTCAGGCGCGCAGCAGTGAAGGCGCGCCTGATGCCGCTGGAGCGCTGCGAGGTGTGCCGGGGCGCGGGCCGCATACGGGGCATCTTCCATCTGATGGAGTGCGCCGGGTGCAACGGTGGGGGCTTTGTGAAGCCGGACGGGGAGGCGCTGGGCTATCCCGAGTTGGTCGAGCAGTTGCGCCTGCGTCTGGCTATGTCGGGCGATGAGCGCAAGCGGATGCAGCGCATTCTGCAGCAGGCAGGGCTGATGCCGGAGCAGGGCGCGGCGGCTGGTTATCAAGGCAATAACAGGAAGGGCGCCGGCGGGGCGCACTTCACCGGGGATTGAGGGGAAGGGCATGGTTTATTCGAGCGTGTTGAGTGCGGTGGTGTCGGCGCTGGCGGCTGAGTGCAAGGACAGTACGGCACGCCAGGCCTGGCAGAAGCTGATCGATCTGGACACGGCGATGGTGGGGCGCGGTGGCGTGCCTGACCGCGACCTGATCGACTGCTGGGTGTTCGCGCGGCTGCACAGCGAGCTGATCCCGCGCCACTGGAACGCGCTGGCGGCCCGGTATGGCACGCACAAGGGGCGCAAGGTGGCCGCCATCAGCGCCCTGGCCCCGCTGATCGCCTCGCCGGCGCCGAAGCTGTTTGTCTACAAGGCTGTGACTGCCTGGGCCATCCCACCTCTGAAGGGCGCCGAGGGCAAGCGATCATCGGACATGATCGTGCTGCCGGCGGCGTTCTATGACATGAATACGTGGGATCTGGCGGCGAATCCTGAGCGCACTCGCAGGCGCTGGCGGCAGAGCGTTGGTGCGGTACTGGATGAGATGGTGAAGGAGGCGCTGCAGCACGCCGAGACCATCCTGCAGGCCGAGGGCGTTTTGTTCTCACATGCCGCTTGACTTGAATGGCCGGATGGCCGAAAGTTTGTCCATCCTGTCGTTATTGCGCGTTCAGGATTGAGAATCCCGAAAGCCCGGCCACTGAGTCGGGTTTTTTCGTTTCTGATCCCTCAGCTGTTCCCCAACAGCTTTGCCCGCCATCACACGCGGGCTGTTTTATTCATGAATTCCGGCACCCGGCGCGCCTCTTTTCTCCAGGCGGATGGCGTTGCATCGCGGTGCCGGGCCTAACTGCATTGCGTGGCCTGCGCATGCCAGGGTAAGCCTATGAGAGCCCGCGAAATGACCGAGCCAGCATCTACCTCATTCGGCGGCATCGCCCTTTACAAGCTGGGCGTGCTTGGTGCCGGCGCTGCCATCCTGGTGACTATCGTGGTGATGGCCATGACTCTGCCAAAAACTGCGCGGGAGTTCGTGGTGGCGATGATCTGCACCGTGGTATCGAGCATCGGCGGCGGTGCGTTCGTGATCCGCTGGTTTGATCTGCAGCACTACGCCCATGACGATATCGGCCTGATCGCGCTGACCTCGATCATTTTCGTTTGCGGCCTGCCGGCCTGGATCATTGTTCGGGCGCTGTTTGCCTGGAGCGAGGCCAAGAAGGATCGGCAGATCACCGAGATCGTGGATGCTGTGCTGGAGGCCAAGCAGAAGTCTGGGCTATGAAGGGTTCAATCACTGCCAGAGACCTCGATGATGCGCTGGCATCGCTCAAGCAGCTCGGCGCGGGCTTGGCCAATAGGGCGCTGGCTGATGCCCTGAACCATACGGCCAACCAGGCGCGCATCGCGCTGCGGGCTGAGATGGAGGATGTGTTCAACCCGAGGCCGACGCCGTGGGTGCTGAACTCGATTCGCATAATTAACGCCAAGCCATCGGCTGACCCGGAAGCGGCGGTGTGGGTAATAGATCAAAAGGCAGAGAAGAGCTTTTACAGTGCTGAGGACTACCTGTTGCCGCAGGTTGAAGGTGGCGGTCGCGTCGAAAAACGAACAGAGTACCTGCTACGGCAGAAGGGCATACTCCCGCGCGACCGTTTCATTGTGCCGGCAGCCGGCGCCAGGCTGGATGCCTACGGGAATATTCAGAAAGGCCACCTGACTCAGATCATCTCGGGCCTCAAGGCGTTTGAGGAGATGGGCTACTCGATGAATGCCACTAAGAACTGGTGGTCGGAGCGCAAAGGGCACGAGCGAGCGTTCTTCGTGATGAAGCGCGGCAAGACGCCCATCGGTATCGCCGAGCGCCGTGGCAAGAGCGTGGCGATGGTGCTCGCCTTCGTGCGCCAACCGCAGTACCGGGAACGCTTCAAGTTCTATGACGTGGTGCGCCGGGTCGCAGAGAACGACGCGCAGCTTGAAGCCAATATCGACAAGGCCATCGCCGATGCATTGGCCGGTCGGCTGCCGAGTAATTTCAATCGACGCCCCCGCGACCAGGCCGGAAACATCATCCGCTGACAGCCTGCCGAGCCGACGGCGGCGCTGATCGCCGGGGCGGCTCGCCGTCGCTTGGTTGCGGGGCTGTGGCGTGCCACACCCCCCCACCCCAAAGGTACTCCGGGAGGGGGCACCGCCCTGAGGGTAATTCGAGCCCCGTTCTCGCTCTATTCACGAACATTTTTCAGCGTTTCCGGTTCCGGTTCCGCACGGATATGTCATGGCCACTCAAGTCGAAATAGCCAAGCATCTCGATCTGAGCGACAGGCAGGTACGCAATCTGCTCTCAGAGGGCGTGCTTCCTGGGTCTAAGGGTCGTGGCGGCTTCGATATGGATGCCTGCCGGGAGGCATATATCAGGTATCTGCGCGGGCTTGGAAGCTCACAGGTGAAACCGGAACCGGGCGCTGGCGAGGAGGGCATAGACCCACTGATCGAGTACAAGCTGCTCGAAGAGCGCCGAGGTCTCACCGCCGCCCAGCGGATCAGCCAAGAGAACAAGAACGAGGTCGATGCCAAGCGGTTAATCCCGGCCACGTTTATCACGTTCGCTTTCGCCAAGTTCATACCGGCCGCCGGGTCAATCTTCGACACGGTAATCATGACGCTACGGCGCCGACACCCAGACCTAACGCTAGGGCAACTCGACTCAATTAACCGGGAGCTGACCAAGGCGAGGAACATCATCGCCCAGGCGGCGGAACGCCTACCGGAGTGGCATGACGAGTTTATCGAGCAGTCAAATTGAGGCGTGCCAAGCCGCGATGACTGCCGGCCTACTCTCGCTCAGGCGGGATGCGCCTCAAACTACAGTCGATTGGGCGGACGAGAATTTCTACCTTTCCAGTGAGTCGTCCTATCAGGAAGGCCGCTGGGAGACGCTGCCCTACCAGCGCGCCATCCTCAACGCGATGGGCAATGACGAGATCCGCATCGTCAACGTGATCAAGTCGGCACGGGTCGGTTACTCGAAGATGCTGCTGGCCGCCTCGGCCTACCAGACTGCGCACAAGCGCCGGCACATCGCATTCTTCGTGCCTGACGACGGCAGCGCTGATCTGTTCATGAAGTCCGAAGTCGAGACGATGATCAGGGACGTTGGCGCTGTTCGGGAGCTGGCACCCTGGTACGGCAAGAAGCACAAGGACAACACGCTCGACATCAAGAAGTTCAGCCACGGCAAGCAGCTGTGGTGCCGTGGCGGGAAAGCTGCGAAGAACTACCGCGCCATCTCCGCTGATACTGTCATCTACGACGAACTGGCGGCGTTCGATCCGGACATTGAGAAAGAAGGGTCGCCGCTGGTGCTGGGCGACAAGCGCATTGAGGGCTCGACGTTCCCGAAGTCGATCCGGGGTAGCACGCCCAAGATTCGCGGCCCCATCGACCGAGGTGGCTGCCAGATCGAAGGCGCGGTTCAGAAGTCGCCGCACCTCATGCGCTTTCACATAGCCTGCCCGCACTGCGGTGGTGAGCAGTACCTGAAGTGGGGCGGCAAGGATTGTGCGTTCGGCATCAAGTGGGATGAAGCCGACCCTCTCAGCGCCTGGTACGTTTGCGAACATGCGGCCTGCATTATCCGCTACGCCGAAGCAATCGAGGCGCAGGCCTCGGCACGCTGGATATGCGAGAAGACGGGCATCTGGACACGCGACGGCCTGGACTTCTATGACAAGCAAGATCAGGCAATCCCCACGCCGCAATCGATCAGCTTTCACATCTGGACGGCTTACAGCTTCTTCGTGAACTGGGGGCGCATGGCGCTTGAGTTCACCGAGGCCAAGGGCAGCCGGAGCGACCTGAAAACCTTCGTCAACACCACCCTGGGCGAGACATGGGAGGAAGACCAAGGCGAGCGCGTCGAGTGGGACGTCCTGCTAGGTCGTCGTGAAGTTTGGCAAGCCGACATCCCGGCAAATGCTGTTCTTCTGACCGGTGGCGGCGATACCCAGGATGACCGATACGAAGGCCGCGTCTGGGCGTGGGGGCCGGGTGAGGAATGCTGGCTTGTTTACCGGTTCATCCTGATGGGCGACCCAGGCGGCGAAGAGTTGCGCCGCAAGCGCGATATGGAGATGCACCGACAGTTCACCCGTGCGGATGGGCTTGTAATGAAGGTCGAGCGCTGGTGCTGGGACTCCGGCGGCCACTATGCCGATCAGGTCTGCGACGACAGCAAGAAGAACGGCCTGCTCTGGATGATCCCCATCATCGGCGCGCCGATCTACGGGAAGCCTATCGCCAACATGCCCACCAAGCGCAACAAGCATGGCGTCTACCTCACCACAGTGGGTACTGACAACGCCAAGGAACTGATCTACAGCCGCCTGAAGATGCAGGTCGATGCTGGAAAGTCCCAGGCCGGGGAGTCGCAGCCGCAGGTTATCCACCTGCCGGCCAACGATTTGGTCTGCGACGAGATGGAGGTCAAGCAGCTCACTTCCGAGAGCAAGGTGCTCAAGGTGGTGAATGGCGTACAGCAGTACCGCTGGGATAACCAAGGCCGCCGTAACGAGGCGCTCGACTGCTTCGTGTACGCCCTGGCCGCATTGCGCATAAGCCAGCAGCGCTTCGGCGTTGACCTTGATGCATTGGCCGAATCGCCAGAGGTCGGCGGCGATTCAGCAACCGCCAACACGCAAGAACGCCCACGGGCGAAATCCAACTTCTGGAACAAATAGCCATGGCCTACACCCAAGAGCAGTACCAGGCGCTGAAGGCCGCCATCGCCGGGGGCGAGCTGCAGGTGCGCTACGCCGACCGCAGCGTCACCTACCGCTCGGTTACCGAGATGCTGCAGATCCTGCGGCTGATGGAAAACGAACTGGGCCTCAACGCAGACACTACCGGCGGCCGCCGCCTGACCTCATTCACCAAAGGCTACTGAGCATGAGCGTGATCGACTCGCTGTTTCCCGGCTATGCCGCGAAGCGCGCCATGGCTCGCCTGGAGAAAAAGCGCGCCGACCTGATGCTCACCGCCATGGAGCGCCGTTTCGAAGGTGCGGCAGGTGGTCGTCGCAACCAAGGCTGGCGCGCAGCAGGCGCGGATGCCAACACCGAGAACGGCTCTGCCCTGGCCGTGTTGCGCAACCGCGCCCGCGATCTGCGCCGCAATAACCCCTATGCCGAGCGCGCCATTACCGGCATTGCCGACAACGTGGTGGGTGCCGGTATCGTGCCGCGCCCGCTGATCGACAGGGAGCGCCAAGCCAAGCGCCTCGGTGATCTCTGGTATGCCTGGGGCGAAAGCCTGCAGTGCGATGCCGATGGGCTGGAGAACTTCTACGGCCTGCAGCACAAGGTGATGGAGTGCGTCACGGAGTCCGGCGAATGCCTGATTCGTCGTCGCCGCCGTTACAGCACCGATGGCCTGGCTGTGCCGCTGCAACTGCAAGTGCTCGAGCCGGACTTCATCGATGACGCCAAGAGTGGCGCCAACGGTGGCAACGTCATCATCCAGGGCATCGAGTTCGATGCCCTGGGCAAGCGCGTGGCGTTCTGGCTGTTCGACGAGCACCCAGGCTCCAGCGCCACCATGCGCTCCATCGAGTCGCGCCGCGTGCCGGCAGAAGACGTGATCCACGTGTTCCTGCCCAAGCGTGCCGGCCAGGCGCGCGGGTACACCTGGTTCGCCCCGGTGATGCAGCGCCTGAAAAATTTCGACGAAATGGAAGATGCCGTGATGGAGCAGGCCAAGATCGCCGCCTGCTTCGCCGCCTTCATCACCAAGGACGGCACAGGCGGGAATAACGGCAAGACGCCGCCGCTGGTTGAGCGTATGGAGCCTGGCATCATTCAGGAGCTATCCATGGGCGAGGGCGTCAGCTTCGCCGCGCCGCCCACCTTCAACGGCTACCAGCCCTACAGCTGGCAGGCGCTGCATGCCATCTCCGTTGGTCTGGGTGTGCCCTACGAGCTGATCACCGGCGACTTGAAGGGCGTGAACTTCTCCAGTGGCCGCATGGGCTGGCTGCACTTCGCCCGCCGGGTGGACGTGTGGCAGTGGCGCATGATCATCCCGCAGATGTGCGAGCGCGCCTGGCAATGGTTCATGGAGGCCCAGGCGCTGCTGCCGGGCGCCGTGCTGACCGAAGTGAAAGCCGAGTGGGTGCCGCCGCGCCGCGAGATGGTCGACCCGAAGTCAGAAACCGAGACTGTCAGAGCGCGCCTGCGCTCCGGCCTGATCACCTGGCCAAACGCCCTGCGCGAGCTGGGCATTACCGACCCAGCCGCCCACGCCCAGGACATCGCCGACAGCAACAAGCTGTTCGACGACCTCGGCCTGGTGTTCGACTGCGACCCCCGCAAGGTATCCAGCGCCGGCCTGACCCAGGCCCGCCCGCAGGGCACCGTCATTCCATCCACCGACGTCGATCCGGCGCCGGCCAATGAAGAGAGCGCGAACGATGACCGCGATGCAGACGCAAACGCTTGAAACCCCGCTGCAGAGCATTCGCGCAGCGGTACGCCCCGGCACGGTCAACATCGACGACCGTACCGTAGAAATCACCTGGACGACCGGCGCACGCGGTAAGCGCTGGAGCTGGTCCATCGGCGAGTACCAGGAAGAGCTGGAAGTCACCGACACCGCACTGCGCATGGAGCGCCTGAACAACGGCGCGCCGTTCCTGAACAGCCACGGCCAGTGGGATCTGGACGACGTGATCGGCGTTGTCGAGCGCGCCTGGCTGGAAGGCGGCGAGGGCCGCGCGGTGATCCGCTTCAGTGCCCGCGAAGACGTGGAGCCGATCTTCCGCGACGTGCGCGACGGCATCCTGCGCAACATCAGCGTGGGCTACATCGTGCACCGCTACGTGCTCGTCGAAGACGGCGAGGACACCACCCCCATCTACCGGGCCACCGACTGGGAGCCCACCGAGCTGTCCCTGGTGCCAATCGGCTTCGACGACGGCAGCAAGGTACGCAGCGCCAAGACGCCCGCCGAGTACCAAGGTGAGCGTTACACCACCATTTTCGAAACCCGTCAGGCCGCTGAGCCTGCCGAGCAACCGGCCGCCGTGGCCACCACCCAAGAGGAAACAGTGATGACCGACGAAGAAAAGCGCGCGGCCGAGGATCAAATCCGCCGTGAGACCCAGGAGGCTGAGCGCAAGCGTGGCCTGAGCATTCGCCAGATGGCCAAGAAGGTCGGCCTGCCTGAAGATTTCGCTGATGATCTGGTCGAGCGCGGTGTGTCCGTCGCCGATGCCAGTGCCGCGATGATCGACAAGCTGGCCGAGGGCCAGAAGTCCGAGCAGCCGGAAACCCGCAACAGCCAGCCAACCGTCACCAGCACCGTCGACCAGTCGGTAGTGCTGGCCAAGCGCGGCGGCATGCTCAATGCCCTGCTGCACCGCTGCGACCCGAGCGTCAAGCTCGAGGAAGGCGCCCGCGAGTTCCGCGGCATGCGCCTGATCGACATGGCCCGCGAGAGCGTGGAAATGGTCGGCGGCACCGTGCGCGGCATGACCCCGCAGGAAGTGGCCCGCGCGGCCCTGGGCTGCGACCGTCAGGCCTTCCGCGCGGCCGGCATGCACACCACCAGCGACTTCCCGCTGCTGCTGGGCAGCACCGTCAACCGCACCCTGCGCGCCGGTTATGAGCTGGCCCCGCAGACCTGGCGCCCGCTGGGCCGCCAGACCAGCGTGCCGGACTTCCGCGAAGTGACCCGTGTTGCCCTGGGCGACATCACCGCGCTGGAGAAGGTGAACGAGCACGGCGAGTACAAGTACGGCACCCTCGGCGAAGAAGGCGCGCCGATTCGCGTGGTGAAGTACGGCAAAATCATTGCCATAACCTGGGAATCGATCGTCAACGACGACCTGTCTGCGCTCACCCGCATCCCGCAGGCCCTGGGCGCCGCCGCTGCTCAGACCGAGTCCGACGTCGTGTGGGATCTGCTGCTCAGCAACCCGACCTTCGTGGACAACGTGGCAGTGTTCGACGCAGGCCATGGCAACCTGGCTGCCAGTGCTGGCGCGATCAACACCACCACCCTGGCCGCTGCTCGCGCCGCCATGCGCAAGCAGAAGTCCAAGGCGGGGCACTACCTCAACCTCGGCCCGCAGTACCTGGTGGTTGGCCCGGACAAAGAGCTGGAAGCCTTCCAGTTCACCAGTTCCAACTACGTGCCGGCCAAGA
Source organism: Ectopseudomonas oleovorans (assembly GCF_003052605.1). Taxonomy (GTDB): domain Bacteria; phylum Pseudomonadota; class Gammaproteobacteria; order Pseudomonadales; family Pseudomonadaceae; genus Aquipseudomonas; species Aquipseudomonas oleovorans_A. Next base: position 37,162 of record NZ_QASO01000129.1, on the reverse strand, counting down.
ACGCCGACATCAACGACAGCCGCAACACCTCGCTGCAGGTGATCGTCGATGCGCGCATCACCGGCAACCAGTGGTACCTGTACGCCGCACCGGGCATGGTCGATACCTTCGAGTACGCCTACCTGGAAGGTGAGCAGGGCGTGTTCACCGAAACCCGCGAGGGCTTCGAAGTCGACGGCATGGAGATCAAGGCCCGCCTGGTGTTCGGCGCCGGCTGGATCGACTACCGCGGCGTCTACAAAAACGCCGGCGCGTAACCGCCACACCTCACGACAAAGGGCGCCATCGGGCGCCCTTGTCGTTTCTGCTCTCCTGATTCGAGGAATCCGATATGAAGAACTTCAAACAGCACGGCGACATGATCTTCATCATTGCCGCTGCCGCCATCACCTCTGGCGAACTGGTGCGAGCCAACAGCCTGATCGGCGTAGCCGCCACCGATGCCGCCATTGGCGAAGAGGTCGAGATCAAGACCACCGGCGTCTTCGACCTGCCGAAAACCAGCGCGCAAGCCTGGGCAGTGGGCAACCCCATCTACATGATCGCCGCCAGCGGCCTGCTGACCAACGTGCCCGGTACCGGCAACTATCTGGTGGGCGTGGCTACTGCCGACGCTGCCAACCCGTCTGCCACCGGCCGCGTGCGCCTCAACGGCTCGCTGGGCCACCCGGTCACGGCGTAAGCCATGAGCTGGGCCGCCATGCGTGACCGCATGAACAAAACCATCCTGCGCACGCTGGCCGATGGCATCGCCGACTACCACAGCGCCACTGGTGCCGTACTGGCCAGCGGCGTCGAGGTGATTATGGAGCGCGATATCGAACGGTTCGACGCTGGCGGCGGCATGCTCGACCGGGCGGTGACCATCACCGTGCGCAAAAGCCTGCTGCAACCGTTCGACCGCCAAGGCGCCTTCGCCATGGATGGCAAGACCTGGCACATCGACGGCATCGAGCGCGATGACGGCCACATGATCACCCTCTACGTGGTGCCCTGACATGACCCAACCCATCGACATGCAGTCGGCGATCTTCGCCGAGCTGAAGGCCTTGCTCGCCCAGGTGCCCAACTTCGGCGCCGAGGTGATCGAGGATGACGTGCTGCGTGTGATCGATGCCGACGACGAAGGGCTACCGGATGACCTGATCATCCTGCAGCCCGGTACGACAGAGGAAGTCGAGCGGCAGGCGTCGAACAGCGTGCGTGAGCGGCTCACCGTCAACATCACCCTCATGACGCGGCGGCGCGATTACCTCGCCGCGCTGCGTGCAGGGCGCCTGGCGGTGAAGGTGCAGCTCGCCGGCACCAAGCTCGGCCTCAAACAACAGGGCGTGCAGCAGGGCGCCTTCCAACCCGAAACCCCCATGGCGCCGCGCAATGGCCGGCGTTGGGCTGCCCAGGTGATGCCGGTACAGATCCCCTACGTGCAGCCCCTCAAGTGAGGAACACCCCATGCCCAAGATCAATGTGGCCAAGCCCTTCAACTACCAGAAGGGCGGCAACGTGCAGCTCTTCAAAAAGGGCGAGCAAGACGTGGACGACGATGTAGCCGAGCACGCCGAGAAGCGCGGCTATCTGGTCGCCCCGAAGGCCAAGGCCGGCGCCGCCGAGCCTGAAGCTCAACCGGCCGGCGACAACAAGTAACCGCCCCTCCCGCAAACCCCACGATCACTAGGAGAGTCCCATGGCTCAGATCGACCGTTCGTTCATCGGCGAGGGCATCATCTACGCTCGCGCCTACCAGTCTCAGGACCCGCTGCTGGATATCGGCAACTGCGACACCTTCAACATCAGCTTCACCAGCGACCGCCAGACGCTGCGCAACTTCCGTGGCGGCGGTGGCAACCGCAACGTGCGCGAGATCGTCACGGACGTGACCTCGACCATCGGCATGTACGACATGACCGCCACCAACCTGGCGCGCTCTACTCGTTCTACTGTTGTCGCCGTGGCGGCTGGCACCGTTACCGATGAGCTGCGCATCAGCGCGGGTGTCGAGGGTGAGCTGATCCCGTTCAAGTACCTGCCGGATATCACCCAGCCGGTAACCGTGAAAACGGCTGCCGATGTCGCGCTGCTGGCCGGTACCGACTACCTGCTGACCCCGCACGGCATTATCGTTACCGCCAGCAGCGGCATCGACAATACCGGCGTAAAGCTCACCTACACCAAGCGCCAAGCCAGCGCCGTGCAGATGCTAAACGGCAGCCAGGTGGAACTGGAGCTGCTCATCGCCGGCCTCAACGACGCACAAAGCGGCGAGCCCTACAGCCTAGTGGTGCGCCGCGCCAAGTTCGGCCTGCTCAGCGAGCTGCCGGTACTGGGCCAGGAGTACCTGCGCCTGGAAGGCCCGGCCGAGCTGCTGGCCGATCCGCTGATCACGGCCACTGACCTGTCCAAGTTCTGCGAGATGAACCTGGTAGACAAGGCGGCCTGATGCTGCTGGGCCAGGGATGGCCTATTCAGGCGTCGGCGATGGAAAGGCGCTCTCTCGGTAGATGCGTAGGGTGCCTTGCCGCATTCGCGTAAACACGGCAGCTTCCAGGCCGCTGGAGATCGCGCGCTTATGGTAGTGGTCATCTGCCACGAATAGGCAGTCGGTGTACCACCCCATGTCTGAGGGTGTTCCGCCAAGTGCGTCGACCTGGGCATAGCATTCGCGGCGGGAGCGATCTTTGAATGGGCCGGTGAAGTCGCAGAGTTTCCCCGCGACCGAAAATCCAGCGGGAGGTGTATCAAATAACCTCGGGTAAATGTCCCCGAAGGTCGGAAGGTCGGCTTTGACAAGGTCTTGAAGCGGGAAGCCGTCATAGCGCTCAGCGAAAAGGGTGGTGAGCAGTACCAAAAGGTCGCGTTCAACAACTGGCTCCCAGCAACCACTGTCAGTCGCCTGGTACAGCGCGGCTCTGAGCATGTTGTAGGGGAAGAAATCCAGGTACGGGTGGGCCGAAAGAAGCAGCTCGAAATTGGCTGCTCTCGACTGGGTGAGAGCGCCGTCTGAAACGGCCAGTTGAGCGGCTTCTTTGATCGGCGTGAAGAAGTCCGGCAGTTCTTCGCGATCTCGCGCACGGGCTGCAGCCTTGATCCTGGCTTTATCTGGTTTGGCTGATGGCATGGCCGCTCCTTGGCAGTCATTTGATGTGGGTCATGAGGCTACTATGCAGGGCTCTCTTCGTCATAGATGGTGATCCGTACAGGCCGCCGGCCGTGCTGGGTTCCAGTGCGCCTGCCGATCGGCTACATTCCCTGTCATATCCAAAGGGAGGGAAACCCGATGCAGTGTCCAGCATGTAACCATGAAGCACCGCAGGCCGAGTTTGGCGACCCGCTGAAATGCCCGTCATGTGGCGCCTTCTATGCTAAGGCGCTGGCAGCCAAACAAAAGGCAGCAGCTGCGTTAGAAGTAGCTCCGGCTGCTGATGTTGTGAAGCAGGCCCGCCAGATTAAAGGGGCTTCGGTTCCTGTTGCAGCGCAGCCCGTCGTGGTTGTGGATATTCAAATGCGCTTCTGGTCCATGGTTGTATTCATGGTCAAGTGGGTTTTTGCGTCTATCCCTGCATTCATCATCGTTGCCGTAATTTGTGCGGTAGTGTGGGGCATAACGCTTGGTCTTTTAGGTGGTGCCAGCAACTCACTTGTCAGCAGTTCGCTACCGCCCACTAGTGACCGGGTAGCTGCAGAGCCTGCAGCTGTGCCAGTGATTAGTCCGATCTCGGCAACCATCAGGGATAAAGGTTTCTTATCCAGAACTGACGGACACGATCAAGACCAGATGGCTTTCGGTCTCACTTTCAGAAACAACACCGGGCGAGAGGTAAACGCCTTTGACGGCACTGCGGTATTCACTGACGTGCTTGGCAATGAGGTTTTCAGAGCTGCAGTGGTTGTGGATGGTTACTTTCCTGTCGACGGGGAAATCAATCGGGGTTTCACTGTCCGCTACAACAAGTTCATGTCTGACCACGTAAGGTTTAACGACATGGACCAGAGTCGACTGTCTGTCGATTTTCGCCCCAAGAAAGCCCTGTTTAAAGGGGGCGAGATTCAAGAGTTCTAGTAACGAATCAACTGACAAACCCGCTCCGGCGGGTTTTTTATTACCTGGAGTTAACCATGGCCGGCCTAAAAGAGCGCCTGATTCAGTTCGTGCTGCGCGGCAAGGACGAGCTGTCGCCCGAGGCGAAAAAGTCCGAGGAGGCGCTTAACAGCCTGAAGGAAGCCAGCGAGCAGCTCGGTCAGGCGCTGGATACAGCCAAGGATGCGCGCAGCCTTGCCCGTGGCTTGCAGCAAACCCAGCGCGCCGCCGAACAAGCCGAGCGCAGCCTGGTACAGGCCGACCTGCAGGTGAAGGAGCTGCGCGATGCGCTGACGGCAGCGCCGGGCTCCGAGGGGCTGCAGCAGTCGCTCAAGGAAGCCGAGCGCGAAGCGCGCCGGTTGCAGCGCGGCCTCGATAATTTGCGTGTTGGGTTGGCGGATCAGGAGAAGGCCGCCAAGGCTGCGGGCATTGATACCAACAACCTGGCGGATGAAGAGAAGCGCCTGGCTGCCGAGGTCGACAAGGCCCGGCAGGCGCTCGATGCCAACAACGCTCAGCTCAAGGCTGCCCAACGTGAGCAGGCCGCAACAGCGCGCGCAACCGCCGAGCACGCTTCACGGGTTGATGCTGCGCGCGAGAGCATGAGTCGCGGGGCCAGGCAGGTGCTGGCTTTTGCGGCAGCTTACGTCTCCCTCAATGCAGCCATGGGCCTGGTCCAGCGCGGCCTCAATGCTGTGGCGGGCGGCATCCGCTCGATGCTCTCCACGGGCGACCAGTTCGAGCTGCTCGGCAAGCGCATGGCTTCCTTGATGGGGAGTGTGGCGGAAGGCGAGAGGGCCACTGCCTGGATCAAGCAGTTTGCCAAAGACACGCCGCTGGAAGTGGCGGACGTGACCGAGGCCTTCGCGCTGCTGAAGTCCTACGGGCTCGACCCCATGGACGGCACGCTGCAGGCAGTGGTCGACAAGAACGAGCAGCTCGGTGGCGGGATGGAGCGCCTGCAGGGCATCGCCTCGGCCCTTGGCCAGGCCTACGCCAAGCAGAAGCTGCAGACCGAGGAGATTCTGCAGCTCGTCGAACGCGGCGTGCCGGTTTGGGGCATGCTGGAGAAGATCACCGGCAAGAACGCGGCGCAGCTCTCCAAGCTGGCTAGCGAGGGGCGTCTCGGCCGCGACGTAATCGCGGCGCTGACCAAGGAAATCGGGGCCAGTGCTGAAGGTGCCGCTGCCGAGGGCATGGGCACGCTGACCGGCCTGGTGAGCAACCTGCGCGACACCTGGACGGATTTTCTCGACCGCATCGCCAAGAGCGGTGCCCTTGAGTACGCCAAGCAGCAGCTTGCCGGCGTGGCTGAGTACATCGAGCAGATGGATCGTGACGGGCGGCTGGATAAGCTGGCTCAGTCGCTGTCGGATGCCTTCAGTAAAGGCGCAGAGCGGGTCAAGGAATTCATCCTCCGTTTGAGCGAGGTTGACTTCACGAAGCTGATCGATGACAGCACGCGCTGGCTTAATGGTTTCGACGAGGGGTTGGGCAAGACGCTCGGCACGTTTGAGAAGTTCCTGTCGGGCACCCGGCAGTTCTGGAACACGCTGACCCTGGCCGGCAATGCGGCCGATTCCTTCTGGGGCTCGTTTAGGCTCGGTATTCTGGAGGCTGCCAGCCTACTGGCTAGCGCCCTGCCTGACGCCTTGGGTGGCGCCAAGTGGAAAGCGCAGATCGATGAAATGGCTGCTGGGGTGCGGGAGGGCATCAAAGCCTCGCTCGACGGAGTGAAGACTGACGCGCGCGACCTTGCCGATACGTTTGGGCTGCTTGGCCGGGAGGCGGTTGATGCGGCGAAGGATTCGGCGAAGCAAGCCACGGCCGCGGTAAAAAGCGAGCTGGAACAGCAGCGAATGCTCGACCAGGCGCATGCTGATCAGTTGGTGGCCAATCAGCACAAGGTGCGTGATGAAGCCATAGCCGCAGCGGTGGCTGGCACGGCAGCGATCACGGATATGGGCAATGCCCTGAACCTGATCGACACCGCCCGCACCCGTGAGCAGCTCGAAGGGCTGCGCAAAGCGTTGCTGGCTGCGTACCAGACAGGCCGGCTCAGCCAGGAAGAGTACAGCCAGGCGACTGGCGTTCTGAATGCGCGGCTGCGTGAGCTGGGTACTGCGGCAGGCGGTGCCGCTGATCTGGTATCGGATCTCGACGATAAGCTGGGCGACCTGAAGTCAGTGCAGGATGCCATTAGCAATGCCCGCACGGATGTCGACATCAACAACATCCGTGCGGCGCTGCGCAAACTCTACGGTGACGGCGCCATCACGGCGGCCGAGTACAACCAGGAGCTGAAACGGGCCAGCGATCGGCAGCGCGAACTGAAAGGCGAGATCGAGAAAACCGGTGACGCCGGCAAGGACGCCGGCGACAAGCTGCTGCGCTCGCAGGAGATGTACAACGAGGCGTTGGAAGACGGCATCGCCACCAACGAAGAGCTGCGGCGCATTTCCGGCCAGCGGATGGAAGAAGAGCGCAAGGGGCTCACCGACCTGAAGGACAGCTCAGAGCGTGATATGTCCGCCATGGAGGGCTTCTACGACGGAGTGATGAACCGGGCCCGCGAGCCTGTTGCGGCGCTGAGCCGGGCAGCCCTTGAGGCGTTCGACCGGCTGCGCGGCCTCACCACAGCGGCGCCGAGCATCGACACCAGCAGCTTGGATGCAACCCGCACCAGCCTGGAGTCGGTATCCAAGGCGTTGGGTGATGTGCGCGCCGCCCTCGCGATGCCGATGCAAAGCAGCCTGGCCCGCTGGATGGCAGAAACCCAGCAGGCCAGCCTGCAGACGCAGCAGGCGTTTCTGTCGCAGAAGGCCAGTCTGCAATCGCTGATGCAGAGCTATGAGCGCGGTTCGCTCACCGCGCAGCAGTTCGTGCGCCGGGCCAACAGCATGAAGCATGCGCTGAGCCTGTTGGATGAATCCGACCTGAGTGGGCTGGAGTCGGCTATCGAGGCCGCCAACCAGCGCATGCAGCAGATGGGGCAATCCACCCGCAGCACGCTGGAGAGCCTGCAGGACGAACTGGACGGACTGCAGGGCCGGCAAGACGACATCGAGCGTCGCCGGTTTGCCGCTCGCCAGCGCGAGCTACAGGCGCAGCTGGCCGAAGCGCAGGCGGGCGGTGACGCGCAAGCGGTGGCCAATGCCAGCCGTGCACTTGGCCTGCTGCGGCAGATCGAGGCTGAGAGCGCCCAGGCCCGCCAGGCCGAGGAACAGAAAAAGCGCATGGAGGCGCAGCAGGCCAGCCAGCCGGCCGCTCAGCAGGCAGCGCAAACGCCGAGCAAGGTCATCCGCCTGGAGATTCCGGGCCGGCCTGCGGTTGATGTAGCGGTGAGCGGTGATGCCGCCGAGACCAACCTGCTGAGCATTCTCGAACAAGCCGGCCTGAGGAGCCTGTAATGCAACTGACCCTGGATAGCCTCGACCTGGCTGCCGAGCCGAATGTGGCTGGCGAGCAAATGGAATGGGTAGACGAATGGGACTGGAACGCCATCGAGCAGGAGCAGGAGCGATCGCTGACCGGGGCGCTGATCGTGCAGGAGGGCGTCAAGCTGTACGGGCGCCCGATCACCCTGGCCAGCAACGGCGGTGCCTGGTTCACGTTGGCCACCGTGCGTGCCCTGGAGTCCATGGCCAGCGTGCGCGGTGCTGTGCATCTGCTCACGCTGCCGAGCGGCGAGCAGCACTACGTGACGTGGAACCGCGTCGCGGGGCCGGTGGTGCAAGCCGTGCCGGTGCACCGTACCGTCGCGCCTGGGCCTGACTGGCTTTACCAGCTCACCCTGCGCCTGATCACTGTGGCGCCGCCGCCAGCCCCTGAGCCGGCACCCGACCCCGAACCCTGACAGCCCGCCCCGTGCGGGCTTTTTGTGGGTATTCGGGATAGGGTGTTGTTAGGCCCTATCTGAATACCCCTAGGTGATGTGGCTGGTTGTGTTGTTAGCCTTCTTCTTGGAAAGCTCCCGTTTCTGGTTCTGAGTACAGCTGCAGGATGCTGAAAATCGGAACGCCGTAATCCACCAGCTCGTCCTCGATGGGCTCGACCGCCATGATTTCCCTGGCCAGGAACGGCGCTAGCCGCTTGGTTTCTGGCGGCTTCACTTTGTGCTCCAGGGTGAACATGATCTTGGCGCGGAACATCTCGAAGCTCAGGCCTCGTGCGTTACGGTTTACGTCGCGCAGGTAGCGGTTGATCGACTCGGTTAGCGCGTTGGTGTACCGCTGGGGGATGAATTTGAAGTAGTTAAAAATGTACTCCCCCCAGTTGGTCATCATGGTCGTGACGACCTTCCAGTCCTTCTCCTGCTCAGCGGGGATGCGCTGCCGCCAATCGTCATAGGCTTGCCTAGCTGCATGGTGGGTCTTGCTATTCCAGATGTTGTAGAAGCCTTCCTTGAGGTTGTAGGCGGTGCCTAGCTCGGGAAACTGATCGAACCACGTCTTGATTTTCAGGTGCGCCCAAACGTCCAGGTCACGCCGGCGCATCAGCATTAGCTTGCGGTCGCCTTTCAGGGTGCGCTTCTGGGGGGCGGTAAGACCTCGCTTGATTCGCTTGCGTATCTGGTCCATCGCATCGTTGGCGTACCGAACAACGTGAAACTTATCGACGATGACTGTGGCGTTAGGGAACAGCTCTAGCGAGACGTCTTTGTATGGGTGGAACATGTCCTGGCAGACGATCTGGACCCTATCCCGTCCGCGCATGTTGGAGATGTAGTTATGGATCACGATCTTCTTGCGGTTAGGCAGAACGTCGATGATCGTCGTTTCTTCCAGGTTGATCAGGACGCACCGGTACTCGCCGCCGACAAGTAGTTCGTCAATGCCTAGAACGCGCGGCAGCATGGGCCTGTAGCCAGCCTCTTGCTCGGCGCAGTAGTCACGCAAAGCCCGGCGCACCACCGATTCATCCACGCCAAGGTCGCGAGCTACCGCTGAGTTCGTGCTGGTCATGGCGTGCTTGATGACGTAGGCATGGCAGCGCTTCGTCATGCGGTGCTTCTCGTCGAAGTCCAGCAGGGCCGGCGAGAAGACCTTGCCGCAGGTCTTGCACTTGTAGCGGCGCCGCATGCCCCATAGCACCGTGCGCTTTCCCCTGATGGGCAGGTCAACGTACTTGGTCAGCTTCTTCGAGAAGCGGATCGACTGGCCAATAGCTCCGCAAGCGGTGCAGAACTCGGGAGCCGGAAACTCAACCTTGAATTGAAAATCATGGTCATCCTCAAGGAATTCCACGATCTCAACTTTCAAAGGGTGCAGCAGGGAAAGCGACTCAGGCACTGACACCCCCTTGGGAGGACAGCGCATTGCGAATCAGGGTGAGCATTGGGTGCTCCGCGACGCCAAGACCGGCGATTAGCGGCGCAGTAGGCGAATGTTTTGAAAACCAAGCCTCGCAAGTTTTAAGCGCATCAACCAGCTCTGCAGTAGCGGTCTGCTCTACAGCCGCAATTGGGTGCCTGTCGTCTCGGGAGTTTCGCGCGATACGGACAAATAGATGGGCGTTCCAACTCTGCGAAATCATCTCGAAGGTTTTCAGCGCGGCAGGCCTGGAGCCGGCACCTGCAAACATGAGGGGCTGACGGTCCGCGTCATCGAACACGATCATGTGCGGACACTCTTCTGGGATAACCAGCCTTAGCTGATCAGCCAGATCGAGGCGTGTTGAGCATGAGCATGGCCCTGCGTCGTTATGCCCCCACGTTCCGCAGACGTCGCAAGCCTGAAAGAAGTACATGAGATTTTCACAGCGTTCACAGCCATCTTCGTCGCAATGCGTCAGGTGCTGGATGTTGTCGATCTGGCTCGCATCTCTTTGCCCCATGGCCGCTCTCCTTTAATGGGTGAGCAGTCAGTATAACAGCACGTAAAGCCGAAGCCAATACCAATATGCTTTAAGGCTGCGCTTTGCCTGCAACAACACGAAAAACCGATAACCCCTTTTTGTTGCCTGGAGATTGATGGCATGACCATTGCCGCAACTGACGTAAAGCTGCTGAAAAGCCAGCGCCTGACCGATGAGAACGACGGCGGCGGGCGTGCCACCGGCAACGCCGTGGTCGATGGCGAAGTCAACAATGTGTTCCCCGACATCAGCCGGCTCGACCGCACCACTGGCCGCATCAACCTGCGCAAGTTGTTCGGCGGGCCGATGACGCAGAACGCCGACGCTTACCTCGGCGCTCATGCCATCGTCACGAAAGCCGCGGCTGACCCGCGCGTGAGCGTGCTGCTGTTCAACACTGGCAGCCAGATCGACGAACGCCGCGACGCGCAGAACGCCATCGAGAGCTACGTGGCGGCCGCGACCACCGCTCAGTTTGAGTTGCTGGGCACCCAGCTGGCCGGCCAGCGCGCCATCGCCTGCGTGCAGCGCGAGGAGCAGCGCGTGCCGGAGATCGGTGAGGTATTCCAGCTGGTCACCGCCAGCGCCGCGCAATACGTGCGCCTGACAAGCGTTGACGCTCGCCTCGAGCAATTCACATTCGATTACGGCAACGGCAACTTTGTGAACTTCACCCGGCGCCGGCTGGATCTTTCCATCAGCGCGCCGTTGCTGAATGAGTTCCCAGGTGGCCAGGTCACGCCGGCCGGCACCTCGCCCACTGCGCTGAACGGAGCGGCCAAGGCCAGCGTGCTGTCCACCCAGGTGGCGGACGCTGCACGCTATTACGGCATCAGCCCGCTGGCCGAGGCCGTGGCGCAGGGCGCGCTGAACCTGCGCGTGCAGTCGGTCTACAGCCAGTTGGTGCCGAGCACCACCAAAGAGAGCGCCCTGGTCGACGTGCTGGGCGGCTATCAGCGGCAGATCTACGTGCCGGCCGGGCCGTCGCGTTCGGTCGCGCTCACCGTTGCTGCCGGCGCGCTGGCGGGCGAATCCCGCACGTTCCTCGGCACCGGTTGTGCGCCGGGTACGCTGACCCTCGTGGCCAACGGCGGCACCTACGCCGATGACAGCAAGGGCGGCTTGCGCTACGTGAGCGGCAGCAACTGGCTCAGCTCCGGCCGGGTGGATTACCAGACCGGCGAGATCACCCTGGCCCGCACCGGCACCAGCTGGACGGGTAGCGCGAACGGCACCTATCGCCCCGGCGCGGCTGCAACGGGCGACACCATTACCGGTGAAGTCGAGATCACCCTCGGCAACCGTGGCTATGTCTACACCCTGGACCTGTCCGGCGCTGTGCCGCGTGCTGGCACGCTCAGCGTCAGCTACATGGCCCTGGGCAAGTGGTACGAACTGCGCGACCACGGCGACGGCTTACTGACTGGCGAGGGTGCTGGCACCATCACGTTCGCCACCGGCTCGGTATCGCTGACCCTCAACGCGCTGCCGGACGTTGGCAGCTCGCTGATCTATAGCTACGTCAGCTCAGCCGACAACGCGATCACCGAGCGCTCGGGCGGCAGCGTCGTGCCCAAGCTGGAGGTGCGCTACACGCTGCCTGAAGGCGGGGTGCTGCCGGGCTCGTTCTCGGCCACTTTCACCGCTGGCACCGTGCGCACGCTCACCGACAACGGCCAGGGCGTGCTGAGCGGCACCGGGGGCACCGGCACCATCGCGTACGCCTCGGGCGAGGTGGTGATGGTGCTGAGCGCTACGCCGAGCGGCGGCATTGCCTACGCCTGGGAGCGTGGCGCTGTCGACAGCGGTGCGCTGGCAGTGAGCAGCGACGGCAGCGGCATTGCCACGTTCACTATTCCCGGCGCGCCGCTCAAGCCGGGCAGCGTGCGCGTCAACTGGATGACCACGCGCCGGCAGGCCGCGCCGGCAATTAACTGGAGAGTGATCGAGGCGGGCAACGTGCTGCCGGTCTACGACGGCTACCGTGATATCGCCAACGTCGCTAACGACAACGGCAACGGCGGCTGGCAGGGCGGGCGCGCGGGCAGCATCAACTACACCACCGGGCAGGTGACGCTGCAGGTCGCGGCGCTGTATGGCTACAACGAGTACACGTACCGTCGGCGCCGCAACAACGAACCCGCGCTGGTCACTACCACCGTGCAGCTGCGCGAGTCGTTCGGCGGCACCGTCGAGCACTCAGCCCAGGCCGGCAGCGTGACCACTGACCCGCAAACCGCCAGCCAGGCGCAGCCGTCGATCACCGTCGAGCTGCTGCCGGGTATTGCTGAACCCATCGTGCCGGGCAGCCTGCTGTTCAGCTGGAACGGTGGGCTGTACTGCGACCGCTCCGGCATCCTGTACCGCGACGTTGCCAGCAACACCAACGGCGGCGTAGCGGTGGGCACGGTGAACTATGCCGACCGTACCGCGACGCTCAGCAGCTACGGCGGCAACGCCTCGGGCGCGGTGAGCATCCTGGCCTGCCTGACGGCAGCGGTGGGCTTCAGCGTGACCGCTGCAACGTACCGCACCCCAGGTGCGCCGCTGCGCGCGGGCAGCATGCAGGTGACAGCAGTGCGCGCGGATACCGCCGAGGTAATTACCGCGGCGAGCAACCTCAACGGCGAGTTCAATACCGGCATTGTGCGCGGCACTGTCGACGCAACCACCGGCATCACCCGGCTGACCTTCACGACCGACCCGAACGACGACACCGGGGCGAGCGATATTCCGGTGATCCCGCTGCTGCTGCGTTACAACGCAGTGGTGCAAACGCGCTTGCCGCTGGATGCGGGCTTGCTGGGTCTTGACCCGGTGCGCCTGCCGGCCGATGGCCGCGTGCCGGTGTACCGAGACGGCGACGTGCTGGTGATCCACCACACCGCCGAAACGGTGGTGGCCTCACCGACCGCAGGCAGCACGCTGCAGCTCGACCGCGCGCAGCAGGCCGAGATCGAAGTGGTGGACGGTACCGGTACGGTGCTGCGCGCTGCTTCGTTCACGGCCGATCGCGAGCTGGGCACCGTGACATGGGCGAACCCGCTGGTGCTGCAGGACGAGGCGGGCAACCCACTCGGCCTGCCACTGATCGTGCGCGACCGCGTAGAGCACATGGCCCTGTGCACCGAGGTGCAGATTACCGGCCAGCTGGGCATCAGCTCCCCGCTGCCGTGGGAACTGCCGGCCGGCGAAGCCATGGTGTCGAGCGCGGTGGCATGGGGTGATTTGCAGTCGCGGATTCACACCTGGTTCACGCAGCAAACGTGGAGCCAGGGTGCGCCCAACTGGACCGACGCGCCCATCGGCAACACGACGACTGCGCAATATAACCAGCTGAGCTACCCGCCCATCATCACCAACGCGGGCGGCATCGCGGGCAAGTGGGCGCTGGTGTTCACCAGCTCCACCACTTTCAACGTGGTGGAGGAGCGCCTGGGCGTTATCACCACTGGCAACACCAGCACGGATTGCGCGCCGATCAACGCCCTGACCGGGCAGCCTTACTTCACGATCCGTCGTGAGGGCTGGGGCAGCGGCTGGGCAGCTGGCAACGCGGTGCGCTTCAACACGGACTCGGCGCTTGGCCCGATGTGGTGCATTCGCACCGTCATCAGCGGGCAGGGCACGGTGGACGATGACAAGTTCGAGCTTCAAGTGAGGGGGGATGCTGACTGATGGCGACTGTCTATCACCGTGATCAGACCGGCGCGCCGGCGCTGGTCTACAACTCGGCTCTCACCTCGGACGCCCATTTCACCGCATTCAAGGATATCTTGAAGGCATGCCTGGTTACTGGCTACGGACTGTTGCCGGGCGCCGGCTGGACGGTTGTTGGGGAGGCGTCCAATTTTTTGGCGCTGACCAACGGCCCAGGCAGTGGCTACGTCCACTTCTACCTGCAGTCCTCGGCTCTGGTTACGGTCTATCTTTCTGCATCCTATACCGGGCCGCTGGCAGGGGCTGGCTTGAAGTCCGGTACGGCGTCGGATAGTTCTGTGCCGCATCGCTATCCGCTGGCCAGTTTGGTCGGGGCCTCTTCTGGCTCTACGTGGGCGCTAATTGCTGATAGCAAGACCTTCATATTTATCCCTTCGCCAGGGACTAGCGATGTTGCTTGGGGGCCGACCGCCGGGCTTTCGTATCAGCCTGGGCCGTTGTATGTGGGGGATGACTCAAACGGAAACTTCATCGCGTGCGGCGGGCAAAACTTAGCGAATGCAAGTTATAACACGGTCTCTGGCTTTTTCGGTGCCGCTGGCTTTACGTCGCTCTATAATCCGAGCACTGGTTTGCTGGTTGGCAGTGCGGCACTTTCGATTGATACGAATGTATTAACCGCATCGGCACAGTATGCTGATACGACCAGTGCTGCGGTATTACCCTCCGCAATTCTGTGCGAGCTGTCATGGCAGTGTGTTGGCGTGTGGGGCATGCTCCGAGGGCTGTGCGCGGATGTCCGGTTGTTACGCAAAAACCCGTATGCCTCGGTTATATGTCTAGGGGTTCCGGCTGGAATTTCATCGCGTTCAGCCAACACCTTAATCCCTCTGGGTGATGGCCACAGCTATCTGCCAACTGTTCGGTATGGCGGTCATGCGCCATTTTTCCTCGCTACAACTAACCCGAGGTTTTGGTAATGGTGGCCGCGGCAATCCCATATAGCCGGGTCGTGCCGTCTTATACGCGGCCGCCTCGGGTTGATCTTTCGTTTCGGCTGCTGCGGGATGGCGTTGTTACGGCCAACACTAAACGACTCACTATTGCCCGTGATTGGGAAACTGTGGGTACTGTCGGGTTGTTCTTTTTTGGCAGTGAATTTACTGCGGTTCGTTCTGTCGATCTGGCAACCCTGCTCGCGCAGGGGGAGTGGCTGGTTTACGCCGTGGATAATGAGCTGCCGCGCCGGACTCGCGCCGCATACCTGCGCTTCGAGGCGTCTGGTGTGTACACGTTCAACATCACCAGTGGTGAGGGTGGGGCGGCTGGCGAGCCTGCCCAGGTTTCGGCGCGGGTGCGCTTAGAGCGTGTGCCTGCAAGCCGCGATGTGGTGCTGCTGGAGCGGCCTGCTGACGGCGAGTGGCGCCTGGCGGGCTATGGCCCAACGCCGGGCGGCAGCGGGGACATCGACGTGCGGGTGGTGGGCGGCGACGTCTACGCCATTGGCGTCGATGACTACGGCGTGCAGTTCGTCGCTGACCTGGCTGTGCAGGTGGGCCAACGCATTCGCCCGACGCAGTACAGCGGCTGGGTGTATGAAATCACCGACGCCGGCCAGCTGCCGTCGACAGAGCCCGAGTGGTGGGCGGCTGTGGGCGAGAACCCATCCCGCCCGCTGGGCACTGCTCGTGCGGTCGCCCGGCGCTACTTCCAGCCAATCGCCCATGGGCCCGTGCCTATTGAGGTCATCTGATGATCAGCGTTTCAATCGGCGGGGGCTGGGGCCGTGCGGCCTCGGCCGACCGCGCTGCGTCTGCAATTCCCTGGGACGCACTGCGCCAGGCCGACCGCCGTGCCGCTGCCAACTGGCGTATCGCTGGCGTTGCGGATCGCCGCGCAACAGTCGTGCCCTGGGCGCGGGTGCCGGCGCTGGATGTGCTGCAAGCGGGGCGCTGGGGTGTTGCGGGCATGCTCGATGCACAAGCCAGCGCACAGCCCTGGGGCCGGGTGCCGGCGAAAGACCTGGCAGTGGCCAGCGGCTGGGATCGCACGATACAGCCGCGTGACCTGCGCCTGCGGCTGATCTACAACCCGAAGCCGGCGCGCAAGGATGTGGCGGTGGCGGCGGGGCATCGGCGGGTCAATGAATACGGCCCGCGCTTCAATGCAGCGACTGCGCTTCAGGACAGCCTCTACGTGCCCGGTACCGGAGCGCTGGTGTTCGAGTTCGGCGGCCGGCCGTACTTCCCCAGCACGTCGCCCGAGGTCTTCTTTGACTTCCGCTACGTGCCGGAAACGCCCGCGATTCAGCCGACCGACATGCGTCGCACCCGTGTGCGTTGGCAGTCGGCGCGCCGGCTAAACCTCGGGCGCACCCTGCCATGGGGCAAGGCCCGTCAGGTCGACGGCGTGCTGACTGATATGCCCTATGTCGACTACCCCGGCTCGGTCAAACCGCTGCCGGAGCCGCCGCCCGATCCGACCATTCTGGATACCTACATGATTGCGAACACCGTCAACCTCGTGGCGCTGCCGTCGCGCACGCCTATCGAGGCGAAGAACATCAAGATCGGGCTGGATGCGGACAGCTTCAGCTGGACGTTCAGTGCCGACATCTTCACGCGCGCGGCGCTGGAGCTGGTGCAGCCCGACGCCGAGGGCGCTGGCGAGCTGGAGCTGGATGTGAACGGCTGGAAGTGGGTGGTGCTCGTCGAGCGCTACAGCCGCAAACAGCAGTTCCCGGCCGAGGCCTACACCATCACCGGCGCCACGCGCGGCCAGCTGCTGGCCGCGCCCTACGCGCCGTTGCGCAGTGGGTTGAATGCGGCGCAGATCAACGCCGCCCAGGCGGCCGAGGCCGAGCTGCTGAACACTGGCTTTACACTGAGCTGGACGGCCACAGACTGGACATTCCCGGCCGGCGCGCTGAGCTATCAGAGCCAGACGGCGATGCAGGTAATCGCGCGCCTGGCCGAGACCATTGGCGGGGTGGTGCTGCCGGCCCGCGATAGTGATCACCTCGACATCGTGCCGCGCTACCCGCTGCCGCCCTGGCAGTGGAATGACGTCGACGCGCCGATCACGCGAGTGATTCCGCCCGCAATGATGACCGACCTCGGCGGCGAGTGGACGCCGCAACCGGCTTGGAATGCGTGCTACACCTCGGGCACCTCGGTCGGCTGCTCGATGCTCGTGCGCCGTGCCGGCACGGCTGGCGACAACCCAACGCCCGATGTGTTCGACGACTGGCTGACCGACCAGCCGGCCAACCAGGCGCGCGGCACGCACGAGCTGAGCAAGGGCGGCAACATCGAGATTGTCAGCGTGACCATCCCGCTGTTCCCGTTCACCGATGACCATGGCGTCGGGCTGATCCTCCCGGCGCACCTGTATCGCGTGCCCGAGGAAACTGGCGCGTGGGTAGGCCTGTGCCTCGGCGTGGACATCAGCGCCGAGGGGACTGGAGCCGTGCGCGTATCGCAGCAGATCAGACTGGAGCGGCACCACTGATGGCGACTATCAATCCATGGAAGCGCTTCATCGGCCTGCTACCCGGCGGCGTACGCACGGTGGCCATCGTGCGCAGCATCAACACCACGGCGGGGCTAAGCGAGGTAGAACTACGCACCGGCACCCGCGTCACCGTTCGCGGTGTCGACGTGCCGGTGAACAGCAAGGCCTACATAGCCGACGGCACGATCACCGGCCCGGCGCCGGACCTGCCGCATTACGACGTAGACGTGTAACCACTACAGCGAGTAACCGCCCACTCCGGTGGGCTTTTTTACGCCCGGAGAAAACCATGACCCTGAACGAGATCCGCGAACAGGCGATCACGCCTGCGCTCGCCCTGCTGCCTGCGCGTATGTCATCGGCAGAGGCTGAGGTGATGCTGCTCGCCATCGGCCTGCAAGAGTCGCGCTTCCAGCATCGCCGCCAGCTGGTCGGCTCGCCGCCGAGACCGACCGGGCCGGCTAAATCGTTCTGGCAGGCAGAGCTGGGCGGCGGGATGGTGACCGGCCTGCTGCGCTACCACGATGACCGCGTGCGCGATCTGGCCGTTGGTCTGTGCGCTGTGCGCGGTGTTGATCCGTCGCCACGGGCGGTATGGGACGCCATCGAGCACGATGACGTGCTGGCCGCTGGTTTGGCTCGCCTGCTGCTGTGGACTGATCCCGGCCGCCTGCCGCGCCTGGGTGACGCTGACGGCGCCTGGCAGCTGTACGTGCGCACGTGGCGGCCTGGCAAGCCGCACCGGTCGACCTGGCCGGCGCTGTATGGGCAGGCGCTGGCTGAGGTGATGTCGTGACAGCCTGGCTGAAGTTGGTACCCGGCTGGGCATGGTGGGCGCTCGCTCTCGCCGTTGTAGCTGGTTGGCAGCAGATTCGGGTGTCATCGGCTCAGTCTGTAGCCGCTGGTGCACAGCGCGAACTGGCCGACTACCGCGCCGAAGTGGCCGAGCGCGACCGGCGTGCTGCCGTGTTCGTCATTCAGGAAAACCAGCGGCGCCAGGCCGCGACGGAGAAAGCAGATGCAGAAGCCCAGCAACAACTGGATCAAGCTCGCTCTGATGCTGCCCGTGCTGACAGCGCTCTTGAGCGCCTGCAGCAGCGCCTCGCAGCCGCTGAGCAACGCAGTCGTGACGCCGGCAATTCCATCACTGCCCAGCTCGGCCAGGCAGCCGACAGCGCCGCCAGAATGCAGGCCGACATGTTCGGCCGGCTTGGAGCGGCTGCTCAACTCTATGCTGGCATCGCCGACCAGCGAGGAATAGCCGGTGCGGCGTGTGAGAGGGCATATGACGGATTAACCGGGCAATAAAAAAGCCCCGCACATGGCGGGGCTTTGCTGCCTGTTCGGCAGTGTAGAAAACTATGCGTAGCTCATATTTCTGAGCTGCCTGTTCGGCAGTAAATGGCCAAAGCCAATACGCATATATTCATCAGAGGCTTCACGCTATCACATTTCCTTGGCAGGTCTATAGCGGATATGAAAATCTTTCGCTCGGCGCCACTTTCACGCCGCCTTCACTCCCAGCTTGTGCAGCAGCAGGTGCCATGCTGCATAGCTCATGTTCTGTCTGTTTTTGGCGCCCTCGGCCGCAGTGTATTTGCGGAAATTCTGCGGTGAGATGCCCACCAGCGCTGCCGCGTGGGCGCCAGATATGCCGGTCAGTGATCCCTCGCCGACGATATGCCGGATCTCCCAGTTGGTCGGCGCGCGCCATTCGTCTATATCAGTCGCAAGCACTTCATCAGGCAACAAGCCGGCTACCCAACTCAGCGGCGGGGCTGCTTTGATTGAGCGGAATTCATTGATAGAGCAGGGCAAGCCGCGCGTGGGTGTGCTTACAGTTGTCAGCCAGTACGGGAATCTGTCGTCGGGCACGCAGCCGCTCATGCCGTCTGGTAGTTCATGGGTCGCTACCGTAGCCAGCACTTCGCCGCTATGTGTTACGAGCTTCAGGGTGGTCGGGGCGTGCTCTGCTGCGCAAGCCTGGCGCCATTGAGCAATCACGTCTGCAAATGCCTCGATGACCTCTGATTGAGTCGCGGCGTCAGGCAGGGTCTTTTCCGATAGCATCTGCTGGCCATATTTCAGTACCAGGCGGCTGGAGTTTTTGCCCGCCAGCTTGATGCTGGCGGTTTTGCGAAATTCAAATGGGCCAAAGCGGAAATCTTTCATCGTTCAGCCCTCAATCACTTCGTAGTAAGCGCGCTGCACCAGGGTGGCATCGCAGCTGCCGTCGGTGTAGTAGGCCTCGCCCAGGCCGGTCACACGGCCAACGACTTTGATGTCGAAGTGGGTATTGATGGCATTACCGGTGGCACGGCGGGCTTCGCGCTGGCTCATACCGGTGGTGTCAATCAGATCCGGGCGGGCAATTCGAACTACAACGTCAGCGCCAATTTCCACAGTGTTGGCGGTGACTTCTTTGTACGGCTTGCCCGACTTGGAAACGCCGCGGCCATAATCGATGGTGATGTCTACGTGCTTGCTCATTTCATCTCTCCCGAGGATCAGTGCTGGCTGTGTGCCGCGCTGTTGGGTTCATTATATATAGCTCGATTCGAGCTAGAAACAGCTTAAGGTAACCGTTCGTCGGCTTCTATTCATGGCAAGTTCGGCGACAGCTGCCGGAGGCGCCAGGTAGTGGACTAGAGGCCGGCTGCGGTGCGGGCGAGGGCGATGCCGCGCTGGCAGCTGTTCAGCACGTTGTTCACCGCCTGCGGCTGAATACCCACGCGGCGGGCGGCCTCGGCCGGCGCAACGCCGTCGACCAGTACCAGGCGGGCGGCCTCCTGGCTGGCACCGCCGCGCATGCGCAGCAGCTCGGCCAGTGCTTCAAATTGCACCGCGTTCATGCGCGGCCTGGCTCGTAGCTGAACGCCTGGCCGGCGGCATCCTCTGCCTGCACCTCGGCGAGCAGATCCTCGGCTACCGGGTCAGGTGCGCCGCCTGCGTTGCGGTGGGCGCTGTACCAGCCGATCAGCAGTCCCGCGACGTTATCCTCCGGCCCCTCGCGCAGCAGCTCGACGGGCAGGTTGTTGGCGCGGCAGATGCGCTCGATCACCGCCCAGTCGAAGCTGACAGCCCCGTCGGCGTCGCGCGCCAGGCGCAGATCGGAAAATGTCAGATCGTCAGGGATGGCCAGGCGGGTGAGTTGCTGCTGCATGTAGGCCTCTACGGCGTTGGTGATGTAGTCGCTGAGCCGCTGGCCGGCTGCGCGGGATGCGCGAACCCAGCGGCCTTTGGTGGCCGCCGGAATGCGCAGGTGGATCAGGGAGTCGGTCATGGCTCAGCCCAACGAGGAAGCCCGGCCAGAGCCGGGCTTTGACGGTCACTCGCCGCGAACGTGTGCGCGATACCAGCGGCGGCAGATGGCCTCAAACTGCGCTTGGTCGTCGCCGTCATAGGAAAGCGTGGAGCCCATGGTGCCGCCACCGCTGCAAATCTGGCAGCCCAGGGTGCCAGACTTGCCGTTCAGGTCGGCGAAGATGTAGCTGGAGCCAGGGCGCGAGAAAGTAATGGTGCGGCCCAATTTGCGAGAGTTGATCTTCAGTTCCATGGTGTTGCTCCTATCAGGAAGCCCGGAGCCGCCGGGGCGGTGGTTGGCGTTGTTCGCCTTCCATGGGTGTTAATATAAACCTTTAAGGGTTTATAGCAAGCACTTTCTGACACTAGACCGACGAACGGTATTTTGCAGTTTTGCGTCGGGATTGCTCGTAGGGGAGAGTAGTTGCCCAGGACGGGCGAGGCGGGAATGACATGTTGTCATTAAGCTGGCATTCCATGCCCAAAACAAACCACACAAACCCAAAATACGATTTGTGAACGGTCTGTAAGCCGCATGGTTGCTGGTGCTGCGTGGCTGGGTTATGGGCTAGTATCCTTGCGCCGCCAACCATGGCATTGCTGATTGATCACAAGAACAAGACGATGAGCGAAAGAACCACATCCTCCAGCTGGGCCTTGGCCATCGTGCAGGCGCTGGAGCTGGGCGGCGTAGACTGCACCAGCCTGTTCACCGAACTGGGCATGGATTACGCCGCGCTGAACGACCCCGATGCGCGCTTCCCGCAGGACGGCATGACCCGTCTGTGGCAGCGCGCCGTGGCGCTGTCGGGCAATCCGGCGATCGGCCTGAACATGGCGCAGGTGGTGCGCCCGGCGTCCTTCCATGTGGTGGGTTATGCACTGATGTCCAGTCGCAACCTGCGTGATGGCTTCACCCGTCTGGTGCGCTACCAGCGCATCATCGGTGAAGGCGCGGACCTGAATTTTTTGCCGCAACCCGACGGCTATGCGCTGACTCTGGCCATTCATGGCGACCGCCTGCCGCCGGCCCGGCAGAGCGCCGAGGCTTCGCTGGCATACTGCCTGGCCTTTTGCCGCTGGATGACCGGCAAGCCCATTCGCCCGCGCGAGATTCGCCTGCAAGGTCCGCCACCCGCCGACCTGGCGCCTTATCAGCAGGTGTTCCAGGCGCCGCTCAAGTTCAACGCCGAGCACTATGGGCTGATCTTCGAACGTGCTGATCTGGAGGCGCCGCTGCCCAGTGCCAATGAGGCGCTGGCACAACTGCATGATCGTTTTGCTGGCGAGTACCTGGCACGTTTCTGCAGCAGCCGCGTCACCCATCAGGCGCGCCAGGTGCTATGCCGCCTGTTGCCGCAGGGCGAGCCACGCCGCGAGGTGGTGGCGCAGGCGCTGCATCTGTCGCAGCGCACCTTGCAGCGACGCCTGCAGGAGGAGGGCACCAGCTATCAGCAGTTGCTCGACGACACGCGCCGAGAGCTGGCCGAGCAGTATCTTGGCCAGGTCGACCTGACGTTGCTGGAGGTTGCCTATCTGCTGGGCTTTGCCGACCCGAGCAACTTCTTCAGGGCGTTTCGCCGCTGGTTCGGTGAAACGCCTGGTAAGTATCGCAGCCGCCGCGGGCTTGCGTAGCGCGCCTGCTCAGTGACGCCAGAAGACCGGGAACAGCAGCACCAGCACGGTGAGGATTTCCAGGCGCCCGAGCAGCATGCCGAAGCTCAGCAGCCACTTGGCCAGATCGGGGATGGTGGCGTAGTTGCCGGCCGGGCCGACCATCTCGCCCATGCCTGGGCCAACGCCTGAGACCATCGCCGCAGCGCCGGTCAGGGCAGTGATCCAGTCCACGCCGCACATCGCTACTGCCAGGGCCAGCGTGGCGATGGTGATGGTGTAGAAGAAGGCGAAGGCCAGGATCGAGCGAACGATGTCTTCGTCCAGGCGGTGGCGGTTGTAATGCTGCTTGATCACCGCCCGGGGGTGAATGAGCTGCCTGAGGTTGGCCTTGAGCAGGATGTAGGCGACCTGGAAGCGGAATATCTTCAGGCCACCGGCTGTAGAGCCGGAGCAACCGCCGACAAAACCCAGGTAAAAGAACATCATGCTGGCGAACGGCCCCCACAGGTGGTAATCGCCCACGGCGAACCCGGTGGTGGTCATGATCGAGGTGATGTTCACGGCCACCAGGCGCAGTGCATCGAGCCAGTACAGGTCGGTGGTGAGCCATTTCCAGATGGCCAGGGTGAGCCAGCTGCCTACCAGCAGATAGAGGAAGCCGCGTACCTGCGCGTCGCGCAACAGGGCGCGGTAGTTGCCGCGCAGGGTGCTGACGTAAAGCACGAACGGCAGGCTGCCGAGCACCATTACCACGATGGCGACCCAGTGAATCGCTGGCTGCTGCCATTTGCCCAGCGAGGCATCCGAGGTGGAGAAGCCGCCGGTGGCGATGGCTGACATGGCATGGTTGATCGCATCGAACAGACCCATGCCGGCCCACCAGAAGGCCAGCACTGCCAGGGTACTGAGGCCGACATAGGCCAGCACCATGTACTTGGCGACCATGTGCGAGCGTGGCATGACCTTTTCCGAGCGATCCGACGACTCGGTCTGGAACAGGCGCATGCCGCCGATGCGCAGGATCGGCAGAATCGCCACGGCCATGCCGATGAAGCCGATGCCGCCCAGCCAGTGCAGCAGCGAGCGCCAGATCAGCGTGCCGGGCGACATGTCGTCGAGGCCGCTGAACACCGTCGCGCCAGTGGCGGTAATGCCTGACATGCTCTCGAAGTAGGCATCGGTGATGCTCGCCCGTTCGGCGAAAATGAACGGCAAGGCGGCGAAGATCGACACCATGAGCCAGCTCGATACCGTCAACATATACATGTCGCGCGGACGCAGCTGTGTTTGCTGTGGCCTGCCCTGGGCGATCATGGCGATGCCGGCGAGTGCAGTGATCATGCTCGACCAGAGAAAGGCGTTGATCCCCTGTGGCTGCTCGAAGATCAGCAGGGTGATCACCGGCACCAGCATGGCCACTGCCAGGGTGACGAGGAAGATGCCGTTGATGAAGGCAAGGATGCGCAGGCTGGCTAGAGGCATCGGTCAGTGTTTCCAGAAGCTGCGGGTGATCAGGACCAGCACGGTCAGAATTTCCAGGCGGCCGAGTAGCATGCCCAGGCTCAGTAGCCATTTGGCCGAATCCGGCAGGCTGGCGAAGTTGCCGGCCGGGCCGATGATCGGGCCAAGACCCGGGCCGACGTTGCACACTGCAGTGGCGGCGCCGGTCAGCGCGGTTACCCAGTCCAGGCCGACCAGGGTCAGCGCCAGGGCCAGCACGCCGATGGTGATGGTGAAGAAGAAGGAGAAGGTAATCATCGAGCGGACGATCTCTTCATCCAGATTGTGGTTGTTGTACTGCTGCCGGATCACTGCACGCGGGTGCACCAGCTGCATCAGGTTGGCCTTGAGCAGGACGTAGGCGACCTGGAAGCGGAAGATCTTCAGACCGCCAGCCGTGGAGCCGGAGCAGCCGCCAACGAAGGTCAGGTAGAAGAACAGCAAGACGGCAAAGCTGCCCCAGGTGGTGTAATCGCCGAGGGCGAAGCCTGTGGTGGTGACCACCGAGGTGACGTTGACGGCAACGATGCGAAAGGCCTCGAGCCAGGCGTAATCCGAGTTCAGCCATAGCCAGGTGCCGAAGACCAGCCAGGTCAGCAGGAGGAAACCGATGAAGCCGCGTACCTGATGATCCCTGAACAACGCCTGGCGATTGCCGCGCACGAAGGCGACATAGAGCATGAAGGGCATACCGCCGAGCAGCATCAGCACCACGGCCGTCCAGTGCACGGCCGGCTGTGGCCAGTGCGCCAGCGATGCATCGGAGGTGGAGAAGCCACCGGTGGAAATCGAGGCCATGGCGTGGTTGATCGCCTCGAAAGGCGTCATCCCGGCTGCCCAGAATGCCAGTGAGCCGAGCAGCGTCAGGGCCAGGTAGATCAGCAGCAAATACTTGGCGGCCATGTGCGAGCGCGGCATCACTTTCTCGCCCCAGTCCGAGGATTCGGTCTGGAACAGGCGCATGCCGCCGACGCGCAGCAGCGGCAAAATGGCGATGGCCATACCGATGAAGCCGATGCCGCCGAGCCAGTGTAGCAGTGAGCGCCAGATCAGAATGCCGGGTGAGAGAGTGTCCAGGCCAACCAGCACGGTCGAGCCGGTGGTGGTAATGCCGGACATGGTCTCGAAGATGGCGTCGGTGTAGCTGATGTGAGCGATCAACATCAGCGGCAGAGCGGCGAAAGCGCAGACCACGATCCAACTACCGGTCGTCAGCAGGTACATGTCGCGCGGGCGCAGCTGGGCGTTTTCGGGGCGACCGGGAATCACCAGGGCAAGGCCGGCGATCAGGGTGATCAGGCTCGACCAGAGAAAGGCGTAGAGGTCCTGCGGTTGTTCAAAGATCAACAGCGTCAGCATGGGAATGGCCATGCTGATCGCCAGGGTAATCAGGAATATGCCGATGATGAAACCGATGATGCGCAGCGTCGGCAAGGCCATGTGCAAGGGCTCTGGCGGGTTGTAAAAGTGCGCCATTCTACCTGTGGTCAGGCGCCTGTAAACCGCCGCAGGTGGGGGCTTTACAAGTCATTGGCCAAGCATAGAATAGCCGCCAGTTACTGGCGTCCGCCGGTTTCCGAGTTCTCCTCAAATGTCCGAAGCTAATCCCTGTCTTACGTGCGGTGCCTGCTGCGCGTTTTTTCGTGTGTCCTTCTTCTGGGGCGAGTGCCAATCCGCAGGCGGTAGCGTGCCGGATGAACAGGTCGTCCAGATCAGCCCCCATTACGTCGCCATGCGTGGCACGGAGAGCAAACCGGCACGTTGTACGCAACTGTTGGGCGACGTCGGTTGTGGTGTGCGTTGCACCATGTACGAACAGCGCTCGAGTAGCTGCCGCGAGTTCGAAGCGTCATGGGCGAACGGTGAGCACAACCCGCGTTGCGACGAGGCGCGCAGGGCTTACGGTCTGCCGCCGCTCACTCCGCCGGTGCAACCGGTGATATCGCCCGACCGGGTAGCCTGACGGTATCTCAAGCCGCAGGTGAAGCTGGACATTGCCTGATGCTTATTTGGCAGGATACCCGAAGCGCCTTTGTGGGAGCCCCGCCCCCGGGGCGAAGCTTTTGGCTTTGCGGTGTTCTTGCGATTCGCCGCGAGACGCGGCTCCTACAGGGTAGGTCGGCGCCTGCGGGGTTTGTGTAGGAGCCCCGCCCCGGGGCGAAGCTTTTGGCTTTGCGATGTTCTTGCGATTCGCCGCGAGACGCGGCTCCTACAGGGTAGGTCGGCGCCTGCGAGGTTTGTGTAGGAGCCCCGCCCCCGGGGCGAAGCTTTTGGCTTTGCGGTGTTCTTGCGATTCGCCGCGAGGCGCAGTGCCTACAGGCTGATGCGCCGTCCCCGCATACCGCTGAGCTTGCAGCCTGCAGCTTGCAGCATTGAGAATGCGCCATCTTTGTTTTTGGAGGTGGCCGATGGAGGCTCTCGACGCTCTGCTCAACCGTGTTTCCGTTCCTCGCCTGGTCGAACCGGGCCCGGATGCCGTGCAGCGCGAGATGCTGTTTCGCGCAGCCCTGCGTGCGCCTGATCATGGTCAGCTACGTCCGTGGCGTTTTCTGACGGTCGAGGGGCAAGCGCGTGAGCGTATGGGCGAGCTGTTCGCCGAGGCCTTGCTGGTCGCCGATGCGCATGCTGCGCCGGAAGCGCTGAACAAGGCGCGTGGCATGCCGCTGCGCGCGCCATTGCTGGTGGTGGTGATCGCCCGGGTTCAGGCTCACCCCAAGGTACCCGCTTCCGAGCAGGTGATAGCAGCCGGCTGTGCCGCGCATGGCATGCTGCTGGCCGCCCATGCTCAGGGTATCGGTGCGGTCTGGCGTACCGGCGACATGGCCTATAACGCCCATGTGGCCAAGGGGCTGGGCCTGGCGGCGGACGAGCAGATCATCGCCTACCTCTACCTTGGTACGCCGGAGCGTGAGCTGCGCCGCGCCCCGGAGGTCCGCGTTGAGGCTTTCGTCAGCGCCTGGGAGGGCTGAGCGAAACGCGCTTCAGCCTGCCTGCTGCCTGGCCGGCAGGCTGAGCGTGGCGATGAAGCCGCCTTGCGGATGGTTGCTCAACAGCAGTTCACCGCCATGACGTTGCGCCGCCCGCCGCGCGATAGCCAAGCCGAGGCCGTGGCCGGAGCCGCTCTGGCCTGGCGCGCGGAAGAACGGTTTACCCAATTGCTCCAGGTATTCGCTGGCAACTCCAGGGCCATGGTCGCGCACGCTCAGCGTTACGTTTTGCCCCTGGCTTTGCACGCTGATGAGGACAGGTTGATCCGCTGGGCTGAAGCGCAAGGCATTGCGTAGCAGATTGTCCAGCGCGCGCTCCAGCATGTCTGGCCAGCCTTCCAGGCGTGCGCGCGGGTCGAGATCGATCTGCAGCTGTTGTTGCGGGGCGGTCAGGCGCGCGTCTTCCTGCAGGTTGCCGAGCAGGGCGGCCAGATCGACGGGCTGTGCGGCGCCCGGATCCGCGTCCAGACGGGCCAGGGCGAGAATTTCGCTGATCAGCGCTTCCAGTCGATCACACTCCTGACTCAGACGGGGCCAGAGCCTTTCTCGCTCCGCGGCATCGGCGCGCTCCGCCAATGCCAGTGCAATACGCAGGCGCGCCAGGGGCGAGCGCAGTTCGTGGGAGACATCGCGCAGCAACTGGCGCTGGCTGCCGATCAAGCCTTGCAGACGCTCGCCCATGCGGTTGAAGTCCTTGGCCAGTAGGCCCAGCTCGTCGCGGCGCGTGGCCAGACGAGCCAGGCTGTTCTGTTGGTAGGCGGTCTGGCCGAGGTCATGCACGGCGCCGCGCAGGCGATCCAGCGGGCGGGTGATCGACAGCGTCAGCATCAGGCTGAACAGCGTTAGCACCACCAGGGCAATGGCGATGGCGCTGAGTGGCCAGAACAGGCTGCCGCGGTGCCAGGCTGCCAGTTCCGGGTGTGGAATACGGTAGATGAACAGGTAGCTTTCGCCGCTTTCCGGGCTGGTGTATTCGGCGGTCAGGCGCCGCCATGGCAAGCGACGGTCGTCACCGTGACGCGCCTCGAAGGCGGCAGCACGGGACGGAAAGGTGCCTTTGACCAGTTGCTGGCCGCTCTCGCCAAGCACCTGGGTGTCGATACGGTACTTGCGCTTGCGCTGTTCGAGAAAATCCTGGGCGGCTGCTGGCCCTTGCTGTTCATAGCGCTTGACCCACTTGCTATCGAGATCGTCAAGGCCCGGGTGCAGGCTTAGAATCCAGGCGTCCTGATTCAGGGCGCGGCCAAGCAGCAGCGACAGACCGGCCACCAGGGCGATGCCCAGCCAGAAGGTCGCCAGAATGCGCCAGAACAGTGAACGCACGGTGATTCCTCATGCAAAAGCCGCCGGGCTCAGGGAGCGCGGCGGCGGGTCTAGGGGGCGTCGATCAGTTGGTCTTGCTGTCCTTCTCGGCCTTCCAGGCCTTGAATTCGGCCATTTCTGCGCGGCGAGCTTCCATTTTCTTCTGGTGCTCGTCGAAGGCTTTCTGCTGCTCGGGGTTGAGCAGGTCACGCAGGGCCTTGTGCTGGTCGGCGCGAGCCTTGTCCAGCTCCTTCTTCATGGCCTGCTTTTCGGCTTCCGGCAGCTTGTCCAGGTAGCGCTTGGTGATGTCGCGATGGGTTTTCATCTGCTCGCCCATCAGTTTGCGAAACTCCTGGCGCTGCTCCTTGCTCAGGTTCAGCTCCTTGAACATGCTGTGGCCGCGATCATGGTGGCGAGGGCCGCCGTCGTGCATGGGCATGGCGAAGGCCAGGGTCGGCAGGGTGGCAGCGAGCAGCAGGGCGGTGAGGGTCTTGCGCATGGTGATTCTCCTTGTCTTGAGAACCTGTTTTACGATCTAGCGAGCCAGAGTCATGCAAGGCGAAAACAGACGAGGAACGGTCGGAGTCGCGGGCGACTGTACTGTTGTACATGAGCATTCCGAGTCTGTTTTCAACGCAGCAGGGCCGACGCGCAGCAGGTCGTAAACAGGTTCCGAGGCCGGTAAGTACCGGATGGGCTCATTATGCGGCGGTCAAGGTCAAGGGCAGTCAGCTGTGGGTAAAGCTTGGGTAAAGGCGATGTTGCGGGTTATTTACGCTGCGCCAGGGCGTACTCACTGCGCGTAGTAATAGCCGCGGCTGCGCAGGGCGAGAATGCGTGGGCGGCCATCCGGGTGCGGGCCGAGCTTCTTGCGCAGGTTGCTGACGTGCATGTCCAGGCTACGGTCATACAGGGTCAATTTGCGGCCCAGGGCCAGTTGCGCCAATGCCTGTTTGTCCACCGGCTCACCTGGTTGGCGCAGCAGGGCTTCCAGCAGGCGGCTTTCGGAAAGTGTCAGCGGAACGTCATGCTCGCCAATGCTGACCACCCCGCGATTGGGGCTGAAGCGGAGGTCGCCCAGCTCCAGCTGGCTGCTTGCCGGTGCGGGCACGGTGCGGCGCAGCACAGCGCGCAGGCGTGCGGTCAGCTCGCGAGGGTCACAGGGCTTGGCCAGGTAGTCATCGGCGCCCAACTCCAGGCCAAGGATGCGGTCCAGCGGTTCGCCGCGGGCGGAGAGCATCAGCACTGGCAGGTCCGGATGCTCGCCCCGTAGCTGCTTGAGCAACTCAAGGCCGCTGCCGTCCGGCAGCATCACGTCCAGCACCACAGCCTCGGGGGCTTGTGCGGCAAGTGCCTGACGGGCGCCAGCGGCTTCGTGGCAGGCGGTGACCTGAAAGCCTTCCTGGGTCAGCCAACGGCTAAGCAGCTCGCAGAGTTCCTGATCATCATCGATCAGCAGCAATCGGTTCATGGCTTAGTTGATCCACTCGCGACGGGTCTTGCGAGAGCCACGCAACAGGGCGCCGAATAGCATCGAGATCAGGCTCAGGGCTGCGCCGAGGGCGAACCAGGTCTGTTCCTCGCTGAGCAGCCGGGGTTGAGCCTGCGCCTGGCTTTCCTTGAGCTGCAGGCGCAGGCGCTGCAGTTGCACGGCGCTGCTCGCTTCCAGCTCATTGCGCAGTTGCTCACTCTGCGCCAGGCGCTGTTCCAACACCTGGCTGTCGACCGCAGCTGCTGGGGCGGAAGGCTGAGCGGGTTGTTCTTCTGCCTGTACCGAAGCACAGGTCAGCATCACGGTGACCAGCAGGGACAGCGGGATCGGGCGCATCGCGATTCCTTGTGTGCGAAAGCAGCGTGGGTGGCACTTCGTCAGGGCAGCACTTTCTTGAAGGGTTTGACCAAAACGTTGGCATACACGCCGGCTGTGCGGTACGGGTCGGCATCAGCCCATTGTTGGGCAGCTTCAAGGGAGTCGAACTCGGCAACCACCAGGCTGCCGCTGAAACCAGCCGGGCCTGGATCATTGCTGTCGATGGCCGGGTGCGGGCCGGCCAGCAGCAGGCGACCTTCCTGCTTCAGCTGTTCCAGGCGGGCGAGGTGAGCGGGGCGGGTAGCCAGGCGATTTTCCAGGGAGTTTTCGATGTCGGTGGCGATGATGGCGTAGAGCATTTCAGTCCTTATTTAGGGTCGAAGCGGGGAGGGATGAAGCATTTTCGCCATATGGCAACAGCCTTGGCGCGGATGTGGGGCATAATAACAAACATCAATCTCAACGAAAGCGCCGCCATGATTGTCGATCTGCACTGCCACAGCACCGCCTCCGATGGCGCCCTGGCCCCCGCCGTCCTGGTGACCCGGGCGCATGAGCGTGGCGTTAGGCTGCTGGCACTGACCGATCACGACACCCTGGAAGGGCTGGATGAAGCACGTCGCACAGCGACGGCTCTGGATATGCAACTGATCAATGGCATCGAGCTGTCCTGCACCTGGGGTGGAGCGACCATCCACGTGTTGGGCTATGCCTTCGAGCGCGAGGCGCCGGCGCTGTGTGCTGCCATCGATGCCTTGCACCATGGGCGCTGGCAGCGTGCGCAAGAGATCGACCGACGCCTCGCGGCCAAAGGTATGCCAGGCGCTCTGGAGGGCGCGCGGGCCGTTCAGCAGGAACTGGGCGATAGCGGCAATGCGCCGGCCCGGCCACATTTCGCCGAATTTCTCGTGCGCGCCGGCCATGTGCGCGACCGTG
Organism: Ectopseudomonas oleovorans; assembly: GCF_003052605.1. Classification (GTDB taxonomy): domain Bacteria; phylum Pseudomonadota; class Gammaproteobacteria; order Pseudomonadales; family Pseudomonadaceae; genus Aquipseudomonas; species Aquipseudomonas oleovorans_A. Next base: position 6,603 of record NZ_QASO01000129.1, on the reverse strand, counting down.
CCGAGGCGTTTCGCAAGTGGTTGGGTTCGGGCAAATTGGGTGACGTCAAGCAGCATTGGCCTATGCTGGAAGAAACCGTTGCCACTTTGCGCGCGGCCGGGGCCTGGATCAGCCTGGCGCATCCGTGGCAATACGATTTCACGCGCAGTAAGCGTCGCCGTCTGGTTGCCGACTTCGCGGCAGCCGGTGGCCACGCGCTGGAAGTGGTCAACGGCATGCAGCCGGCCGAGCAGGTCGGCGGCCTGGCGATTCTGGCCCGTGAGTTTGGTTTGATGGCCAGCGTCGGCAGTGATTTTCATGCGCCCGGCGACTGGTCCGAGCTGGGTATGTACCGGCCGCTGCCCGACGATCTGACTGCGCTCTGGGAGCGTTTCGAGCATGCACAGCCATCCGCTGTCACTTTATGAGCTGGGAGCAAGTGTGAGTCAATTTTTCCAGGTCCACCCGGAAAACCCGCAGGCACGCCTGATAAAACAGGCCGTGGAAATCATTCGTGGCGGCGGCGTGGTTGTCTATCCGACCGACTCCTCCTATGCGCTGGGCTGCATGATCGGTGACAAGAATGCGGTAGAGCGCATTCGTCGCCTGCGTCAGCTCGATGACAAGCACAACTTCACCCTGGTTTGCCGCGATCTGTCGCAGATCGGGCTGTTTGCCAAGGTCGACACCGCTGCCTTTCGCCTGCTGAAAAATCACACGCCCGGCCCTTACACCTTCATCCTCAATGCCACCCGTGAAGTGCCGCGCATGCTGCTGCATCCCAAGCGCCGCACCATTGGCATTCGCGTGCCCAGCCATCCGATTGCCCTGGCGCTGCTGGAGCAGTTGGGCGAGCCGCTGATGAGCGTCAGCCTGATCATGCCGGGCGATGAACTGCCGATGTCCGACCCTTACGAAATGCGGCAGATTCTTGAACACCATGTTGACCTGATCATCGACGGCGGTTTTGGCGGGCTGGAAGCGTCCACCGTGGTCAGTCTCGCCGACGATAGCCCGCAAGTGCTGCGCGTCGGTTGCGGTGATCCGACGCCGTTCAGCGATCTCTGACGCCGGATTTTCCGCCGGGGGCGCAGCTACCCTATACTCCCTGGCCTCGTCTGGACTTTGGATGGAACGGTTTGAGCCTTAACGACTCCGAGCGTCGGGTGCTGTCAGGGATGCGTCCGAGCGGTCGTCTGCACCTCGGGCACTATCACGGCGTGTTGAAGAACTGGGTCAAGTTGCAGCACGAGTACGACTGCTTCTTCTGCATCGTCGACTGGCATGCGCTGACCACCGATTATGCCGAGGCCGGTCAGCTTTCCCAGCGTGTCATGGATATGGCGGTGGATTGGTTGGCGGCCGGCGTCAGCCCCAGCTCGGCGACACTGTTCGTGCAGTCGCAGGTGCCGGAGCATGCCGAGCTGCACCTGCTGCTGTCGATGATCTGTCCGCTCAGCTGGCTCGAGCGCGTGCCGTCCTACAAGGAGCAGCAGGAGCGACAGAGCGGCAAGGATCTTTCCACCTACGGGTTTCTTGGCTACCCGCTGCTGCAGGCGGCGGACATCCTGCTCTATCGCGCCGGCCAGGTGCCGGTCGGTGCGGATCAGTTGCCGCACATCGAATTTGCCCGCGACGTGGCGCGCCGCTTCAACCACCTGTATGGCAGCGAGCCGGATTTCGAGCTGAAGGCCGAAGCGGCCATCGGCAAGCTGGGCAAGAAGCTCGGCAAGCTCTACAGCAACCTGCGCAAGGCCTATCAGGAGCAGGGTGACGTCCAGGCGCTGGAGACGGCGCGGGCTTTGCTCAAGGAGCTGACCAGCCTCACCCTCGGCGATCAGGAACGCCTTTACGGCTATCTGGAAGGTGGCGGCAAGGTGATTTTGAGCGAGCCGCAGCCGATTCTTGCCGAGTTTTCGCGGGTGCCTGGCCTGGATGGACAGAAGATGGCCAAATCCAGCGGTAATGCCATATTCCTGCGCGACAGCGATGCCGAGCTCGAGGAAAAACTGCGGCGCATGCCCACCGATCCGGCGCGTGTACACCGTGATGATCCGGGTGAGCCACAGCGTTGTCCGGTGTGGTCGCTGCACCAGCTGTATTCCAGCGACGAGCAGTTGCACTGGGTGATCGAGGGCTGTCGCAGCGCCTCGATTGGTTGCCTCGACTGCAAAAACGCACTGTGCTCAGCCCTGCAAGCCGAGCTGGCGCCACTGCAGCAGCGCGCCATCGATTACGAGGACAGCCCCGACCTGGTGCGCAGCATCCTCGCCGAAGGCGCCGAACGCGCGCGTGACGAAGCGCGCGAAACCCTGGCCGATGTACGCATGGCCATGGGCCTGAATTACCGCTGAAGGAGCCCCAGTCGATGAGCGAGCCCGTCACGCCAGCCCCGGACAGCCAGGCTGGCGCCCAGCAGGAGCTGCCGTTCGCCCTGGTCTATGGCGAGGCGGTCACCGAACTGCCGCTCGACCTGTACATTCCTCCGGATGCGCTGGAGGTATTCCTCGAAGCCTTCGAGGGGCCGCTGGACCTGCTGCTGTATCTGATTCGCAAGCAGAACATCGACATCCTCGACATTCCCGTGGCCGAGATCACCAAACAGTACATGGGCTATGTCGAGCTTATGCATTCGGTGCGCCTGGAGCTGGCAGCCGAATACCTTGTGATGGCCGCCATGCTCGCCGAGATCAAGTCGCGCATGCTGCTGCCGCGCTCGGCAGAGGCCGAAGAGGAAGAGGACGATCCGCGCGCCGAGCTGATTCGCCGTCTGCAGGAGTACGAGCGCTTCAAGGCCGCTGCCGAAAATATCGACGAACTGCCGCGCGTCGGCCGTGATGTCACCGTACCCAAACTGGATGCGCCCGAAGCCCGTGCGCGCAAGCTGCTGCCGGACGTCAGCCTGGAAGAGGTATTGCTGTCCATGGCCGAGGTGCTGCGCCGCGCCGACATGTTCGAGAGCCACCAGGTTACCCGCGAGGCCCTGTCGACCCGCGAGCGCATGAGCGAAGTGCTGGAGCGTCTCAAGGGTGGGGCGTTTGTACCGTTCGTCGAGCTGTTCAGCGCCGAGGAAGGGCGCCTTGGTGTGGTGGTGACCTTCATGGCGGTGCTCGAATTGATCAAGGAATCCCTGGTTGAGCTGGTGCAGAATGAGCCCTTCGCCGTTATCCATGTCCGAGCCCGTGCCGAATGAACCTGAACGACCCCAAAGACCTGGCCCAGTTGCTCGAAGCCTTTCTGCTGGCTTCCGGCAAGGCGCAGTCGCTCGAGCGTCTCTTCGAGCTGTTCGAGGAGGGCGAGCGGCCCGAGCCTGAGCAGTTCAAGGCGGCGCTGGAGATCCTCCGGCAGTCCTGCGAAGGGCGCGCCTTCGAGCTGAAGGAGGTGGCCTCGGGGTATCGCCTGCAGGTGCGTGAGCGCTTCGCGCCCTGGGTGGGCCGGCTCTGGGAAGAGCGCCCGCAGCGTTACTCCCGTGCGCTGCTGGAAACCTTGGCGCTGATCGCCTACCGCCAGCCCATAACCCGTGGCGAGATCGAGGACGTGCGCGGCGTGGCGGTCAACAGCAACATCACCAAGACCCTGCTCGAGCGTGAGTGGATTCGCGTGGTGGGCTATCGCGACGTGCCGGGGCGCCCGGCGATGTTCGCCACCACCAAGGGCTTTCTCGACCACTTCAACCTGAAAAGCCTCGACGAACTGCCGCCGCTCGCCGCTTTGCGCGAGTTGGAGTCGGAGCCCGAGCTGGCGCTGGACGACGATGCCGAGGTGCCGGCAGGGCTGCAGGCGCGTGCCGATCTGGTCTTGCAGGACGACGGTGAAGCCGCCGAGCCTCGCGAGGAAACCAGCTTCCGTAGCTTGCTGGCCGAGCTGGACGACATGGAGCAAGGGCTCAAGACTGATTTCGATGACCTGCGTCTGGTAGAAGACGAAGAGGATGAAGCGGTCGAAGATGATCTGGCCGACCTGGACGGCGATCAGCCGTTGCATTGATATCGCTTAAGCCCTTTATCGAATACTTCAATCTCGCTGTTTGTCCCTCGGCCTTTATTCTTGCGCCCATCCGATCCTTTCTGGTTTAGGCGATCCAATGAGCAAGAGTCCGTGCATCAAGGTCTGTGAATTCGAAAAGGATATCTGCCTGGGCTGCGGCCGCAGCCGTGAGGAAATCAAAGGCTGGAAACGCCTGGGCAAGGGTGAGCGCCTGGCGCTGCTGGCCGAGGCCGATATGCGCTTGCTGGCGCTGGAGGCCACCGGAAGGCGTAAGTATTGACCGCATATCCGGTGTAGGAGCCGCGCCTCGCGGCGAATGGCGGGGCGTCGATAGTACAAGGCTTGTGCGCAAAGGCTTCGCCCCGGGGCGGGGCTCCTACGATCCGGTGCTGTGCTCCTGCTTCTACCAGGCGAATGCCGCAGCATCGTCTACCCTATGGGCTCTACAGCGCGTATGATGCGCGCCCTTCGATCATCCTTTACTACACCGGGAGGTGCCCAAGATGACTGAGCACGAACAACCGCGTCCTGCAGGCGAAAAACTGCAGAAAGTCCTGGCCCGCCTCGGGCTGGCCTCGCGCCGCGAAATCGAGACCTGGATCGCCGAAGGTCGGGTCAAGGTCAATGGCGCTGCTGCGATCCTGGGGCAGCGTGTCGATGCCAATGACGCCATCGCTCTTGATGGCCGTTTGCTCAAGCGCGAAGAAATCACCGGCTCGGTACGCCGCGTGCTGATCTACAACAAGCCGGATGGCGAGATCTGTACCCGTGATGATCCGGAAGGCCGTCCCACCGTATTCGATCGTCTGCCGCGCCCCAAAGAAGGCCGCTGGATCAACATCGGTCGTCTCGATATCAACACCACTGGCCTGTTGCTGTTCACCACTGACGGTGAACTGGCCAACCGTCTGATGCACCCGTCCTATCAGATGGACCGCGAATACGCGGTGCGTGTGCGTGGCGAAGTCACCGAGGAAATGCTGGAGAACCTCAAGAATGGCGTGATGCTCGAGGATGGTCCGGCCAAGTTCACCGACATCAAGGAAGCGCCCGGTGGCGAAGGCTTCAACCACTGGTACCACTGCGTGGTGATGGAAGGGCGTAACCGCGAAGTGCGTCGCCTGTGGGAGTCCCAGGGCCTGGTGGTCAGCCGCCTGAAGCGCGTGCGCTTTGGTCCGGTGTTCCTCACTTCCGAGTTGACCATGGGCCGCTGGCGCGAGATGGACCAGCGCGAGGTGGACATCCTCAGCGCCGAGGTGGGCCTGACCCCGCAGGCGCTGCCGGCGATGAAGGAAAAGACCCGCGAGAAGCTCGACCGTCTGCAGCGCAAGTCGGCCAAACCGGTCGAGGTGCGCGGCAAGCGTGTGCTGCGTCCGGCGAAGGATCAGGCGGGCGCCGAAAATGCCCGCCCGAGCCGTGCGCCGCGCCGTGAAGATGGCGAGCAGCGCGCGCCGCGTGGTCCGCGCAAAGACAGTGGTGAGCGTCGTGAAAACGGTCGCGGCACGCCGGTAGCGGAGCGCCCGAGCGATGTGAAGAAGCGTCAGCCGCGTCCGGCCGTCGAGTTGTCCGAGCGTCCGGCACGCAAGCCGCGCCCGGTAACACCCGGCAAGCGCCCGCCCGCCGGCGATGGTCAGCGCCCCGGCTTCGGTCGCAAGCGCTAGAAATCTATAGTCCCAAGCGGTTTACAAACAAAAACGCCCCGCACAACTGCTTGTGCGGGGCGTTTTTGTTGGTGGAGGTGTATGTAGGTCAGTTGACCTTCAAGACGCCACCGGTACCCAGGCCACCTTCAACTTCCTGTGCCTTGTAGTTTTTCAGGGAGACGATCATCTTGTTCCAAGCGTCGTTGAACGCTGCCACGGTGGCTTTGCCTTCCGGGGTGCGGGAGAAACCACCCAGGCCGCCGGCCACGCCGCTGCTGGTGAGGGCGCCCAGGGCTGCACCATAGTTGGTAGCGGTGGCGTTGCCTTCGGAGGTGGAAATCTGTACCGAGGAGCGAATGTCAAACAGCGACAGGGTTACTACCGATGCCTTCGATTGCAAGGCGCCCGCCAGGCCCGCCACGGCGCTGTTGCCCAGTAGGCCACCGATGGCTGAGCCCACGCCGCCTACCGAATCGTTATCGATGATGATCTTGGGTTCCAGGAAGTAATCAGCGGCAACGCGCTGGCCCTTTTGCTGGTTGGAGCCGGCACGGTATTCGCCGGAATTGCGCTGCTGGTCGGTTATCTTGCTCAGACGGCTGTCTAGCTGCTGGTTGCCGATGGAGGTGATCACGAAGCAGTTGGATTGCTGTACTGCCAGGCGCAGGAGTGGTTCGATGCTGGTGACTTGGGTTGCGCTGCCAAACTGGCCATACGTAACCGCTCCATAAACCCCGTCCTGGCGGACGGTTTTTTTCAGGAAGCAGAGGCAGAAGCTGGCGAGCAGTTCCACGGCAGCAGCGCTTCGTAATCCTCGACGCTACTGGCGGTCGGCAGGCGTTCAAGGATGTGGCGCAACCAGGCGTAAGGCTCTTGCCCGTTGGCTTTGGCAGTTTCGATCAGGCTGTAGATCTGCGCGCTGGCCGTGGCACCCTTGGGCGTGTCGCTGAACAGCCAGTTCTTGCGGCCGATGACGAAGGGACGGATGGCGTTC
>NZ_QASO01000128.1:528-2322 GCF_003052605.1 Ectopseudomonas oleovorans | reverse complement strand
GCCTTGAGGTACATCCAGCTGCTGTACGAAATCGAGCATGAAGTCCGCGACCTAGAACCGGATTTACGCCGCCGAATACGACAAGAAAAAGCCGTACCGGTGATGGACGCGTTGCATGCCTGGATGATCACCCAGCGCCTACTTGTGCACGATGGCTCGGCCATCAGCAAAGCATTGGATTACAGCCTCAAACGCTGGACGGCGCTGTCGCGCTATCTCGATGACGGCGCCGTACCCATTGACAATAATTGGGCAGAGAACCAGATCCGGCCATGGGCGTTGGGGCGCAAGAACTGGCTCTTTGCAGGTTCACTGCGCAGCGGTAAACGGACAGCGGCGATCATGAGTTTGATCCAGTCAGCTCGACTCAACGGGCATGACCCGTACGCCTATTTGAAGGACGTCCTCACGCGCCTGCCGACGCAGCGGGCAAGTGAGATTACGGAGCTGCTGCCGCATAGGTGGCGACTGGTTTAGTTGCGCAAGACGGGATGCCCAGACGCATACCTTCGCAGTAAAGGTGTATTACATCTGATGTTCGAATTGTAGCTCCCTCTCTGAAGCGCTTTCGTGAGCCTTGGTGGCTAAAAACGCAACCTATGCCAGATCTGGTGCAGATGTATGTGTCTATTAGGTATCCGGTTACAGGCCATGAAAATTGGGTGCTCTGCGCTTTTATCAGGCGTATCTTAGTTCGTCGCGATAATTCGGTGATTGGCATCAAAAAATACGCCCAATAGCTTCTAGGGTCGCTCTTTTTCTCACGCCATTGCCAATGAGTATGTAAATCGAATTTAGCGTCTTAAATATGAAGCCTTCTTCGAATTTATGGAGGAAGCTTGTGCGCACGAAGTCGTCGACATCCCATCGGCGACTGCTATCGTAGATCACGGTATCTGCGTAGATAACTGCGGGCTTTCGATTTGTTCTGGTTAGCTCAGAGAGCTGGGCTGGGGTGACTTCTAAATCAATCCACCGCCAGTTCGACACGATGCAGTATTCAGCATATGGGTAGCGTTCACGGACGATCCTTACAGCTTCATCTTGACTGACCTTGGCTCCTGGCATGGATATGCCATCGCCATAGAGCAGATCGGTTATTTCATACAGCTCTTTCATAGCTTAGCCTCCGTAATATCGACGAGCAGGAAGTTCAGCTGCGTAGAGCACAACATCAGTACCCATTTGAATTTGACTGGCCATGAGTTTGGCCGGGCCTCCAAACTGGTGGCAGCCGAATTTTGTATGGACTAGATGTATGACGTCACCACGCTTGGTTCGCTCTTCAATGAGCTTTAGGACATCAGCAACTGCGATTCCCAGATTGTCTGGGAAGTTGCAGCTTACTACCGCTTGAAAGCTTCTGATGTACAGTCCTTCGCCTGGTTCTTTTAGCGTTTTTTTGATGATCTCAGGATCATTTGTAGCGATTGTATTTACAACACCATTAGTTTCCATGCTCGCAAGCGTAATGCTCAACCAGCGCTCGCTGCCTTTTTTGTTAAGGCACCATAGACCTGCGCTTTCGGACTTGAATTCAAAGTCTATATGTCCTGCCTGGGCAGCCATCGTGTTTCTCCGCTTCAAATATCTCTTCAGTTGCTATTTCGTCAGGTAGGCAGATCGGAATCATTTGCGCTAGGAGCTGAGGTTTAAGGCTCTGTTGGCTAGGGCTTTCGCTTGATGCCATCACGCCTGCTCCTGTGCGCCGATGATTTCAAATGGAATTTATTTTCCATCGAAAGGTTAAAACCACCGGCTTTCAGCCGGTGAGCTTTAGCGCCACCATGCGGG
>NZ_QASO01000128.1:0-509 GCF_003052605.1 Ectopseudomonas oleovorans | reverse complement strand
GATTACAGATACGGCAGTCATACGGTCTACCAGATCGAGTATCACTTTGTTTGGGTGACTAAGTACCGATACAAGGTGCTCAGCGGTGAGGTTGCTGAGCGAGTGCGAGAGCTGGTGAGACAGACGTGCGAAGCATTTGAAATTCGGATTGTGAAAGGTGTGGTGAGCAAGGATCACGTGCATATTCTGGTGAGCAGTCCGCCGAATTTGGCGCCGAGTGAGATCATGAGGCGGATCAAGGGGCGTACGGCGAGCAAGCTTTTCGAGGAGTTTCCCCATCTGAAAAAGCGCTATTGGGGGCAGCATTTTTGGGCTCGCGGGTACTTTTGCGCGACGGTTGGGCAGATGACGGAAGAGATGATCAAGCAGTATCTGGAGCATCATTTTGAGCCGAGCCCGAACGATAATTTCAGGATGGAGCCTGACTGATCCGACGCGTCGTTCAGTCGACGCGTATCCGGACTTTCAGTCCGTAAGTCACTAACCCACCGACTTCAGTCGGTGGTTGT
>NZ_QASO01000127.1 GCF_003052605.1 Ectopseudomonas oleovorans | reverse complement strand
GATTACAGATACGGCAGTCATACGGTCTACCAGATCGAGTATCACTTTGTTTGGGTGACTAAGTACCGATACAAGGTGCTCAGCGGTGAGGTTGCTGAGCGAGTGCGAGAGCTGGTGAGACAGACGTGCGAAGCATTTGAAATTCGGATTGTGAAAGGTGTGGTGAGCAAGGATCACGTGCATATTCTGGTGAGCAGTCCGCCGAATTTGGCGCCGAGTGAGATCATGAGGCGGATCAAGGGGCGTACGGCGAGCAAGCTTTTCGAGGAGTTTCCCCATCTGAAAAAGCGCTATTGGGGGCAGCATTTTTGGGCTCGCGGGTACTTTTGCGCGACGGTTGGGCAGATGACGGAAGAGATGATCAAGCAGTATCTGGAGCATCATTTTGAGCCGAGCCCGAACGATAATTTCAGGATGGAGCCTGACTGATCCGACGCGTCGTTCAGTCGACGCGTATCCGGACTTTCAGTCCGTAAGTCACTAACCCACCGACTTCAGTCGGTGGTTGTTGAGTGATGTTGCAGACAATCAAGCAGAACTGGTTTTCCAATCTGAGAGGCGACGTGCTCGCCGGCCTCGTCGTCGCGCTTGCACTGATTCCGGAAGCTATCGCTTTCTCCATCATCGCGGGAGTCGATCCCAAAGTCGGCTTATATGCGTCGTTCTGTATCGCTGTTGTGATCGCCTTCGTGGGAGGTCGCCCCGGCATGATTTCGGCGGCAACCGGGGCCATGGCGCTACTTATGGTGACCCTGGTGAAGAACCATGGCCTGGAGTACCTGCTGGTCGCCACGCTGCTGTGCGGTGTGCTCCAGATCATCGCCGGCTATTTGAAACTGGGCTCGTTGATGCGCTTTGTGTCTCGCTCGGTTGTGACTGGATTCGTCAACGCCCTGGCCATCCTGATCTTCATGGCACAGCTACCTGAACTGACCAATGTCACCTGGCACGTCTACGCCATGACGGCTGCCGGCCTTGGCATCATCTACCTGTTCCCCTATGTGCCCAAGATCGGCAAGGTGATCCCCTCGCCGTTGGTGTGCATCCTGGTCTTGACCGCAGTAGCCATCTACCTCGGGCTAGATATCCGCACCGTAGGCGACATGGGCCAACTGCCGGATACCCTGCCAGTGTTTCTCTGGCCGGACGTGCCGCTTACCTTCGAGACCCTGGCGATTATTTTTCCCTACGCAGCAGCGCTGGCTGTAGTCGGCTTACTGGAGTCGATGATGACCGCGACCATCGTTGATGACCTGACCGATACCACTAGCGACAAGAACCGCGAATGCAAAGGTCAAGGCGTTGCCAACATTGCTTCGGGTCTAATGGGCGGCATGGCCGGTTGCGCCATGATCGGGCAGTCGGTGATCAACGTGAAATCTGGAGGGCGCACTCGCCTGTCCGCCTTGATCGCGGGTGTCGTACTGCTGTTAATGGTGGTGTTTCTCAGCGACTGGGTCAGCCAGATTCCCATGGCTGCGCTGGTTGCGGTGATGATCATGGTGTCCATCGGCACCTTCAGCTGGGACTCGCTGCGTAACCTGCGCAAATTCCCGCTCTCCACCAACATCGTGATGGTGGCAACTGTGGTCGTGGTGGTCTTCACCCATAAGGAGAACAACAATGACCCACGTAACCGCTTGCATTGACGGCTCTGCCTCGGCCCCTGCTGTTTGCGACTACGCTGCCTGGGCCAGCCAGCGCCTAGAAGCTCCGCTTACCTTCCTGCACGTACTGGATCAGCGCCAGTATCCGGTATCAGCCGATTTGAGCGGCAACATTGGTTTGGGCAGTCGGGAGCATCTGCTGGATGAGCTCGCCTCGCAGGACTGTTGGACGAAAAACGCGGAAAACCGGCCTTGGAGCAGGGGCGCATCATGCTCGCCGCTGCCAAGGAGAGAGCCATGGCCGAAGGCGTGAGTTCACCGGAGACCAAGCAACGCCATGGCGATCTGCTGGAAAGCCTGCGGGAACTGGAAAGCGATATACGCCTGCTAGTGATCGGTCGCCAGGGCGAGTCCAGTGGAGGAGCAGAAGCCCATGTTGGCAGCCAGCTGGAGAGCGTCATTCGCATCATGCACCGTCCTGTGCTGGTGACGCCGGCCAGATTCAAAAAGCCTGAGAGCGCGATGCTGGCCTTTGATGGCGGCGCAACCACGCGCAAGGGCGTAGAGATGCTGGCCGCCAGCCCCTTACTGAAAGGACTGCCTATCCATCTGGTGATGGTAGGAACCGAGACAAAAGAGGGCTGGGCGCAGCTGGATGCCGCCTGTTCAACCTTATCCACGGGTGGTTACAAGGTACATACCGCCATGCGAGCGGGTGAAGTCGAACCCACGCTGCATGCCTATCAGAAGGAGCATGGCATCGACCTACTGGTGATGGGCGCCTATGGGCATTCCCGAATCCGGCATTATGGCCAGCGAATTCGATAAGCCTGGTTTTGTTACCGAGGTTGAGGATGGTCGTCTCTGGGTTTTCCGCGAAGACTCTCAGGAACTGAAGGACTTCAAAGCCACTGGCGAGCCAGCCAAGCAGTTCACTGATATCGGTTCCGGCCCGAATGGCATGACGGTCAAAGCGGCTGACGAGAAAACCCTCAAGGATTACCTTGAGGTCATCAAGAAGTAAGCGCTTTCAAGCAGAAGGCCCGCAGAATGCGGGCCTTCTCATTGATGCAGATTACTTGCTGAGAGCGAGTAAACGCTCAACCCCTACCGGCTCCTCCGACATGAGCGGAATGACCGCATAGCGTTGCGCGTGCTCCGTCGCGACATGCTCAATATCCCTCAGTTCATTGACCGCCCGTTTATGTAATAGCGGTGATTCAGTCTTTGCGGCTGCCACGCTGTTGTTGATCACCCATGCCCAAGGCTCAATGCCGGCACGACGCAGATCAGCTTGCAGGCCAGCAGCCTCCAGCACAGGAGTGGTTTCGGCCAGGGTCACCAACAGCACCTTGGTTTGCTTAGGATCCTGGAGTTGCATCATCGGCGTGGAAAAGCGCATGTTGCTGCCCGACATCTGCCGAGCAATGTCGCGGTGATAAGCCCCGGTGGCATCCAGTAGCAGCAAGGTGTGGCCGGTCGGGGCGGTGTCCATCACCACGAACTTTTTGCCGGCTTCACGGATGATTCGCGAGAAAGCCTGGAATACGGCGATCTCTTCGGTGCAGGGTGAACGCAGATCCTCGGCCAGCAGCGCCCGAGCCTGCTCATCCAGGCCCGCGCCCTTGGTTTGCATGACGTGATCACGATAGCGCTGTGTCTCGGTATGCGGGTCAATGCGGCTCAGCGTCAGGTGCTCAAGCGTGCCATCCAGTGTCTCGGCAAGGTGCGCGGCAGGATCAGAAGTAGTCAGGTGCACGGGCAGCCCACGTCGAGCCAACTCGACGGCAACCGCTGCGGCCAGAGTCGTTTTCCCGACACCACCTTTGCCCATCACCATGATCAGGCCATGACCATCGGCGGCGATCTCGTCGATCAGGGACTTGAGTCGTGGAGCGTTCAATTCAATCGGCGCACTGGCCGGCGCCTGCGTGCCGTCAGCAGAGCCCTCAAGCAAAAGTTGTCGCAGGGCATCCAGTCCCACTAGGTTGAATGCTTTCAAGGGCAACAGATCGAGCGGCAGTGTTCGCAGCGCTGGCGGCATGGCGGCGACTGCGGCCTGTTCACGCTTATAGACGGCGGCAGCCAGGACATCCTTCTGCGCCTCACTCGCCGGCAGCACGCCGTTGATCACCAGGTACTGCTCTTGCAATCCAATGGCTGCAAGCTCCTCGCGTGTGCGGGCAGCCTCGCGCAGGGTAGCGGCCTGTGCCCTGGCAACCAGAACCAGACGGGTCTTGGCTGGATCAGAAAGCGCCTTTACTGCCTCGCGATACTGGTCACGTTGTTTGTCTAAACCGGCCAACGGCCCAAGACACGATGCATCGCCTTGCCCCGCCTCCAGGAATCCACTCCAGGCCCCCGGCAGTTGCAGCAGCCGAATCGTGTGCCCGGTCGGGGCGGTATCGAAAATGATGTGATCGAAGCGGGCCTTCAGTTCATCGTTGACCAGCAGTGAGGTGAATTCGTCGAAGGCTGCGATCTCGGTCGTGCAGGCTCCCGATAATTGCTCCTCCATGCCTTTGACCACATCAGCAGGCATGACACCCCTCGCCGGGCCCACAATCCGATCCCGATAGGCCTGAGCTGCGCCCTGTGGGTCGATCTCCAGGGCCGCCAGGTTTTCCACGGCAGGCACGGCGGTAATGTGATTGCCGATCTCCAGACCGAATACCTGCCCGACATTGGAGGCCGGATCGGTGCTGACCAGCAGCACTCGCTTGCCCTGACGGGTCAGCTCCAGGGCTGTCGCGCAGGCAATGGAGGTCTTTCCGACCCCCCCCTTGCCGGTGAAGAACAGGAAGCGTGGTGCATTGTCGATAAAGCGCATTCTGACCCCCTAGCGATTGTTGAGGCTGCTCTCGTACCAGTTGCGTGTGCTGTTGACCATGCGTACCAGCCATAGCATCACGGGCACTTCGATCAGTACGCCGACCACGGTTGCCAGGGCGGCACCCGAGTTGAATCCGTACAAGACAATGGCCACGGCTACGGCCAGCTCGAAGAAGTTGGAGGCGCCGATCATGGTGGCCGGGCCCGCTATGTCGTGGCGCACTTTCAGGGTATGGCAGAGCCAGTAACCCAGTGCCGCGATGAACAGCGTCTGCACCAGCAGGGGGATCGCGATGATGCCGATTATCAGAGGTTGCTCGACGATGGACTCACCCTGGAAGGAGAACAACAGAACCAGAGTGGCCAGCAGAGCGATGATGGAAAATGGCGAAATCTTCGCCAGCACATTCTCGAAATAGGCTTCGCCGCGCTTCATCAGTTGAGCCCGCAGAAACTGGGCGATGGCCAGCGGGATGACGATGTACATCACCACGGAAAGCAGCAGGGTGTCCCAAGGCACCGGGATCGAAGAAACGCCCAGCAACAGCGCCACGATAGGCGCAAAGGCAAACACCATGACCAGATCGTTCAGTGCCACCTGGGTCAGAGTGAAGTTGGCATTACCCTTACACAGGTTGCTCCAGACAAACACCATCGCCGTGCAGGGCGCCGCACCGAGCAGGATCAAGCCGGCCATGTAGCTATCCAGCTCTTCGGCGGGCAGCCAGGGCGCAAACACCTGCTTGATAAAGAACCAGCCAATCAGCGCCATGGAAAACGGCTTGACCGCCCAGTTAACGAACAGCGTGACGAACATGCCGTTCTTCTGCTGGCGCACTTCGCTGATGGCGCTGAAGTCGATCTTCATCAGCATCGGAATGATCATCACCCAGATCAGCAGGCCAACCGGGATATTGACCTTCGCCACCTCCAGGGCGCCGACGGCCTGAGCCGCTTGCGGCACAACCAAGCCAAGCACGGTGCCCACCACGATGCACAGGAACACCCACAGGGTCAGGTAGCGCTCAAAAACTCCCAGTTGAGCCCCAGAGGCCTGCTTCATCGCGACTTCACACGCATTTGTCATCTTTGCTGCCTATCCTCGTTCCCTTGGCGCGCAACGCGCCGCATATTCACTTTACTGCATATTCGAAAAATAATATATTTTCTCATGTGCATCTTTGATAGGGATCAACATGAGCCAGAAAAAGCGCGTCCTGTTCCTCTGCGTCGCGAACTCCTCACGCTCGCAGATGGCCGAAGCCCTGCTGCGCCACACCGACTCAGAACATTTTGAAGTCTACAGCGCAGGCTCCGCCCCCACTGAAGTCGACACCCGAGCCCGCAACGCATTGGAGCAGCTTGGTGTTCCCACTGATGGGCTTTACAGCAAGTCCATCGAGCAGGTCGCTGGCGAGCCGTTCGACTATGTGATCACCCTGTGTGACAAGTCCGCCCTGGAGTGCCAGGCACTTCCAGGGGCCGGTGAGTACATCGCCTGGAACTTCGAAGACCCAGCGACCAGCTCGCAGAAAGATGCCTATCGCAAGACCCTGCATGAGATACATGAACGGATAAAGATGTTCGTGCTGATTAAAAGTAAACCGGCGAATGAAGCTTCCACCCTGCATGCCATGTCGCCAACCGAGGTCTTCAAATGCCTGGCCGAGGAAACGCGGGCGCGAATCGCCTTGCTGGTGACCCTGGAACAGGAACTCTGTGTCTGTGAACTGACCTCTGCACTAGAAGAGGCGCAACCCAAGATATCCCGGCACCTGGCCCTGCTGCGCGGCTGTGGTCTGCTGGAGGATCGACGCAATGGTCAGTGGGTGTACTACCGCCTGCACCCGCAGCTGCCGGAATGGGTGACCGATATCCTCAAGCAGACCCTGGACAACAATGCCGAGTGGTTGCGCCAGGATGTGCAGCGCCTCTGGCAAATGCGTGATCGCCCTGGGCGCAAGCCTGCCTGCGATTGAATACCAGGCACTGGGGATGACCATGAACGTTTTGTTTCTCTGCACCGCCAATAGCTGCCGCAGCATCCTGTCGGAGGCCATCTTCAATGCGCTGGCCCCCAAGGGTATGCGGGCCTTTAGTGCGGGCAGTCACCCCAAGGGAGAGGTCAACCCATTGGCCTTGCAGGCACTGCTTGATGCCGGATTCGATGTTGATGGGCTGTACAGCAAATCAACCGATGCCCATCAGGCTCTCGCCCCTGACATCGTCATTACCGTCTGCGACAACGCAGCCGGAGAGGCCTGCCCCGTTTTCTTTGGCCCGGCGACTCGTTGTCACTGGGGGCTGAGTGACCCCTCCGAAGTCAACGGTTCTGAGGCGGAAATTGACGCCGCGTTTGCAGCCACCATCCAGCAGATTCAGACACGCGTGAGCGCATTTATCGCGCTGCCCTTTACTCAACTCGACAGCGATGCGCTCAAGGCCGAGCTGAACAGAATCGGCTCGTTGTAGCCCAAGAGGTACAAACCCATGATCGACAACCTGCCCAACGTCGCCGAGGAGCTGTTTGCCCGCTCTATCCCGACAAACCTGGGCCTCGCCGAAGGCGAGCACAAGCCGCGCATTCTGCTGCTCTATGGCTCCAATCGTGAGCGCTCCTACAGCCGTCTGCTGACCCAGGAAGCGGCGTGCTTGCTGGAAGCCTTCGGCGCGGAAACCCGAATATTCGATCCTTCCGGCCTGCCCATGCCGGACGATGC
The DNA here is from genome assembly GCF_003052605.1 of Ectopseudomonas oleovorans. Taxonomy (GTDB): domain Bacteria; phylum Pseudomonadota; class Gammaproteobacteria; order Pseudomonadales; family Pseudomonadaceae; genus Aquipseudomonas; species Aquipseudomonas oleovorans_A. The sequence goes on along the minus strand of NZ_QASO01000127.1, from coordinate 2,748 downwards.
CGACAGCAGCCATCCCAAGGTCAAGGAACTCATCGACCTGGTGCTCTGGTCTGAAGGTCAGGTGTGGTGTTCACCCGAGCGCCACGGCGCTATGACCGGCGTATTCAAGTCGCAGATCGACTGGATACCGCTGACCATGGGTGCCATCCGTCCCAGTCAGGGCAAGACCCTGGCCGTGATGCAGGTCTGTGGAGGCTCGCAATCCTTCAATGCGGTTAACCAGATGCGTGTGCTGGGGCGCTGGATGCGCATGTTCACCATCCCCAACCAGTCTTCAGTGCCCAAGGCCTACCTCGAATTCGACGAGGCCGGGCGCATGAAACCTTCCAGCTATTACGACCGCGTTGTGGACGTCATGGAGGAACTGGTCAAGTTCACCCTGCTGCTGCGCGGCCACAGCGACTATTTGGTCGACCGTTACTCGGAACGTAAAGAGTCCGCTGAAGAACTCTCCAAGCGCGTCAACCAGCGCGCCATCTGACTACCAGGAAACCCTCTCAATGAATCACCCCTACGACCGGCTCAGCATTCCCGGTATCCAAGGCAAACTCATCTTCACGCCCTGTCCCGGCACCAAAGACAGCAGCCTTGTCGACTCGCTGGCCACGCTGAAACAGGCCGGTGCCTCTGCCGTGATCAGCCTGATGCCGGCAAGCGAACTGGCCTCCAACGAGGCCGAGGACATCGGCAAGCAATGCCAGGCGCAAGACATGGCCTGGTTCCACCTGCCGGTGGCGGATGAGCAAGTACCGCTCGAAGATTTCGGCCAGGGCTGGAAAGCCTGCAAACAGAGCATCCTTGAGCGGCTCAATGCGGGCCAGGACATCGCCATCCACTGCAAGGGCGGCTCGGGACGCACCGGGCTGATTGCGGCGCGGATCATGATCGAGGCCGGCATTCCCCGCGCCGATGCCATTGCCCTGGTGCAAGCCCTGCGTCCCAAGGCTATTCAACACCCTGCCCACATCAACTGGATCACCCAGTTCGATGCTGCCCACTAACTCCAGTAGATGAGTCGAAAAACATGGCTATCAAAATTGGTATCAACGGTTTCGGTCGCATCGGTCGTTTGGCGCTGCGCGCCTCCTGGGACTGGCCCGAGTTCGAATTTGTCCGCATCAATGATCCGGCAGGCGATGCCGCCACCCATGCGCACCTGATCAACTTCGACTCGGTGCACGGTCGCTGGCACCACGAAGCCGGCAGCGAAGGCGATTGCGTGGTGATCGGCGGCAAGCGCATCCAGGTCACCGCCAACAAGGCGATTGCCGACACCGACTGGTCGGACTGCGATCTGGTGATCGAGGCCAGCGGCAAGATGAAGACCGTGGCGGTATTGCAGGCTTACCTGGATCAGGGCGTGAAGCGGGTCGTGGTCTGCGCGCCCGTGAAGGAGAAAGGCGCACTGAACGTGGTGATGGGTGTCAACCAGCAGCTGTTCAATCCAGCCGAGCACCGCATCGTCACCGCTGCCTCCTGTACCACCAATTGCCTGGCTCCGGTGGTCAAGGTGATTCACGAGAACCTCGGCATCCGCCATGGCTCGATCACTACCATTCATGACCTGACCAACACCCAGAGCATCCTCGACACCCCGCACAAGGATCTGCGCCGTGCACGCGCTAGCGGCATGAGCCTGATCCCGACCAGCACCGGTTCGGCCACCGCCATCGCCGAGATTTTCCCCGAGCTGCGCGGCAAGCTGAACGGCCATGCCGTGCGCGTGCCGCTGGCCAACGCCTCGCTGACCGACTGCGTGTTCGAAGTCGAACGGGCCACCACGGTGGAGGAAGTCAACCAACTGCTGAAGGCTGCTGCCGACAGCCAGCTGAAAGGCATCCTCGGCTACGAGGAACGCCCGCTGGTCTCCATCGATTACCGCACTGACCCGCGCTCCTCAATCATCGATGCGCTGTCGACCATGGTCATCAACGGCACTCAGGTGAAGCTGTATGCCTGGTACGACAACGAATGGGGCTATGCCAACCGCACCGTGGAGCTGGCCAAACTGGTCGGCCTGGCCGTTTAACCAAGTAGGGATGCAAGCATGAAGGCGTTGTCAGCCCTGGCCCCGGAGGTCAAACAGTACCTGCTGGTGACCGGCAATTACTGGGCATTCACCCTCACCGATGGCGCCTTGCGCATGTTGGTGGTGTTGCACTTCCACAGCCTGGGCTACAGCCCCTTGCAGATTGCCGCGCTGTTTCTGTTTTACGAGATCTTCGGCGTAGTCACCAACCTGGTCGGCGGCTACCTCGGCGCCCGATTGGGCCTTAATCGCACCATGAATATCGGCCTGGCGATGCAGGTGGTCGCACTGCTGATGCTCACCGTGCCCGCCGCCTGGCTAACCGTGCCTTGGGTCATGGGCGCACAGGCGCTGTCGGGGATCGCCAAAGACCTCAACAAGATGTCGGCCAAGAGTTCCATCAAACTCCTGGTGCCCGATGCCCAGCAGGGCACGCTGTACAAGTGGGTGGCAATCCTCACCGGCTCGAAGAATGCGCTCAAGGGCGTGGGTTTCTTCCTCGGCGGCGCCCTGCTGGCCGTGCTGGGTTTTGCCGGCGCGGTATTGACCATGGCCGGCGTGCTGGCGGTGATCTGGATCGCCAGTCTGTTCCTGTTGAAGAAGGATCTGGGCAAGGCCAAAGCCAAGCCCAAGTTCAAGGACATCCTTTCCAAAAGCCGGGCGATCAACATCCTCTCCGCCGCGCGCCTGTTCCTCTTTGGCGCCCGCGATGTCTGGTT
>NZ_QASO01000126.1 GCF_003052605.1 Ectopseudomonas oleovorans | reverse complement strand
GGTCGATACCGTCCAGCAACCAGTTCAGCTCCTGGGCCGTCAGCACGATCGCATCGTCGCCAGGCTGCGGATGCGACTTGAAGCGCTCAGCCTCCAAGCGCTTGAGCCACAGGCAGAAGCCGTTGCGCTCCCAATACAAAATCTTCACGCGATTGCGCGCGCGATTGAGGAAGACGAACAGCACGGGGTCGAAGACCGCCACCTTGATATCCAGCTCGACCAGAGCGGCCAGGCCGTCAATGGATTTGCGGAAATCCACCGGCTTGGGGTAGAGGTAGACTTTTTCAACTTTAGCGTCGGGGCGCATCATGGTGGCTGGCTCCAGAAAGAAATCGGAGCACAGCATTGACTGGCCTGCGGATCATTTGAAGATGGGGTTTGTGGAGCGCTTACGCTTTATCCGCTATATCAAGTCATTCCAGCAGCCGCTATTCAGCGAGCCTGAAGTTGACGCCATGTTGCATGCCCTGCAAACCGGCCGCCGCGCGCCAACCCTCGCCACCCACCGCGAGCATGTACAAAACCTCAAACGCCGTAGCGATCCGACAGCCGAGCGGCAGTGTCCGAAATGTGGGAGTGCGCTGCTGATCCGCACCGTGAAGTCAGGGCCGAAAGCGGGACAGCAGTTTTGGGGATGCTCGGCTTTCCCCAAGTGCCGAACCATGCAAAGCCTTTAACAACCATCAATTGATACGCTGGATGCACATCATGCAATCAACTGCTGGCGATTGCCGTCACCGCGCTCAGCGCTGGAACACACGCAGCAGACGATGGCTACAGCGAAACCTATACCGCCTGCATGGATGAGTCCGGCGGCGTGACGGTGAATATGCTCAATTGCATGGGCAGTGAGACAGAACAGCAAGACGCCCGCCTCAACCAAAACTACAAAGCCGCCATACAAGCGCTAACACCTGCACAGCAAACACAACTGCGGGACGCGCAGCGGCTATGGATCAAATTCCGCGATGCCGATTGCGCCCTACTCGGTAGCTTGACTGGAGGCACCATCGACAGCGTCAACAGCGCTTCGTGCTTTCTTGATATGACCAAGAAACGTGCAGATGACCTCGCCTGGCTCGCCGAGCAAGGTCAATAGCAGCATCACTCAGCACTTGGAGCAACGATGTCCGTCAACGCCTGATCCGCAACACGATCAAGAGAGCCTGCGTAGTGATCGTCCGATTAAAAAGCAAAACCTGACCGTTTCGCGGTACAGAAATCAGTACACTGGCGGTACAGTGCTCAGCTTTTGCAGATTTCGCTCAGTTACGCTTAACCCGCTCTACGACGATACTTTCAGCTAACAGTACCTGCGCTAGGCTACGCCCGATTTCACTAGGTTTGCGGCGTTTCTAGGCAACTCATAATCCTTGGGTCCACGGTTCGAGTCCGTGTGGGCCCACCACCTTCAAAGCCGCGCACTGCGCGGCTTTTCGTATCTGAAATTGATATCAGCCAGCGCAGCACCGCGCGCAGTCACAGCCGCACATCGAACTTATCCAGCAACAGCTCGGCTGGCAGGTCGGCGCTGACCAGCTGGTTGCGTCCGCGCCGCTTGCCGCTGTACAGGTGACGGTCAGCGGCGCGGTAGAGCTCGGCGGTGCTGCGGCCGTCCACGGGCCAGGTGGCCAGGCCGAAGGTTGCGGACAGCGCGATCTGCTCACCGTCGTACTCAAGCGGCTGTTCGGCGATCTGCTTACGCAGTTTGTCCACCAGCGGGTCGGCACCAGTGCTGTCGATATGACGTAGCAGCAGGCCGAACTCCTCCCCACCCAGACGACCGAGAAAGTCGGTCACGCGCAGGCGCTGCTGGAGGATCTGACAGATATGCTGCAGCGCCATATCGCCCGCCTCGTGCCCCCACTGATCATTGACCTGCTTGAAGTGATCGACGTCGAGCAGCACCAGTACCAGATGCCCGTTGCTGCGTTCGGCATCCTGGATGCTGCGTTGCAGGGCGTGCTGGAAGCTGCCACGGCTGGCCACGCCGGTCAGTGAATCGGTCTGCGCCAGACGCTCCAGCTCCTCGTAGGCCTGCATGCGCAAGCCATCGTAGATATGCACGAACACCAGGATCAGCACGCCACACAGGGCGGCGTTGCCCAGGTCGATCAGGCCGTGTGCGTCCAGGGTCAGGTGATTGTCGGTGAAGTACAGCAAAAGCCCGGCGCACATGAACAGCGCGGTGAGCAGGAAGGCGCGCTGCTTGCCCAGCAGCAGGTAGGCCAGCAGCGGGATCATGTACAGCCAGACGAACGCCGCCGCTGAGGCGTCCGGCATGACGATGATGTAGAGGATGAAGCAGAAGGTCGGGATCAGGTACAGGTAGATCCACAGGTGCAGATGGCGAGCGCGTTCGATGCGCCAGGCGCCGAACAGCAGCAAGGCGGTGCACAGCACTTCGAGGATGGCGAAGAGGTAGTTGCCGGCCAGGGCCTGCAGCACGGCAAAGCCGCCCAGGGTAAGGCCGGTGGCGAGCAGGATGGTGCGCATCAGCTTGCGCTTGCCCGACTCGCGCAGCCCTTCGCAGTGCCCTGCGCCTACATCCCTGTGATCGTTATAGTTGCCGTCGCCCATTTTATTGCCCAGCGCCGCCGCCCTCAGCGGTACGCAGCTCCCCGCCGCGCACCATCAGGCAACTATAGACGGCCTTGCCTGTTTTACACAGCATAACCCAGCACACGCGGCAGCCACAGGGCGATTTCCGGGAAGATCGCCACCAGCAGCAGGGCACTGGACATCACCACAACGAACAACGCGGCCCAGCCGACGGTTTGTTCCAGGCGTATCTTGGCGACCTCGGCCGTGACCATCAGGTTGATCGCCACCGGTGGGGTGAACTGGCCGATGGCGATGTTCATCGCCAGCAGGATGCCGAACCACACCGGGTTCCATCCGAAGTGCTGCATCACCGGAATCAGGATCGGCATCAGGATCAGGTAGATCGAGATGGCGTCGAGCAACATACCAGCCAGCAGCACCGCGAGCATCACCAGCGCCAGCAACACCCAGCCGTTGTCCGACAGCGAGATCAGCCATTCGGCCAGGTGGCGGAAGGTGCCGAGCATGGTGCCGGCCCAGGCGAAGATGCCGGCCAGGGCGATGATCAGCATGACCACGCCGGAGATCACCCCGGCCTCGCCACACAGGCGCCAGAGGCTGCGCCAGTCCAGCTCGCGGGTAACGAACAGGCCGATCAGCACGCCGTAGGTCACGCCGACCACGGCGGCTTCAGTGGGCGTGAACAGGCCGCTGCGCAGGCCGCCGAGAATCAGCACCGGGGCAAACAGCGCCGGCAGCGCCTGCTTGAAGCTCTCGCCCAGCGGCGGACGCTCGCCCTGCTCCGGCGACTCCCAGCCGTAGTGACGCGACAGCAGCCAGGCCGGCACCAGCAGCACCAGGCCGACCAGAATGCCGGGGAACAGGCCGGCGGCGAACAGCGCGCGCAGATCGACGCCCGGCACCACAATGGAGTAGAGAATCAGCGCGATCGACGGCGGAATCAGGATCGCCGTCGAGGCCGACGCGGCGATCAGCGTGGCCGAGAAGGGTTTGGGATACCCCGCCTTGGTCATGCTCGGCAGCATCACCATGGCCACGGCGGCGGCATCGGCCGGGCCAGAGCCACTCATGCCGCCCATGATCAGGCACACCAGCACCGCGACCATGGCCAGGCCGCCATGACGCGGGCCGATCACCGCCTGGGCGAAGCGCACCAGCCGCAGCGCCACACCGGCTTTCTCGAACACCAGGCCGGTGAGGATGAACAGCGGAATGGCGATCAGCGGGTACTTGGCCACGCCGTTGTAGGTGTTGGTGCCGAGGGTGGCGAGCATGTCCGGCGACAGCCCGGCGATGATACCGATGGCGCCGGACAGGCCGAGGGCGAAGGCCACCGGCACACCGAGTGCCAGCAGCACGGCGAAACTGAGGATCAGCCAGAGATCAGGGCTCATCACTGATTCTCCCGCGCAGGCGATCGACGGTCATCTGGGTCAGGCGCACGAACAGCAGCAGCGCCAGGATCGGCAGCCAGATCACGTACCACCAGTTGGGCAGCCCGAGGCCGGGCGACTCGGAATCCCACTGGAATTCCTCCCAGGCGAACTGACCACCGAACCAGCACACCAGCCCCAGCACCAGCACGCTGGCCAGCCACTGCAACAGGATCAGCGGCGTGCGCAGGCGCGGGAACAGGCGCTCGAGCAGGCCGATACGAATGTGTCGGTTACTGCGCATGGCCACCGAAGCACCGGCGAAGGTGAGGATGACCAGCAGGAACACCGAGATTTCCTCGGTGAAGGCAAAGGATGCATCGGTGAAATAACGCACCACGACGTTGGCCAGGCTGATCAGGCTGATGATCACCAGGGCCAGGGTGGCGAGCACGCGCTCCAGCGGCGCGTCGACTTGCTTGCTCATAAAAACCTCGAATGACCGGAGCAATGCGCTCGTGAAGTGGCGCCCCCTGCCCTCTCCCCCGGCCCCTCTCCCGCAAGCGGGAGAGGGGAGCAGAGCAGACTAAGGGAGCTTCCGGTCAGATAAAACGAATCAGGGCTGGGCCACGGCCTTGCGCGCGGCGCCCATCAGCGCATCGCCGATACGCGGTGCCCACTTCTCATGCACGCTGGCGGTGGCTTCGACGAAGGCCGCGCGCTCGGCGTCGCTCAGTTCGATCACTTCCACGCCGCGCTCACGCACGTCGGCCAGGCGTTGGGCCTGAGCACCACGCGACAGCTCGATCTCCCACTTGCCGGCGTCGATAGCGGCCTGGCTGAGCAGCTCGCGATCTTCCTCGGGCAGGGATTTCCATACGCGCTGGTTGACGGCGAACACCAGCGGATCGGCCATGTAGTCCCACAGGGTCAGGTACTTCTGGCCCACTTGGTCGACACGCGCCACGTCGAATACCGACAGCGGGTTTTCCTGGCCGTCCACCGCGCCGGTGGTCAGTGCCGGCTTGGCGTCGGCCCAGCTCATTTGCGTGGGGTTGGCGCCGAGGGCGGTGAAGGTGTCCTGGAACAGCGGCGAACCGACCACGCGTATCTTCAGGCCCGCCAGATCGGCAGGGCTGCGCACCGGCTTGGCCGAGTTGGACAGCTGGCGAAAACCGTTCTCGCCCCAGGCCAGCGGCACGATGCCGCGCTGTTCGATGGCGGCGAAGGCCAGCTTGCCGGCTTCGCCCTGGGTGATGGCGTCGAGGTCGGCGTCGTTCTTCATCAGAAACGGCAGGGAGAACAGGTTGAGCTCCGGCACCTGCGGCGACCAGTTGATGGTCGAACCCACGGCCATGTCGATCAGGCCCGAGCGCATGGCGGAGAATTCCTTGGTCTGGTCGCCGGCGACCAGCTGCGCGTTGGGATAGACGCGCAGGGTGATGCGCCCTTCGGAGCGTTCGTTGACCAGATCGGCCCACTTCTGCGCGGCCTGGCCCCAGGGGAAGGCGTCGGACAGTACGGTGGAGACGGAGTATTCACGCGCCTGCGCGGTGGCGCACAGGGCGGTCAGCGCAGCGCCGGCGGCGAGCGCGGAGAAGAGTCGCTTGAGTTTCATCGGGGCGTCCTTGTATGGATCTTGGTCATTGTCGTTGTGGCACCGGCAAAGCGGTGCGGATCCAGCGGCGAGCGGATGGCTCGCCTGGCGCACCTGGTCGGCACGCAAATAGGGACACGGCAGGTGTCACGGCTGCCGGGCAGGCCTTGTGGGCGATCGGCAGGTGCCGGCGGGTTACGCGCGGCCGCCCAACTATTCCAGAAGCGCGCGGCGAATGCCATTGTCCGATGACTGTTGACGTTGCCCGGCCTGATCGGCGCTGCCCATAATCACCGGCATCTCACTTCCGGACACTCGCCCATGGCCATTTCCCGCGACGACCTCGACCAGCACGGCCTGATCATCGGCGTGTCGCCCGAGCGCTTTCGCGCGGTGGCCATGCCGCTGCTGTTCGATCACCTCGATGCGCAGTGCGAGGGCACCATCGCGGTCAATCGCCAGGCGCGCATCGTCTGGATCAACGACAAGTACGCGCAGAAGGTCGGCATCGCCGATGCGCGCACGGCGCTGGGCAAGGAGATCGAGGAAGTGCTGCCGGCCAGCCGCCTGCGCGAGGTGGTGGAAAGCGGCCAGCCGAGCATGCTCGATCTGATGGCCTTCGGCAGCGAGCACTTCGTGGTCACCCGCATACCGCTGCGCGACGAGGACGGCACCCTGGTCGGCGCGCTGGGCTTCGTATTGTTCGACCGCGCCCGCCATCTCAAGCCGCTGATGGCAAAGTACAACAATCTACAGAGCCAGTTGCTCGCCACCCAGCACGAGCTGGCCAAGGCGCGTCGGGCGCGCTACACCATCGCCGGTTTCATCGGCGCCAGCAGTGCAGCCAGTGAGGTAAAGCGCCAGGCCCGCCGTGCTGCGCAGCTCGACTCCACCGTGCTGATTCGCGGCGAGACCGGCACCGGCAAGGAGCTGCTGGCGCAGGGCATCCACAACCTGTCGCCGCGCGCCAACGGGCCATTCGTCGCGGTCAACGTCGCGGCGATTCCGGAAACCCTGGTGGAGGCCGAGCTGTTCGGCACCGCGCCCGGCGCCTTTACCGGCGCCGACCGCAAGGCGCGCATCGGCAAGTTCGAAGTGGCCAACGGCGGCACCCTGTTTCTCGACGAGATCGGCGATCTGCCGCTGCCGTTGCAGGCCAAGCTGCTGCGCGTTTTGCAGGAGCAGGAGGTGGAGCCGCTCGGCTCCAATCAGGTCAAGCCGCTCAACGTGCGGGTGATCGCCGCGACCCATATCGACCTGGAAGCCAAGGTGGCCGCCGGGCAGTTCCGCGATGATCTTTACTACCGCCTCAACGTGCTGGCCCTGCGCGTGCCGCCATTGCGCGAGCGTGCCAGCGACATTCCCGCGCTGATCGAACACCTGCTCGATGACCTGGCCAACCGCTCCGGCCTGGCGCCCATGGAGCTGACGGACGATGCCCTCGCCCTGCTCTGTGCGCAGCCGTGGAAGGGCAACGTGCGTGAGTTGCGCAACCTGCTGGAGCGTGCGCAGTTGGCGGTCGATGGGCGACTGGATGGTGAAGCCTTGCGCGGTTTGCTGGTCGATCCGGTGGCGCCAAGCGCGCCTACGCCCGTTGCGCCAGTGATGATGAGCACGGCGCAGACGCTGGCCGAACAGTTGGCTCAGGCCGAGCGCCAGGCGTTGCAGGCGGCACTGGCGGCAACCGATGGCAATCGCCAATTGGCCGCCGAACGCCTGGGCATTTCCCGCGCCGGGCTCTACGCCAAGCTGGCGCAGCATGGGCTGGGGCGCCGGGGCTGAGCGCCTCATCCTGTAGGAGCCGGCTTGCCGGCGATGCGCCACCCGCAACACCTCCCCACAACAGTCGCGGCTAAAGCCCCTCCCACAAAAAGCGTGGCAAGCCGCAATTACGTAGCCCAATGAAATCCGGGAAGTTCGCATAGGCGCGCCCCGGATTACATTGGGCTACGCCGGTTAGAGCGTAGGGTGGACCACGCCTCACCGGTCCACCATGGGTAGCTGGCGCGAATACCCCAGGTGGAAATAAACAGCGATTTCCACCCTAGGTCCGTTCACCCAGCTTATGCCGCGCGGCATACAGGCAGATCATCTCCATCGCCAGGGTGGCGCCGGCTAGGGCGGTGACCTCGGCGTTGTCGTAGGGCGGCGCTACTTCGACCACGTCCATGCCGACCAGGTTGATCCCGCGCAAACCGCGCAGTATCTCCAGCGCCTGATGGCTGCAAAGGCCGCCGCACACCGGTGTGCCGGTGCCGGGGGCGAAGGCCGGGTCGAGGCAGTCGATGTCGAAGGTCAGGTACACCGGATGCTCGCCCACCCGCGCGCGGATGCGCTCGGCGATCTGCTCCGGGATGCTGCGGTGCACCTCGCGGGCATCGAGCACCTGAAAGCCCATTACGTTGTCGTTGGTGGTGCGCAAGCCGACCTGCACCGAGCGCGCCGGGTCAACCAGGCCTCCACGCGCGGCGTGGTAGAACATGGTGCCGTGATCGATGCGTTTGCCCTCCTCGTCCGGCCAGGTGTCGCTGTGCGCGTCAAAGTGGATCAGCGCCAGCGTGCCGTGCTTTTCGCATGCGCCTTGAGCAGCGGATAGCTGATGAAGTGGTCGCCGCCCAGGGTCAGCAGCGCGCTGCCGGCTTCGAGAATGCGCGTGGCGTGCGCCTCGATCAGCGCCGGGGTGTCCTGCGGCGTGCCGTGGTCGAAATGGCAGTCGCCGTAGTCGACGCAGGCGAGCAGGTCGAAGGGATCGAACTCCCAGGGAAAATGCCGCGCCCAGGCCGACTGGGTCGACGCGGCGCGGATCGCCCGTGGGCCGAAGCGGCTGCCGGGCCGGTTGCTGGTGGCGGTGTCGAAGGGCACGCCGCTGATGGCCAGGTCCACGCCGGTCAGGTCACGACTGTAGCGCCGGCGCATGAAGCTGGTGATGCCGGCGTAGGTGGGCTCGGCGGCGGTTCCGTAGAGGCTGGCGCGGGTGATGGCCTGGTCGTTGTCGAAGGCTTGGTCCATGGTCGAATACTCATTTCGGTGATGTTCGCGAGCAGAGCTCGCTCCTACAGACTCAGTACTGGCTGCGGAAGTCTGTCCACAGGCGCGTGCGCTGACGCTGCTCGCGCAGGCTCAGCACTTCTTCGGCGAACAGGCGCGCACGCACGGCTTCGGGCGGGTAGATATCCGGGTCACCGCTCACCGCCTCGTCCAGCAGGGGCGTGGCGGCGCGGTTGGCGTTGGCGAAGAACAGCTCGTTGGTCAGCTCGGCGATGGCCTCGGGCTGCAGCATGAAGTCGATGAACGCACGGGCGTTGCCCGGATGCGGCGCGTCGGCGGGAATGGCCATGGTGTCGAACCAGATCAGCGTGCCTTCGCGCGGAATGCGGTAGAGCACCTCGAACGGCTGCTCGGCCTCGGCAGCGCGCGCAGCGGCCATGCCGGCGTCACCGGTGTAGGTCAGCGCCAGGCAGGTCTCGCCCTTGGCCAGGTCGTCGATCTGCCGGGCATTGCCGATGTAGCGCAGGTTCGGTTGCAGCACCGCGAGCAGGTGCTGGCCGCCACGCGCAAGCTGTTCGCCGCCATCGAGACCTTCAAGGGCGAGGCCCAGGGCATGGCCGACAAGCTGCTCGACGAGCTGCGCATCGGCCTCTCGTAAGCGCTGTCGGACCAGGTGCTGGAGCGCCTCGGCGATGCCATCGGGCGTTTTCGCCGGCGCAACCAGGCGGTGCAGATCGAGCTGGTCAGCGCCATGCCCGCCGAACTGGAACGGCGCCTGCTGCAGAACCAGCTGCAACTGGCCATCGGCTATTTCTCCGGCAGCCAGACGGCGCTGGACTACCGGCCGCTGTTCGCCGAGCGCCAGCGCCTGTACTGCGGGCGCCAGCACCCGCTGTTCGACCGGGAGACGCCGAGCGCCGCTGACCTGCAGGCCTGCGACCGCGTGGTGCATCCCTATCGCTTCATCGCAGCCGACGAACCCTGGCAAGGCGGCAGCAGCAGCGCGCGCTGCGAACAGGTCGAAGGTAGCCTGGCGTTCATCCTCTCCGGTGCTCACCTGGGCTATCTGCCCGAGCACATCGCCCAGCCCTGGGTAGAGCGTGGCGGCTTGCGCGCGCTGCCCGGCAAGTGGGATTTCACCGTGCAGTTTCGTCTGGCCAACCATCGCGGCCATCCCGCCAGCGAGGCGCAGAAGGCCTTCGCCGACGATCTGCTGGACGCGTTCGGCGAGTGACGAGGCGCGTGCCCTGCACCTGCTGAAACATCCAGGGTCTATAGTGGTTGTTCCTTCCTCACCACACCTTCTGGAGTACACATGAGCAAGACCTACAACGTCGCCGTGCTGGTCGGTAGCCTGCGCAAAGCCTCCATCAATCGCAAACTGGCGCTGGCGCTGGCCGACCTGGCGCCGGCCTCGCTGAATCTGGAAATCCTCGAGATCGGCGACCTGCCGCTGTACAACGAAGACGCCGACGGCGATACCGCTCCGGCCTCCTATGCGCCGTTTCGCAGCAAGCTCAAGGCGGCCGACGCGGTGCTGTTCATCACCCCCGAATACAACCGCTCGATCCCGGCGCCGATGAAGAACGCCATCGATGTCGGCTCACGCCCGTATGGCCAGAGCGCCTTCAGCGGTAAACCAGGCGCCGTGCTCAGCGCCTCGCCGGGTGCCGTTGGTGGCTTTGGTGCCAACCATCACCTGCGCCAGTGCCTGGTGTTCCTCGACGTGCATGTGCTGCAGCAGCCGGAGGCTTATCTCGGTGGCGCCGGCAACTTCTTCGACGAGAACGGCGTACTCAGCGACGGCATCAAGCCGTTCCTGCAGAAATTCATCGACGCCTATACCGCCTGGGTAGCCAAGCAGGCCTGATACCTCGCGCCGTCCACTGGGCGGCGCTCCACTATGCCGATATGCCCTCATCTGCGGCCTGAATGACACTGGCAGATAGACCGACCGGTCTACATAATCCAGGCCATGACCAAGACTACTCGCGACAAACTGATCGACGCCATGATCGATGCCCTGCAACGCAAGGGTCTGCATGGCGTTGGTTTGAACGAACTGCTGGCCGCCGCCGATGCGCCCAAGGGCAGCCTTTATCACCACTTCCCGAACGGCAAGACCGAACTGGCCGTGGCCGCCATCGAGCGTGTCGGCCAGCGCGCCGAGCAGGCGTTCGCTGCGCTCTTCGAGCGCCAGTCCGATCCACTCGATGCGCTGACTATCTGGCTACAGGGCGCGCTTGGCCAGTTGCAGGAAAGCGCCTTCGAGCGCGGCTGCCCGCTAGCCACCGTGGCCCTGGAAAGCGGCCCGCAAGATCATGAAATTCGTGCAGCCCTGGCCAATACCTTCGCCGCCATTCGCCAGGCACTGCAGCAGCAGTTGCAACGTCACGGTTACCCACAGCCAGAAGGACTCGCTGCCCTGTTCGTCGCGCTCTACGAAGGCGGTCTGCTGCAAGCGCGTGTCGCCGGCAGCAGCGAGCCGCTGAAACAGGCCGTTGCCACCCTGCTCCACCTGACCCGCCAGCACCGCATGGAGTCCCCGCCAGCATGAACACAGCCATCCGCCGCGAAACCCTGCCCCTGCTCGCCCTCGACGACTACCAACTGGCCGCCACGCGCTATCACGCCGAGCGACCGCAGGCGCAACTGCTGATCGCTGGCGCCACCGGGGTGCCGCAAGGTTTCTATCGCCGTTTTGCCGAACACGCCGCCAGCCGTGGCTTCAACACCATGACCCTGGACTACCGCGGCATCGGCCAGTCCAAGCCAGACAGCCTGCGTGGTTTCGAGATGGAGTATCTGGACTGGGCCCATCTCGACGTGGCCGCCGCGGTGGATCAACACCGGCACGCCGAGCGCCCACTGTTCATGATCGGCCATTCCTTCGGCGGTCACGCCTTTGGCCTGCTGCCCAACCATGATCAGGTCGCCGGCTTCTACACCTTCGGTACCGGCGCTGGTTGGCACGGCTGGATGCCCAGGGCCGAGCAGGTGCGCGTGCTGGCCATGTGGCGCCTGATAGGCCCGCTGATGACGCGCTACAAGGGCTACCTGGCCTGGAGCAAACTGGGCATGGGCGAGGATCTGCCGCTGGGCGTGTACCGTCAGTGGAAACGCTGGTGCCGCTTCCCGCGCTATTTCTTCGACGATCCGCAGATGCCGGGGCTGGCCGAGCGCTTCGCCCAGGTGAAGACACCGATGGTGGCGCTCAACAGCCTGGACGATCTTTGGGCACCGCCCGCATCACGCGATGCCTTCATGGCCGCCTATGTGAATGCGCCCTATCAGGCGCGCACGCTCGACTCGCAGGCAGAGGGCCTGGGCGCTATCGGTCATATGGGGTATTTCCGCCCTGCGGCGCAGCGTCTGTGGGACGAGACGCTGGATTGGTTCGAGCAATTGCGCGTCGAACAACGAGCAGCTTGAGCAGGCCGCTGAAAATCTCTAGGCCAGAAAATCGGGATAGGGGACGGCTACCGCCGTTCCCCTCCCACACCACCCGGCATGCGGGTCCGCACCGGGCGGTTCGAGATGTTGAGGTCAGGAGAGTCTTGGCATGCCCAGACGATCGAAATAGCTGATCGTCAATACTTGGTGTCCGGCAGTCAGGCTGTTATGCCACCAGCGGCGACTCAGCGCCGCAACCGATTGCGCCACGCTCTGCGTACCCCCTAAACGAAGCAGTTCCCGGTAGATCGTCTTGCCGCGTCGCCACTGTTTGAGTTGAAGGGCTCGTAGCCTTCGACGCATCCACTCATCCAGCCTTCGCCAGACTCGCGGGGTTTGCGCCAAGCTGAAGTAGCCTTTCCATCCCGGCAGATAGCTGCAAAGCTTTTCGATCACCTCGGCAAGGCTGCGCCCGCCATTACGGCGAGTACGCTGCCTGATCTGCTGCTTGAACACCCCCAGTGCCTTCTTCGAAACGGCACGCCGCACCTCACCATCGTGGGTTTGCCATAAGCAGTATCCGAGGAAGTTACGTTCAAACACGCTCGCCACTGCACTTTTCGATTCATTGATCTTCAGGCGCAGCTTGTCGTAGCAGCGTTTGAGGAGGGCCATCACCCGCTCGCCAGCCTTCTGGCTGCGCACATAGACGTTACAGTCGTCGGCGTAACGGGCA
Organism: Ectopseudomonas oleovorans; assembly: GCF_003052605.1. Classification (GTDB taxonomy): domain Bacteria; phylum Pseudomonadota; class Gammaproteobacteria; order Pseudomonadales; family Pseudomonadaceae; genus Aquipseudomonas; species Aquipseudomonas oleovorans_A. Next base: position 1,190 of record NZ_QASO01000126.1, on the reverse strand, counting down.
AAACGATGTCCTTTGCGTTCAAGCTCTTTATCCACCTCGTCGAGCAGCACGTTAGCCAGTAGTGGCGACAGTGGCCCACCTTGCGGCGTGCCTTCCAATCGCTCGATCACTACACCACCATCCATGATTCCAGCATTTAGATAGGCCCGCACCAGCCGGATCACGCCAGCATCATTCACGCGCCTACTCAAACGCTCTATCAGGATGTCGTGGTTGACCCGGTCGAAGAACTGGGACAGATCAACGTCCACCACGACGCAGTAGCCTTCTTGGGCATACCGTTGGGCAGACAAAACCGCATCCCAGGCTCGGCGACCTGGCCGGAATCCATGGCTATGCTCGCTGAAAGTGGGATCAATCAGCGGTTGCAGCACTTGCAGCAGCGCTTGCTGGATCAGACGGTCGGTCACACTGGGGATGCCCAGCTCTCGTTCACTTCCGTCTGGTTTCGGTATGCATACGCGCCGTACTGGTAATGGCTGGTAGGTTCCCGCCAGCAGTTGCCGTCGGATACTCGACCATACCTGCCTGAGGTGGGCTTCGGTCTGCACTATGTCCAGGCGATCCACCCCAGCACCTCCCTTGTTCGCCTTCACGCGCTTCCAGGCGCGCTGCATATTCTCCTGTGCGACAACCTGTTCCAACAGGCATCGCCCTGCATCCCCCAACCCTTGGCGCGGGAGGCGTGCTTCATCGCTGGACGGTAGCATCGAGGCTTCACCTCGATCCTGGACGCCCCGCCCCGTTCTCACAGGCATCTGATGCAATGCACGGCTCATCGACAAGACGTTTGATGCTCCTTCTCGTTCGGCCCTTCGTCTGGTGTTTCGAGCCTACAGTGGCTCAGCTATTCGACTACTACGGCCTCTGCTGACTTCTCGCTCCGATCAAGCACCGTCGCCCTTTCAGGCGTAAAGCGAGATCTCCCCAGGTAAGAACGCACTCCTTCTCTGCACAACCGCCGGATTTACGCCGCTTCGCCTTGGCCACGAGAGCTTCGCGATTCCTTGCCCGCTCGCCCTGCTCGGCAGCGCCTCATATCCGATTCTTGTCCATCGGCTCGCAGATTACGCTCCACGCTTCCTCCCCACGCTCGGTCACCCTTACGCAGTTGCGCTTCGCTTCGTTCACTGTGGCCAGCTCACGGGAGGACTTGCACCTCCAAGAGTGCGCCCATGCTGGGCGCACAA
>NZ_QASO01000125.1 GCF_003052605.1 Ectopseudomonas oleovorans | reverse complement strand
GGGGCGAAAACGATTGTGGCCGTTCAGAAAGATTTGCGGTTTGGCCACGATTCGCCGCGAGGCGCGGCTCCTACAGGGAGGGCGCATATCGGTGTAGGAGCCCCGCTCCGGGGCGAAAACGATTGTGGCCGTTCAGAAAGATTTGCGGCCTGGCCACGAATCGCTGCGCGGCGCCAACAAGGCTATTGATCCTTGTAGATCTTGAGCGCCTGCAGGCGCTCGCGGTTGAGCGCTTCGCCCAGCTCCGCCCCTTTGAATCCCTTCTCCACGAGCGGTTTGACCGGCACCTGCCGCGCTGCTTCGGCAGCACCGAGCAGGTAAGCAGCTTGTGGATAGTCGCGCTGCTCCAGACCCAGGCGACCACGCGCGTCCATCTCGCAGGCGGCGACGAATTCGACGAAACGTTGCGGGCGACGGAACACGTCGAAGCGTTGCAGCAGTTCCAGCAGCGTCGAGGGCCGCAACTCCAGCGCGCGGTGACCATGGGTATGAAACTCACCGACCAGCATGGCCAGCTCGGCGCAGTCGCGCGGTGCTTTGCAGCGCGCGTTGATCGCCTGGATCAGGCGCAGGCCCTTTTGCTCGTGAGCGATATGCCGCGGCCACTGATCCTCGGGCGTCAGGCCTTTACCGACGTCATGCAGCAAGCTGGCCCAGCGCACGTTCAGCGGCTGGTCGTGCTCCGCACACTGGCGCAGCACGCTGAGCACATGCTCGCCGGTATCGATTTCCGGATGGTGTGCCTGCGGTTGCGGCACACCGAACAGATCGTCCACTTCCGGCAGCAGGGCGGCCAGCGCGCCACAGTCGCGCAGCACCTGGACGAACACGTCCGGGCGCGGCTCCATCAGGGCGCGGGAGATTTCCTTCCAGCTGCGTTCGGCGGTGAGGTGGGCCAGTTCGCCTGACTCTGCCAACTCACGCATCAGCATCAGGGTTTCTGTCGCGACGCTGAAGCCGAGCGGTGCATAGCGCGCGGCGAAGCGGGCCACACGCAGGACACGCAGCGGATCTTCGGCGAATGCCGGGGAAACGTGGCGTAGGATGCGGGCTGCAAGATCTTGCTGGCCGTTATAAGGATCGATCAGGTTACCCTGGTCGTCCTCGGCCATGGCATTGACGGTCAGATCGCGGCGGATCAGGTCTTGTTCCAGGGTGACGTCGGGGCTGGCGTGGAAGGTGAAGCCGCCATAGCCGCGCCCGCTCTTGCGCTCGGTACGGGCCAGTGCGTACTCCTCGCCCGTTTGCGGGTGCAGGAACACCGGAAAGTCGGCGCCCACCGGGCGATAGCCGAGTTCGAGCATCTGCTCGGCGCTGGCGCCGACCACGACCCAGTCCACTTCACTTACGGGACGGCCAAGCAGGCGATCGCGCACAGCGCCGCCGACTTTGTAGATCTGCATGTATGTTCCTCCACTGAGCGCAGAGGATACCGAAGAACGTGCCGGGTGCGCAGGCGCTCAAATCGGCGGGATGATCAGGTCCAGCCTCGGGTAGTCGCTTTCGCCCTCCGAGCTGCCGCGCGGTGGCACATGCTGAGTGGTGATCAACTGATCGCCCTGGCACACCTCCAGATGGATGTCGAAGCCCCACAGCCGGTGCAGGTGCTTGAGCACCTCACCGGTGGAGTCGCCCAGTGGTTTGCGGTCGTGTTGCTGATGGCGCAGGGTCAGCGAGCGGTCGCCACGGCGGTCGATGTTCCAGATCTGTACATTGGGCTCGCGGTTGCCCAGGTTGTATTGCGCGGCGAGCAATTCGCGGATGGTGCGATAGCCGGGTTCGTCATGGATGGCCGGCACCAGCAGTTCGTCCTTCTGGTCGTCGTCGAGAATGCTGAACAGTTTGAAGTCGCGAATCACCTTGGGCGAGAGGAACTGCAGGATGAAGCTCTCGTCCTTGAAGCTGGTCATGGCGAACTTGAGCGTGGTCAGCCAGTCGCTGCCGGCGATGTCGGGGAACCAGCGCTTGTCTTCCTCGGTGGGGTTCTCGCACATGCGGCGAATGTCGCGGTACATGGCAAAACCCAGAGCATAGGGATTGATGCCGCTGTAGTAGGGGCTGTCGAACGGTGGCTGGTAGACCACGCTGGTGTGCGACTGCAGGAACTCCATCATGAAGCCGTCGGTAACCAGGCCTTCGTCATACAGGTCGTTCATCAGGGTGTAGTGCCAGAAGGTGGCCCAGCCTTCGTTCATCACCTGGGTCTGGCGTTGCGGGTAGAAGTACTGGGCGATCTTGCGCACGATGCGAATCACCTCGCGCTGCCAGGGTTCCAGCAGGGGCGCGTGTTTTTCCAGAAAATAGAGGATGTTCTCCTGTGGTTCGGCGGGGAAACGCTTGCTGTCCTTCTCGCCGCCCTTGTCCGCACTTTTGGGAATGGTGCGCCACAGGTCGTTGATCTGCTTCTGCAGGTGTTCTTCGCGCTCCTTCTGCCGGCGCCGCTCTTCCTCGGCGGAGATGGGGTAGGGGCGCTTGTAGCGGTCGACGCCGTAGTTCATCAGCGCGTGGCAGGAGTCGAGCAGCTCTTCCACCGCGTCGATGCCGTAACGCTCCTCGCACTGCATGATGTACTGCTTGGCGAACACCAGGTAGTCGATGATCGAGCTGGCGTCGGTCCAGGTGCGGAACAGGTAGTTGCCCTTGAAGAAGCTGTTGTGGCCGTAGCAGGCGTGGGCGATCACCAGCGCCTGCATGCAGATGGTGTTCTCCTCCATCAGGTAGGCGATGCACGGATCGGAGTTGATCACGATCTCGTAGGCCAGGCCCATCTGCCCGCGCTTGTAGCCTTTTTCGGTGGCGAGGAAGTGCTTGCCGTACGACCAGTGGTGGTAGCCCAGCGGCATGCCCACCGAGGCGTAGGCATCCATCATCTGCTCGGCAGTGATCACCTCGATCTGGTTGGGGTAGGTGTCCAGCGCATAGCGCTCGGCGATGCGGGCGATTTCCTTGTCGTACTGGCGGATCAGGTCGAAGGTCCATTCCGAACCGGTGGAGATCGGCTCGCGCTTTCTGCTGCTGGCATTCATGGCTTGGCCCTCAACTCACCAGACGACGCTGGAACAGTTCGCGGAACACCGGGTAGATGTCCGCGGCGGACACCAGTTGCTGCTGGGCGAAGCTCTCGGCGAAGGCTTCGGCAACTTGTTCGTACTCGAACCACAACGCCTGGTGTTCGCGTGGGGTGATCTCGACGTAGGTGAAGTACTGCACGAACGGCATGATCTGGTTGATCAATATATCCCTGCATACCGGTGAATCGTCATTCCAGTTGTCGCCGTCCGACGCTTGGGCGGCATAGATGTTCCACTCGTTGACCGGGTAGCGCTCGGCCATGACTTCCTGCATCAGCTTCAGGGCGCTGGAAACGATGGTGCCGCCGGTTTCCCGGGAATAGAAGAACTCCTCCTCGTCCACTTCCTTGGCACTGGTGTGGTGGCGGATGAAGACCACGTCGATCTTGTCGTAATTGCGCTTGAGGAACAGGTACAGGAGGATGAAGAAGCGTTTGGCTACGTCCTTGGTGGCCTGGGTCATGGATCCGGAGACGTCCATCAGGCAGAACATCACCGCCTTGGAGCTGGGGTTGGGCTGCTTGGTCAGTAGGTTGTACTTGAGGTCGAAGGTGTCGAGAAACGGCACACGATGGATGCGTGCACTGAGGCGTTCGATTTCCTCCTGAATGGCCTGGATATCGCCGAAGTTGTCCGGCTCTTCCCGGCGTAGTCGTTCCAGTTCGGCCTTGGCATCGCGCAATTTGGCGCGGCTGGAACCAGACAGGGCGATGCGCCGTGCGTGGGCCGAACGCAGGGTGCGCACGATGTTGATGCGCGAGGGGTTGCCATCGTTGCTGATACCGGCGCGCACGGTCTTGAAGGTTTCCGCACCGGTCAGGTGGCGCTTGACCAGATTGGGCAACTCCAGGTCCTCGAACATGAAATCGAGGAATTCCTCCTGGGTGATCTGGAAGACGAACTCGTCCATGCCTTCGCCGGAGTTGCTCGCCTTGCCACTGCCGCGTCCACCGCCACCACCCTGCGGCCTGGGGATGCGCTCGCCTGCGGTGAATTCCTTGTTGCCGGGATGGACGATGGTCTGCTTGCCGCCACGGCCATGGTGCAGCACCGGCTCATCGATATCGCGACCGGGAATGCTGATTTGCTCGCCGTGCTCCATGTCGGTGATGGAGCGCCGGCTGACGGCTTCCTCCACCGCCTTCTTGATGTGTTCACGGTAACGCCGCAGGAAGCGCTGGCGGTTAACCGTGCTCTTGTTTTTGCCGTTGAGGCGTCGGTCGATCACGTAGCTCATGACGTCTCCCTAGCCTGCCCATAGCCACAGGCAGGCAGCGAATGACCCGGCACGCGCCGCGCGCCGGATTAGGCTTACTGAGACTTGCGAACCCGCAGGTACCACTCCGATAGCAGACGTACCTGCTTCTCGGTGTAGCCGCGCTCGACCATGCGTTTGACGAAGTCGTTGTGCTTCTGCTGATCCTCCTTGCTGCCCTTGGCGTTGAAGCTGATGACCGGGAGCAGATCCTCGGTGTTGGAGAACATCTTCTTCTCGATGACCACGCGCAGCTTCTCGTAGCTGAGCCAGGTGGGGTTCTTGCCGTTGTTGTTGGCGCGGGCGCGCAGCACGAAGTTGACGATCTCGTTGCGGAAATCCTTCGGGTTGCTGATGCCGGCCGGCTTCTCGATCTTCTCCAACTCCTCGTTGAGCGCCACGCGGTTGAGAATCTCGCCGGTCTCCGGGTCGCGGTATTCCTGATCCTGAATCCAGAAGTCGGCGTACAGCACGTAGCGGTCGAAGATGTTCTGCCCGTATTCGCTGTAGGACTCCAGGTAGGCGGTCTGGATTTCCTTGCCGATGAACTCGATATAGCGCGGCGCCAGGTATTCCTTGATGTAGCGCAGGTAGCGCTCACGTACTTCGGCCGGGAATTGCTCCTGCTCGATCTGCTGCTCCAGCACGTACAGCAGGTGCACCGGGTTGGCGGCGATCTCGTGCGGGTCGAAGTTGAATACCTTGGACAGGATCTTGAAGGCGAAGCGGGTCGAAAGGCCGTTCATGCCCTCATCGACACCGGCGCTGTCGCGGTATTCCTGGATCGACTTGGCTTTCGGGTCGGTGTCCTTGAGGTTTTCGCCGTCGTAGACGCGCATCTTCGAGTAGATGTTGGAGTTGTCTGGCTCTTTCAGGCGCGACAGGACGGAGAACTGCGCGAGCATCTTCAGCGTGTCTGGCGCGCAATGCGCCTTGGCCAGCGAGCTATTGATCAGCAGCTTGTCGTAGATGCGGATTTCATCGGTCACGCGCAGACAGTACGGTACCTTGACGATGTAGATACGGTCGATGAAGGCCTCGTTGTTCTTGTTGTTACGGAAGCTATGCCACTCGGACTCGTTGGAGTGGGCCAGCAGGATGCCGCTGTAGGGAATCGCGCCGAGGCCTTCGGTGCTGTTGTAGTTGCCTTCCTGGGTGGCGGTCAGCAGCGGGTGTAGTACCTTGATCGGCGCCTTGAACATCTCGACGAATTCCATCAGGCCCTGGTTGGCCCGGCACAGCGCGCCCGAATAGCTATAAGCGTCGGCGTCGTTCTGCGGGTATTCCTCGAGCTTGCGGATATCCACCTTGCCGACCAAGGCGGAGATGTCCTGGTTGTTCTCATCGCCCGGCTCGGTCTTGGCCACGGCGATCTGGTTGAGGATTGAGGGGTACAGCTTGACCACGCGGAACTGGCTGATGTCGCCGCCGAACTCCTGCAGGCGCTTGGTGGCCCACGGCGACATGATCGAGCTGAGGTAACGGCGCGGGATGCCGTAGTCCTCTTCGAGAATGGCGCCGTCTTCGGTGGCGTTGAACAGCCCCAGCGGCGACTCGAACACCGGCGAGCCCTTGATGGCGTAGAAGGGCACCTTCTCCATCAGTTGCTTGAGCTTTTCCGCCAGCGAGGATTTACCGCCACCCACCGGACCCAGCAGATAGAGAATCTGCTTCTTCTCTTCCAGGCCCTGCGCGGCATGCCTGAAGTAGGAGACGATCTGGTCGATGCACTCTTCCATGCCGTGGAAGTCGGCGAAGGCCGGATAGCGGCGGATCACCTTGTTGGAGAAGATGCGTGACAGCCGTGAATCGCTGGAGGTGTCCAGCAGTTCGGGCTCACCGATGGCCATCAGTAGACGCTCGGCCGCAGTGGCGTAGGCGCTGCGGTCCTGCTTGCACAGTTCGAGGTACTCCTGCAGCGAGTACTCCTCCTGGCGGGTCGCCTCGAAACGTTGTTGGAAGTGACTGAAAATGCTCATGACTTCACCTCGCTCGATGCTGAAAGCTGGCTCAGGATCGGTCGTGCGTGCAGGTGCTGGGTAACCCCGGCTCGGATACAAGTCGGGAAGAATCCCCCAAAACCCAAAAGTCGTTACCGATGGCCCGATGCCGGTTTGCCGGCTCTACCTTGAGTGGGATGGCCTGATTAACAGAATAGTTCGTTCTGCAGAGCGTCAAGGGCGGGACAGCGATAACGGGATGTTACCGTGCGTCGGGGAAGGGCGGCAGGCCAGAGCGGGCGTGGCCTGCCGGCTGAAGAAATTTATTCTTCGCTGCTTTGCGCGGTTTCGCTCGGGTAAGTGGCGTGCCACAACTCGAAACCACCGTCGAGGCTGTACACCTCGGAGAAACCCTGGGCGACCAGGTAGGCTGCGGCGCCCTGGCTGGAGTTGCCGTGGTAGCAGGAGACGATCAGTGGCGCGTCGAGGTCGGCGTGGCTGATGAAGTCATGCAGTGAGTGGTTGTCCAGGTGGCGCGAGCCGCTGATATGACCATTGGCAAAGCTGTGTGGGTCGCGGATGTCGACCACCACGGCGCCCTGGGCGCGCAGCTCCTGCGCCTGTTGCGGGGAGATACGCTTGAATTCGCTCATGTTGGTGCCTCGCGTGATTCTTGGGGGCGCCTTGGGCGCTTATTCCTTGGGACAGGTGCAGCGGTGCAGTGCTCCGCTGTCGACGTCGAGCAGGGTCATCGCACCACCCCAGACGCAGCCGGTGTCCAGTGCGTAGAGGCCTGGTTCGCTGCAATTGCCTTCCAGCGCCGCCCAGTGGCCGAAGATGATCTTCTCGCCGCGCATCTTGCGCTGCGGGTGGCTGAACCAGGGGGCGAAGCCGGGCGGCGCGTTGTCGGCGCCTTCCTTGCTCTTGAGGTCCAGCGTGCCATCTGCCTTGCAGAAGCGCATGCGGGTGAAATAGTTGGTGATGACGCGCAGGCGGGTTACGCCATGCAGGTCCTTGTGCCACTTGGCTGGTTCGTTGCCGTACATGCCATCGAGAAACAGCGGCAGACGGGCATCGTCACGCAGCGCCTCTTCGACCTCGGCGGCACGACGCAGCGCCTTGCTCAGCGTCCATTGCGGCGGGATGCCGGCATGTACCAGGGTCACCTTGCGCTCGGCGTCGTGGTGCACCAGCTTCTGCATGCGCAGCCAATCGAGCAGATCGTTGCGGTCCGGCGCATCGAGAATCTCGCGCAGGGTATCGCCCTTCTTCAGACGCTCGATGTTGTGGGCCACGGCCAGCAGATGCAGATCATGGTTGCCCAGCACACAGGTCACGGCGTGGCGAATGGAGTAGAGAAAACGCAGAGTCTCCAGCGACTGCGGGCCGCGATTGACCAGGTCGCCGACCAGCCAAAGCTGGTCTTGCGCGGGATCGAAGGACACTTGCTCGAGCAGGCACTTGAGCGGTTTGAGGCAACCCTGCAGGTCGCCGACGGCATACACCGCCATCAGTGAAGGGCTCCCGGTACAGCCAGGCGGAAGGGCGCGATAGTCGCGTCGAAGCGTTTGCCGTCCTCGGCGAGCATCTGGTAGCTGCCCTGCATGGTGCCGACCTGGGTGGTCATGACCGTTCCGCTGCTGTAGGTGTGGCTGGCGCCGGGCTCGATATGCGGTTGCTGGCCGATCACGCCGGCGCCGCGCACTTCCTGCACGCGGCCGTCGCCGTCGGTGATGATCCAGTGGCGCGACAACAGCTGAGCGGGCAGCTCGCCGTTATTGACGATGGTCACGGTGTAGGAGAACGCGTAGCGGCTCTGCTCCGGCTGCGACTGCGCGGCCAAGTAGCGGGTGGTGACGCTGACGTCGATCTGATAACGAGGGTCGGACATGCGATGAATCCGTTGAGCGTGAATGCAGTTTAGTCCGCCGCAACCGAGGGCTGCAGGGCCAACTGGTCGGCCAGACGAACGAAGGCGGCCAGATCCAGCTGTTCGGGGCGCAGGCTGCCATCGACCCCTGCCGCTTCGATGGCATCGGCGGGCAGCAATTGCTTGAGCGTGTTGCGCAGGGTCTTGCGGCGCTGGTTGAAGGCCTCACGCACAACGCGTTCGAGCAGGCGATGGTCTTTGGCGGGGTGCGGCAGGGTTTCATGCGGCACCAGACGGACGATGGCCGAGTCGACCTTGGGTGGTGGGTTGAAGGCCCCGGGGCCGACGTTGAACAGGTGTTCCACGCGGCAGTGGTATTGCACCATGATCGACAGCCGCCCCCAATCGCCGCCGCCCGGGCCGGCGGCCATGCGCTCGACCACTTCTTTTTGCAGCATGAAGTGCATGTCGCGAATCAGCGGTGCGTTGTCCAGCAGGTGGAAAATCAGCGGCGTGGAGATGTTGTAGGGCAGGTTGCCGACAACGCGCAGGCTGCGTGGTGGCGCGTCGAGGCGGGCGAAGTCGAATTTCAGTGCGTCGCCCTGATTCAGGCGAAAACGCGGATTGTCGCCGAACTTGTTTTGCAGGATGGGGATCAGGTCGAGGTCGAGTTCGATCACGTCGAGTTGTGCGCCGCTGCCGAGCAAACCCTCGGTAATGGCGCCCTGGCCTGGGCCGATCTCCAGCAGGCGTTCATCTTCCTTGGCGCGAATGGCGCGCAGGATACGGTCGATCACCCCGGCATCATGCAGGAAGTTCTGGCCGAAGCGCTTGCGCGCGCGGTGTTGGTATTCGGGCATGTACGGCTCCGCGCAACGCCTCGAGTCGTGTTGCTCGAGGCTGGATGCAAAAAAGAAAGTCGCACAGTCTACCAGCGAATGGCGCCGCGGGCGCGGGCCGCGGTCTCAGGGGTTCATTCCTGGCGGCTGGCGGCCATCTGGTAGGCGGTTTCCAGTGCCACCTGCAGGCTGCCGATGTCCACCTTGCCGGTACCGGCCAGATCCAGGGCAGTACCATGATCCACCGAGGTGCGGATGATCGGTAGGCCCAGCGTGACATTGAGCGCCGCACCGAAGCCCTTGAACTTGAGCACGGGCAGGCCCTGGTCGTGGTACATGGCCAGTACGGCATCGGCATGGTCGAGATACTTGGGGGTGAACAGGGTGTCGGCCGGCAGCGGGCCGATCAGGTTCATGCCTTCGCTGCGCAGACGCTCCAGCGTCGGTTCGATGATCTCGATTTCCTCACGGCCCAGATGCCCGCCTTCGCCGGCGTGGGGGTTGAGACCGCAGACCAGGATTCGCGGCTGGGCGATACCGAACTTGCCTTGCAGGTCTGCGTGGAGGATGCGCGTGACGCGTTCCAGGCGCTCGGCGGTGATGGCGGCGGCGACATCCTTAAGCGGCAAGTGCGTGGTGACCAGGGCGACGCGTAGACCATGGGTCGCCAGCATCATCACCACCTGCTGGGTGTGGGTCAGTTCGGCGAGAAACTCGGTGTGGCCAGAGAAGGCGATACCCGCTTCGTTGATCACGCCCTTGTGTACGGGCGCCGTGATCATCCCGGCAAATGTCCCGTCCAGGCAGCCTTGGCCAGCGCGGGTGAGGGTCTGCAGCACATAGGCAGCATTGGCGGGCGTCAGTTTGCCGGGGACGGCAGGTGTCGCCAGGGGCGTATCCCAGACGTAGAGGCCGCCAGCCGCTGCGGGGCTGTTTGGCCATTGCTGCGGGCCGACGGTCAGCAATTCGATATTCAGCCCCAGTTGCTTCGCGCGTTCTGCCAGTAGCTCGCGGCTGGCGATGGCGACCAGAGGCACTGGCTGCGCCTGCCGGGCTAGCAGCAGGCAGAGATCGGGACCGATACCGGCGGGCTCGCCAGGTGTGAGGGCAAAGCAGTGCTGCGCAGTCATGGTCGCTCTCTGTGCGGGCTGGGGCGTCAGTTTACGCTGCCGGGCCAATAACGAAAAAGCCCGGCACTTGGCCGTAATGCTGTTCACTTAAGAAACGGTCGAGCTCGATCAGTCCCCTCGCCCCTCCGGGGGAGAGGGTTAGGGAGAGGGGGAAACTGGCAGTTTTGCGGTGTTTTCTGCCCTCTCCCCCAGCCCCTCTCCCATAAATGGGAGAGGGGAGCCAAACGTGTGCAACCTTAAGTGAACAGCATTACGGCACTTGGCCGGGCTTTTGGAGCGATACCGCTGTTACAGCTTGGTCTCGACGTAGGCTTCGTCGCGGATCTGGCGCAGCCAGGCCTGCAGCTCTTCGTCGTACTTGCGGTTACGCAGCAGGTTTGCGGCCTGTTGCTCGCGGAACTGCGCGCTGCTGTCAGTGGCGCGGCGGCCCATGACCTGCAGCACGTGCCAGCCGTAAGGACTCTTGAACGGCTTGGACAGCTCGCCGCTGGCAGTGTTGTTCATCACTTCACGGAACTCGGGCACCAGCGCCTCGGGGTCGATCCAGTTCAGGTCGCCGCCATTGAGTGCAGAACCCGGATCTTCCGAGAAGTTCTTCGCCAGTTCGGCGAAGTCCTCGCCATCGACGATGCGCTGGTACAGGCGCTCGGCCAGGCGACGGGTTTCTTCTTCGCTGCGAATCTCGCTGGGCTTGATCAGAATGTGGCGAACATGCACTTCGTCACGCACCTGAGTATCGCCACCACGTTTCTCGATCAGTTTGAGGATGATGAAACCACCCGGCGTGCGCACCGGCTCGGTGACTTCGCCCGGGTTCAGCTGGCTGATCATGTTGTCGAACGGTGGCGGCAGCTGACCGGCTTTACGCCAGCCCATCTCGCCGCCTTCCAGCGCGTTTTCACTGGCCGAACGGGAAATCGCCAGTTGGGCGAAGTCTGCGCCTTGCTGCAGCTGCTGATACACCTCCTGCGCCTGCCGCTCGGCGGCCTGGATTTCACTGGAGGACGCGCCCTCGGGAACTGGAATCAGGATGTTGGCCAGACGGAACTCTTCCGACAGCTGCATCTTGCCCAGGTCGGAGGCGAGGAAGTTCTGCACTTCCTGGTCGGTGACCTGGATGCGTTCGGCCACGCGGCGCTGACGCACACGGCTGATGATCATCTCGCGACGCACCTGATCACGGGCATCGGCATAGGACAGGCCATCACGAGCCAGCGCTTCGCGGAACTGCTCCAGGCTCATGCCGTTGCGCTGGGCGATGGTGCTCATGGCCTGGTTCAGCTCTTCGTCGGTGATACGAATGCCGGAGCGCTCGCCGATCTGCAGCTGGATGTTCTCGATGATCAGGCGTTCGAGCACCTGCTGGCTGAGTACATTCTCCGGAGGCAGGGCGCCACCGCGCTTGTCGATGGTCTGTTGCACTTCACGCAGGCGAGCGTCGAGCTGGCTCTGCATGACCACGTCGTTGTCGACGATGGCCACGACGCGATCCAGTGGGCGAACCTGGGCCTGAGCCGTTGCCGCCAGCAGTGCTGCGCCCAATAGCAGGGGGCGCAGGCGATCAGAAAGCTTGGTCTTCACGTTCACGGTAACCTTGAATGCCTTGGTCGAGGAAAGTTTCCACCTTGTTGCCCACAACGCCACCGAGGCCCTTGAGGACGATCTGCAGGAAGATGCCGCGATCCGGCTCGTCGTTGCGCGATGGGTTGAGGCTGACTTCGTCGTAATCGATCCAGTAACGGTTGATCAGGCGCAGCTTCCAGCAGCAGCTGTCGTACTCGAAGCCGCCGAAGGCTTCGAGGGTACGGTTGCGGCCATAGTCGTACTGCCAGCGCGAGATCAGGCTCCACTGTGGCGCAAGTGGCCAGATGACGGAGAAGTCATGCTGGTCGATCTTGTAGTAGTCCTTGATGTAGTAAGGGTCGCCCGGCCTGCCGTAGTCGCCGCCGAAGACCCATTGGCTGCTCTCGCGGTCGTAGCGCATGGTGTCGTTGCGGTAGCGATAGCCCAGGTTGACGACCTTGTTCGGGTTGTCTTCCGGCTGGTAGTGGAACATTGCGCTACCCGAGCGGGTACTGCGTTGATCCGGATCCCAGTTGAAGGTCGACGAGAAGCGCCAGTCGCGGTTGAAGCGATACAGGTACTCCAGCGCGTAGGGCGATACGTCGGAGGTGGCATCTTCGCGAGTGCGGTAGTCAATACCCGGCATCTGTACCTTGCGGTCTTCGAAGTAGAAGGCCTGGCCGATGCTAAAGCGCTGACGCTCAAAACCATTCGACTCGATCCAGCGGCTGGTCACGCCTAGCGACAGCTTGTTCTCATCGCCGATGCGATCCTTGCCACTGAAGCGGTTTTCACGCCATAGCGAGGCATAGCTGAAGCTTGACTCGCCGCTGTCGAAAACAGGGATATCAGTCTGGTCTTCTTCTGGGACGTAAAGGTAGAACGCGCGCGGTTCCAGGGTCTGACGGAAATCCTTGCCGAATAGCTGGGTGTTGCGGTCGAAGTAAAGACCGCTGTCGACGCTGAACAGGCCTACACCACGATTCTGGGAGGATTTGTATTGCTGTTCGGGCAGCAATCCGTTAGGGCCATTACCTTTACCAATACTATCTAGGCTCAGGTCGTATTGAGTCTGCATGTATTTGATCTGAGGCTTGAGGAAACCCCAGGTCCAGTTCAGCGGCAGGCTGACAGCTGGCTCGACATGCAGGCGCTGACCCTCCGCCCGGGCAAGGCCTCTGAGGCGAGCGTCATACCAAGGGCCTTCATCTACGCCATCTTCGTTTACGTAGTTGCCCGAGCGCAGGTTGCGATCAAACCGCACGTACTCGGTACCGTAGGTGAAGTCCAGACCACCCGGATTGAACGGCAGCTTGCCGTCAAGGGTGATCTGCGGCAGACGGTCATACGGCGTCACATCGGTGATGTTGGCCAGTTCGTAGGCATGCAGGTTCAGCCGCGCGCGGTAACTGTCACCACGATAGGTCAGGGTGCCGCGCTGGTTGACATAGGTCTGCTTGTCGATACCCAGGTCGGTATCGAGATCCTGGAAGTAGTAGGGATCGCTGATGTCGGTGTAGTCGACTTCGGCGAGCAGGCGCGAGTTCAGGCCCTGCTTGTGCTGCCAGCTGTACATCCAGCGCTGATCTTCGTACTCGGACTGCAGTTTGCGCTCGTCTTCGTCGTCATTCAGCCATGCGCCGCCGACCTGGCCTTCGCTGCTCTCGGTCAGGTAGCGGAACTCACCTTCCATCAGCAGGCCACGATTGGCCATGTAGGTCGGGTACAGCGTGGCGTCGTAGTTCGGCGCCAGGTTGAAGTAATACGGCGTTTGCAGCGAAAAACCGGTGTCGCTGGAGGTGCCGATGCTCGGCGGCAGGAAGCCGGACTGGCGACGGTCGTCGATCGGGAAGTAGATGTACGGGGTGTAGAACACCGGAATGTCCTTGACCCGCAGCGTCACGTTGGTCGCGGTGCCGAAGCCGGTCGCCGGATTCAGGGTGACGTTGTTGCCCTTCAGGTGCCAGGCATTGTCGCCCGGTTCGCAACGGGTATAGGTGCCATCCTTGAGGCGGATGATCGCGGTCTCTTCGCGCTTGGCGTAGAGCGCGCTACCGCGCACGTGGGCCTGGTGCATCACGTATTCGGCATTGTCGATACGCGCTTCGCCGTTATCCAGTTGCAGTTCGGCGCGGTCGCCGACCACCAGCATGCCCTTGTCGCGCAGGCGTACGTTACCGACCAGCTCGCCACGGTTTTCCGTCTGGTGCAGGCTGGCTTCGTCGGCCTCGACCTGCATGCCGGATTGGCGCAGGACGACGTCACCGGCGAGGGTGGCGATCTGTTTTTCCTGCTCGAAGCGCGAGGCTTTGGCGGAAACGAACATCGGCGACTCGTCCAGCGGCGTGGTGTCATCCATGCCGGGGCGCAGCGGTTCGACATAGGTGCCTGCGCAATAAGGGCCGGCTTCGGCCAGTTGCGCGGCAGTCAACTTATCGCGCGGGACCCAGTCCAAGTGACTGTAATCGGGGCTGCGCGAGGCGAGGGCGCGGCCCTTGCTTTCGGTGACCAGCACCGGGGCAGCCTCCTGCTTGGCTACCGCCTCGTTGCTGGCTCCACCGGTGCTGACAGCATCACGGCTGTGCACCGGGCGCGGGGGCAGGGCGCTGGCCACTGATTTCGGCGCGCAGGCCCAGCCGCCCGTGGGCGACGCCTGGCAATCGTATTGCTCGGCGGCAAAGGACTGTAGGCTGAACGCGGGCTGTAAGGCCAGGAGGCTGCCGGTGACCAGCAGCGGGAATTTCTTGCGGAACGCGGGGTATTTTACTGCCATCTTGTTAGTCCGGGCTTCCTGCGCGCTATCGGCCCAGGGCCCGCACGCCTCTCGATGGGCTGAAAAAGATGCTGGATAATAAAGCATGACCCGCGCAACGGCTAGCGCCGTCGGAGACCCCTTGATGTCTGAACACGATGTACGTCTGCAACAGCTGCAAACCTGGCTCGCCGAGCAACTGCCCCCCCTCTTCGCAGCACGCGAATGGGGAGTGGTGCCTGAGGCCGAGCTCACTCCCGCCAGCAGCGACGCCAGCTTTCGCCGCTATTTTCGTTGGCAGGCCGGTGAGCGCAGCCTGATCCTGATGGATGCGCCGCCACCTCAGGAAAACTGCGAGCCCTTCGTGCGTATCGCGGCATTGCTGTCCAGCGCCGGTGTGCATGTGCCGCAGGTGTTGGCTGCCGATCTCGAGCAGGGCTTCCTGATTCTCGATGACCTGGGCCGCCAGACCTATCTGGACGTGATAAACGAACACAATGCCGACGAGTTGTTCGACGATGCCATCGAGGCCTTGCTGCAGCAGCAGCGTTTGCCCCTCGACAGGCACCTGCCGCATTACGACGAGGCGTTGCTGCGCCGTGAGTTGCAGTTGTTTCCCGAGTGGTACGTGCAGCGTCACCTGGGGCGCAGCTTTACCGCCGAGCAGGACGCCGCCTGGCAGCGTATCAGTCGCCTGTTGATCGACAGCGCCCTGGCGCAGCCCAAGGTGGTCGTGCACCGCGACTTCATGCCGCGCAACCTGATGCAGAGCTCGCCCAACCCCGGCGTGCTGGATTTCCAGGATGCCGTCAACGGCCCGGTCACCTACGACATCACCTGCCTGTTCAAGGATGCCTTTCTCAGCTGGCCCGAGGCGCGCGTGCACGCCTGGCTGCAGGATTATTGGCAGCGTGCCAGGGCGGCGGGCATTCTGGTGCAGGCCTCGTTCGACGACTTTCTGCGCGCCAGCGATCTGATGGGTGTGCAGCGCCACCTCAAGGTCATCGGCATCTTCGCGCGCATCTGCCACCGCGATGGCAAGCCCAAGTATCTCGGCGATGTGCCGCGTTTCTTCTCTTATATAGAAGCTGTGCTGGCGCGTCGGCCGGAGCTCGTCGAGCTGGGTGAGCTGTTTGCCAGCCTGGCGAAAGATGAAGGGGCACGTGTATGAAGGCGATGATCCTCGCGGCGGGCAAGGGCGAGCGCATGCGTCCTTTGACGCTGCATACGCCAAAACCGCTGGTGCAGGTGGCGGGCGTGCCGTTGATCGAGTACCACATCCGCGCCCTGGCTGCTGCAGGCTTCACCGAGCTGGTGATCAACCACGCCTGGCTAGGCAAGCAGATCGAGGACTACCTCGGCGATGGCTGGCGCTTCGGCGTGCGTATCGTCTATTCCCCCGAAGGTGAGCCGCTGGAAACGGGGGGCGGCATCTTCAAGGCGCTGCCGCTGTTGGGTGCCGAGCCATTTCTGGTGGTCAATGGCGATGTCTTCACCGACTACCCCTTCACCGCGTTGCGTGAGCCGCTCGCCGGTCTGGCACATCTGGTGCTGGTGGATAACCCGGCGCATCACCCGCAGGGCGATTTCGTTCTGGCGGCCGGCCAGGTGCAGGACAGCGGCACGATGGGTGAGCGGCTGACCTATAGCGGTCTTGCCGTGCTGCATCCGCGCCTGTTCGCGGCCTGTGCTCCAGGCGCCTTCAAGCTGGCGCCGCTGCTGCGTGAGGCGATGACGGCCGGGCAGGTCAGCGGCGAGCACTATGGCGGCTGCTGGGTCGATGTCGGTACGCACGAGCGCCTGGCCGAAGTCGAGCGCTTGCTACAGGAGGCACGCTAGGTGTTGTGGCCGGCCACCATGCTCGGGGCAGCGGCCGGGCTCGCCCTGGCCAGCATCCCAGGTGCTCTGCTGGGCGGTCTGCTCGGGCAGGTGCTGGATCGTCGTTTGCGCCTGCATGGCTGGGACAATCTGCGTGAGCGTCTGGGCGGTCGTGCGGCGCCGTCGGATGACGACCTGCTGTTTCTGATGCTGGGGCGTCTGGCCAAGAGTGACGGTCGGGTGGTGCAGAGCCATATCCAGCAGGCTCGCTCGGAAATGCAAAGGCTGGGGTTGGACGCTGCGGCTCAGCGACGTGCCATCGAGGCCTTCGCCCGGGGCAAGACCGGGCGTGACAACCTGCGTACGCCGCTGCAGCGTCAGCGTGAGCGCGCCGATGCCATGCTGCGGGCCTGCTGGCGCATGGCCTGGGTCGATGGACGGGTATCGGCCAGTGAGCATGAGCTGATTCTGCTCTGGGGCAAGTGGCTTGGCTGGGACAGCACCCGGCTCGATAGCCTGGGCGAGGAATACGCACCGCGTCGCAGTCAGCAGCCGGCACCGGCTGGCGGCAGTTACCAGGAGGCGCTGCGCCTGTTGGGCGTCAATGAAGGCAGCGAGCCTGAGCAGATCAAGCGCGCCTACCGGCGCCTGCTCAGCCGCCATCACCCGGACAAACTGGCCGGCTCCGGCGCCTCGCCTGAGCGCATTCGTGAAGCCACCGACACCACGCGCCAACTGCATCAGGCCTATGCGCTGATTCGCCAGCGCCGAGGCATTCGCTAGCAGGTAGTTTTCAACGGACTGCTAGCTGCCTGCGGTGCGAATATGCTGCGTCAACCAGCCACGTAGACGGCGGTAAAGCTGCTCTTGCTGAACATCCAGGTTACCCGGCAGAGCTTTCATCGCTACCTGGATGTAGTTGGGCAGCTTGGCTCGCTTGCTCGCCTGCAGGCGTTTCAACGCAGCCATGCGGTCGGTGGCTTGGTCCTTGTAGAAGAAGTCGCCGGTGGCCACGGCCAGCTGCGCGACCATCTCATCCAGTGGCGGCGCGAAACCGGCAGGTAGTTCGGCTGCCACCATCAGCAGATTCTGCACGTTGTCCGGCTGGCGCTCGCTCAGGTAGCGCGCAGCCCAGTAAGCGCCACTGCCATGACCGAGGAGGACGATAGCCCTGGCCTGCTGCTGGTTGGCGAAGGCGATGGCGGCATCGATGCGCGCCATCACCCGTCCGGCATGCGCCAGACGCCGTTGCTCCGGGCTGATCGCGCCGCTGCCCGCTGGTTGTGCAGCCTCGTCTACGGTCGCGTCGGACGCGCTCTCGACGGCAGGAGCGCTCTCGGTAGTGGTGGTATCGCTTTGCGGTGCCGCTGTTGCAGTGGCGGCAGTGCGCAGTGGCAGCGGGTCACCGTCCGGGTCCGGCAGCGTCAGGCTCAAGCTGTGCCAACCGGCGTCGGGCAGCTTGCGTCGCAGCGGGCCGATTGCGGCGGCGCCGTCGGCGTTTTCCACATCAGCGGGCAGCAGAATCACCGCCCCACTGGGCTCGCCGACGTTGGCTGGCAGCCACAGGGCAAGAAAACTTTCGGCGCCGGCCTGCAGCATCTGCTGCTCACGTTTGTCCAGACGTTGCTCCAGTGTCTGCGCGTCGCTGATGCTGCGTTCGGGCAACAGCGGGCGTTCGCTCGCCGCGGGGGCGTCGGCGCTATCAGCCGGCGCATCCTCGGCCGGCTCCTCGGCCCAGGCCGCGGGACAGGAGAGCAGGCAGAAACCGAGCAGTGCTAGTGAATGAAGGCGCATCGATGAGGCTCCTGATCGTCTGCTACAGAGCCTAATGCCGGGCTCCGCTTTTGTCAGGCGATTGGCGCAAGACTGGAGTAAGGTAGGGGATCGCGTCACCGGATTCGCCGTGCATGAATTTCCTTCTTCGTTCCCTCGCCCTCCTGCTGATGCTGGCTATGTCTACCGTCTGGGCCGAGAGCGCGCGCATGCCGTTGCGTCCGGCTTTCGATGCCGAGCAGCGCGCCTGGCTCAAGGAGCATCCCGTGCTGCGCGTGGGCCTGATCCAGCAGGCGCCTTGGGTTCTGCGTGGCCAGAACCGACAGTTGACGGGCGCCAATGTCGAGCTGATGCAGCGTCTGCTCGAAGGCATGGGCGTCGCGCCGGACTGGCGCCTGTATCCGAATCTGGAGGCGCTGGAACGGGCAGCCAGTGCGGGCGAGGTGGATCTGGCGCCAGGCCTGCAGCAGACACCGGCCGGCCTGCGCATCTGGCATTACTCCATGCCTTACCTGCGAGTACCGCATCTGGTAGTCGGCGAGCGCAGCGGCAATGGTGCGGTGGACCTCGACCAGTTGCCGCTGGAGCAGATGGTGGCCCTGCGCTCGCCGAGCCAGGCTGCCGAATATCTGGAGCGCACTCATACCAACCTGCGTCTGCGGGCGACGCCTTCGGAGCGTTCGGCGCTGTTGCTGGTGCTGAATCAGGAGGTCAGCTATGCGGTGCTGGACGAGGCGAGCCTCAGCCTGTTGCTGCGCGAATCACGTTTCTCCAGCCTGAGCATCGTTGGCGACATCGGTTTGCCGCAGCTCCTGCGCCTGGCCACGCGCCGCGATCAAGCGCTGTTGTCCGGCATCGTCGATCAGACCCTGAAGGCACTGCCGGCTCGCGAGTTGGAGGAATTGCGCGACACCTGGATGCCTTTGCGCTATCCGCAGTCCACCGATTTCGTCGGCTTCTGGAAGACGCTCGCGCTATTTTTCGGCCTGCTGCTGATGCTGGGGGCAACCGCGCTTTATCGGCAACGACAGCAGACGCGTTTGCTCGAGCGAGGGCTGCTGGGCGCACGTGGCGAGCTGGATCGTCACCAGCAGGCCGCCGAGGCATTGCGCCTGAGTCAGTTCTCCATCGACCACAGCACGGTGGGCATTCTCTGGGTCAACTGGGACAGTCACCTGCGCTACGCCAACCGCGCTGCCGAACGCATGCTCGGCTACGCCCCCGGTGAGCTGGTGGACAAGCCATTGAGTCAGTTGGAGCCCGGCCTGCATATGGACCGCTGGCTCAACCTGTGGAAGCGCGTGCGCGAGCAGGACGAGGGTTCACCCAGCTTCGAGGTCGACTGCCTGCGCGCCGATGGCAGCCGCATGCCGGCTGACGTATCGCTGAGTTTTCTACGCTATCGCCAGGCCGAGTACCTGGTGGTGTTTCTCAGCGATGTCACCGAACACCGTCGCGCTCGTGCGGCGCTGGAGGAGAGCGAGGCGCGCTTCAAGGGCATTGCCGGCAACGTGCCTGGCCTGGTGTTTCGCCTGGAGCGCGCCGGGCCGGGAGCGGTGGTCAACTTTGCCTACATCAGCGAGGCCAGCCAGGACATGGTCGGCTGGCCGGCGCAGGAGCTGCAGCGGGAGGAGCGCGGCATCCGCAGCCTGGTGCATCCGCAGGATCTGAACAGCTATCTGAACAGCCAGACGCTGGCGCTGGAAGGCGAAAGCGACTGGTACTGGCAGGGGCGCATCCTCACCGCCGAGCAGGAGGTGCTGTGGGCGGACATTCGTACCACCGCGCGTCCGCTGGGCAATGGCCGGGTGGTGTGGGACGGCATCCTCTGGGATATCACCGAGAACAAGCTGGCCGAGCTGGCACTGGCCATTCGCGGGCGCGTCTGCGCGAACTGTCGGCGCACCTGGAAAGCGTGCGTGAGGAAGAGAAGGCGCGCATCGCCCGCGAAGTGCATGACGAACTGGGCCAGGTGCTGACGGTGCTCAAGCTGGAGACGGCGATGTGCGAGCTGGTTTGCGCCGGGCAGATGCCCGAGCTGGACGAGCGCCTGGCGAGCATGAAGCGTCTGATCGCCCAGTTGTTCCAGCTGGTGCGTGATGTGGCCACGGCGCTGCGGCCGCCGATTCTCGATGCCGGCATTGCCTCGGCCATCGAGTGGCAAGTGCGGCGCTTCGAGGAGCGCACGCAGATTCCTTGCCTGGTCGAAGTGCCGGAGCACCTGCCGCATCTGCCGGATGCCCAGGCCATCGGCATGTTCCGCATTCTTCAGGAGGCGCTGACCAACGTCATGCGCCACGCTGGCGCGCACAGCGTCGAGGTGCGTTTGTGGCAGGAGTGCGGCAGCCTGTGTCTGTCGGTGGTCGACGATGGCAAGGGCTTCGATCCGGTGCTGCGCAAGCCGGGGCAATCTTTCGGCCTGGTCGGCATGCAGGAGCGCATGCTCATGCTTGGTGGCCAGTTGCAGATTGACAGCCAGCCGGGCGAGGGCACTACCCTGTGCGCGCGCATCAATCTGGAAGAGGAGATCGCAGCGTGATTCGGGTACTGGTAGCCGAAGACCACACCATCGTGCGGGAAGGCATCAAGCAACTGATCGGCATGGCACGCGATCTCGAGGTAGCGGGCGAGGCATGTAACGGCGAGCAATTGCTCGAGGTGCTGCGGCGCACGCCTTGCGACGTGGTGCTGCTGGATATCTCCATGCCCGGTGTCAACGGTTTGGAGGCCATTCCGCGTATCCGTGCGCTGAGCGAGGCCCCGGCGATTCTGGTGCTGTCGATGCACGACGAGGCGCAGATGGCGGCGCGTGCGCTCAAGGCTGGTGCCGCCGGTTATGCCACCAAGGACAGCGACCCGGCGCTGCTGATCACCGCGATTCGCAAGGTGGCCAGTGGTGGTCGCTATATCGACCCGGCGCTGGCCGACCGCATGGTCTTCGAGGTCGGCCTGACCGATTCGCGTCCGCCCCATGCGCAACTGTCCGAGCGCGAGTTCTCGGTGTTCGAGCGTCTGGTACGCGGCGAAGGCGTCAACGACATCGCTCTGCACCTGGCGATCAGCAACAAGACCGTGAGCACACACAAGGCGCGCCTGATGCAGAAGCTTGGCGCGCATTCGATGGCGGATCTGGTGCGTTACGCCATGGAGCATCGCCTGGTCTGAGCGACCGCTTTCGTAGGAGCGGCTGGGCGGCACTCCGCTTCAGTCGCGATGAATCGCCCACCGGAGCTTCGCGGCTGAAGCCGCTCCCACGGTTTTCATGCGCTGTATAACCGATGCGATTACTCGGAATTTGTAGGGCAATCCCTACACAAGAATTTCCTCGCGCCTGATATCAGCTTGTCATCCCGCCCGATTTTTCACCCGGTCTTGTCGACCTACTCTTGAGTCATCGGCCTGAGACAAGAACAAGGGTGTGGTGTGATGGCAAACGATGTACTGGTGAGCTTCCGTGGCGTACAGAAGAGCTATGACGGCGAAACGCTGATCGTCAAAGACCTCAACCTGGATATCCGCAAGGGTGAGTTTCTGACCCTGCTCGGCCCGTCCGGTTCCGGCAAGACCACCAGCCTGATGATGCTGGCCGGTTTCGAGACGCCGACCGCTGGCGAAATCCTCCTCGATGGCCGCTCGCTGAACAAACTGCCGCCGCACAAGCGCGACATCGGCATGGTGTTCCAGAACTACGCGCTGTTCCCGCACATGACCGTGGCCGAGAACCTGGCCTTCCCGCTGAGCGTGCGCGGCATGTCGCGCACCGATATCAGCGAGCGGGTCAAGCGCGCGCTGTCGATGGTGCAACTCGACAGCTTCCGCAACCGTTACCCCGGCCAGCTTTCCGGTGGTCAGCAGCAGCGTGTGGCCCTGGCCCGTGCGCTGGTGTTCGAGCCGCAGCTGGTGCTGATGGACGAACCCCTCGGCGCGCTGGACAAGCAACTGCGCGAACACATGCAGATGGAGATCAAGCACCTGCACCAGCGCCTGGGCGTGACCGTGGTCTACGTCACCCACGACCAGGGCGAGGCGCTGACCATGTCCGACCGCGTGGCCGTGTTCCATCAGGGCGAGATCCAGCAGATCGCGCCGCCGCGCGAACTCTATGAGGCGCCGCACAACACCTTCGTTGCCCAGTTCATCGGCGAGAACAATCGTCTGACTGGCGAGCTGGTCAGTCGCGATGGCGAGCAGTGCGTGGTGCGCCTGGCGCGCGGTGAGGAAGTGCGCGCCACAGCGGTCAACGTCGGCGCCGTCGGTGAGGCGGTGAGCCTGTCGATCCGCCCCGAGCGCATTCGCCTCAACGGCCACAGCGAGGCCTGCCCGAACCGCTTCTCCGGGCGTATCGCCGAGTTCATTTACCTGGGCGACCACGTGCGCATCCGCCTGGAGGTCTGCGGCAAATCCGATTTCTACGTCAAGCAACCCGTAGCTGAGCTCGATCCGGCGCTGGCGGTTGGTGACCTGGTTCCGCTCGGCTGGTCTGTCGAGCATGTCCGCGCGCTGGATCCACTCCAAGTCGAGTGAGCCTTTCGCGCAGTGCTTCACCTTTACCCCGTAACACAGAGGAGCTGATAAGAATGACGAAATCCCTGAAGCTCGCGGCGTTGGCCCTGGGCGTTAGCTGTGCCATGCCGGTACTGGCGGTGGACCTAACCGTGGTTTCCTTCGGCGGCGCGAACAAGGCGGCGCAGGTCAAGGCCTTCTACGAACCTTTCGAGAAGGAAACCGGCAACAAGGTGCTGGGCGGCGAATACAACGGTGAAATGGCCAAGGTCAAAGCCATGGTCGACACCCGCAGCGTGAGCTGGGATCTGGTGGAGGTGGAGTCGCCGGAGCTGGCCCGCGGTTGCGACGAAGGTCTGTTCGAGGAGCTCGAGCCGGCCCAGTTCGGCGATGAAGCCAACTTCATCGACGGCGCCATCCAGCCGTGCGGCGTGGGCTTCTTCGTGTGGTCCACGGTATTGGCCTACAACGCCGACAAAATGAGCGCCGCACCGACCAGTTGGTCCGATTTCTGGGACGTAGCGAAATTCCCGGGCAAGCGCGGCCTGCGCAAGGGCGCCAAGTACACCCTGGAATTCGCCCTGATGGCCGACGGCGTGCCGGTCAAGGACGTATACAAGGTGCTGGCCACCAAGGAAGGCCAGGATCGTGCGTTCAAGAAACTTGACGAACTCAAGCCCAATATCCAGTGGTGGGAGGCCGGCGCTCAGCCGCCGCAGTACCTCGCCTCCGGCGACGTGGTGATGAGCTCGGCCTACAACGGCCGCATCGCGGCGGTGCAGGGCGAAAGCAACCTACAAGTAGTGTGGAACGGCGGCATCTACGACTTCGACTCCTGGGCCATTCCGCGTGGCGCCAAGAACGCCGAGCTGGCCAAGCAGTTCATCGCCTTCTCGGTCAAACCCGAAGCGCAGAAGACCTACTCGGAGAACATCGCCTACGGCCCGGCCAACAAGCAGGCCATCGAGCTGCTGGCGCCGGAGCGTCTGAGCCTGATGTCGACCACCCCGGAAAACATCGCCAACCAGGTGGCCATCGACGTGACCTTCTGGGCTGACTACGGCGAGCAGCTGGAGCAGCGTTTCAACGCCTGGGCGGCCCGTTAACCCGTGCGTCGCGCAGCGACGCCTTCCTCGTCCCCTTCTCCTACGGGAGAAGGTGGCGCATAGCGCCGGATGAGGGGGCGGAGCTGCCCAATCGATGTTTGTCGTATCCCCGAATTTCTGCCGCCAGATGCGGCCTTAGCTTGCGGAGTTGTCCATGGCCGCCGTACTGCCTGCCAATGATTTGCCCGGGCCAAGCCTGAAGCAGCGACTGGCCCGTGCCGAGCGTTTCAATCGCCTGAAGTCCAAGGCGCTGATCCTGCCGCTGTTGCTGTTTCTCTTGCTGACCTTCCTGCTGCCCATCGGCGCCTTGCTGCTGCGCAGTGTGGACAACCCGGAAGTGGTCGGCAGCCTGCCGCGCACCGTCGAGGCGATTGCTGCCTGGGATGGCCGTGGCCTGCCGGATGAGGCGGTATACCGGGCGATTGCCAGTGATATGCTCGAGGCACGGCGTAACCAGAGCCTGGGCGATCTGTCCAAGCGCCTGAACATGGAACTGGCGGGCTTTCGCAGCCTGGTCAGCGCCACCGCGCGCAAACTGCCGCTAAGCGAGGAACCGGCGTCCTACCAGGAGGCCTTCCTCGATATGGACGAGCGCTGGGGTGATCCCGCCTACTGGCAGGTGATCCGCCGCAATGCCTCGTCGGTCACCCCCTATTACCTGTTGGCCGCGCTCGATCACCGCATCGACGACCTCGGCGAACTGGCCAAGGCCACGCCGGATCAGGCCATCTATCTGGACATCTTCGCCCGTACCTTCTGGATGAGCCTGGTGATCACCGCCATCTGCCTGGTGCTGGCTTACCCGCTGGCCTACCTGCTGGCCAACCTGCCGACGCGGCAGGGCAACCTGCTGATGATTCTGGTGCTGCTGCCGTTCTGGACCTCGATTCTGGTGCGGGTGGCGGCCTGGATCGTGTTGCTGCAGTCAGGAGGGTTGATCAACAGCGCGCTGATATCGCTGGGCATCATCGAGCAACCGCTGCAACTGGTGTTCAACCGCAGCGGCGTGTACGTGGCCATGGTGCACATCATGCTGCCGTTCATGATCCTGCCGATCTACAGCGTGATGAAGGGCATCTCGCCCAGCTACATGCGTGCGGCGGTGTCACTCGGCTGCCACCCGTTCGCCAGCTTCTGGCGGGTGTATTTCCCGCAGACCCTGGCCGGTGTCGGCGCCGGTTGCCTGCTGGTGTTCATCCTGTCGATTGGCTACTACATCACCCCGGCGCTGCTGGGCAGCCCGAACGACCAGATGATCAGCTATTTCGTCGCCTTCTACACCAACACCACCATCAACTGGGGCATGGCCACGGCCCTCGGCGGCCTGCTGCTGGCCGCGACGCTGGTGCTCTACGTGGTGTACAGCTGGCTGTTCGGCGCCAGCAAGCTGAGGCTTGGCTAAAAAACGGCCTGCGTAGCAGGCCATCTGATGACCCTCTCCCGCTTGCGGGAGAGGGTGCCCGAAGGGCGGGAGAGGGGGCTTGTTTCGGCACTCTGCTTCTCGGTAACCGAACTCGGGAGGAGGGCGCATGAAGAGCGCCCTCTCCCCCAGCCCCTCTCCCATAAATGGTAGAGGGGAGCTAAACGCTAAATGGAGTCACAGCCATGCTCAGCCCCTACATGTCCCCCGTCGAGCGCCTCTGGTACTACGGTCTGCGCATTCTCTGCGGCCTGGTGCTGCTGTTTCTGATCCTGCCGGTGCTGGTGATCGTGCCGTTGTCGTTCAACTCCGGAACCTTCCTGGTCTACCCGCTGCAGGGCTTCTCGCTGCGCTGGTACGAAGACTTCTTCATGTCCGCCGACTGGATGCGCTCACTGAAGAACAGCCTGATCATCGCCCCGGCCGCCACCCTGTTGGCCATGGTCTTCGGCACCCTGGCCGCCATTGGCCTGACCCGTGGCGAGTTCCGTGGCAAGGCCCTGGTGATGAGCCTGCTGATCTCGCCGATGATCGTCCCGGTGGTGATCATCGGTGTTGCCAGCTACCTGTTCTTCGCCCCGCTGGGCATGGGCAACAGCTACCTGTCGCTGATCCTGGTGCACGCAGTGCTCGGCGTGCCGTTCGTGATCATCACCGTGTCGGCGACGCTGCAGGGCTTCAACCACAACCTGGTGCGTGCCGCCGCCAGTCTCGGCGCCTCGCCATTGACGGCGTTTCGCCGGGTGACCCTGCCGCTGATCGCGCCGGGCGTGATCTCCGGTGCGCTGTTCGCCTTCGCCACCTCGTTCGACGAAGTGGTGGTGACCCTGTTCCTCGCCGGCCCCGAGCAGGCCACCCTGCCGCGGCAGATGTTCAGCGGTATCCGCGAGAACCTGTCGCCGACCATCGCTGCCGCCGCCACGCTGCTGATCGGCTTCTCCATCCTGCTGCTGCTGACCCTGGAGTGGCTGCGTGGGCGTAGCGAGAAGCTGCGAACTTCGGCGCCGGAATAAATCGCTGCAGCTGCATGCTCAGGGCCTCGCCGGGAAACCGGCGGGGCCTTGCTCGTTTTCGGGCGTAGAATGTGCAGTTTCTCCTGTCCCAACAAGGCGGCCAGATGGACTTCGATGATCCCGGTTTTCGTGAACTGATCGACGCGTTGCACGATGGCGTCTACATCACCGACGCCGATGGCATCACCCTAAAGGTCAACAGTGCCTATGAGCGCCTGACCGGGCTGCGTGCCGAGGACGTCGTCGGCCAGCACATGCAGGCGCTGGTAGAGCGGGGTGTGATCTCGCAGTCGGTGTCCTTGCGCGTGCTCAAGGAAGGCAAGGCGCTGTCGCTGATGCAGAGCGTCAGCCAGGGCAAACGCCTGCTGGTCAGTGGTACGCCGATCTTCGCCTCCGATGGACGCGTGCGCTACGTGGTCATTACCGTGCGCGACATGACCGAGCTGCTGCGCATGAAGCACGAGCGCGACGAGCTGCAGCAACTCAAGCAGCTGCGCAACAGCACGGCCAAGCTGCATGCCGGGCAGCGTGACGATCTGCTCGATGCCTCGCCAGTCGCCGATCAGCCCACCTCCGGGCGCGTCTTCATGCAGGCGCGGCAGGTCGCGGCCAGCGACGTGAAGGTGCTGTTGCAAGGGGAAACCGGCGTCGGCAAGACCCTGATCGCCCAGTACATCCACAAGAGCAGCCCGCGCGCGGCGCAGCCGTTCCTGGCGCTGAACTGCGGTGCGCTGCCGGAGAACCTGATCGAGGCCGAGTTGTTCGGCTATGTGCCGGGCGCGTTCACTGGCGCCGGCAGCAAGGGCAAGCGCGGCCTGCTGGAGCTGGCGCACCAGGGCACGGTTTTTCTCGATGAGATCGGCGATCTGCCGCTGCCGCTGCAGGTCAAGCTGCTCAAGGTGATCGAGGAGAGCCGCTTCATTCCGGTTGGTGGCCTGGAGTTGAAGGAGGTGGACGTGCGCATCATCACCGCCACCCACCACGACCTGCGCACGATGGTCGCCGAGGGCCGCTTTCGCGCCGACCTCTACTACCGCCTCAACGTCGTGCCGATCCACATCCCGGCGCTGCGCGAGCGCCCCGAGGAAATTCAGCCGCTGCTGGATTTCTACCTGGCCGAGTTCAACCAGCGTTATGGTCGAGCGCTGAGCTGGGAACTCGAAGCGCTCGATGCACTGACCGACTACGCCTGGCCCGGCAACATCCGTGAGCTGATCAATCTGGTCGAGCGCCTGGTGGTGACCTGCAGTGGTGAACGCATCGAGCTGTGCGATCTGCCGGAGGAAATGCGCGTCGCTCGCAGCGATGTCGACGACCTGCTGCCATTGCGCAAGCAGGTGGAGAACCTCGAGCGGCGCCTCATCCGCCGCGCCCTGATGCAGCACAAGACCACCCGTGAAGCGGCCAAGGTGCTCGGTCTGAGCCAGGCGACGCTGGTGCAGAAGATGAAGCGCTGGGAGCAGGGTTGATTGGAAAATGGATCGTAAAAGGCTCATTTGATTGGTTTTCTGATCAAGCGCAACCCGCTGCGCGCTGTGACAAATCGACGCAAGCCTTCTAGCACGCCGCTTTCAGCGAGCTGGCACAGGATTGGCTATGGCAAGCCCCGAACCCGCTCAGCACAACAACGCACAAGGGGCCTGCTGATGAACACTGCCGCATTCAAGATCGCCAACAAGCTACTGACCGGCCAGGGTGCCGTGGAGC
Source organism: Ectopseudomonas oleovorans (assembly GCF_003052605.1). Taxonomy (GTDB): domain Bacteria; phylum Pseudomonadota; class Gammaproteobacteria; order Pseudomonadales; family Pseudomonadaceae; genus Aquipseudomonas; species Aquipseudomonas oleovorans_A. The sequence goes on along the minus strand of NZ_QASO01000125.1, from coordinate 34,657 downwards.
AACTGGCTCTCGAGCTGTCTCGACTGAATATCACCAACCCGCTGATCGTCACCGACGCCATCCTGATCAAGTCCGGTACGGTCGAGCATGTCCTCAAGCAACTCGGCGAGCGCCGCTATGGCATCTATGACGGTGTCGAGCCGGAGCCGGAGATCGCCATCGTCGAAGCCTGCGCCAAGGTCTATCGCGACGGCGGCCACGATGGCCTGATCGGCGTCGGTGGCGGCAGCGCCATCGATATCGCCAAGGCGGTGGCTGGCTATGTCGGGCATGACGGTGCATTGGAAGAGTTGTTCGGCGTCGATCAGATCAAACGTAAAGGCCCGCCGCTGATTGCCATTCCGACCACCGCCGGCACCGGCTCGGAAGTGACCAACGTGTCGATCCTCTCCGATAAGCAGGCGCAACTGAAAAAGGGCATCGTCAGCGATTACCTGCTGCCCGACGTGGCGCTGGTTAGCCCGCTGATGACCCTGACCTGCCCGCGTGGCGTGACCGCCGCCAGTGGCGTCGATGCCTTGGTGCACGCGGTGGAGTCCTACCTGTCGGTGAATGCCTCGCCGATCACCGACGCCCTGGCCATCGGCGCAATCAAGCTGATCGCCAAGGCGTTGCCCAAGGCCTATGCCAATCCGGCTGACCTGCTCGCTCGCGAAGACATGGCCACCGCCAGCCTGATGGCCGGTATGGCCTTCGGCAATGCCGGCGTGGGCGCCGTGCATGCGCTGGCCTATCCGCTGGGCGGTCGCTTCAATATCGCTCATGGCGTCAGCAATGCCTTGCTGCTGCCTTACGTGATGGCCTGGAACAAGCTGGCCTGCGTCGAGCGCATGGCCGAGATCGCTGCTGCTCTCGGTGTGCAAACCCATGGCCTGAGCGACAAGGCCGCCGCCGACCTGGCCGTCGAGGCCATGGCCGAGCTGTGCGCCAGCGTCGACATTCCCAAGGGCATGCGCAGCTTCGGCGTGCCGGAAGATGCCATCCCGGCCATGGCCGAAGAGGCCAGCAAGATCGACCGCCTGATGCGCAACAACCCGCGCCGCCTGACGGCCGGCGATATCGAGCAGATCTACCGCGCCGCCTACTGATTACCGCAACGAAGATGAAAGGCCCCAGTGTACTGGGGCCGGCTGAAATACAACTCTAATAAAGCTGGGTGACTCAAATGTCCGAACTGCATCAACAAGACCTTGGTGTGGAAGCCCCCTACTGGCCGGTGGGGCCATTCAAGGTGCGTCTGCCTTTCATTCATTACCGCTTTGAAATCTCCGACTACATGCAGGGCCTGCTCATGTGCGCGGTGGATCTGGCGGCGATTCCGCTGATGACCGAATTCCTCGGCATGCCCTTCGAGGTGGCGCTGGCAGTGGTCATGCTCAATGGCCTGCTGTACTTGACTCACCATTTGCTGGGCGATCCGGTCGTTCCGGGCTGGATCACCCCGGCGATCCCACTGCTGATGGCCTACTGCAGCCAGTTCCCGGAGGGCCCGGAGCGGGTGCATGCGCTGATTGCCTTCCAGTTGATGCTGGGGATATTTTCCATCGGCCTGGGCATGACCGGCATGGCGCGCAAGGTGGTGTCGCTGGTGCCCTCGGCGCTCAAGGCCGGCATCATCATGGGCGCCGGCCTTAGTGCGGTGGTGACGGTGTTCAAGGAAGGCGGGCGCTTCGACGCCTTCCCCTGGACCATCTCCATCGCCGTCGGCATCGCCTTTTACCTGGTGTTTTCCATCCATTTCCAGGAGCTGAAGAAGCGCAACCGCTTCTGGTGGAACTTCGCCAAGCTGGGCATCTTCCCGATCATCCTGCTGGCGGTGATCGTCGCGCCGATCTTCGGTGAGGCGCCGTGGCCGAGCATCGAGTGGGGCTTCAGCCAGCCGGACTTCGTCACCCTGTTCAACGAATACACGGTGTTCGGTCTGGGCATGCCGCCGCTGATGATGTTCATCACCGCCATTCCCACCGTGTTCGCCGCCTATCTGGTGGTGTTCGGCGACGTGCTCGGCGCCAAGGCGATCCTCGGCGAAGCCGACCATGTGCGCCGTGACGAGAAGGTCGACTTCAACCCCGACCGCTCGCACCTGATCTTCGGTGGGCGCAATGCCTTCATGAGCATCTTCGGGCCGGACGTGGCCGTGTGTGGTCCGCAGTGGTCCGCCATGCAGGTGGTGATCACCGAACGCTTCAAGGGTGGCGCCAAGGCGATGAAATCCATCTACGGCGGCGTCGGCTCGTTCCGTTGGGGCACCAACACCGGTCTGCTGCTGTTGCCGGTGGTGACCCTGGTGCAGCCGATTCTCGGTGTGGCGCTGGCGCTGACCCTGCTGATCCAGGGCTACGTCAGCGTGCGCCTGGGCATCATGGAGGCGCGCAGCCAGCGTGACCTGGGCATTGCCGGCGTGATCGGCGCGGTACTGGCGATCAAAGGCGCCGGCTGGGCCTTCGCCATCGGCGTCGGTCTGTGCGCGCTGATCTATGGGGCACGGATGTTCCGCGGCGAGAACGACCAGACCTTCACCAAGGATCTGCCGCCCGCCGAGTGAGGCCTGTGCAATCCCTAATTCAGCCGAGGGGTGATCTCCGCCCTCGGCAGCAGGAGAAAATCATGCAACTGAACGATCCCGATCTGCTGCGCCATCAGGCCTATATCGACGGCCAATGGTGCGACGCCAGCAATGGCGATGTGACTGAAATCTTCAATCCTGCCAACGGCGAGTCGCTGGGCGTGGTGCCGAACATCGGTGGCGCGCAGACCCGTCAGGCCATCGAGGCGGCGCAGGCTGCCCAGCCCGCCTGGCGTGCGCTGACGGCCAAGGAGCGGGCGGCGCGGCTGCGCAAATGGTACGAGTTGATGCTGGCCAATCAGGAAGACCTGGCGCGGATCATGACGGCCGAGCAGGGTAAGCCGCTGACCGAGGCGCGCGGTGAGGTGCTTTACGCGGCATCCTTCATCGAATGGTTCGCCGAGGAAGCCAAGCGCGTCTACGGCGACACCATCCCAGGCCACCAGCCGGACAAGCGCCTGATCGTGACCAAGGAGCCCATTGGCGTGACCGCGGCGATCACGCCCTGGAACTTCCCGGCGGCGATGATCACCCGCAAGGCCGGTCCGGCGCTGGCCGCTGGCTGCGCCATGGTGCTCAAGCCGGCGCCGCAGACACCGTTCAGTGCCCTGGCGCTGGCTGTGCTGGCCGAGCGCGCGGGCATCCCGGCCGGGCTGTTCAGCGTACTGCCGGCCGATGCCGAGCGTTCCCGCGAAGTCGGCGCCGAGCTGTGCGCCAACCCCATCGTGCGCAAGTTGTCGTTCACCGGCTCCACCGGCGTTGGCATCAAGCTGATGGAGCAATGCGCTCCGACCCTGAAGAAACTTTCGCTGGAGCTGGGCGGCAATGCGCCGTTCATCGTCTTCGAGGATGCCGATCTCGACGCAGCGGTCGAAGGCGCGCTGGTGGCCAAGTACCGCAACGCCGGGCAGACCTGCGTCTGCGCCAATCGCCTGTATGTACACGAGGCCGTCTACGATGCCTTTGCCGAAAAGCTGGCTGCGGCCGTGGCCAAACTGCGGGTTGGCCCGGGTGATGAAGCAGGCGTCGTCATTGGGCCGTTGATCGACGGCAATGCCGTGGCCAAGGTGCAGGCACATCTGGCCGATGCGCTGGAGAAGGGCGCCAAGGTGCTGCAGGGCGGCAAGGCGCATGAGCTGGGCGGGCACTTTTTCGAGCCGACGGTCATCACCGACGTCACCCCTGATATGCGTGTGGCCCGTGAAGAAACCTTCGGTCCGCTGGCGCCACTGTTCCGCTTCAACGACGAAGCCGAGGTGGTACGCCAGGCCAACGACACCGAGTTCGGCCTGGCCGGCTACTTCTATACCCGCGACTTGGGGCGCACCTTCCGTGTCGCCGAAGCGCTGGAGTACGGCATGGTCGGCATCAACACCGGGCTGATCTCCAACGAGGTAGCGCCTTTCGGTGGCATGAAAGCCTCCGGCCTCGGTCGTGAAGGCTCCAAATACGGCTTGGATGAGTACCTGGAGATCAAGTACCTCTGCCTCGGCGGTATCTGAATCAGGTCGCTATCGTGGGGGGGCTTTAGCCGCGACTGGCTTGGCACAAAGCCAGACGCTCGCCGCTGAAGCGCCTCCCACTGTCTCCTGCGCTTGTCGATCAAGGGCGCCACAGCCGTTACAATGCGCGCCACCGTTATCCAGCACTACGAACCGTTTGCGATCTGCTGCGCGTCGGCCAGCCGTCGTTAAAAACAGGCTCGGAATGCTCATTTACTTCAGTAAACTCCGCTTGATTCGCTGCGCTCCCCCTACGGGCCAGCCTGCGGCTGTTACTTCACTTCGTTACGTTCTCGCCAGTTTTTGCCTAGCCCGGCTCTAGCTCGCGAGATCCCAAATCGGTTCTCAGAGGTGCGCCATGCAACCCTTCGCCATCGCCCCGTCGATCCTTTCCGCTGACTTCGCCCGCCTGGGTGAGGAAGTGGACAACGTACTCGCCGCCGGGGCGGACATCGTCCACTTCGATGTCATGGACAACCACTACGTGCCCAACCTGACCATCGGCCCGATGGTCTGCGCGGCGCTGCGCAAGTACGGCATTACCGCGCCGATCGACGCACACCTGATGGTCAAGCCGGTGGATCGCATCATTGGCGACTTCATTGAAGCTGGCGCCAGCTACATCACTTTCCACCCGGAAGCCTCCGAGCACGTCGACCGCTCGCTGCAACTGATCAAGGCCGGCGGCGCCAAGGCGGGTCTGGTGTTCAATCCGGCCACCCCGCTGGACGTGCTCAAGTACGTGATGGACAAGGTCGACATGATTCTGCTGATGAGCGTCAACCCCGGTTTCGGCGGGCAGAAGTTCATCCCCGGCACCCTCGACAAGCTGCGTGAGGCCCGTGCGCTGATCGATGCCAGCGGTCGCGAGATCCGCCTGGAGATCGACGGCGGCGTCAATGTACAGAACATCCGCGAGATCGCCGAGGCGGGTGCCGACACCTTCGTCGCCGGCTCGGCGATCTTCAACCAGCCGGACTACAAAACCGTGATCGACGCCATGCGTGCCGAACTGGCCCAGGTGCGTGGATGAAACCGCTGCGCGCGCTGTGCGGCGGCGAGTTGCCGCGCCTGGTGATGTTCGACCTGGACGGCACGCTGATTGACTCGGTGCCCGATCTGGCCGCAGCGGTTGACCGCATGCTGGTCGAGCTGGGTCGCCCACCGGCTGGCGTTGAAAACGTGCGTGACTGGGTCGGCAACGGCGCGCGGGTGCTGGTGCGCCGTGCCCTGGCCGGTGGTCTGGATCACGCCGCCGTGGGTGAAGCCGAGACGGAAGAGGCGCTGGCGCGCTTTCTCGATATCTACGCCGACTGTCATAACCTGACCGCACTCTATCCCGGTGTGCACGAGTTGCTCGAGGCGCTCAGCACTGCAGCCGTGGAACTGGCGGTGGTGACCAACAAGCCGGAGCGTTTCGTCGCGCCGTTGCTGGAGCAGGTGGGTCTCGGCGGTTATTTCCGCTGGATCATTGGCGGCGATACCCTGCCGCAGCAGAAGCCGGACCCTGCGGCGCTACTGCAGGTGATGCACCTGGCTGGGGTCGAGGCGGCGCAAGCGTTGTTCGTCGGCGACTCGCGCAACGACGTGCTGGCCGCGCGCGCTGCGGGCGTACCTTGCATCGCAGTGAGCTATGGCTACAACCATGGTCGCCCGATTGCCGAGGAAGAGCCGAGTCTGGTGGTCCATAGCCTGGCCGAGTTGCTGTAATCGCATTTGTGCGTAGGAGCCCGCTTGCGGGCGATGATTCGGTTGATCGCCCGCAAGCGGGCTCCTACGGGTTGCTTAGCCTGAGCGGCTGCGCTACCTTGGTCGCTCTCCCTATTCCCCGCCTGTCGAGATCGCACCGTGGTGGTCAGCTGCAAACTCTGGATGAAAGTGATCAAGGCTCTGGCCCGTTGGCGCTGGCGCGCCTGATCCCGTCCTGCCGCCGCTGCGCGGCCCGTTTGCACCCGACCGTTTACCCCGAGCCATGAGGCTGATCATGACCCATGAAGAATTCCTGCGTTTAGCCGCTGAAGGCTACAACCGCATTCCGCTTGCCTGCGAAACCATCGCCGACTTCGACACGCCGCTGTCGATCTACCTGAAACTGGCCGATGCGCCCAACTCCTACCTGCTTGAATCGGTGCAGGGCGGCGAGAAATGGGGCCGGTACTCGATCATCGGCCTGCCGGCGCGCACCGTACTGCGTGTGCACGGACATGAGGTGGTGATCACCACCGACGGCGTCGAGGTCGAGCGTCACGAGTGCGCCGATCCGCTGGCCTTCGTCGAGCAGTTCAAGGCGCGCTACAAGGTGCCGACCATCGCCGGCTTGCCGCGCTTCAATGGCGGCCTGGTCGGTTACTTCGCCTACGACAGCGTGCGTTACGTCGAGCCCAAGCTGGCTGCCGGGGGGAACCCCGATGCGCTGGGCACGCCGGACATTCTGCTCAACGTCTCCGATGCCGTGGTGGTGTTCGACAACCTGGCGGGCAAGATGCACGCCATCGTGCTGGCTGACCCGGCCGAGGCGGACGCCTTCGAGCGTGGCCAGGCGCAACTGCAGGAAATCCTGCATAAGCTGCGTCAGCCGTTTACACCGCGTCTGGGTGTGGATCTGAACAAGCCGGCAGGCGCGGAGCCAGCGTTTCGCTCCAGCTTCAGCCGCGAGGATTACGAACGCTCGGTCAGCGCCATCAAGGACTACATCCTGGCCGGAGACTGCATGCAGGTGGTGATTTCCCAGCGCATGTCGATTCCGTTCAAAGCGGCGCCCATTGATCTGTACCGCGCGCTGCGCTGCATCAATCCGACGCCTTACATGTACTTCTTCAACTTCGGCGACTTCCACGTGGTGGGTTCGTCGCCCGAAGTGCTGGTGCGCGTCGAGGACAACCTGGTAACCGTGCGGCCCATCGCCGGCACTCGCCCGCGCGGCGCCACCGAGGAGCAGGACCTGGCGCTGGAAGAAGATCTGCTGGCCGATGCCAAGGAAGTCGCCGAGCACCTGATGCTGATCGACCTTGGCCGCAACGACACTGGGCGCGTCTCGGAAATCGGCTCGGTGAAACTGACCGAGAAGATGGTCATCGAGCGCTATTCCAACGTCATGCACATCGTTTCCAACGTCACCGGCGAGCTGAAGAAAGGCCTGACTTCGATGGATGCCCTGCGCGCCATCCTGCCGGCCGGCACGTTGTCCGGTGCGCCGAAGATCCGCGCGATGGAAATCATCGACGAGCTGGAGCCGGTCAAGCGCGGCGTCTACGGCGGTGCGGTCGGTTACTACGCCTGGAACGGCAATATGGACACGGCGATTGCCATTCGTACCGCCGTGATCAAGGACGGCGAGCTGCACGTCCAGGCCGGCGCCGGCATCGTTGCTGACTCGGTGCCAGCCCTTGAGTGGGAAGAAACCCTGAACAAGCGCCGCGCCATGTTCAAGGCCGTGGCCCTGGCGGAACAGGGCTCGCGCTGAGGCAGCATAAGTCGTTTTGATGTAGGAGCCGGCTTGCTGGCGATACGTTTTAAGAGCATCGCCGGCAAGCCGGCTCCTACAGACAAACCGCAGCCTGGGTGGAGCGCAGTGATACCTGGGGCCGATCTCAGCCCTCGAGCTTGGCCAGCGCCGCTCCGGCGTCCAGATAAGCGCCGGCCTGCTCACGAATGCGCAGGGTGCCGTCCGTCGGCGCGGTGACCTGGGTTTCCATCTTCATCGCCTCCATCACCGCGATCACGTCGCCGGCTTTGACCTGAGCGCCGTCTTCGGCCAGCCAGGCATGCAGGTTGCCGGAGATCGGTGCGCTGACCAGGCCTTTTTCGGCGGCATGTGCCGAGGCCTGAGGCGCCGCCTGGACGTTACCGCCCAATGGCGCCAGGCCTTGCAGCAGGGCGCTGGGCAGGCCCAGTTCATGGCGCTTGCCGTCGATCTCGATGAAGGTGCGCAACACCGCGTCGCCGGCCACCGACAAGGTGCGCGGCGCCAGGGTGATCTGCTCGGCGAAGTCGGTTTCGATCCAGCGGGTGTGCACGGCGAAATGCCCGCCGGTGAAATCGGCGTGATCCATCACCGCGCGATGGAAGGGCAGCACCGAGGCGATGCCGTCGATCTTGAACTCGGCCAGGGCGCGGCGTGCGCGGGTGATGGCCTGCTCGCGGGTGGCGCCGGTGACGATCAGCTTGGCCATCATCGAGTCGAAGGTGCCGGGCACCATCGAGCCACTTTCCACGCCGCTGTCCAGGCGTACGCCGGGGCCGCTCGGGGCGCGGAATTCGCTGATCTTGCCGGGGGTGGGCAGAAAGCCCTTGCCGGCATCCTCGGCGTTGATGCGGAACTCGAAGCTGTGGCCGCGTGGCGTCGGTGTTTCACTGAACGACAGCGGCAGGCCGTCGGCAATGCGCAATTGCTCGATGACCAGATCGACGCCGGCGGTTTCCTCGGTGACCGGGTGTTCGACCTGCAGGCGGGTGTTCACCTCCAGGAATGACAGTGTGCCATCGGCGCTGAGCAGGTATTCCACGGTGCCGGCGCCGACATAGCCGGCCTTCGCACAGATGGCGTGGGCGGACTGGTGAATGCGCTGGCGCTGCTCATCGGTGATGAACGGTGCTGGCGCTTCTTCCACCAGCTTCTGGTTGCGGCGTTGCAGCGAGCAGTCGCGGGTGCCGACTACCACCACGTTGCCGTGACTATCGGCGATCACCTGGGCTTCGATATGGCGCGGGCGGTCGAGGAACTGCTCGACGAAGCATTCGCCGCGCCCGAAGGCGGCTTCGGCTTCACGCACTGCCGAGGCATACAGCTCGGCCACTTCGTCCATGCGCCAGGCGACCTTCATGCCGCGTCCGCCGCCGCCGAATGCGGCCTTGATGGCGATCGGCAGGTCATGCTGTTCGGCGAAGGCCAGCACCTCGGCGGCGCTCTGCACCGGGCCGGGCGTGCCGGCCACCAGGGGCGCGCCGACCTGCTGGGCGAGCTTGCGAGCTTCGACCTTGTCGCCGAGCACATCGATGGTTTCCGGGTTCGGGCCGATCCAGATCAGCCCGGCGCCTTGTACGGCGCGGGCGAAGTCGGCACGCTCGGAGAGAAAGCCGTAGCCGGGATGTACAGCATCGGCACCGGCGCGCTTGGCGATAGTCAGCAGCTTGTCGATATTCAGGTAGGTGTCGGCCGGGCGCTCGCCGTCCAGCCCATAGGCTTCGTCGGCCTGGCGCACATGCAGGGCGTCGATATCGGCATTGGCGTACACGGCCACGGAGGCTACACCGTAATCACGGCAGGCGCGGGCGATACGCACGGCGATTTCACCACGGTTGGCGATCAGGACTTTTTTCATGGTTGGTTCTTCGCATCGGCAGTGAGATGGGAGGCGTCGGGCTCGAGTTCGGCGAACGCCTCGATCGGGTTGAAGCGGATCTGCGCGTTGATCGGGATTTGCCCGGCCAGATCCAAGTGGTGGCTGGCCACGGCGGCAATCACCGGGTAGCCGCCGGTCAGCGGGTGGTCGGCGAGAAACAGCACCGGCTGGCCGCTCGCGGGCACCTGTATGGCGCCCAGTGAAGTGCCTTCGGTGGGCAACTCGTCATGGTTGCAGCGCTCCAGCGGCACCTCGCCCTCGAGGCGAATGCCGACCCGGTTGGATTGCGGGGTGACGCGCCACAGCTGGCTGCTCAGGCGTTCGATGGCCGCCGGGGTGAACCAGTCGCTGCGCGGGCCCATCACTACATCCAGGGTGATCACGTCCTTGCTGGTCGGCAGCTCGAATGCCGGGCCTTCGCTGATAGAGACGCTGGTGCCAGCGCTGATTGCGTCGAAGGCAAGACGGTCGCCAGCCTTGAGCGGCGGCGGGCCGACCTGGGCCAGGCTGTCGTAGGACAAACTGCCCAGCACCGGCGCCACCTGAAAGCCACCGCGAATCGCCAGGTAGCTGCGCAGCCCGGCCTGGGGCGCGCCGAGGCTGACGCGGTCGCCGTCATCCAGTTCGATAGGCTGGTAATTACCGGGCTGCCATTGCAGGCCGCTGGCGGTGGTGACGGTGATGGGCGTTTGCGCGCCGGTAATGGCGATGAGCGTGCGACCGTGGCAGACGAAGCTCAGACCGCCGAGCACCACTTCCAGGCAGGCGCAGGCCGAGTCATTGCCCACTGTGCGATTGGCCGCGCGTAGGGCACCGCGATCCAGGGCGCCGGACATCGACACGCCCTGGTCGGTATGACCTGCGCGGCCAAGATCCTGCAGCACCGTTTGCAGGCCGGGGCTGAGAATTTCAAGATGGGCACCGGCCGGCGGCTTGCTGGCTGTCGTTTGTTTATGGGCGGGCAGACCACCTGCTGGCAGCGGGCCGGCATCCACAAAACGCACCTTGTAGCCAGGGCGCAGCAGAGCCGGCTCGTCGCGCTGCAAATCCCACATCTGCAACGGTGTGACGCCGATGATCTGCCAGCCACCGGGGCTGGCCTTGGGATACACGCCGCTGAAGTTGCCCGCCAGGGCCACGGCGCCGGCTGGAATGCGCGTGCGCGGCGTCTGCCGGCGCGGCACCTGGAAGTCGGCGCCGCCGGTCAGGTACCCGAAGCCGGGGGCGAAGCCGCAGAAAGCCACTTCGTAATCGGCGCTGGTGTGGCGGCGTACCACTTCCTCACGGCTGATGCTGAGCAACTCAGCGACCTCATCGAGGTCCTCGCCATTGTAGTGCACGGGAATTTCCACGCGGCGGCTCTCGCGGGAGCTGCGCCGGCTCAGGTCGCGGCGGGCCAGATTATCGATCAACGCCTGGCGGTCGATGGCGCTGAGCCGATACTGGATCAGCAGGGTACGCGCCGCCGGGACGATTTCCTCGACCCCGGCGATAGGCTCGGCCTGCAGCGCGTCGAACAGCGCCAGGGTTTCGTCGAGGTCCTGCAGTTCGACGAGCAGCGTATCGAGGTTGGCTGGGAGAAAACGCACGGGCTTGTCCTATACGTGATACGTGCTGTCAGGCACGTCAGTGATGAACATATGGCCCGGCGAATGGGTGATCGCGAAAGGCACGCCGGAGGCCATGACCGCCGCCTGGGGCGTCACGCCGCAGGCCCAGAACACCGGCACCTCGCCGGGCTCGATACGCACCGCGTCGCCGAAATCCGGCTTGTGCAGGTCTTTGATGCCGAGGCGATCCGGCTCGCCGATATGCACTGGAGCGCCGTGCACCGAGGGATAGCGCCCGGAAATACCGGCCGCCTCGGCGACGCGATCCGCCGGGATCGGCCGCATCGACACCACCATCTCGCCATGCAGGCGACCCGCCGGGCGGCAGGCGCGGTTGCTGCGGTACATCGGCACGTTGCAGCCATCGGCAATGTGCCGCACTTCGATGCCGGCTTCCTGCAGGGCCGTCTCGAAGGTGAAGCTGCAGCCGATCAGAAACGCCACCATATCCGGGTGCTCGGCCCAGGCGGCAGTGGCGTCGCTGACCTCTTCGGCCAGCTTGCCGTCGCGCCAGATGCGATACAGCGGCAGATCGCTGCGCAGGTCGGCGCCTTCGGCCAGCACCGTGCGTGGGCTGCCAACGTCACTCACGTCGAGCACCGGGCAGGCCTTGGGGTTGCGTTGGGCATAGAGCAGAAAGTCGTAGGCCCAGTCGCGGGGCAGGGCGATCAGGTTGGCCTGGGTCATGCCCGGCGCGATGCCAGCTGTGGGCGCGACGCGGCCGTTGCGGTACTCGGCGCGGGCCAGGCGGGCGGCCGCAATGGCGGCCTGCTGGGCACGTTGCATGGCGTTCATCGGGAGGCTCCGGCGAAGGGTTGCAGGGACACACCAGAGTGCTCCAGCAACTGGCGTACCTCGCGGGCCATCTGGATGGCGCCGGGGCTGTCGCCGTGTACGCAGATGGAGTCGGCTTCGATGCGGGTGAGGCTGCCATCGATGGCTTCGACCGTGCCGGTCTGCACCAGGCGCAGCATGCGTTGCGCCACCTGTTCGGCGTCGTGCAGCACGGCGCCTGGCTCGCGGCGCGATACCAGAGTGCCTTGCGGTGTGTAGGCGCGATCGGCGAAGGCTTCGGCGATGCAGGTCAAACCTTCGCGGCGCGCCAGTTCGATCAGCGGTGAGCCGGCCAGGGCGACCAGCACCAGGCTCGGGTCAACGGCGCGGATCGCTTCGATCACCGCCAGCGCCTGGCGGGTGTCGTGGGCAATGGTGTTGTACAGCGCGCCGTGGGGTTTGACGTAGCGCACCGAGGTGCCGGCGGCTTGAGCCAGTGCCTGCAGCGCGCCGATCTGGTAGATCACGTCGGCGGTCAGCTCGTCGCTGGCGATATCCATGTTACGGCGGCCGAAGCCGACCAGATCGGGATAGGCGACGTGGGCGCCGATGGTCACGCCTTTGCTTGTGGCCGCTTTGAGCGTGCGCAGGATACCGGCGGGGTCACCGGCGTGAAACCCGCAGGCGACGTTGGCACTGGTGACGATATCGAGCATCGCGGCATCGTCGCCCATGGACCATTGGCCGAAGCTCTCGCCCAGGTCGCTGTTGAGGTCGATGGTTGGCATATCGGGTATCCTGGAGTCAGGCCACGTTGAGGAAGGCGAAAATCGGGCCGACCGATTTGACCGCCATGTACCAGGTCAGGATGCAGGTAGCAGCACCCAGGATCAGCAACCAGCGCGGATAGTGGTAGCCGCCCATCAGGTCGGATCGGCGCCAGCCGACGTAGACGAACAGGCTCAGGCCAATCGGCAGAATCAGGCCGTTGAAGCCACCAGCGAACACCAGTAGAGCGGCTGGCGCAGTGCCGAGCATGAGGTAAACGCTCAGCGAGAGGGCGATGAACAGCACCGTGGCACGGTTACGCCCGCGTTCGCTGATGCCAGGCATGAAGGCGGTGATGAAGGACATCGAGGTATAGGCAGCGCCGATCACGCTGGTGATGGCCGCAGCCCAGAGTACCAGGCCGAAAGTGCGCAGGCCGAGTTGGCCCGCCGCCGCCTGGAAGGCTTGCGCCGCCGGGTTGGCGCCCTGGCCGGAGGTGTCGATTACCACGCCACTGGCAGCCACGCCGAGAATCGCCAGGAACAGGATGTAGCGCATCACGCCGGTGACCGCGATGCCGCTCAGCGCTGCCTTGGTGACTTCCTGCACATGCTCTTCGCCGACCAGACCGCGATCGAGCAGGCGGTGCGCGCCGGCATAGGTGATGTAGCCACCCACGGTGCCGCCGACGATGGTAGTGATGGTGGCGAAGTTGATCGTGTCCGGCCAGACGGTCTGGCGCAGCGCCTCGCCAAGCGGCGGATTGGAAGCGAAGGCGACGAACAGGGTGAGCAGGATCATCAACAGGCCCAGCACCACGATCAGGCGGTCGACGGCGATGCCGGCGCGCTTGGACAGGAAGATGCCGATGGCGATGAGTGCACTGAGGCCGCCGCCCCATTTCGGATCCAGCCCCATCAGCGCATTGAGGCCCAGGCCAGCGCCGGCGATGTTGCCGACGTTGAACACCAGGCCACCGAAGATCACCAGCACCGCCAGCAGATAGCCGCTACCGGGAATCGCGGCGTTGGCCAGATCCGAGGCACGCATGCGGGTCAGGGTGACGATGCGCCAGACGTTCAACTGGACCACGAAATCGATGAGGATCGAGGCAAGGATGCCGAAGGCAAAGGCGGCGCCCATGGTCGCCGTGAAGGTGGCGGTCTGGGTGATGAAGCCGGGGCCAATGGCCGAGGTAGCCATCAGGAAGATGGCCGCGATCAATGATGAGCGGCGTGAGCGGGCAAAGTCAGTAGTGGTCTGGGCCTGCATGGGGCGCTCCTGGAAAGGGGAGGATCAGTTGTCCATGACAAGGCAATCGCTGTGCCAATATCCTTCGAACCTGTCTGTATTGTTGATTATTAATGAATATATTGTTCAACAATAAATATTTTATAGTTCATCAATATGCACTGTTTTGTTACCTAATTACCCGCTGGTGTTCCATTGCTGTGCATCTGGTTACACCCGGCAGCGCTTGCTTCAGGGGGCGGACTCATGGAGCATCTGCGAGCCCCGCAGCCCCATCAACTGCAATGGATGGAACGATGAGCAAAGACACGCCTGACAATCCGCGTACTCTCGGCGAAACCGTGACCGCCGAAATCCGCCGCAAGCTGGTCGGCGGTGAGCTGGTGCCTGGTCAGCGTCTGTCCGAGGCGGCGCTGAGTGAAAGCCTGGATATTTCGCGCAATACCCTGCGCGAGGCCTTTCGTGTGCTGACCCAGGAAGGTCTGCTCAAGCACGAGCCCAATCGTGGCGTTTTCGTCGCTGTACCGGATATGGCTTCGATCATCGACATTTACCGGGTACGCCGCTTCATCGAATGCCAGGCGCTTGCCCAGGCCTACCCCAAGCATCCCGCCGTGCAGCGCATGGCGCAGGCCGTAGCCGCTGCCGAGCGCTGTCGTGAGGCGCAGGACTGGAGCGGGGCGGGCACCGCGAACATGGCGTTTCACGCCGCCATCGTCGAACTGGCCGACAGTGAGCGCCTCAATACCTTCTACGCCCATCTGTCCGCCGAGCTGCGCCTGGCCTTCGGTCTGCTCAACGATGCCGAGTTTCTCCACTCGCCCTACATCGACATGAATGCGGCGATTCTCCAGCGCCTCGAAGCCGGGCAGGCTCAGGAGGCTGCGCAGGCGCTTGATGCCTACCTGGTGCAGTCCGAGCGCACCGTGCTGGCTGCCTATGCGCGTCGCTCACGTTGATCCGCCGACGCCTGACAGGGAAATGAAGCGGGATGTGATGAGACGGAGTTTTTACGGCGGGTTTGTAAGACTTGTTGGCGGCTAATTTCTTTTCATGTCAAGACGTTTTTATAGAATCTGCAAAAAACCGCATAAAGCGAAGAAAGGTGTTCTTCGGAGGTTCTTTTGGGCGTATCTAGATAACCCTCTGAAGAAAATAGGGGGTTCAAAATGCACCGTCTAATTATTGATTTCCTCTTGGATGTTCTGGTAGGGGTTGCTGTTGAGCTCGTGATCAGGCTTCTCGATTCCGTTCAGGTAATCCCTCTTTTTATAGGGCGGGGCCTCGGGGTGTGATCTCGCGCCGACTATCAGTCAGGGCATATGCCCTGCGAAACGCTGGGTTGCCCCATCGCTCGTGTTCATGCGCTGGTGGGTATAGTGATATTGCACCGTGTAGCTTGCTGGGCTACTGTGCGGCATCCGTAACGCGAGATTCCTCCCGTGATCCACAGCAGTATCCTCCTGATGCGTCTCATCAAGGCCGTCGCCCGTTGGCGCTGGCGCGCCTGACCTTTCCCTTGCCGGCCCGGCCGGTTCGTTATCGTTCGCCCCCGTTGTTTCCCGTGTCGTCGAGCCGTGCTCGGGCGTGAAACCTGTCCAACGAAGGGCTACCAAGGCAGTACATCAAGAGGCGACGCATACCATGCTGCTGATGATCGACAACTACGACTCCTTCACCTACAACGTCGTGCAGTACCTGGGTGAGCTGGGCGCCGACGTGCACGTGATTCGCAACGATGAACTGACCATCGCCGAGATCGAAGCGCTCAAGCCCGAGCGCATCGTCGTTTCGCCCGGCCCGTGCACGCCGACCGAGGCGGGGGTGTCCATCGAGTCCATCCTGCATTTCGCCGGCAAGCTGCCGATCCTGGGTGTCTGCCTCGGCCACCAGAGCATCGGCCAGGCCTACGGCGGTGATGTGGTGCGCGCGCGCCAGGTGATGCATGGCAAGACCAGCCCGGTGTTCCATGAGGACAAGGGCGTGTTCGCCGGCCTTAACAACCCGCTCACTGTGACCCGCTATCATTCCCTGGTGGTCAAGCGCGAAACCCTGCCGGATTGCCTGGAGATCACCGCCTGGACCCAGCATGAAGACGGCTCGGTCGACGAGATCATGGGCCTGCGCCACAAGACCCTGAACATCGAGGGCGTGCAGTTCCACCCCGAATCCATCCTCACCGAGCAGGGCCACGAACTGTTCGCCAACTTCCTCAAGCAGACCGGAGGCGTGCGCGCATGAATATCAAGGAAGCCCTGGGCCGCATCGTCGCCCAGCTCGATCTGACCACCGAGGAAATGCAGGCGGTGATGCGCGAGATCATGACCGGCCAGTGCACCGACGCGCAGATCGGCGCCTTCCTCATGGGCATGCGCATGAAGAGCGAAACCATCGACGAGATCGTCGGCGCCGCCAGCGTCATGCGCGAGCTGGCTGCACCAGTGGTCATTGACGCCGAGCGGCTGGTCGACACCTGCGGCACCGGTGGCGATGGCATGAACATCTTCAACGTCTCCACCGCCGCGGCCTTCGTCGTCGCCGCGGCCGGTGGCAAGGTGGCCAAGCACGGTAACCGCGCAGTCTCCGGCAAGAGTGGCAGCGCCGATCTGCTGGAAGCCGCCGGCGTCTACCTGGGGCTCAAGCCGGAGCAGGTCGCGCGCTGCGTCGAGAGCGTGGGCGTCGGCTTCATGTTCGCGCCGTCTCATCACGGGGCGATGAAGCACGCCATCGGCCCGCGTCGCGAATTGGGCCTGCGCACCATCTTCAACATGCTTGGCCCGATGACCAACCCGGCCGGTGCCAAGCATCAGGTCATCGGCGTGTTCAGCCAGGCGCTGTGCCGGCCGATGGCCGAAGTGCTGCAGCGCCTGGGCAGCGAGCACGTACTGGTGGTGCATGCGCAGGATGGGTTGGACGAGATCAGCCTGGCCGCGCCGACCTTCATTGCCGAACTCAAGAATGGCGTGGTCAGCGAGTACCGCATCCAGCCCGAGGATTTCGCTATCAAGAGTCAGAGCCTGATCGGCCTGACCGTCGACAACGCCGAGCAGTCGCTGGCGCTGATCCACGATGCCCTCGGCCGGCGCAAGACCGACAACGGTCAGAAGGCCGCCGATATGATCGTGCTCAATGCTGGCGCGGCGCTCTACGCTGCGGATCATGCCAGCAGCCTGCGCGAAGGTATGCAGCTGGCGCATGACGCCCTGCACACCGGCCTGGCGCGCGAGAAGCTGGAAGAGCTGGTGTCCTTTACCGCGGTATTCAAACAGGAGAACGAAGGGTGAGCGTGCCAACCGTACTGGAGAAGATCGTCGCCCGTAAGTTCGAGGAAGTCGCGGCGCGCCGTGCCCAGGTCAGCCTGGCCGAGGTCGAGGCTGCTGCGCGTAGTGCCGACGCACCGCGTGGCTTCGCTCGCGCGCTGCTCGAGCAGGCGGCGCGCAAGCAACCGGCGGTGATCGCCGAGATCAAGAAGGCCTCGCCGAGCAAGGGCGTGCTGCGCGCCGACTTCGTGCCAGCGGATATCGCCCGCAGTTACGAAGCGGGTGGCGCCACCTGCCTGTCGGTGCTGACCGATATCGATTTCTTCCAGGGTGCCGACCAGTACCTGCAACAGGCCCGCGCGGCCTGTGCGCTGCCGGTGATCCGCAAGGACTTCATGGTCGATCCGTACCAGATCGTCGAAGCCCGCGCCCTCGGTGCCGACTGCGTGCTGCTGATCGTGTCCTGCCTGGATGACGTGCGCATGGCCGAGCTGGCCTCGGTGGCCAAGGACGTCGGCCTCGACGTGCTGGTCGAGGTGCATGACGGCGCCGAACTGGAGCGGGCGCTGAATACGTTGGACACACCACTGGTGGGGATCAACAACCGCAACCTGCACACCTTCGATGTCAGCCTGGAAACCACCCTCGACCTGCTGCCGCGTATTCCGCGTGATCGCCTGGTGGTGACCGAAAGCGGCATTCTCAATCGCGCCGATGTCGAGCTGATGGAGATCAACGAGGTCTATGCCTTCCTGGTCGGTGAGGCCTTTATGCGCGCCGAGAGCCCGGGCGGCGAATTGCAGCGTCTGTTCTTTCCCGAACGCGGCCGGCCTGCAGTAATCGGCACGGACCCGGAATAACGCGCATGAAAAAGCCGGCAATCAAGCCGGCTTTTTCTATTGGGGCTGTTCAGCGCGTGCCGAACACCACCATGGTCTTGCCTTTGACGTGTACCAGGCCCTGCTCTTCCAGGGACTTGAGCACTCGGCCGACCATCTCGCGCGAGCAGCCGACGATGCGGCCGATTTCCTGACGCGTGATCTTGATCTGCATGCCGTCCGGGTGGGTCATGGCGTCCGGCTGCTTGCACAGGTCGAGCAGGGTGCGCGCAACACGGCCAGTGACATCGAGGAAGGCCAGGTCACCGACCTTGCGCGTGGTATTGCGCAGGCGTTCGGCCATCTGGCTGCCAAGGGCGAAGAGGATTTCGGGATCTTGCTGGGTCAGCTCGCGGAACTTGGCGTAGCTGATTTCCGCGACTTC
Source organism: Ectopseudomonas oleovorans (assembly GCF_003052605.1). GTDB lineage: Bacteria > Pseudomonadota > Gammaproteobacteria > Pseudomonadales > Pseudomonadaceae > Aquipseudomonas > Aquipseudomonas oleovorans_A. The sequence goes on along the minus strand of NZ_QASO01000125.1, from coordinate 16,321 downwards.
GCATTCGGTCTTGGCGCGAACCCAGGCGCTGCGTTCCTTCTCTGAGCCATCCTTCTCGAACAGGCCCATCTCGCCGAAAAAGTCGCCAGAGTTGAGATAGGCGATGATCATTTCACGGCCATCGTCATCCTCGATCAGGATGGTGACCGAGCCCTTGACGATGAAGAACAAGGTTTCGCAGCGATCACCTGCGTAGATGATGGTGCTTTTGGCTGTGTAACGACGGCGATGACAATGCGCAAGAAGCTTGTCGAGGTTCTTAATTTTTGGTGTAAGGGTAATAGCAACCATGCCCGAGTCCCGGAAAAATAAATGGTAGGCCTTTGTCCCGCAGGCAATTTCTTATTGGTTATCCGTACCAGTGTGCCAGCAATCCGGCGCCAGCTTAACAGGTGGGGGGATAGTCAGGGGGCGTTTTGCGACCTGAGTAACATAACCCAGGGGAACTTTAGTCCACTGAGTACACATCGGATTGCAGCCTGCCTGTGCTAATCTGCCGAACTTTTCCACTCTGGGAGCCAATATCGATGAAAGCGCGTGTGCAATGGGCCGGTGAAGCTCTGTTCCTCGGCGAGTCCGGTAGTGGCCATGCCGTGGTGATGGACGGTCCGCCCGATGCCGGTGGTCGTAATCTCGGTGTTCGACCGATGGAGATGCTGCTGATCGGCCTCGGTGGCTGCAGCAACTTCGATGTGGTCAGCATTCTGCGCAAGGGCCGCCAGCCGGTAGAAAGCTGCGAAGTGTTCCTCGACGCCGAGCGCGCAGGCGAGGAGCCCAAGGTGTTCACCAAGATTCACCTGCACTTCGTGGTCAAGGGCCGCGGGCTGAAAGAGGCGCAGGTGAAGCGGGCGGTGGAGCTGTCGGCGGAGAAGTACTGCTCGGCCTCGATCATGCTGGGTCGTGCCGGCGTCGATATCAGCCACGATTACGAAATCGTCGAACTGGGCTGAGGTTCGCTGAAAATGACGAGGGCGCCAATGGCGCCCTCGTTCGTTTCAGACGCGGTAGGTGCTCTTGGTCATCACCTTCGACAGCAAGGTCATGCCGAACTTGATCGGCGCCGGGAAGCGCACGCCGCCCGCCGCCAGGGCACTGTTGGCATGTTGCTGTTCGTCGATGCGCATCTGCTCGAGGATGGCGCGCGACTTGGCATCATGCTCGGGCAGTTGCTCCAGGTGCTCGTCCAGGTGTTTGCACACCTGATCCTCGGTGGCGGCGACGAAGCCCAGGCTGACGCGATCACTGACTAGTCCGGCAACGGCGCCAACACCGAAGGACAGACCGTAGAACAGCGGGTTGAGCACGCTGGGCTGGCTGCCCAGCTCACGAATGCGCTGTTCGCACCAGGCCAGGTGGTCGATTTCCTCATCGGCCGCATGCTCCATGGCGCTACGCACTTGCGGCAGCTTGGCGGTCAGCGCCTGGCCCTGATAGAGCGCCTGGGCGCAGACTTCACCGGTGTGATTGATGCGCATCAGGCCGGCGACATGACGCGACTCCTCACTGCTCAGCTCGGTCTCGTTCTGCACGATGGCAGGCGAGGGGCGACTCGACGCGCCGCTGAATGGCAGCAGCGTGCGCAGCGCGGCATCGGCTTGCAGTAGCAGGCGGTCGACGGGGGAATACTGGCGTTCGCTGGCCATGGGGCACCTCCAGAGGTAACAACAGCGCTAGTCTACTGCAAAGTCGCCAGGTCGTCCGTGGCTCAGAGGCTGTTCTAAAGTCTCGCGAGCTAGGATCGTGCAAGGCAAAAACAGGCGAGGAAGCGGAGTGTACTTTTGTACATGAGCATTCCGAGCCTGTTTTTAACGCAGCAGGGCCGACGCGCAGCAGACTTAGGACAGTCTCTCAGGGTAGCTCGCGCAGCACGCGAAAGCCCAGGGCATAGTCGCGGTGATGCGGTTGCTTGAGGTCGCGCATGCTGCTGCGCAGGTAGACCGGGCCGCTGTTCCAGGCGCCGCCGCGCACCACGCGCGGGCTATTGTCGAGCAGGCCGGCACTCTGCGTTTCGCTGCCGTCGAAGCGCTGGGTGAAGTTCGAGCCCGTCCACTCCCAGACGTTGCCCGCGGTGTCATGCAAGCCGAAGCCATTGGCCGGGAACTGGCCGACGGCTGCCGTCTTGTTGCGCAACAGGCGCGAGCTGGCGCAACCACGGCAGTGGGCGCGTGGCGCCTGCTCGCTGCTGTCGAGTTGCTCGCCCCACCAGTAGTAGCTCTGGCTGCCTCCGCGCGCTGCATACTCCCATTCGGCTTCGGTCGGCAGGCGATAGCGCGCGCCCGTCTCGCGTGACAACCACTGGGTGTAGGCGTGAGCGTCACGCCAGGACACATGAATCACCGGGCGCTGCGCCGAAAGGCCCCAGCCCTCGTTGTCAGGCATGGGCAGCCCGTTGGCGTCGGCGTACTTCTGCCAGTCGGCGAAGGTGACTTCGTAGCGGCCGATGGCGAAGGGTTGATCGAACGCAATCGATCGTTGCGGGCGCTCGTTGTCATTGCCGCGACCGCTGGCATCGCCAATGCGGAACTCGCCAGCCGGAATCACCACCACTTCGGGGCCCTGAGCGCCGCCGGGCAAAGGGTCGCTGATGGTTTCGATAGCAGCGGCCTGCAGGTTAACCAGCAGGCCGGCTGCGATGGCCATGAATACTGTGACACGACGCGCTTTCAGCACTTGCACGGCGTGATGCCTCCGGCGACGATCTGCGTGTTCAGGCGGTCCATGCGGTAAGTTCTCGATTCTGTGAAACCGCGGATGGTAACCCTGCGTGCCTGGCTGGCCAAATCTCCCAAGGAGTCGGTGTTGAAGAACGATATTCATGATCTTGGACTGGTGCTGGATTCCAAGGTCAAGCTGGTGGTGATCGAGTCCTGGGACGAGCTGCGCGTGCTGGAAACCCTGACAGGTTTGGCGATCAAACGCGGTCTCGGCCTGCACACCTGGTCGGTGACCGAGGGCCTGCAGCGTCTGGGTTTCGGCGGCGCAGCAGTGGACGAGTCGCCGACCCTTGAGCCCGAAGCGGCTCTGCGCATGATCAAGGCCGATCTGCAGCCGAACCTCTACGTGATGTGCGACCTGCATCCCTTCCTCGATGACAACCCCAGGCTGGTGCGCCTGCTCAAGGAAATCGCCATGAGCGAGGCCGCGCACAAGCCGACGCTGGTGCTGGTGTCGCATGCGCTCAAGCTGCCTGCCGAAGTACAGCGTTTCGCGGCTCGTTTCAGTCTCGCGCTGCCGTCGGAAGACGAGCTGCTGAGCATCGTGCGTGACGAGGCGACGCGTTGGAGCGAAGGCAATCGCGGCGCACGCGTGCGTACCGACAACCGTACCCTGCAGCAGGTGGTGAAGAACCTGCGCGGCCTCAGCCACGGCGAGGCCCGGGCGCTGGCGCGCAACGTGATCTGCGATGATGGCGCGATCACCCAGGAAGACATCCCCGAGCTGAACAAGACCAAGTTCCAGCTGCTGGATCTGGAGGGCGTGCTCAGCTTCGAATACGACACTGCACGCTTCGCCGAAGTCGGCGGGTTGGTCAACCTCAAGCGCTGGCTGGCCGAACGTCAGGCCGGCTTTCTCGAAGGCAAGCTCCTGGACGCGCCGAAAGGCGTGATGCTGGTCGGCGTACAGGGCGGTGGCAAGAGCCTGGCGGTCAAGGCGGTTGCCGGGCTCTGGGGCTTGCCGCTGCTGCGTCTGGACTTCGCCTGCCTGTACAACAAGTTCTTCGGCGAGACCGAGCGCAACCTGCGTGAGGCGCTGCGTCTGGCCGAACAGATGGCGCCCTGCGTGCTGTGGATGGACGAGGTGGAGAAGGGGTTGGCCAGTGGCGACCACGACGGTGGCGTGAGCCAGCGCGTGCTCGGCACCCTGCTGACCTGGATGGCTGAGCGCAAGGCACCGGTGTTCGTGGTGGCCACGGCCAATGCCATCGACCGTCTGCCGCCGGAACTGGTGCGCAAGGGGCGCTTCGACGAGCTGTTCTTCGTCGACCTGCCCAGTGCCGAGGTGCGGGCCGACATCTTCCGTATCCACCTGCAACGTCGTGAACTGGAACCAGGCAACTTCGATCTCGCGCAGCTGGCTGCTGCCAGCGAGGGCTACTCGGGTGCCGAGATCGAGCAGGCAGTGGTCAGCGCGCTGTACGCTGGTCAGGCGCAGCAGCAGGCGGTCGATCAGGGGTTGCTGCTGCGCGCACTGCAGAGCACCGCGCCGCTGTCCGTGGTGATGGCCGAGCGCTTGATGGCGTTGCGAGAGTGGGCCGATGGGCGCACGGTCAATGCCGGCTGAGTACCCGGTCAGGCGCCGGTGAAGGGGCGGGTCAGGCGACCGCTGAGTTTGCGTACCAGCCAGCGCGGCGCGAGGCGTGGACTCAGGGCCAGCAGGCGGTTGCGCCAGCCGGGAATGATGATGGCGCGGTTCTTTTCCAGTGCACGCACGGTGATCAGCGCCACTTCCTCGGCGCTCATCATCAGCTTGCTGCCGGCAATCCGCGTGACGTCCATCTGCGCTGCACGGAAAAAGGCGCTGTGGGTCGGACCGGGGCAAAGTACTGACACACGCACACCGCGGCTTCTCAGCTCTTCGCGCAACCCCTCGGAAAAGTTCAGCACATAGGCCTTGCTGGCGTAGTAGCTGCTCATCCAGGGGCCGGGCTGGAAGGCCGCGACCGAGGCGACGTTGAGAATCTGCCCGCTGCCGTGCTCGGCCATGCGCTGACCAAGTGCGTGACACAGGCGGGTCAGCGCCAGCACGTTGACTTCCAACTGCTCCAGCTCGCGACTCCAGTCCTGCTCCAGGAACGGACCGGCGCAGCCGAGGCCGGCGTTGTTCACCAGCAGATCGACATGCCACTGGCCTTCTTCCAGCTCCAGCAGCAGGCCGGACAATTGCAGCGGCTCGCTCAGGTCGCATAGACGAAACAGCACTTCGACGCCGAAGCGCTGGGCCAACTCGCAGGCGATGCTTTCCAGGGCATCACGCCGGCGCGCCACCAGGATCAGGTTGCGCCCCCGGCGTGCCAGGGCTTCGGCCAAGGCCAGGCCAATGCCGCTGGACGCTCCGGTGATCAATGCATAGCTGCGCATGGTCGGGAATTACTGCTCCTGATATTCGGCGGCACGCTCGACATAACCCTGATACTGGGGAATGGCGATGGCGGCGACGATACCGGTCACTGGTACCAGCAGGAACAACCAGGCCAGTACCTTGACTGCAGTGCTGTTGGGGGGCGGTGGTGGGCCGTAGCGGTTGACGCCTTGAGTGCCCGGGATGATCAGCATCAGCAGGGCGAACACGCTGCCGACCACCGGGATCAGGTGCACCAGCAGCAGCCAGCCGGACCAACCAATGTCATGCAGACGCTGTACGCCGATGAAGATACCGATCACCACCGCGGCAATACTGACGATGCCCAGCGCCAACATGGCCAGGGTCGAGGACATCGCGGCAATGCCGGTACCGATCAACATGATCGGGATGAAACACAGCGTCATCGCCATCAGCCAGCCCAGGTAACGCACGCGGCCGATCCGGCCGCTGACGCCGAGGACCTTGAGCTCGGAGTACTGCGGCAATTGCTCGGCGACATTTGCCTGTGGCGGTGCATAGGGCGATGCAGCCGCTGCGACAGGGGCTGGGGCCGGAGCGGCTTCGGCCAGCTGTGCCTGGCGGGCGAGGTATTTCTCGATGATGATGCCGCAGGCGGAGCACTCGCTCGCCTTGGCCTGCTCATGACCGCATTTGGGGCAGGTCATATGCGGCGTGGCCGCGTCCACGGCCTGCTCTGTTTCGGCTTCGGTTGGCACCAGACTCAGGCTGGCGGCCTGATCCAGCTCCTTGCGCACCTTGGCCCCCGCCTTCTGCAGAGCGTTGAGGTACTGTTCCGCCTCGCCTTCGCCCAGATCACGCTTGAGCGCCACCGGCGTTCCGCTGAACAGACTGTCGATACGGGCAAGGTCGCTCTTGAACAGGCGGGCCAGGTTTGTCTTGACCATTTCCAACGATGCCTCGGGCATCAGTTGGCCGTCGAACACGATCTTGTAACGCGGTTGATTCATGCGAGCTTCCTTGTCGGCGGGAAGTGGGGGAGCGAAGCGCCCGTTGAGCAGCAGGCGAGGCATAAGCCTAGAGTGCCGCGAGGCCAATATACAAGCGGCCTGAAGCGCCGCTCATGGCTATTTTTCAGCTGTCGCCTATTGTGCTCCAGCGGCCGACCAGCTGGCCGCGGCGTAGTAGACGTATTTCGCTGAAATCGCCCAGCACACCTTCGCTGATCGCGGGGCGCAGAAATACCCAATCGTTGCTCGTCAGTCGTGTGCCTCTACCACCCACCAGGCGCTCCTGATTGGCGCTACGGCCGTAGAGTTCGTCGTAGTCGAGCCCGGCCGGTGAGACGGGCTGTGCCGGCCAGCGACCGCCGTAGAGGTAGTAGGCGTTCTCTCGGTTGGGATTCCAGGCACTGATCAGAGGCTGCAGCGGTTGCAGGTAGGGCAGGGCGCCGTCGACCACCTTGAGTACGGGGCTGGCGATCCACAGGGCTGGCTGATGCTCCTTGAGCAGTGGCGTGTCGCGCTCCGCGGGCTTGAGCAGGGCGGAACCGACGGCGACTTCATTGAGCGAAGTCTCCTGCTGGCTGTGCAGCAGGTAGGTCAGGCTGCCGGCACCGTTGAGCAGCGGCTTTGCTGGCCAAAGATCGCTGAACCCCTGAGCGCTGCTGATGAATAGTCGATAGCGCTCATCGGTCTCGCTGAATGCTCGTAACTGATTCTGCCAGGGTGGGCTGTGTGCGACATGCGCGTCATATCCCATCAGCCCCTGCAGACGCAGTGCCGGCAGTTGACGAAGTTGCAGCAGCGCCTGAGCCAGCGCCTGCGGGGTGGCGAAACCGCCGCGCTCCAGGCCGACGTCGATTTCCAGCGCAATGCGCAGCGGTCGCCCCAGCGCCTTGGCCAATTCACCGTATTGCATCAGGCGCTGCTGGCTGTCGATCAGCCAAGTCACCTGGCGGTCGGGATCGAAATCCAGGTGGTGCGCAAGCTGGCGATAGAAATTCAGCGCAGCGGCAACCGGCATGGGTTTGCCAAGCAGCAGGTCGGCCTGGGGAAAACTCCTGGCCAGGCGATTCAGTTGCGGCTGATAAAAGACCATGAAGCGCTGGGTCTGCAGGCGCTTGGCCAGGTATTCCAGCAGGCCGGTGCTGGCCAGCGATTTGGTCACTAGGCGCAGCTGGAGGCGACCGCCCAGTCTTGCGGCCAGCAGATCGGTGTTGGCGTCGAGCCGATCGAGGTCGAGCAGCAGGGTGGGGATGCCCTCGCCATCGCGCTGTAGCTGCCGGTTGAGCTCGGCGAAGTAGGCGTCATGCTCGCGACCTCGATCAGTTGGGCGCAGCGCCCAGCCGCCGAGCAGACCGAGCGCGCCCAGGCCCAGCAGGTGGCGACGCTTCATCGCGGCCAGCGTTGCCCCAGCGCTTGGCTACGTGTCAGTGCGGCGCGATATTCGTGGTCGAGTCGCGACACCAGCTCCTGCACCGACGGCAGGTCGTCGATGCCGCCGACGCCCTGACCGGCCGACCAGACGGTTTTCCAGGCCTTGGCTTCTTCATCCATCGGTTTGAGCTTCTCGCCGTAGTTGATATCGCCCTTGTTCTGCAGCTGTTTCAGGTCGTAGCCGGCCTGTTCAAGGCTCTGGCGCATGAAGCTGGCCGGTACACCGGACACGGCGGGTGTGTGAATGATGTCGGCGGCCCGCGCTTCGAGAATCATCGCCTTGTAATCGGCCGACGCATTGTTCTCGGTCGTGGCGATGAAGCGGGTGCCCATATAGGCCAGGTCGGCACCGAGCAACTGCGCGGCGAGAATTTCGTGGCCGTGGTTGAGGCAGCCGGACAGCAGCACGGTCTTGTCGAAGAACTGACGAATCTCGGCCAGCAGGGCGAAGGGGCTCCAGGTCCCGGCGTGGCCGCCAGCGCCGGCTGCCACGGCGATCAGGCCATCCACGCCGGCCTCGGCAGCTTTTTCAGCATGGCGGCGGGTGGTCACGTCATGGAACACCAGGCCGCCGTAGCTGTGCACCGCATCGACCACTTCCTTCACAGCACCCAGGCTGGTGATGACGATGGGCACGCGGCGTTCGACGCAGATGGCCAGATCCGCCTGCAGGCGTGGGTTGCTGTTATGCACGATCAGGTTGACGGCATAGGGCGCGGCGTTGCTCGCCAGGCTGGCTTCGATCTCGTCGAGCCAGGCGGCGAAACCGGCGCTCTCACGCTGGTTCAGCGCCGGAAAGCTGCCGACGATGCCGCTGTTGCAGCAGGCACTGACCAGCGCCGGATTGGATACCAGAAACATCGGCGCAGCGACCAGGGGCAGACGCAGACGTTGTTCGAGCAGGGCGGGCAGAGACATGGCGAACTCCTCAGCAGGCTGTGGAAAAATGTAGGCGAGGCAGTCATTGCAAGGCAAAAACAGGCGAAAAAGCGGAGTTTACGAGTTGTAAATGAGCATTTTGAGCCTGTTTTTAACGCAGCAATGGCAACGCAGGTAGTTTTTCAACGGCCTGCTAGAAGGGGCGGACGACGACCAGGATGACGATGCCCAGCAGAGCCAGCACCGGCGCTTCATTGAACCAACGATAGAACACGTGACTGCGGCTGTTCTCGCCGCGGGCAAAGCGCTTGAGCTGAGCGCCGCACAGGTGGTGATAGATCACCAGCGCCACTACCAGGGTGAGCTTTGCGTGCATCCAGCCTTGCGTGAAGTAGTACGCCGAATTGAGGCTGAGTAACCAGATGCCCAGGCCAAGCGTGGCGATCATCGAGGGGATCATGATGCCGCGATACAGCTTGCGCTCCATGATGCAGAAACGTTCGTGACTGGCGGCGTCGCTGCTCATGGCGTGATAGACGAACAGGCGCGGCAGATAGAAGAGGCCGGCGAACCAGCAGACCATGGCGATGATGTGCAGAGCCTTGAGCCAGAGATAGAGCATTTTCGCTTCCCGCACTGAAAAATGGCCTCGATAGTAGAGGCAACTGACGGTCTGCGTCACCTCCGCGGTTGGAGCTTGGCCGATGCGGCTTTATCATCGGCTACTTTCCAATGGCTTTTGCAAAGGGGCATGTGATGATCAAGGTCGGTATCGTCGGCGGCACGGGCTACACCGGTGTCGAATTGCTGCGTCTGCTGGCGCAACACCCGCAGGCAGAGGTGACCGTGATTACTTCCCGTTCCGAGGCCGGCCTGCGCGTCGACGAGATGTACCCCAATCTGCGCGGCCACTACCCCGAACTCGCGTTCAGCGTGCCGGATGTCGCCACCCTGGGCGCCTGTGATGTGGTGTTCTTCGCCACACCGCACGGCGTGGCCCATGCGCTGGCTGGTGAGTTGCTCGCTGCGGGCACGCGAGTAATCGACCTCTCCGCTGACTTCCGTCTGCAGGACGCCGAGGAGTGGGCCAAGTGGTACGGCCAGCCGCACGGCGCCCCCGAGCTGCTGAGCGAGGCGGTGTATGGTCTGCCCGAGGTCAATCGTGAGGCGATCAAGACTGCGCGCCTGATCGCCGTACCCGGCTGCTACCCGACCGCTACTCAGCTGGGGCTGATCCCGCTGCTCGAAGCCGGGCTGGCGGATGTCGGTAGCCTGATCGCCGACTGCAAGAGCGGTGTCAGCGGTGCCGGTCGTGGCGCCAGCGTTGGTTCGCTGTTCTGTGAGGCCGGCGAGAGCATGAAAGCCTACTCGGTCAAGGGCCACCGCCACCTGCCGGAAATTCGCCAGGGGCTGCGCCAGGCAGCAGGTAGCGATGTCGGCCTTACCTTCGTGCCACACCTGACGCCGATGATTCGTGGCATTCATGCGACCCTCTATGCGCGCGTGGCCGATACCTCGGTCGATCTGCAGGCACTGTTCGAGAAGCGTTACGCCGGCGAGCCTTTCGTCGATGTGATGCCGGCGGGCAGCCATCCGGAAACCCGCAGCGTGCGCGGAGGCAACGTTTGCCGCATCGCCGTGCACCGTCCGCAGGGCGGCGACCTGGTGGTGGTGCTCTCGGTGATCGACAACCTGGTCAAGGGGGCCTCCGGCCAGGCGGTGCAGAACATGAACATCCTCTTCGGTCTCGACGAGCGTCTCGGCCTGTCGCACGCGGCCCTGCTGCCGTGATACCGGGCTGGGAGGTCCGCCTCAGCGATCCGCGTCGTGAGCGCAGACGCCGTTGGCTGCAACTGCTGCTGGTGCTCGCCGTACCGGCGGCCTTTGCCCTGGGATGGTACTGGCCACAGGTGCAGCCTCAGCAGACGCCCGAAGATACGCACGCACTGCTGACCCGTGTTGCCGAACAGGAGCAGGAACTGGAGCTGTTGCGCCAGCGCCTGGCTGTGGTCGGCAGTAGCGACAAGGTCACTCAGCAGGCCATGGAGCAGAATCGCCGCACCATCAAACTGCTGGAGGAGCAGATCTTCAAGCAGCAGCAGGATCTGGCCTTCTATAAAGGCGTGTTGGCACCTGCCAGTCGTCGTGAAGGCATTCGCATTCGCGCCTTTGAGCTGCAAGCCACGGACGCGCCGCAGCGATTCCGCTACAAATTGCTGATGAGCCGAGTCGGTACCAGTGATGAGGCATTGCAGGGGCGCTTGCGTATCACGGTCGAAGGACTGCAGGACGGTAAGCCGGCCATGTTGGAGCTGGCGGCGTTGTCCGACGAGGTCAGCGAGAGCAGCATTGCCTTCTCCTTCAAGCACTTCCAGTCCTTCCCCGAAGCGGGTCGTTTCGGCGAGCTACAACTACCTGAGGGCTTCGAGCCGCGTCAGGTCAAGGTTCAGGCGGAGGTCGAGGGTGACAAACCGCTGAGCCGTACATTCGAATGGATAAAATCAGGAGCGATAGCCACCCATGTGGAGTAAAGACAAGACCAAACCCGACTTGCAGCGCTTCAGCGGTAAGACCAGCCTGATTGCCGTTGGCGCCGAGCTGGTAGGCGACATGCGCTTTCAGGGCGCGGTGCAAGTGGATGGTCGGGTCACCGGTAATCTGTTGGCTACCGAAGGGCTGGTGCGCGTGAGTGCAGGCGGCCTGGTTGAAGGTGAGATACGCGCACCCCATATAGTGATCGATGGAGAGGTGAGTGGTGATGTGTTCGCCAGCGGCCATCTTGAGCTGGGTTCACGCTCCCGGGTTCGCGGCAACCTGCATTACGGCCTGATGGAGATGGCCATGGGGGCGCAGATCGAGGGGCGCCTCTGTCACCTCAAGGATGGTGAGCGGCCACTCGAGCTTCCCGCTACGCTGGAAATCGAGCAATAGTTGACCAATTTCGTCGGGCAAGCGGATAATGCACGCCCAAAGCAGTATGGCGCATGGCGCCGGGAGTCCAGAATGAGCGTCGAAACCTTCACCCCTGCCCCCTTGCACTTTACCCAAGGCGCGGCCAGCAAGGTGAAGAACCTGGTCGATGAAGAGGGCAATCCGCGCCTGAAGCTGCGCGTGTTCGTCACGGGCGGCGGCTGCTCGGGCTTTCAGTACGGCTTTACCTTCGATGAGGACGTGGCCGAGGACGACACCATCGTCGAGCGTGAAGGTGTGAGTCTGGTGGTCGATGCCATGAGCTTCCAGTATCTGGCTGGTTCGGAGGTCGACTATCAGGAAGGGCTGGAAGGTTCGCGTTTCGTGATCAAGAACCCCAATGCCACCACTACCTGTGGTTGCGGGTCGTCCTTCTCGATCTGAATGCTTTGCCTGATGACAGACGCCGCGCTCGATGCGCGGCGTTGTCGTTTTCAGGCCGGGTAGATGGCGCCGAGCACGCGCAGGCCTCTGGCTCCAGTCACGCTCGGTCGATTGCCAGCAATGCCTTCAAGTGCGCAATGTGCCAGCCAGGCGAAGGCCATGGCTTCGACCCAGTCCGGGTCTACGCCCTCAGTCGCGGTGCTGCTGACCTCGGTTCCTGCCAGCATCTCGCTCAGGCGCTTCATCAAGCAAGCGTTGTGAGCGCCGCCGCCACACACCAGCAGAGCGTCCGTGTGGGCTTGCGCGTTGCGCAAGGCGCTGACGACAGTGCACGCGGTGAGTTCTACCAGGGTCGCCTGAACGTCTTCGCCGGCCAACGGTGGCAATGCTTGCAGATGGGCAAGCAACCAGTCGAGATTGAACAGCTCGCGACCGGTACTCTTCGGTCCCTGGGTAGCGAAGAAGGGATCGCCCAGCAGCCGTTTCAATAGCTCCGGGTGTACGGTACCGCTGGCTCCCCAGGCACCATCATGGTCATAGGCCAGGCCCTGGCAATGCTGAATCCAGGCGTCGAGCAGAACGTTGCCAGGGCCGCTGTCGAATCCCAGAACCTCCTGGCCGGGTGAAAGCAGGCTGAGGTTACTGAAACCGCCGACATTGAGCACGGCGACCTGCCGCTGGCTATTGCCGAACAGATCATGGTGGAAAGCTGGGACCAGGGGAGCCCCTTGACCACCGGCGGCCACATCGCGGCGGCGAAAGTCTGCGACCACGCAAATGCCCGTAAGCTCGGCCAGCAATGCCGGGTTGCCAATCTGGATGGTGAAGCCGCGCGCCGGTTCATGGCGCACGGTCTGGCCATGGCTGCCGATGGCGCGAATCTGTTGCGCGGTCAGGTTCTGTTGCTGCAGGAGTTCGTTGATAGCGGCAGCGGCCAGTTCGACCCAGCGCTGTTCTGCAATGGCCGCGCGCGCCAGTTCATCATCGCCCGAGGTGCACAGCGCCAGCAGGTCGCTACGCAGCTGTTCTGGCATGGGGCGATAGAGGGTGGCGAGCAGGTGAGGGCGCTGATCCTGATCGATCAGCGCGATGTCCAGCCCATCCAGGCTGGTGCCGGACATCACGCCAATATAGAGGGGCACGGCTTACTGCTGGTTGGCGGCTAGCATGGTGGCCTTTTCCTGGTCCATGCGTGCCATCAGCGGCTTGCTCAGTTGCATGAAGCGTTGCTTCTCGCTCGCTGCAATCGGGTCGGCCATCGGCAGCTTCTGGCTGAGCGGGTCGACGTGTACGCCATTGACCTGGAACTCATAGTGCAGATGCGGGCCGGTGGAGAGTCCGGTAGTACCGATATAACCGATGATCTGGCCTTGCTTGACGTTCGCACCGTTGCGCACACCTTTGGCAAAACCCTGCATGTGTGCGTAAAGGGTGCGATAGCGCTGGCCGTGCTGGATGATCACGGTATTGCCGTAGCCACCGTTACGACCTGCCAGCGTCACACGACCGTCACCGGCTGCCTTGATCGGCGTGCCACGTGGCGCAGCATAGTCGACACCCTTGTGTGCGCGGATCTTGTTCAGGATCGGGTGCTTGCGACCGGTGGAGAAGCGCGAGCTGATACGAGCGAAGTCCACCGGCGTGCGGATGAATGCCTTGCGCATGCTTTCGCCATCGGCATTGTAGTAGCTGGTGGTGCCTTGCTTGCTGGTGTAGCGCACGGCGGTATAGGTCTTGCCGCGATTGGTGAAGCGCGCCGAGAGAATGTTGCCGGTGCCAACGCGCTTGCCGTTCACCACCTTCTCTTCATAGATCACCTCGAACTCGTCGCCTTCGCGAATATCCATGGCGAAATCGATGTCGTAGCCAAACACGTTGGCCAGGTCCATGGTCAGGCTATGAGACAGGCCCGCACGCTTGGCGGAAAGGAACAGCGAGCTGTTGATCACGCCGCGGCTGTATGCGGTGACCACCTCAGGCTTGACCTGATCGCGCTGGAAATCGAAGCCTTTGTCGGTACGGCTGAGGCGAATGGTCTCCAGATCGCTGAGCTTGCTCTGCAGGCTCTTCAGCTTGCCGTCTTCGTTCAGTTCGAAGTCCAGCACCTGGCCCACTTTGAGACGGCTGAACTGCTTGGCGTCCTTGCTGCTATTGAGCGCTTCATGCAGATCATTGGCGTTCAGACCGACCTTGGCGAACACGGTAGAAAGCGTATCGCCATTACTGACCGTGATGTTGTGGTGGTTGGGGTCGGAAGGAGGAGTGGTGTCAGCTGTTTCTAGGAGGTTTTCGTCAGCGTCTTCTGCGCTGTTCTCTGCGGTGTTCGCGCTTTGCTCGATCTTGGCGAAGGGCGAAGCGGCGCCAGGCACTGGCAGTCCCGCTCGGAGGTCATCCTTTTCCTGCAGCACCTGCTCGGTATCGTTACCGAGATCCAGGTCGAGAAAGGTTTTCTGCGCTTCGACTTCACGCGAAGGAAACACCAGCAGAGCCAGGCTCAGCAGCGCAGCTACACCACTAGCAGCCAGGATATGGCTTTTAGGGTAGGGCGGGGCTTTAGGAATATTTTGCGTCATGGCGTGAGGCGTTTTCTTGGAATATGCATTAACTGTATAAAATATAACCAAAATCGGCTTGGGGCAACCCTTGACATGCCGAACGGACGCTCAGGGCGCTTACCCTGGGCAAAACTTGTAATTAGTCCGCGATCTTGTATGGTTGGTTCCCTTTCAATTTCCAGTGGTTGCGGGTTCTGTCATGAAGTCGGTCGAAGAGCAGCTGGCGCTGATCAAGCGCGGTGCAGAAGAGGTTCTGGTTGAGGCTGAGCTGGTCGAAAAGCTCAAGCGTGGTCAGCCGCTGCGGATCAAGGCGGGTTTCGACCCTACCGCGCCAGATCTGCATCTCGGTCACACCGTGCTTATTAATAAGCTGCGTCAGTTTCAGGAACTCGGTCACCAGGTGATCTTTCTGATTGGGGACTTTACCGGAATGATCGGTGACCCCAGCGGCAAGAGCGCCACGCGCCCGCCGCTGACCCGTGAGCAGGTTCTGGATAATGCTGAGACCTATAAACAGCAGGTATTCAAGATTCTCGATCCGGCCAAGACCGAGGTGGCGTTCAACTCCACCTGGATGGATCAGCTCAAGCCCGCTGACTTCATCCGTCTGGCTTCGCAGTACACCGTGGCGCGCATGCTCGAGCGCGATGATTTCGACAAGCGCTACACCGGCAACCAGCCGATCGCCATTCACGAGTTTCTCTACCCGCTGGTGCAGGGCTACGACTCCGTGGCGCTGAAGGCTGATGTCGAGCTGGGCGGTACCGACCAGAAATTCAATCTGCTGATGGGGCGCGAGCTGCAGCGCGCCTATGGGCAGGAGTCGCAGTGCATTGTCACCATGCCGCTGCTGGAAGGTCTCGATGGCGTGAAGAAGATGTCCAAGTCGCTGGGCAATTACGTCGGCATCCAGGAAGCGCCGGGCGTGATGTACAACAAACTCGTGTCCATGCCTGATGCGCTGATGTGGCGGTACTTCGAGTTGCTCAGCTTTCGCTCCATGGAGGAGATCGAACAGTTCAAGCGTGATGTCGAGCAGGGCGCCAATCCACGTGATATCAAGATCAAGCTGGCCGAAGAGCTCGTGGCGCGCTTTCACGGTGAAGAGGCTGCGGCCACTGCGCACCGTTCCGCTGGCAATCGTATGAAGGATGGCGAGCTGCCGGAAGATCTGCCCGAAGTTGAGTTGGCTTCGGTTGAAGATATGCCGATCTCATCCGTCCTTAATAAAGTAGGCCTGGTTAAGAATGCTGCCGTGGCTCGCGATCTGCTGGGTTCGGGTGGCGTGCGCGTCGATGGTGAGGTGGTTGACCGCGCTTTCCTGTTCAAGGTGGGTTCTACCCATGTCTGTCAGGCCGGCAAGAGGGCCTTTGCGCGCATCACGCTCAAAGCCGAGTAATAAAACTGCAATTAAAGCTTGACGCGCATTCTGCTGGCGGTAGAATGCGCGCCACTTCAGCGATGAAGCGCTTCAAAAACTGCTTTTTAATCAATAAGTTAAGTTGAATGAAGGGTTTGCAAAGCTGAATCTGGCGTGTAGAATGCGCGCTGGTCGACAGGGCGGTGGTTTGGTCCTGTTGATGCTTCGGTCGAGTGGATCGAAAGCGGTTTGGAAGAGGTGGTTGACAGCGGTTTTGAACGCTGTAGAATGCGCCTCCCGCTGGAGAGAAGAAGATCTGATCGAAGGCGCAAGTGGTTGAGTAGAAAGAAGTTTCTCCGGAAACAAAATCGAAAAACAGCTTGACAGATAGAGAGGCTGCTGTAGAATGCGCGGCCTCGGTTGAGACGAAAGACTTAACCAACTGTTCTTTAACAACTGAATCAAGCAATTCGTGTGGGTGCTTGTGAGGTAAGACTGATAGTCAACTGATTATCAGCATCACAAAGCAACACTCGTTAATTCGAGAGTTACCTTTCATTAATTTGAAAGTTTTGCGATTGCTGAGCCAAGTTTAGGGTTTTCTCAAAACCCAAGCAGTATTGAACTGAAGAGTTTGATCATGGCTCAGATTGAACGCTGGCGGCAGGCCTAACACATGCAAGTCGAGCGGATGA
>NZ_QASO01000124.1:119732-141567 GCF_003052605.1 Ectopseudomonas oleovorans | reverse complement strand
GTAAGCGTTCATTCCAAGACATCCTGCCATCCCGCTGACTTCCGCCCTAGAGTGACCTCGCATTCAACAACGCGAGGTTATTTCCATGAGAAAACACCGCACCGCAGAACAGTGGCAAGTCCTAATCGGTCAGCAGCGTGACAGCGGCCTGTCGGCCACGCAGTTCTGCAAGGAGCACAAACTCGGTTATGCCAGCTTCTGTAGTTGGCGCAAGCGCCTGTTGAGTCAGCCGGTCGGTGAGGCTGCGGATTCTGGTTATGCCAGCTTCCTGGATCTGTCATCGCTGATGGATGACTCGGCCTCTCCCGGAAGCGGCTGGAATATCGTGCTGAGCCTGGGTAATGGTGTTGAGCTAAGGCTGAGCCAGATCAGATGATCGGTCTGGATAGCCAGGCCCGGATCTGGCTGTGCACCGAGCCCACGGATATGCGTAAATCCTTCCGGGGGCTGAGCGCTCTGGTCCGCAATCAACTCAAGCAAGATCCGCTCAGCGGGCAGTATTTTGTCTTCGTTAACCGTCGCAAGACCCAAATGAAGATGTTGTATTTCACGCCCACGGGCTACTGCCTGTGGGCCAAGCGACTGGAGCAGGGGCAGTTCCGGGTACGGCCGTCTTCTTCGGGACAGCGCCCCTTAAACCTGACTGATCTCCAGTTGCTGATTGACGGTATCGAGGTGCAAAAGTACCGTCAGTTCAAGCGTTTTCGGGGCACGTAGCGGGTTGTGTTCCGGTATAATATCGGCCATGAATTCAATGGCTTCCGCGTCCTATTCCAACGCCCCTTCCTACTCGGTACTGGCCGAGGAGAATGCCCTGTTGCGTGAGCAGCTACAGGTCATGCAGCGGCAGTTGGACTGGTTCAAGAAGCAGCTGTTCGGCCCCAAGTCCGAGAAGCAGGTGTATGACCTCCCGGAGCAGGGCGGCCTGTTCCAATCGAATGATGCGGCTAGCCCGGAGAAGCCTCTCGATGCGGAGAAACGCCCGGTTCGGGCTTATCAGCGAGGCACCGGAAAGAAACAGCGGGACGACGACTGCCTGAACGATACGGGTCTGCGTTTTACAGCGGACGTGCCAGTGGAAGTTGTTGAACACCTGCCGCCGGAGCTAAGCGGCCCCGACGCCGACCAGTACGACATCCTTGGCACCAAAACGACCTATCGGCTGGCCCAGCGGACGTCCAGTTACGTGGTGTTGCAAGTGGAACGCCCCGTATTTCGGCGCAAGGGCAGCGACAAGCCCGTGACCACGCCGGCCCCGTCCAACGTACTGGACAACAGCCTGGCCGACGTCAGCTTGTTGGCGGGTCTGATGGTCGACAAGTTCCAGTTTCACCTACCGCTGTATCGCCAACACCAACGCATCCAGCAAGCGGGTATTACCCTCAGCCGCAGCACCCTCACCAATCTGATCAAGCGATCTATTGATCTGCTGCGGCCGATCGTGGATGCCCAGACCGACAATGTTCTGCGCAGCCGGGTGTTGGCGATGGATGAGACGCCGATTAAAGCTGGCCACCAGGGTCGGGCAGGCCCACAAAAAGGCAAGATGAAATCCGGCTGGTTCTGGCCGTTATACGGCGATGCCGATGAAGTGGTGTTCACTTACTCGAACAGTCGAGGCCGAGCCCATATCGAGCAGGTACTGAACGAACAGTTCAGCGGAACTCTGATCAGTGACGGCTATGCTGCTTATGCCCGCTATGCCGCCGCACAGCAGAACATCATCCACGCGCAGTGCTGGGTGCACAGTCGTCGTTACTTCATTGAGGCGCAGAAGGACCACCCGATAACTGCCACCGAAGCCCTTCAGCAGATTGCCAAGCTATACACCAACGAAGAAGAGATCCGCGTCCAGCAACTGACCGGCGAAAAGAAACGCCAGTACCGGCTGCTCCACTCAAAGCCGGTGGTCAGCGACTTCTTCCAATGGTGCCGGGATCAACTGGCACAGGGCGGTCTGCTGCCCAGTGATTTATTGACCAAAGCACTGAACTACGTGCTCAGCCGTGAAGCCAGCCTGACCGTCTTCCTGGAAGACCCAGACGTCCAGCCAGACACCAACCACCTGGAACGGGCCCTGCGCCCCATTCCCATGGGACGCAAGAACTGGCTGTTCTGCTGGACTGAACTCGGCGCGGAACACGTGGGCATCATCCAGAGCCTGATCACTACGTGCAAACTGCACGACATCAACCCGTACACCTATCTGGTGGACGTGCTGCAGCGCATCAGTCAGCACCCGGCCAGCAAGGTCGCTGACCTGACGCCTCGGCTCTGGAAGACCCGGTTCGCCGATAATCCGTTACGCTCGCTGATCGATCCGCGCCATTCTGATCGACAGACCGCACAGCCAAAGGGCACCCTCCATGCGCATTGAAGACATGAGCATCGATCAGCTATTGGAGCTGAACCGAATGATCTGCCGGCGCATTGATGAACTGCAAGATCAAGAAAACCTGCAGGCGCTGAGTCGGCTGCACGTGGGGCTGAAGGTGACCTTCGAAAGCCGAACTGGCTTGACTATGGGGATCGTCACCAAGATCAACCGCAAGAGCGTGATCGTCCTGGCCGAGAACGGCACGAAACAGTACAAGGTCTCACCGGAATTGCTAAGGCCCCTTCGGGACGTAAAGTAAGTCCAGTACGTCGTGGAATGAACGCTTACGCTTCAGCCGCGAGCCGTCCGCGACGAATCACTTGCCCGACTTGATCGACGTCCACGCCCGCGTACGCACGCGCTCGATCTTCTGCGGCAGCGGCTGCACCACGTACAGCGACTTCTGCAGCTCCGGCGTCGGGGTCAGGTCGTGGTCGTCGGCGATTTCCGCGCCCACCAGTTGCATGCCCGGCACGTTGGGGTTGGGGTAGCCGAGAAAATCGCTGATCGGCGCGATCACCTTGGGTTCGAGCAGGTGGTTGATGAAGGCGTGAGCTTCGTCGACGTTCTGCGCGCTCTTGGGGATGGCCCAAGTGTCGAACCAGATCGGCGCGCCTTCTTTCGGCAGGCGCCAGTTGATCACCACGCCGTTGCCGGCTTCCTTGGCGCGGTTGGCGAACTGGTAGAAGCTGCCCGAATAGCCGATGGCCACGCAGATGTCGCCGTTGGCGATGTCGGTCATGTACTTGGCCGAATGGAAGTAGGCCACGTACGGGCGCACCTTGAGCAGCAGCTCAGTAACCTTGTCATAGTCGGCCGGGTTGCTGCTGTTGGGGTCGAGGCCCAGGTAGTGCAGGGCGATGGGGATGATCTCGGTGGGCGAGTCGAGCATGGCCACGCCGCAGGATTTCAGCTTCTCCATGTACTCGGGCTTGAACACCAGATCCCAGCTGTTGACCGGAGCATCGTCGCCGAGCGCGGCCTTGACCTTGTCCGGGTTGTAGCCGATCAGCACGGTGCCGTACATGTAGGGCACGCCGTACTGATTGCCGGGGTCGTTGGTCTCCAGCAGCTTGAGCAGCACCGGGTCGAGGTTCTTCCAGTTAGGTAGCTTGGACTTGTCCAACGGGGCGAATACGCCGGCCTTGATCTGGGTTTCAAGGAACTGGTTGGACGGGATCACCAGGTCATAGCCGGAGTTGCCGGTGAGCAGCTTGGCTTCCAGTGCCTCGTTGGTCTCGAAGGTGTCCCAGGTGATCTGGATGCCGGACTGCTTCTGGAAGTCCTTGGGCACGGACGGCAGGATGTAGTCGGCCCAGTTGTATACGCGCAGCTCCTTGGCCTGCACCGCGCCGCTAAGCAAGGTGGCGCCGCACAGGGCGGCGCCAAGCATCTGTTTGATGGCTTTCATCGTTTCTCACCCCTGAAGTGTCATTGCTCTTGTTTTGGCAGTTTCCTGATCACTGAAGAAGGCGCCTCTCAGGCGCCCTCGAACCCTTCCAGTACGTTGACCGCGTTGACGCCGATGGCCTCCACCGCGTAGCCGCCTTCCATGATGAACAGCGTCGGCAGGCCCAGCGCGGCGATGCGTCGGCCCATGGCCAGGTAGTCCGGGCTGTCGAGCTTGAACTGCGAGATCGGGTCTTCCATGTAGGTGTCCACGCCCAACGACACCACCACGACGTCCGCGCCGTAGTCGGCGATGCGCTGGCAGGCCTGCTCCAGCGCCGCGCTCCAGGTCTCCCAGGCGCTGCCCATGGGCAACGGGTAGTTGAAGTTGTAGCCCTCGCCGGCGCCCTCGCCCAGTTCGTCGGCGTAACCGAGGAAGAAGGGAAATTCCTCGGCCGGGTCGCCGTGGATCGAGGCGAACAGCACGTCGCTGCGCTGGTAGAAGATGTCCTGGGTGCCGTTGCCGTGGTGGTAGTCGACATCGAGGATGGCGACTTTCTTGCGGCCCTGGTCGAGGAAGGCCTGTGCGGCGATGGCGGCATTGTTCAGGTAGCAGTAGCCGCCCATCAGGTCGCCGGCGGCATGATGGCCTGGCGGACGACACAGGGCGAAGGCGCTGTGGGCGCCGTGGGCAATCTCCTGCTGGGCGCTGAGCGCGACCTGGGCAGCGCTGTAGGCGGCCTGCCAGGTGCCGGCAGTGATCGGCGCGCCGCCATCGAAACTGTAGTAGCCGAGCTGGCCGTGCAGGTCATTGGGGATCATCCGCCGCAGGGTACGTGCCGGCCAGGTGAAAGGCAGCAGATCGCCCTTGCCGCCCTGCTCCTGCCAGCGCGCCCAGGCGCCCTTGAAGAATTCCAGGTAGGCCTTGCTGTGGATGCGCGCGATGGGCGCCAGGCCGAAATCCTTGGGCGCACGGACTTCGCCGAGCTGGCGAGCCTTGACGCGCGCAAGGATGTGGTCGGCGCGCTGCGGCTTCTCGAAGCAGGGCATCAGCTGCCCGTCGATCAGCTCGCATTTGCCGTGGTGCAGGTGGTGGTCGTCGCTGTAGTAGGTGAGCATGCAAAGCGCTCCAGGCTCGTTGTTGTGCCTGCATTGTTCGCCTGCTCGGCCAGCGTCGAGAACGCTGGCAACGGCCAAAAGGGGATCGAAATGGCCAAAAAATGGCCGAGAGCAATTTTTAACAGCACGCAGTGACGCTGCCCGCCGGATCGCCGCAAGGGAGGGCTGGCCATGAGTCTCCCCACCACCCACGGCAGGTAAATGTAACAACCCGTGATGCTTAAGTTTTCCTTAAGCCTGGCGGCCGATGGTGACAACCTGCCTGGGGCCAAGCCCCGTACCATCAGCCACGCCAAAGGATGCCGAGCATGTCGACACCGGCCCGCCGCCCCGTTCGCGCCCTGACGATGCTCGCACTGCTTGCACTATCCAGCGCCGCACTCGCTGATACCGACTGTGCTCGGCAAGACCGCAGCGCCTGGATGCCCGAGTCGCAGTTCCGCGAGCGGATGAAGCGCCAGGGCGTGCAGATCACCAAGTTCCGCATCACCCCCGGCCACTGCTACGAGATCTACGGCTTCGACGCTGCCGGCCGCAAGCTGGAGATCTACTACGACCCGGTCGATGCCCGCCCGGTAGAAGAAGTCGCCAGCTCGCACCTGGCTTCGCCCAGACACCCCTGAACCCGCGACCATGACCTCGACCCTCAAGACCTGCGCCCTGCTGTTGGGCGCTGCCACGGTGTTCGCCTGCGCCTGGTTCGGCGCCGCGCCCCATGCGCTGGCACCCTTCGCCAGCCAGCCAGCGCCACCCGCAGCCGACGCGACACCGGCCCTGGCCGCACACTTCGCCTCCTCCGACCTGGAGGATTTCGTCCATTCCGCCTCGATCACCGGCCTGCCCGGCGGCGATCTGATGGCGGCCTGGTTCGCCGGCAGCCGTGAAGGCGCTGCTGATGTGCAGATCCGCGCCGCGCGCTTCGATGCCGCCAGCGGCCAATGGAGCGCCGAGCGCGTGCTGGCCAGCCGCGAGTCGACCCAGCGCGCGGTCGGCAAGCACATCCGCAAGCTGGGCAATCCGGTGATCAGCCTGGCGCCGGACAATCGCCTGTGGCTGTTCTACGTTTCGGTGTCGCTCGGCGGCTGGGCCGGTAGCGCGGTCAACGCCATGGTTTCCGACGACCTCGGCGAAACCTGGTCGGCCCCCCGGCAACTGGTCACCAGTCCGTTTCTCAACATCAGCACCCTGGTACGCGCCGCACCGGTATTCCACACCGACGGCAGCATCGGCCTGCCGGTGTATCACGAGTTTCTCGGCAAGTTTCCCGAGTACCTGCACCTGAGCGCGAATGGCGAGGTGCTGGGCAAGTACCGCATCGGCAAGGGTCGCTATTCGCTGCAACCGACCGTGGTGGCGCTGGACGAACGCCGCGCCGTGGCCCTTTTGCGCTATGCCGGCGAGGAGCATCACCGCGTGCTGGCCAGCTACAGCGAGGATGCCGGGCGCAGCTGGAGCTATCCGCAGCCGGTCGAGCCGAGCAACCCCAACTCGTCCCTAGCGGCGGTCGGTCGCCCCGACGGCAGCCTACTGGTGGCGATGAACGACCTGGAGGACGGCCGTTTTCGCCTGACCCTCTACGCTACCGACGCCAAGCTGGGCAACTGGCGCTCCCTGGGTGAGCTGGACGAGACGCCCAACCCCTGGGGCGAGCCGATTCCACGTGACGAATTCCCTACCGTGGTCAGCGAGAAATACCGCGCCAGCGGCGGCAAGCCCGAGCAGCAGGCGCGCTTTCTCGAACAGGTAACGGCGCGCATGTGCAGCGCCGAAGGCTGCACCTTCGACTACGAGTATCCCTACTTCACCCGCGACCGCGAGGGCACCTACCACCTCGTCTATTCGTGGAACGACATGTTCATCAAGCATCTGGCCTTCAACGAGGCCTGGCTGTCGGAGCGCCGCCCGCATGACTGACTTCTGGCTGCCGCACCTGGCCTTTGCCCTGCTGGTTTTCCTGATCCTTGCGCGACTGACGCGCAATACGACCCAACGCGGCATCCTGCTGGCAAGCAGCCTGCTGCTCAGCCTGGTACCGGTGCAAGGCATCAGCCTGGCGCTGCAGTTGCGCACCTATATCGGCGACCTGTCGGTGACCAGCCTGGTGCTGCTCGGCTGGGCGACCCTGTGCCGCTTCGGCGTGGCACCCGCAGGCGCCCATGATCGCCTGGCCAGCCTGGCGCTGTTCGCCGGCCTGGCCGTGCTGCTCTACCCGGCGGCACTGGGCCTGAGTTATGCCGATCCCTACCAACTGGGCTTCGAGCCGCGGCCGATGCTGCTGGTGCTGGGACTGCTGTGCGCGGTGCTGATCGTCCAGCGCAGCTGGCTCGGCGCCCTGGCGCTGGTGCTGGCGACCCTGGCCTTCGCCCTGCGCCTGGGCGCCTCGGAAAACTACTGGGACTACCTGATCGACCCCTACCTGGCCCTCTACAGCCTCGGAGCGCTGCTTCTGGCAGGCGGACGCTGGCTGCTGATTCGACTCTCGACTCGAACAAGGAACCTCGCATGAGCTGGCTGAAATCCCGCCGCCTGCATTACCTGGCAGGCCTCACGGCGCTGCTGTTCGTGCTCTTCGCCACCCTGCGCGGGGTGTTTCTGCTGGGCTTCTCCGCCGTCCACAGCATCGGCGAACCGGACGTGCTGCGCACCCTCGGCATCGGCCTGCGCTTCGACCTGCGCCTGGCCCTGCTGCTGATGTTGCCGGCGGGCATCCTGCTGGCGCTGCCCAAGCTGCGCCTGGCGCGTTTTCGCGCCGTACGCTGGCTGCTGCGCGGCTACCTGCTGCTGGCCGTGGCGGCGCTGGGCCTGCTGTACATAGTCGACTTCGGCCACTACGCCTACCTGGGTGTACGCCTCAACGCCACGGTGTTGCGCTTTGCCGGCGATGCGCAGATCTCTGCCGGCATGCTCTGGCAGACCTACCCGGTGCTGTGGATAACCCTGGCCTGGCTGGCCGGTGTGGCGCTGTGGGCCTGGGCGCTGCGGCGCCTGGAGGGCGTCACCCTGGATCGACCACAAGCACAACGAGTCGGCGTGTTGCCGGCAATCGGCGGTGCGGCGGTGGTGGGCGTGCTGGTGTTCTTCGGTCTGCTCGGCCGCGCCAGTGCGCTGAACCTGGAGAACCCGGTACCGCTGCGCTGGAGCGATGCCTTCTACAGCGGCAACAGCCAGATCGGCGCGCTCGGCCTCAACCCGGCGCTGTTTCTCTTCGACACCCTCAAGCTCGAACCGGCCGCCTTCGACGAGACCGCCACACGCGAGCATTACCAGGTGGTGGCCGATTACCTGGGCGTCAGCGAGCACGATGCGCAGGGGCTGAACTTCTTCCGTCACCAGCCGGTGCAGGCGCACCGCATCCAGGCAGAACGCCAGCCCAACGTGATCTTCGTCATGCTCGAATCGCTCGGCACCAGCGCCGTGGGCGCCTACGGCAACCCGCTGAACCCGACGCCGAACCTGGATCGTCTGGCCCAGCAAAGCTGGTTCTTCCGCCACTTCTACGTACCGGTCACCGGCACCGCCAAGACAGTGTGGGCGAGCATCACCGGCATCCCCGATGTGTCGCGCCAGGAGACCGCCACGCGCAACCCGCTGATCGCCCGTCAACGCACGCTGATCAACGCCCTGCCAGGCTACGAAAAGTTCTACATGATCGGCGGCAACGCCGGCTGGGCCAATATCAACGCGCTGATCCGCCAGAGCATCGACGGCGTGCAGCTCTATGAGGAACGCCACTGGCAGTCGCCACAGGTGGACGTGTGGGGTATCTCCGACCTGGATTTCTTCAAGGAGAGTTCGCAAATTCTCGGCGCCCTGCCCAAGGACAAGCCGTTCTTCGCCTACCTGCAAACATCCGGCAACCACCGGCCCTTCACCATCCCCAAGGACAACGACGGCTTCGAGGCGCTCGACCTGCCGCTGGAGCAGGTGCAGCAGGCCGGTTCGCGCAGCGTCGAGCAGTACAACGCGGTGCGTCTGCTGGACTTCAACATCGGCCGCCTGATGGAGCTGGCCAAGGAGCAGGGTTTTTACGACGACACCATTTTCGTCTTCTTCGGCGACCACAACACCCGCATCAGCCAGATCCCGCACATGGCGCCAGCCTTCGAGCAACTGGGGCTGGAGAGCAACAACGTGCCGCTGCTGATTCATGCACCGAAGTGGCTGGCGCCGCGCGAGTTCGACGAAGCCGTGGGCCTGGCCGACCTGCTGCCGACCGTGGCCGGGCTGGTCGGCGTGCCCTTCGACAACGGCGGTCTCGGCCGCGACCTGCAACTGCCGGCGCCGGAAGGCGAACGCGTGGTGCCGCTGGTGCTGCAGGAAGGCACCTTCCCGGTGATCGGCGCGGTGACGCGCGACTTTCTCGTGCAGATGCAGCACGACGGCAGCTCGCCGGCCCTGCACGACCTGCGCTCGCCGACGCCACGTGACAATGTGGCCGAGCAGCACCCGGAGGAATTCCAGCGCTTGTTGGCGCTGGGACGTGGCTTGCATGAAGCAGCGCGGCTGCAGATGTACCGCAACGTGCAGGCGCAGGAATGAGCGATGCCTGTGGGAGGCGCTTCAGCGGCGAGCTTTATCGCGGCTGAAGCCTCTCCCACGGTTTCGGTGATCGCCCGTTAATCACACATCGCCCGCAAGCGGGCTCCTACAGGGGAATCGGTCATTTCGTAGGAGCCGGCTTGCCGGCGATCCGGCACCCAAAGGCCCGCGCCAGTGCCCCGGATTGCATACGGCTACGCGCGAAAGCGACTTGGCGGCACGCCGCTCCAACGTTGGAAAGCATGGCGGAAGCTGGCGGTCTCGCTGAAACCCAGCACTTCGGCGATACGGTACACCGGCCACTGTTCCTCGCCGAGCAGCGCCTTGGCGCGCTCGAAGCGCAGCTCGTCGAGCAGGCCCTGGTAGCTGGTGCCCAGCTCCTGCAGGTGACGGCGCAGGGTACGCGGCGAGCAGTGCATCTGCTGCGCCAGGTTCTCCAGCCCCGGCGGCTCGGCCAGTTGCGCGGCGAGCAACTGGCGCACCCGCTCCAGCCAGGCCTGGCGGCTGCTGAACTCGGCGTTGAGACGGCGGCAGCGTTCCACCATGTCGCCGTGGGTCACGCTGTCGGCCAGCGGCAGCCGGCGCTCAAGCAACGCGGCGGGAAAGGCGAAAGCATTGCGCTGTGCCGAGAAACGCAGCGGGCAGGGAAAGCTCTGCGCATAGCGCGAGACGTAGTCTGGCCGAGCGTAGGTGAACTCGGCGCCTGCCAATGACAGCGGCTGGCGCAGCAGTTCGTCACCGATCAGCTTCAGCGAGGCCAGGCACATCTCCACGTTGAACACTTCCAGCGCCTCGGCATCGCGGTAACCGCTGGCGCAGATCCAGGCCCGCTCGCCTTCCACCTGCATGTCGAGGCGAAAATAGGTGCCGAGTAGCGCCGGGTACTGCAGCAACAGACGCCAGGCGTCACCAAAGGTGGCAGCCGAGAGTGCGGCGTAACCCAGCAGCCCATAGGAGGAAACATGCAGGCTGCGCCCCAGGTCGAGCCCCAGATCAGCACGCAGGGCCAGGGCATTGGCACAGACCTGCAGCTCCTGCACCCGGGTGATGCGCGCGTCGGCATTGTCCAGATCAGCCGCACCAATACCGCTCCCGGCCAGCAATTGCGAGCGTAGTTCGGGCTGCTCGGCGAAGCGCTGGAGGATCAGGGAAACCACATGCAGGGTGGTCAGTGGGGCGTGCAGCATGATGCGTTCCGTCAGCGTGATAACGCAAAGGAACGCAAGAAATATGCCGCGAGACGGCGGGCCGTGGCCCGCCCGAGCGGATCAGCGATTACGCAGAATGGCGTTGATGAAGTCGCCCTGATTCGGTTCATCCTTGAGGGTGGTGAACTGCAGTTGGCCGTCCTGCTCGCGCAACTTCATGCTTTCGCCGAAACGGCAGTCGACACCTTTGAGGGTCTTGGCCTCAGCCTTGTAGCGGTCGTCCTTGCCACACAGGTAGGCCATCTGGTTGACCACTTCACCGCAGAAACTCGGCACGCTGAGGCCGATCAGTTGCTCATCGGACATCGCGCTCCAGTCCACCTGGGTGCTCAGTGGGGTGGCGCAGGCCTTGGAGGCTTCGCCGTCGATCTCCTGCTTCTGGTAAATCGCCAGAGGGTCCTTCGGCTTCAGCGCCTTGGTGTCGGCGGAAGGAGCGAGCGCCAAGCTCACGCCCTGGCCGGCTCGAATACCTGCGGATGCTTGGCCAGATCCAGCGCAGCGGCTTGAAGGGAAAGCAGGGAGAGGGCAACAAGCGAAGCGTAATGTTTCATGACGACACGTCCTTGTTCGGATGAAGAGCGCACAGCATAGCCCGCCGTCTGGCGGCGATCTGTGCGCCCGTCCGCGTCCGTTCTGTAGGAAAGTTGCCAGTGCGTGGCCTTGCTCGAATCAGAACTGCAGCACCACCCGCCCCTCGATCTGCCCACCGCGCATTTGATCGAAGATGCCATTGATGTTGTCGAGCGTGTCGCTGTGCACCGTGGCCTTGACCAAACCCTCGCCAGCGAAATCCAGCGCTTCCTGCAGATCGGCACGAGTACCGACGATCGAGCCGGTGATGGTGATGGCCTTGAGCACCACATCGAAGATCGGCGTGGGGAAGTCGCCCGGCGGCAAGCCGACCAGCGCCACCGTGCCGCGTCGGCGCGCCATGCCAATGGCTTGGCCAAAGGCAGCGTTGGACACCGCAGTGACCAGCACACCGTGGGCGCCGCCGATATCGCGCTGCACCACCTCGGCGGGGTTTTCCTTGCGCGCGTTGATGGTCAGGCTGGCGCCGAGCTTGCGCGCCAACTCCAGCTTGGCATCGTCGACGTCCACCGCGACCACGTGCAGGCCCATGGCGCGCGCGTACTGCACGGCGACATGGCCGAGGCCGCCGATACCGGAGATCGCCACCCACTGGCCGGGGCGCGCCCTGGTTTCCTTGAGGCCCTTGTATACCGTCACGCCGGCGCAGAGGATCGGCGCGATCTCGAGGAAGTCGACATTCTTCGGCAAAATGCCGACGTAGTTCGGGTCAGCCAGCACGTATTCGGCGTAACCGCCATTGATCGAATAACCGGTGTTCTGCTGACCCTCGCACAGGGTTTCCCAACCGGTCAGGCAGTGCTCGCAGCAGCCG
Source organism: Ectopseudomonas oleovorans (assembly GCF_003052605.1). Classification (GTDB taxonomy): domain Bacteria; phylum Pseudomonadota; class Gammaproteobacteria; order Pseudomonadales; family Pseudomonadaceae; genus Aquipseudomonas; species Aquipseudomonas oleovorans_A. The sequence goes on along the minus strand of NZ_QASO01000124.1, from coordinate 129,530 downwards.
CAGGCGGTGTACAGCCAGGGCACGCCGACGCGGTCGCCCTCCTTGACCCGCGTGACGCCGCTGCCGACCGCCGCGACGTAGCCGACCCCTTCATGGCCGGGAATGAACGGCAGGTTCGGCTTAACCGGCCAGTCGCCTTCGGCGGCATGCAGGTCGGTATGGCAGACGCCCGAGGCCTCGATCTTCACCAGAATCTGCCCGGGGCCAGGCAGCGGGGTTTTCACCTCCTCGATACGCAGGGGTTCGCCAAAGGCGTGGACGACTGCGGCTTTCATGGTCCGGTTCATGCGCGGTTCCTCTTGCATGCGAGTGTCTGTCCAGTGTGCGCGCGCAGCCCACCCGGGCATTGCTCCAGAGCAAGGTTTAGGTGGTTTTCACCCTCTGCCACAGCTTGCATGACAAACGGTCATCGCCACTGCCCGCCAGCAGTGGCTTTGCGTTATACTGCGCGGCCTTCGGCCGGCAGCACCCGGCCAACGAATCATGACAAGCCACGCTGGCCCGCCCGCGTGGCTTGTTGGTTTTTGACGCGCCGCGAGGCGCCCGAGAGAAGAGGCACTTTGATGAGCGCACTGGTTGGCGTGATCATGGGCTCCAAGTCCGATTGGTCCACCCTTAGCCACACCGCCGAGATGCTGGACAAGCTGGGCATCCCCCACGAGGTCAAGGTGGTTTCCGCCCACCGCACCCCGGATCTGCTGTTCCAGTACGCCGAAGAGGCTGAGGCGCGTGGCATTCAGGTGATCATCGCTGGCGCCGGTGGCGCCGCTCACCTGCCGGGCATGTGTGCGGCCAAGACGTACCTGCCGGTACTCGGAGTGCCGGTGCAGTCGTCCATGCTGTCGGGCGTCGACTCGCTGTTGTCGATCGTACAGATGCCGGCCGGTATTCCGGTCGCCACTCTGGCCATCGGCAAGGCCGGCGCGGTCAACGCGGCGCTGCTGGCCGCCAGCATCCTCGGTCACCAGCATCCGCAGTTCCATGCGGCGCTGAAGCAGTTCCGTCAGGAACAGACCGAGACTGTGCTGAGCAACCCGGACCCGCGCGAGGCCTGACCCCCATTCCATCAGGGGCAGCGACACGTGCTGTCCGCTGCTCGGAATGCGTATTTACCGGCGTAAACTCCGCTTTCTGCGCTGCGGACAGCGCTCAACTGCTTGGTCTCGCCACCTGCTGAAAAGGGGCTTTGTTATGAAAATCGGTGTGATCGGTGGCGGCCAACTGGGCCGCATGATGGCCCTGGCGGGCACCCCGCTGGGCATGAGCTTCGCCTTCCTCGACCCGGCGCCGGACGCCTGCGCCCAGGCCCTGGGCGAGCATATCCGTGCCGACTACGGCGATCAGGATCACCTGCGCCAGCTGGCCGACGAGGTCGACCTGGTCACCTTCGAATTCGAGAGCGTGCCGGCCGAAACCGTCGCCTTCCTCTCGCAGTTCGTGCCGGTCTATCCGGGTGCAGAGGCACTGCGCATCGCCCGCGATCGCTGGTTCGAGAAGTCCATGTTCCGCGAGCTGGGCATTCCCACGCCGGAGTTCGCCGACATCCAGTCGCAGGCTGATCTGGACGCCGCCGTGGCCAGCATCGGCCTGCCAGCGGTGATGAAGACCCGCACCCTGGGCTACGACGGCAAGGGCCAGAAAGTCCTGCGCAAGCCCGAAGACGTCAGCGGCGCCTTCGCCGAACTGGGCAGCGTGCCGTGCATCCTTGAAGGTTTCGTGCCCTTCACCGGCGAAGTGTCGTTGATCGCCGTGCGCGCCCGTGATGGCGAAACGCGCTTCTACCCGCTGGTGCACAACACCCACGACAGCGGCATTCTCGCCCTGTCCGTCGCCAGCACCGATCATCCGCTGCAGGCGCTGGCCGAGGACTACGTCGGCCGCGTGCTGGACAAGCTCGACTACGTCGGCGTGCTGGCCTTCGAGTTCTTCGAGGTGGACGGCGGCCTTAAGGCCAACGAGATCGCCCCGCGCGTGCACAACTCCGGGCACTGGACCATCGAAGGCGCCGAGTGCAGCCAGTTCGAGAACCACCTGCGCGCCGTCGCCGGCCTGCCGCTGGGCTCCACCGCCAAGCTGGGTGAAAGCGCCATGCTCAATTTCATCGGCTCGGTGCCGCCGGTGGACAAGGTGATCAGCGTTGCCGACTGCCATCTGCACCACTACGGCAAGGCCTTCAAGGCCGGACGCAAGGTCGGTCATGCCACCCTGCGCTGCGCCGACCGCGCCAGCCTGGATGCGCGTATCGCCGACGTTCAGGCGTTGATCGCCGAAGTCTGACAGATCGATTCGCAGCTAGACTCTTGAACGACAGGGGTCGTTCAAGAGTCTCCCATGAAGCGTCTTCTTTCCTTACTGCCGCTACTGTTCACGCTGACCTGCGTGGGCGCGCAAGAGGTGCTGCGCGTCGACTTTCGTGAACGACCACCGGAGATGCGTACCGTCGACGGGCTGCCCAGCGGCCCGCTGATCAGCGTGCTGGAAACGGCCGCACACCGTGTCGGGGTAGACCTGCAGTGGCGTGAAGCGCCCTTCCTGCGCAGTCTTGACGACCTGCGCTCCGGACGAATCGACCTGGTGCCGCGCGTGCTGCTCACTCAACAGCGCCGCGAGTACATCCATTTCCTGCCCAGCATCGGCAATCAGCAACTGAACGTTCGCTTCGTCGTGCCCCCGGGGGAAGAGGCCAGACTGAGCCGCTACGAGGATCTGTACGACCTGTCTCTTGGCGTCAAGCGCGGTACGGCCTATTTCGAACCTTTCGACAGCGATGACCTGCTCGATCGCGCCTATGTCAGCGACGATGCGCAACTGGCCGCGATGTTCCGGGCTGGGCGCCTGGATACCATCGCAGTGCTCGACGCCGCACCGATGGAGGCGCAATTCCAGGCCATGAACTTTCGCGACTACAGCTACGCGCACTACACCCACCAGCAGGTACTGGGCAACCACTTCGGCGCATCGCTGAGGCGCTACCACAGCGACCGAGGCGAACTCTACGACCGCCTTGGCGCTGAGCTGCAACGCATGCGTGAAGAGGGCGAAGTTGCCCTGATCTACCACCGTTATGGCGTTCTGCCGCCAGACGAGGCGAACTGATAGCCCCATTGACTTGTCCCATGACGGGCCTGCCGCATGAGCGGCACTTATCAAGGAGACACGCCAATGGGCATTATCGGCACCATCTTCATCGGCCTGATCGTCGGGTTGATCGCACGTTTTCTCAAACCCGGTGATGACAGCATGGGCTGGATCATGACCATCCTGCTCGGCATCGGGGGCTCCATCGCGGCCACTTACGGTGGCCAGGCCCTGGGCATCTACGAAGCCGGACAGGCCGCCGGCTTCATCGGCGCAGTGATCGGCGCCATCGTCCTGCTGGTAATCTACGGCGCGATCAAGAAGGGCTGACAAGCCCCAGTCAGGAGCCGACTTGTCGGCTCCTCGTTAACGCCGCCACGAGATGCCATAGCCCATGCGCCACCTGCTGCTCGCCCTACTGTTTTGTACCGGCCTGGCCCACGCCGAACTGCCGGAAACCGACTGGCTCGACCTGATGCCACCCGAAGACCGCAAGGCCCTCGAGGAAATGCCCGACATCAGCCACGACACCCCCGAAGGCGACAGCACCTTCTACAGTGAAGGCGGCCTGCGCCAACAGGACAAGGATCTGCCTGCGGTGATGTACTCCGCCAAGACCGTGCCCGAACTCGACGGCAAGGCCATCCGCCTGGGTGGCTACCCGGTACCGCTGGAAAGCGACGAGAAAGGCAACAGCACCCTGTTCTTCCTGGTGCCCTATCCGGGCGCCTGCATCCACGTACCGCCACCGCCGCCCAACCAACTGGTACTGGTGCGCTACCCGAAAGGCATCCCGCTCGACGACATCTACGCCCCACTGTGGGTCAGCGGCGAGCTGAAGGTGGAGCAGGTCAGCAACGACCTGGCCGACGCCGCCTACGCCATGGATGCCGGCGAAGTGCGCCTGGTGGCCGACGAAGACCTCTACTGATCGCTCTGGAGTCTGCGCATGAAAGCTGCCGCCCTGTTGTTGCTGTGCCTGCTGTCTACCGCCGTACTGGCTCTGGAGCCTGGCGAACGCCTGGCACCCTGGACGCTGCTCGATCAGCATGACGCGCCCTACACCCTGAATGACGAGACCCACATCCTGCTGGTCGCCCGCGACATGGACGGCGCCAAACTGGTCGACGCTGCCCTGGAAGGCAAGCCCAAGGGCTATCTGGACGAGCGCCACGCGGTCTTCCTCGCCGACATCAGCCGCATGCCCAGCGTCATCGCCACTCTCTTCGCCCTACCGAAGATGCGCGACTACAACTACCGCATCCTCCTCGACCGCGACGCCCGTATCGCCCCGCGTTATCAGGCTGGCGAGGGGCAGGTGTTGTGGTTGCAACTCGATGGTCTGCAGATCGTCGCGCAGCAGGTATTCACTCGCGCAGACGATCTGCGGCAAGCCCTGGAGAGGCAGGCGCCATGAAGAACTGGCAGGCCACCAACCGCCTTGCGTAGGAACCCGGTTTGCGGCGTGCTTGCGATTCGCAGTGCCGCTCCACTGCGGATGCGATGTTTAGCCGATCAGCTCGCTCGAAAGGCGCAGCTCCAAACGATGCCGTTCGCCAGCGTTCAGTTGTACGACGTCCTCCAGCACATTGGCCGTTTCGATGCACAGCATGTTCTGCCAGGCGTCATCGGGGAACTGCGACAGGCGCTTGGCCTTGTCGACCCAGGGATTCCACAGCACAGCCGAATGTGATCCACGAGCATCCAGGTGGATGCGCCGGCCCCAACCCGGATCGACGATGCTCAGCCGCGCGGCGGTGTCGAAGTAGATGCGATCGGTCTCGGCATCGAACACCAGCGCTTCCTGCTGACGCAGCTCCTGCCAGTCCTGCAAGGTGTCGATATAGCGGCAGCCCTGCAGCCCCTCGACGCTGACCTGGCGCACGTCGCTGACGGCGAAGTAGCTGTGCAGCGCCTGGCTCAGGGTCAGCGGCTCTGTACCGCGATTGTGGGTTTCCAGGCTCATGCCGAGATCGTCTGCCAGGCGCACGACGAAGGTCAGGCCGACATCTCTGGGCCAGCCCTCCAGCGGCCGAGTGCGCGTGTCGTAGGCAAAGCGCAGGGTGACGGCGTCGCCCCCCTCGTCGATGCCCAGCAACTCCCAGTCCAATGCACGCACCAGGCCATGGGCCGGCGCCTGCTCGAGGTGATAGTGCGCCTGCACGGCCTGCGGATTGCGGCGTAGATCTCCGAACCAGGGCCAGCACACCGGCACACCACCGCGCACGCTTTGGCCACGCTGATAGGCCGCATCCGGGCTTAGCCAGATCAGCGGCGGCTGCTCACCCTGCTGGTAACTGAGAATCTGCGCGCCCTGCTGGGCTACCAGCAATTCGCTGCCGGCAGCACGAATGCGCCAGCAGGTCAGTTGATCCAGTTCCACGCGTTCGACTTGGGCGGTGCTCATGACGACCTCTTGTTGAGATAGATGACCAATAGTGTGACAACGCAAAAAGCAAAACGCCCATCACGAGGACGGGCGTTTTGCCAAACCAGCCAGCGACACTTACTTGCCGTAGACCTGCTCCGGCAGCCAAGTGATCAGCCCTGGGAAGATATAGGCGATCACCAGCAGCAACAGCTGGATCAGAATGAACGGCGCCACACCTTTGTAAATGGTGCTGGTAGGAATGCTCGCCGGCGTCACGCCACGCAGGTAGAACAGCGCGAAACCGAATGGCGGAGTAAGGAAGGAGGTCTGCAGGTTGAGTGCGATCATCACGCCCAGCCAGATCGGGTCGAGACCCATGGCCAGCAGCACCGGACCGACAATCGGCACCACCACGAAGGTGATCTCGATGAAGTCGAGAATGAAGCCGAGCAGAAAGATCACCAGCATCACCAGGAAGAACGCACCGAGCACGCCACCTGGCAGCTGGGCGAACACGTCCTCGATCAGCGCCTCACCGCCGAAGCCGCGGAACACCAGGGAGAACAGCGACGCGCCGATCAGGATCATGAAGACCATGGCACTGATTTCGGTGGTGCCGTAGGCCACTTCCTTGAGTTGGCCGAAGTTCAGTTTGCCTTTGCTGAAAGCCAGCAGCATGGCGCCGACAGCGCCCAGGGCAGCGGCTTCGGTCGGCGTGGCGTAACCGGCAAGGATCGAACCGAGCACGGCGCCAATCAGCAACATCGGCGGCACCAGTGCCTTGAGCAGGCGGCCCCACTCGACATCGCCCAGCTCCTCCTTGGACATCGCCGGCAACTTCTTCGGCTGCACGACGGCAACCACGATGATGTACACGATGTACAGGCCAACCAGCAGCAGGCCCGGCAGCAGCGCACCGACGAACAGGTCACCGACCGACACGGTCTTGGGCGAGAAGATACCCATCTTCAGCTGCGCCTGCTGATAAGCACTGGACATCACGTCACCCAGCAGCACCAGTACGATCGACGGCGGAATGATCTGTCCCAGAGTGCCGGTGGCGGCCAGGGTGCCGGTGGAGATGGCCGGGTCATAGCCGCGACGGAGCATGGTTGGCAGCGCCAGCAGCCCCATGGTCACCACGGTGGCACCAACGATACCGGTGCTCGCTGCCAGCAGGGCGCCGACCACGCACACCGAGATCGCCAGGCCACCACGCAGCGTGCCGAACAGGCGCGACATGGACTCGAGCAGATCCTCGGCTACCCGTGATCGTTCCAGCATTACTCCCATGAACACGAACAGCGGCACGGCCAGCATGGTCTGGTTGTTCATGATGCCGAACAGGCGGTTGGGCAGTGCGCTGAGATAACCCGCATCGAAGGTGCCGGTCAGTACACCTACACCCGCGAACAGCAAAGATACGCCCGCCAGGGTGAACGCCACCGGATAACCGGCCATCAAGGCCATACAAATACCGATGAACAGCAGAATCGACATCAACTCAGCCATGCTTCACCTCCGGAGCAGGCAGGCGGCCAGTGATGACGTAGAGCGCCTTGATCAGATTGGAGACACCTTGCAGAACCAGGCTGATGACCAGCACCAGGATGATGCTTTTCTGCAGGTAGACGAACTTGAGGCCGCCAGATTCGCTGGATGCTTCCAGGGTCGACCAGGCGTTGCTGACGTAATCCCAACTGGCCCAACCGAGGAACAGCGCGACCGGCAGCAGGAACAGCAGATTACCGAAGATCTCGACCAGCGCCTGACGGCGGCCGCTGAACTTCTGGTAGAAGATGTCCACACGCACGTGTCCGTTGCGTTGCAGCACCCAGGCCGCTGCACCCATGAACACCAGTGCATGCGCGTAGAGCACCGCCTCTTGCAGAGCCGTGGCGCCGATGCCGAAGCCATAGCGCAGCACCACGACTACAGCGGTGCCGATTACCAGAAAAACCGTCAGCCAGGCACAGGCCTTGCCGAACCAGCTGTTGAGGGCATCGATCAAGTATGCAAGAGCGAGGGGAAATGAAGGCTTGTCGGACATAGTGAGTCCTTTATCGTTATGAGTAGGAGACAGGACAGCAAACCGGTTGGCCGCGCGTCACGCCACCCGTGTCCTTGTGGGGCGCAGGCCGGCGATTCTAGGCAGGCCTGCGGTCATGCAGCAATGCCCGTGCAACTTTAGTCGTATTAACTAGGCTTGTAGGTCACGACCCCCTATGTTATTCACGCCCGGTCTACCTTCGGCGATCCCGTGGTAAGACCAATACAACAAGAAGGAGCATTGCATGAAACGTCGCGACATACTCGCCGCCGCGGGCGTAGGCCTTGCCGCAACCGCCCTGGCCGGCTGTAAGGAAGATGCCAAGAGCGCCGCAGCACCTCAAGAGGGTTCGAGTTCCCAAACCTTCAACTGGAAGATGGTCACCTCCTGGCCGAAAAACTTCCCGGGCGTCGGCGTGGGAGCCGAGCGCTTCGCCAAGCTGGTCGATGAAATGAGCAACGGCCGCCTGAAGGTCAAGGTGTATGCAGCAGGCGAGCTGGTGCCGGCACTGGAAGTGTTCGATGCAGTCTCCCGCGGTACCGCCGAAATGGGTCACGGCGCGCCGTACTACTGGAAAGGCAAGGTGCCGGCCGCCCAGTTCTTCTGCGCCTCGCCATTCGGCCCCAATGCTCAGGAAATGAACGCCTGGCTGCATCGCGGTGGCGGTCAGCAGCTGTGGGAAGAGGTGTACAAGCCGTTCGGCGTGCTGCCGATGGCCTGCGGCAACACCGGTGTGCAAACCGCAGGCTGGTTCAACAAGGAAATGAACTCGGTCGATGACTTCAAGGGCCTGAAGATGCGTACCCCTGGCCTGGGCGGCGAAGTGCTGACCAAGATGGGCGGTACCGTGGTCAACATGCCGGCCGGTGAGATCTTCACCGCCATGCAGACCGGTGCCATCGACGCCACTGAATGGATCGGCCCATACAACGACCTGGCCCTGGGTCTGCACAAGGCAGCCAAGTACTACTACACCCCGGGCTGGCAGGAGCCCAGCGTACTGTTCGAGCTGGACGTCAATCTGAAGGCCTGGGAAACCCTGCCGCCGGATCTGCAGGCCATCGTTCGCGCCGCTGCCCGCGACGTCAACGGCGACATGCTCGATGACTACAACGCCAAGAACATGGAAGCCATGGAGCAACTCAAGGCCGACGGTGTGGAAGTACGCCGCCTGCCGGATGAAGTGCTGGCCCGCTTGAAGGAAGTGGCGGCCGAAGTGGTCGAGGCCTCGGCCAACGCCGACCCGGTCGCGAAGAAGGTCTGGGAACAGCAGAAGGCCTACCTGCAACGCCTGTACGACTACGCGGAAAGCAACGAGAAAGACATCTACAACATCCGCGGCTGATCCCCAACGGGTTTCAGGCACACGGAAAAACGCCGGCCTCAGGGCTAGTGCTGATCAGATAAGTTCGTCACCACCCCCTCCTACTTGCAGTAGAGGGGGCGCTTTTCGTAGGAGCCAGCTTGCTGGCGATGCTTTTTATGGCGGATCGCCGGCAAGCCGGCTCCTACAAAGATCGAGTGCAACGGCTTAACTGACTGGCATTAGCCTCAGGGTCGGCGCTTTCGTTACAGGATATTGCCGAAAGCTATCTGCTCGGCTCAGCCGCGCCGTGGCGGCACCGGGCGGGTGCGGCCGCTGCCATCGATGGCGACGAAGACGAATACCGCTTCGGTGACCTTGCGCCATTCATTGGACAGCGGATCGTCGCTCCACACCTCGACCATCATCTGGATCGAGCTGCGGCCAATCTCCAGCGCCTGAGTGTAGAAGGACAACTGCGCACCCACCGCCACCGGCACGAGGAAGGCCATGCGGTCGATGGCGACAGTGGCGACGCGGCCACCGGCGATCTTGCTGGCCATGGCCGTGCCGGCCAGGTCCATCTGCGATACCAGCCAACCGCCATAGATATCCCCGAAACCATTGGTCTCACGCGGCAGCGCGGTGATCTGCAGGGCAAGGTCGCCCTGGGGAATCGGGTCTTCCTGTTCGTAGTCGTTCATGGTTTCGAGACTCGTGGCGCGGTTGTTGTTCTGAGCGCGGAACCCGCATGGCACGCGGGCGCGACGAGTATACCGACTGTGCAGTCGGCGGGCGACCACTCTGGCAGGGCGTAAAACGTCACAGCCCATGCCCGGTCGGGCAAAACGCACGACCGGGCAAACCTCGTTCGGGCAGTATGCCTGCCTCCCAAGGCGCATAAAAACGTAAAGCTATGATTTTCAAGGCTTTTATAAAACTCAACAACCACCGACTGAAGTCGGTGGGTTAGTGACTTACGGACTGAAAGTCCGG
>NZ_QASO01000124.1:113664-119682 GCF_003052605.1 Ectopseudomonas oleovorans | reverse complement strand
GCAGGTTGAGCAACAAGGGGCCAAGGCCGTGATCCCGAGAAAGCGTAACTCCGTGAAAGGCAACGCGGATCTGGACAGAGGTCTTTACCGCAACCGGCACTGGGTGGAGAACGCCTTCGCCCGGCTAAAGCACTACCGGGCAGTGGCATCTCGGTTCGACAAACTCAAGAGAAATTCGAAAGCGTCGTGGCCATGGCCTGTGTCTTTCTCTGGTTACCTATGTGAAACGGCAACAGACCCTAGGTCGTTGATTTTCCAACAAACCGCTTGATGGATCCGCGCTTGCGGACTGCGGACTTTCAATGGGCCGGAAATCTGGCTCGCCCAGAGGCTCTCGGTAACGACACGTTGCAAACAGTCGGTACTTCTCGATAAATACCCGACGAATCGGAACATCTCAGCCAGCACTGATGTTACCCCTGCTTGCTGACGCAGCTTGGAAGTTCTGGCTGCAATATTGCCCCCCAATCGCTGTGGAAGGCAGCTCCCTGGGTAACTGCAATCGAAGGGGGGGGGGCGCTGCGTAGGGCCGTGCCCCCCCATCCTGCAGAGTGAGCTGATTTGGTCAAGGCCGGGTTGTCATGCAGGCAGTTTGGCTGCAAGCAGTTCGACCTTCTCGATATTGGGCGGAGAACTGAGCAAGGTCGCGGCGTTGGCCATCAAGGCCGCGGCGATCTGGCCGTTCAGATGTGCCTGGCGACCTGCCTCATCGGCAAAGGCATCGAACACACCGAACGTCGAAGGGCCAAACTTCAATGCGAACCAGGCAGTGGTGCCGGACTCGGCGTTGGCGAGCGGCAGCGCACTGGCCAGGAAGTCGGCAAGCGCAGCCTCTTGGCCTGGTTTAGCTTCGAGGCGAACAAACAGGGCGAGCTTGGTCATGCTGTAATCCTTGGGGTAAATGGAAAAATGGGTGAAGGGATCGACGAGACAGCAGCCTAAGTCTTCATGACAGACATCTCTATAGGCAATAATGACAACATTGATATCATTATTGCCATGAAACTCCACATCCTTGTTTGTGATGGCGTGTTTGATCTGGGGCTTGCGGCGCTCACTGACACAGTGGGCTTGGCCAATGCGATGTCGGGCTCGCTGCCACAGGCTCCCGCGCACATAGAGCTCACGCTGGTGGGCGTGCGGCGTCGCATCCGAACTGCGCAAGGCTTGACGGTCCCCGTGGTCACTGCGCGTGGCGTACCGGAACCAGACGTCGTGCTCGTGCCCGCGTTTGGTGACAAAATGCCTGACACGCTCTCGGCTCGGCTCACACGCCCCGACGTGCCCGATGCGGTCGCCGCGCTGCAGCAGTGGTCCACCACTGGCGCGCACCTTGGTGCCGCCTGCTCCGGTAGTTTCTTGCTTGCAGAGAGTGGCCTGCTTGATGGGCATCGTGCGACGACGTCATGGTGGCTGGGGCCGATGTTTCGGCAGCGCTATCCGAACGTCACGCTGGACGAGTCACGCATGATCGTGAACTCGACACGCTTCACCACCGCGGGTGCCGCTTTGGCCCACGTCGACTTGGCCTTGCGCATCATCCGGGGGCGCAGTCCGGCGCTGGCGGCCCTGGTGGCACGCTATCTGCTGGCCGAGACACGCAGTTCGCAAGCCGAGTTCGTGATTCCCGACCACCTTGCGCATGCCGACCCGATGGTCGAGCGCTTCGAGTGCTGGGCCAGAGGTCGGCTCGCGCAGGGGTTCTCGCTGGCGGAGGCTGCCAGCGCCGCAGGCACAAGCGAGCGCACCTTGGCGCGGCGGCTGCAAAGCGTTTTGGGCAAGACACCACTGTCGTATTTCCAGGACCTGCGCGTGGAGCACGCCGTCCATCTCTTGCGCACCGGAAACGCCAGCGTCGATCAGGTCGCCGCACAGGTCGGGTATTCGGATGGGGCGACCCTGCGAGCCCTGTTGCGCCGCAAGCTGGGCCGGGGCGTCAGGGAGTTGCGACGCGGCGGATGACCAGAGGCATGAACGGCTGGAGACCACCGCGAAACTGGCGCAGGCCAAACGGCGCATTTGGACCTGGCAAAACTACTGCCAGCGACGGTGCGCAAGCTCCAGTTTGACCCCGGACAAAGTTTTGCTGGCAATGTCGTGGTTGAGCAAATCAATACCTTGATTGAACAACGCTGTGCCCTGGCGATTCGGCGGCTCACCGCCCCGCCGCCGACAATGACGCAGCCGTCGAGCCCACCGTTTGAACCACCGTGCGGACGCAGGCTCGCCGCAGGTTCGATTCCGCGCAGCCGATTTCAGTGATGCCTTGCTCAAAACCAGCTTGGTTGCCAGCAAAGTCATCGCAGAGCAGCTTGCCATTCCACTGACCAAGAAAATTGCGCGCATGCTCGCCGGCACAGCTGGGACTGAAGTCGTAGACCACGGCCTTCACTCAGCAGCTCGCGCAGGAAGCGAGCGCAGCCTTCATGGCGTCGCTCTGACTGGCTCTGAAGGAGTAGGCGCCATCATTGCAGGCTGGCAAGGCGCTGAAGAAGTCGACCCTGGAACTAGGTGGTGCAGATGCCTTCCCAACTGATCCAGAAGTGAGCTGCAAGTGCGTGGAAATATGCATACGCGTCGGAAAAAATATCGATATATTTAAATATATGAATATTGCGAATAACCTTAACGCGTAACCCGCGCTAGAAACCTCAGGAAGCCCCCATGAAAGATTCCAGCGATACCCATCCGAATCACCTTCCCGACAGCAGCTACGGCCTGTTTATTGACAACCAGTGGGTTTCGTTCGGACGAATACGGTGAAACCCTCGACATCATCAACCCCGCCAACGGAAAAATTCTCACCAACATCCCAAACGCCACGGCTGCCGACGTCGACCGCGCGTTGCAGGCCGCACAGCGCGCCTTCGCGGCCTGGCGTACCACCTCACCCGCAGAACGCGCCAATGCATTGTTGAAGATCGCCGACCCGCTGGAAGCCGATGCCGATCGGTTCGCCGTTCTGGAAACCCTTGATGTAGGTAAACCCATTCGTGAAAGTCGCTCCGTCGACATCCCGCTGGCAATTGATCACTTCCGCTACTTCGCCGGCGTAACCCGCAGCCAATCGGATGAGGCGATCATGCTGGATGAGCAAACTCTCAGCATCGCTCTCAGTGAAGCCTACAGCCAGAAGAAGAACATCGACGTCAGCCTCAACGAAGCACCGCTCGGGCTCTTCTGATCTCGTTGATCCATGTTTTTTGACCTATGACATCGAATATTTTAGATATCCAGGTAAGCGAAATGACACAATCAGAACTTTTCAAAACCACTCAGCTGGGCCCATACACCCTCAAGAACCGTATCGTTCTGCCGCCACTGACGCGTTCGCGCAGCTCCCAACCCGGCAATATTGCGAACGACCTGATGGCCACCTATTACCGTCAGCGCAGCGGTGCTGGCTTCATGGTGACCGAGGGCACACAGATCGAACCCCGAGGACAGGGTTATGCCTGGACACCCGGCATTCATAGCCCGGAACAGATACAAGGCTGGCGTAAGGTCACCGACGCTGTTCACGCCGAAGGGGGGGTGATCTTTGCTCAACTTTGGCATGTAGGCCGCGTGTCGCACACATCGCTGCAACCCGGTGGTGAAGCGCCCGTCGCGCCATCAGCCATCCGCGCGGACAACGTCAAGGTGTTCATCGAAACTGGCCCCGGCACGGGTACACTGGCCGACCCTTCGACCCCACGAGCCCTGTCCACCAAGGAGGTAAAGGAACTGGTTGAGCTCTACGCCCAAGCAGCCCGAAATGCTTTGGACGCAGGTTTTGACGGGGTGGAGCTTCACTGCGCGAACGGGTACCTGGTAAACCAGTTCATTTCGGCCCATACCAACCAGCGTGATGATGAATATGGCGGTTCGCTGCAGAATCGTCTTCGCTTCCTGCGCGAAATCACACTCGCCGTTGCTGGTGTGGTCGGCAAGGAGCGCGTTGGCGTTCGCTTCGCTCCGCTGTTCGCGACCACAGACGAAGACCGCGTTTACCTTGGCCTGGTCGAAGATGATCCTCACCAAACCTACATCGAGGCAGTGAAGATCCTCGAGGAAGTGGGCATTGCCTACCTGTCGCTCGCCGAAGCCGATTGGGAAAACGCACCCGAGCTGCCTGAGACGTTCCGGGAAGCTGTTCGTAAGACCTTCAGCGGCAAGATTATCTATGCCGGCAAGTACACCGCTGAACGAGCAAATCGCGTGATAAACGCTGGCTGGGCCGACCTGATCGCTTTTGGTCGCCCCTTCATTGCGAACCCCGACCTGCCCGCGCGTATCGCCAACAGCTGGCCGCTTAACCCAGTTGATCCAAGCACCATGTACGGCGGTACCGATAAGGGCTACATCGACTACCCTACTTACAAACCCTAAACGCGCAGAGCCACGCCCCATAACTCAGGGGCGTGGCTCTGCGTTTGCTGACCGAGGAAGTTAAGCATGTACCAACCGAGCACGATTCCCTACCAAGAGCATAGGGGATTCAAACGGACCTTCAGGCAGGGTCATCTAAGCCTTGGGCTGTTCTTTCCCCTGGAGGCTTTCCAGGGTGACACTCCGCGCATGCTGGATCAGGTCGCACTGGCCAAACGTGCAGAGGCACTAGGTTTTTCGGCGCTCTGGTTTCGCGACGTCCCGCTCAGGGACCCAAGCTTCGGCGATGTCGGCCAGGTTTTCGACCCTTGGGTGTATCTGGGCTACATGGCAGCCCATACAACAAAAATCGCACTAGGCACCGCCTCCATCGCCCTTACTTTGCGTAATCCCTTGCACACGGCAAAGGCCGCAGCGAGCATTGATCAGTTGAGCGGAGGTCGTTTGCTCCTGGGAGTAGCCTCTGGCGATCGTCCCGTGGAGTTTCCCGCATTCAGCGTTGATCCGGAAAAGCGTGGCGAGATCTTTCAAGAAAACCTCAATGTAATACGCCAAGCCCATCGAACACACTTCAAGCACATTCGCTGGAGTCACGGTGAGTTACTGGGGGCCGATCTCGTTCCCAAACCTACGACTCAGGAAATACCGCTATTCGTAACCGGACATAGCCGCCAGCCGCTCGATTGGATCGCGCGTGAAAGCCATGGATGGATCAACTATCCACGTCCGCCAAAAATACAGCGACTGATCGTGGAAGATTGGCGACAGGAAACGGTTAAACAATGTGGCACTATCTACAAGCCGTTCTTGCAATCGCTGTATATCGACCTGGACGAACACCCATCCACGCCGCCCTCGCCTATCCATCTAGGATTCCGACTGGGACGTAACTACCTTCTGGCCTTGCTGGATATACTTCAGGAAATCGGTGTAGATCATGTCATCCTGAACCTCAAGTATGGTAAACGCCCCGCAGCAGAGGTAATCGAGGAACTTGGCAAGCATATCGTCCCCCAATTCGGCGCACAGGTGCCCGATAGTCCTACCTGACAGGACAATAGGATTCCAGTCCAAACCAGCCAGTCATTGCGACTGGCTGGCGCGCAGAGATCATGGCGAAGCCGGACTATAAAACTCAACAACCACCGACTGAAGTCGGTGGGTTAGTGACTTACGGACTGAAAGTCCGGATACGCGTCGACTGAACGACGCGTCGGATCAGTCAGGCTCCATCCTGAAATTATCGTTCGGGCTCGGCTCAAAATGATGCTCCAGATACTGCTTGATCATCTCTTCCGTCATCTGCCCAACCGTCGCGCAAAAGTACCCGCGAGCCCAAAAATGCTGCCCCCAATAGCGCTTTTTCAGATGGGGAAACTCCTCGAAAAGCTTGCTCGCCGTACGCCCCTTGATCCGCCTCATGATCTCACTCGGCGCCAAATTCGGCGGACTGCTCACCAGAATATGCACGTGATCCTTGCTCACCACACCTTTCACAATCCGAATTTCAAATGCTTCGCACGTCTGTCTCACCAGCTCTCGCACTCGCTCAGCAACCTCACCGCTGAGCACCTTGTATCGGTACTTAGTCACCCAAACAAAGTGATACTCGATCTGGTAGACCGTATGACTGCCGTATCTGTAATC
>NZ_QASO01000124.1:0-113614 GCF_003052605.1 Ectopseudomonas oleovorans | reverse complement strand
GCGGATCTGGACAGAGGTCTTTACCGCAACCGGCACTTGGTGGAGAACGCCTTCGCCCGGCTAAAGCACTACCGGGCAGTGGCATCTCGGTTCGACAAGCTCAAGAGAAATTACGAAAGCGTCGTGGCCATGGCCTGTGCCTTTCTCTGGTTACCTATGTGAAACGGCAACAGACCCTGGCCGCGCTTCCCGAATGCTCGTGTGACGCTCGACCCCAACGGCGGCTGGTCGCTGGATCAGGCCATCGCCTTGTGCCGCGACCTGCATGGTGTGCTGGCCTATGCCGAAGACCCGTGCGGCGCCGAGAACGGCTACTCCGGTCGTGAAGTGATGGCCGAGTTCCGCCGTGCCACCGGTCTGCCCACCGCGACCAACATGATCGCGACCGACTGGCGGCAGATGGGCCACACCATCTCCCTGCAATCGGTGGATATCCCGCTGGCCGACCCGCATTTCTGGACCATGGCGGCTCCGTGCGTGTGGCGCAGATGTGCAACGACTGGGGCATGACCTGGGGCTCGCATTCGAACAACCACTTCGATATCTCCCTGGCCATGTTCACCCACGTCGCCGCTGCGGCGCCGGGTCGCGTGACCGCCATCGATACCCACTGGATCTGGCAGGACGGCCAGTACCTGATGCGTAACCCGTTGCGCATCGAAGGTGGTCTGGTGCAGGTGCCGAAAACGCCGGGCCTCGGCGTCGAGCTGGACAAGGCATCCCGCAGAGCCACAAGGTGGCGTTGGTGGATATCGTCGAAGGCGGCGAGGTGGTGCCTTATGGCGAAGTGATCGGTTATGCGCTGAAACCCATTGCCGCCGGCAGCTGGGTGACTGTGCAGGTGCTGTGCATGCCCAAGCCGCCAGTGCTGGACAACCTGCCCAAGGCGACCGTCAAGACCTCGCCCGGCGAGCCGCTGCAGGGTTACACCTTCGCAGGCTTCCGCAACCCGGATGGCTGCGTCGGCACCTGCAACTGGCGGCGGGCATGAACCTGCATATCTTCACCACCGACCGCGGCACGCCTTATGGCCTGTCCATGGTGCCGGTGATCAAGGTGGCCACACGCACGTAACTGGCCGAGCGCTGGCCGGATCTGATCGACGTCGACGCCGGGCAGATCGTCTCCGGGCGCATGACCCTGGAGCAAATGGGCTGGCACATCTTCCAGCTCTATCTGGACGTGGCCAGCGGTCACAAGCAGACCTGCGCCGAACGCCTGCGTCTGCACAACGATCTGGTACTGTTCAACTCGGCGCCGGTGACCTGAACGGGGGATCGTCATGAGCAAAGCCAAGGTGTTACAGATCGGCCCGCTGAGCGAGCGTTTCAACCGCGAGCTGGTCGACGAGTACGAGGTCAGCGCGCTGTGGCAACAGGCCGAGCCGCTGGCATTCCTGCGTGAACAGGGCGAGCAGTTCATCTACATGGTGTCCTCGGCCCGTTTCGGCTGCACCGCCGATCAGCTTTCGCTGCTGCCGAATCTGCGCGCCATCTGCAGTTTCGGCGTTGGCTACGATACCTATCCGCTGGAGCTGCTGCGTGATCGCGGCATCGTGCTCAGCACCACGCCGGATGTACTCAACGACTGCGTGGCCGACCTGGCCATGGGCTTGATGATCGACAGCGCGCGGCGCCTGTCCGAGGCTGATCGCTTCGTGCGCAGCGGCGCCTGGAGCAGCACTACGGGCTTCCCGCTGGCGCGCCGGGTCAGCGGCAAGCGCCTGGGTATCGTCGGCCTAGGCCGTATTGGCGAGGCGGTGGCACTGCGCGCCTCGGGCTTCTCCATGCCGGTGCGTTACCACAACCGGCGCCCGGTCGTGGGCAGCCGCTATCAGCACGAGCCGGATCTGCTGACGTTGGCGCGCTGGGCGGATTTCCTGGTGTTGACCTGCCCGGGCGGCAAGGCCACCCATCACCTGATCGACGCCAAGGTGCTCGAAGCGCTGGGACCTGATGGTTTTCTGATCAACGTGGCGCGTGGCTCGGTGGTCGATGAAGCGGCGCTGATCGCTGCGCTGCAGCAGAAGGTAATCGGTGGTGCCGGGCTGGATGTTTTCGAGCGCGAACCCCAGGTACCGGCAGCGTTGCGTGAATTGGACAACGTGGTGCTGCTGCCGCACGTCGGTAGCGCCAGTGTCGAGACCCGCCAGCAGATGGCCGATCTGGTGCTGGACAACCTGCGTGCCTTCATCGCCACCGGCAAGTTATTGACTCCGTTGTAGGGCGGGTGCAACCCGCCAATCAAGGCGGCGGGTTTCACCCGCCCTACAGCTTCGCGTGCAATCATGAACGGCCGCTGAATACGCCGGGCGGCATCTGCAGCCTGGCCTATCGTCACGACGTCACAAGCGCCGTGATCGCTTCTTACCTCACCTGCTGCATCCCCGGCGCACCACAAGTGCGCCGTTTTTTCTCTCTCGCGCTGATGTCAGTGCCTCATGCCCTGTAAACTGTGGAGTTTTCCGCAGGCAAGGGGCCATCCACCGTGCAGTCGGTCATTTCCATCCAGCAACTGAACAAGATCTACGCGTCCGGGCATCCGGCCTTGCAAGGCATTGACCTGGACATTCGCCAGGGCGAGATCTTCGCCTTGCTCGGCCCCAACGGCGCCGGCAAGACCACCCTGATCAGCATCATTTGCGGCATCGTCAATCCGGGCGAGGGCAAGGTGTTGGTCGGCGGTCACGACATCGTCCGCGACTACCGCGCGGCCCGCTCGCAGATCGGCCTGGTGCCGCAGGAGCTGGTCAGCGACGTATTCGAAACCGTCTGGGCGACGGTCAAGTTCAGCCGTGGCCTGTTTGGCAAGAAGCCTGACCCGGCCTACCTGGAGCAATTGCTCAAGGATCTGTCGCTGTGGGACAAACGTAACGCCAAGATCATGGAACTGTCCGGCGGCATGAAGCGCCGGGTGATGATCGCCAAGGCGCTGTCGCACGAGCCGCAGATACTGTTTCTCGATGAGCCCACCGCCGGTGTCGACGTGGAGCTGCGCCGCGACATGTGGAACATGGTGCGGCGTCTGCGTGAGCGCGGCGTGACCATCATTCTGACCACCCACTACATCGAGGAGGCCGAGGAAATGGCCGACCGTATCGGGGTGATCAGCAAAGGCCGCATCATTCTGGTGGAAGACAAGCAGGTACTGATGCACAAGCTGGGCAAGAAGCAGCTGACCCTGCACCTGCAGCAGCCGCTGTCCTGCGTGCCGGCCGAGCTGGCGCGCTATGGTCTGGAGCTGGCCGATCAGGGCCATGCCCTGGTGTTCACCTTCGACGCCCAGCACGAGAACACCGGCATCGCCGAACTGCTGCGTGATCTGGCCCAGCATGGCATCGACTTCAAGGACCTGCAGTCGAGCCAGAGTTCGTTGGAAGAAATCTTCGTCGGTCTGATCAAGGAGTCGCGCGCATGAACCTGTACGCCATCAAGGCCATCTACCTGTTCGAGCTGGCGCGCACCTGGCGCACCCTGCTGCAGAGCATCGCCACCCCGGTGATCAGCACCTCGCTGTATTTCGTGGTGTTCGGCTCGGCCATCGGTTCGAGCATGACCCAGGTGCAGGGCGTCAGTTATGGCGCCTTCATCATTCCGGGTCTGATCATGCTGGCACTGCTGACCGAGAGCATTTCCAACGCCTCGTTCGGCATCTACATGCCCAAGTACTCGGGGAGCATCTACGAGCTGCTGTCGGCGCCGGTGTCCTACCTGGAAATCCTCATTGGCTATGTCGGTGCGGCGGCGACCAAGTCGGTGATTCTCGGCCTGATCATCCTGCTCACGGCGAGGCTGTTCGTCGATTTCGAAATTCAGCATCCCATCTGGATGGCGGCGTTTCTGGTGCTGACCGCGCTGACCTTCAGCCTGTTCGGTTTCATCATCGGCGTCTGGGCCGATGGCTGGGAGAAGCTGCAGATCGTTCCGGCGCTGATCGTTACGCCGCTGACCTTCCTCGGCGGCGCTTTCTATTCGATCAGCATGCTGCCGCCGACCTGGCAGACGGTGACCCTGTTCAACCCCGTGGTGTACCTGATCAGCGCCTTCCGTTGGAGCTTCTACGGCGTGTCGGACGTCAACGTCGGCGTCAGCCTGGCCATGGTGCTGGGCTTCCTGGCGCTGTGCATCCTACTGGTGGGCTGGATCTTCAAGACCGGCTACCGGCTCAAGAGCTGAGGCCATTCGCGGCTGAAGCCGCTCCTACATAGATCGCGTACGTCTCTGATTGTAGGAGCGGCTTCAGCCGCGAAACGATAGAAATGAGGGGGCGCATAAGCGCCCCTTGTTCGATTGCAGCCTGTAGGGCGGGTGCAACCCGCCATGAATAGGTAGCGGGTTGCGCCGGCCCCACTGAGCCGTGGGAGGCGCTTTAGCGGCGATTTGCCTCGAGTCGTCGCGGCTAAAGCCCCTCCCACAGAAGCTCTACCGTGTTCGGCTTGCTCACTTCACCCGCACTTCACACTCGAAGGTTTCCGCTGGCGGCACGTTCGGCTCCCAAGGCTGCTGGTAGGTCAGCAGCAGGCGACCTTCGCCTGGCTCGCGCGCCATGAAGCGCCAGGTGGAAATGCCGCCAGCGCCCACCAGCCCGGCGTCTTCGGGATTGCTGTACACCTCGGGGCCGAGGCTTTGCAGTACGTTCGCCGCGCCATCACGGACTTCCCAGCGAAAGCCGGTGGTGGGGTTGCTGGGCAGGCTGAGAATCAGTTGCTGACCCTTGTTCAGCGTCAGCGGGCACTGCCGGTCCTTTTTCAATTCCAGCGTGCCGGATTGATGGGCGCACGCCGTAAGCAGGGCCAGGGCGGGCAGGATAAGCAGGCGCAAGGTGGCATGCATGACGAACTCCAGTCGACGAAACCTGGCCCCAGCATAGCGGCATAGACCTGTCGGTGGCGACCGTGGAGACGCACGGTTTGCTGTAGGGGCGAGCTCTGCTCGCGAATGTATGTGAGCCTGAAAAGCTTCGCGAGCAGAGCTCGCTCCTACATATGCCTCTTTAGTCGAACAGCACCTTGGCCACGTCCCCATAACGCTTGGCGAAGTGCACGGTCAAGCCTTCCTTGAGGTAGTCCGGCAACTCCTCGTAACTGCCGCGGTTGGCCTCCGGCAGGATCAGCTCGAAGATCTTCTGCCGCCGCGCTGCGATCACCTTCTCGCGCACGCCGCCGATGGGCAGCACCTGGCCGGTGAGGGTCAGCTCGCCGGTCATGGCCACGCCCTTTTTCGGCGCCTGGTTGCGCGCCAGCGAGAGCAGGGCGCTGGCCATGGTGATGCCGGCGCTGGGGCCGTCCTTGGGCGTGGCGCCTTCCGGTACGTGCAGGTGGACGAAGGCCTGGTCGAAGAAGGTCGGGTCGCCGCCGAACTGCTTGAGGTGCGAGCTGACGTAGCTGTAGGCGATCTCCGCCGACTCCTTCATCACCTCGCCGAGCTGGCCGGTGAGCTTGAAGCCGCGATTGAGCGTGTGGATACGCGTCGCCTCGATCGGCAGGGTCGCACCGCCCATGCTGGTCCAGGCCAGGCCGGTGATCACCCCGGTGCCGGCCAGCACCCGCTCGTTGCGGAACACCGGCATGCCGAGGGCTTCCTCGAGATCCTTGGCGCCGATACGGATTTTTGCCTCGGGATCGTCCAGCAGCTTGACTACCGCCTTGCGCACCAGCTTGCCCAGTTGTTTCTCCAGTTGGCGCACGCCGGCCTCGCGGGCATAGCCTTCGATCACCGCGCGCAGCGCCGCATCGCTGATGGACAGGCGCGCCTTCGGCACGCCGGCTTTCTCCAACTGCTTGGGCCACAAGTGGCGCTTGGCGATGGCCAGCTTTTCCTCGGTGATGTAGCCGGACAGGCGGATCACCTCCATGCGGTCGAGCAGCGGCCCGGGGATGGAATCGAGGGTATTGGCGGTGCAGACGAACAGCACCTTGGACAGGTCCAGGCGCAGGTCCAGATAGTGGTCGAGGAATTCGACGTTCTGCTCCGGGTCCAGCGTTTCCAGCAGCGCCGAGGCGGGGTCGCCCTGGTAGCTGATGCCCATCTTGTCGATCTCGTCGAGCATGATCACCGGGTTCATCACCTCGGCTTCCTTCAGCGCCTGCACCAGCTTGCCGGGCATGGCACCGATGTAGGTGCGGCGATGGCCCTTGATCTCCGCTTCGTCACGCATGCCGCCCACCGAGAAGCGATAGAACGGCCGGCCGAGGGATTCGGCGATGGACTTGCCGATGCTGGTCTTGCCCACGCCAGGCGGGCCGACCAGCAGCACGATGGAGCCGGCGATCTCACCCTTGAAGGCGCCGACGGCCAAGAACTCGATGATGCGCTGCTTGATGTCGTCCATGCCGGCGTGGTGCTTGTCCAGCACCTTGCGCGCGCGGCCCAGGTCGAGCTTGTCCTGGCCGTGAATGCCCCAGGGCAGGGCGGTGGCCCAGTCCAGGTAATTGCGCGTGACGGCGTATTCCGGCGAACCGGTTTCCAGGATTGACAGCTTGTTCAATTCCTCGTCGATACGCTTGCGTGCAGGCGCGGGCAGGGTCTTGCCTTCGAGGCGGGCGAGAAATTCCTCACGATCGGCACTCTTGTCGTCCTTGCTGATGCCCAGCTCCTGCTGGATCAGCTTGAGCTGCTCCTTGAGGAAGAATTCGCGCTGACGCTCGCCGATCTGTTTGTTCACCTCGGCCGACAGCTCCTTCTGCAGGCGGCCGACTTCGACCTCCTTGCGCAGCAGCGGTAGCACCTTCTCCATGCGCTTGAGCACGGGCACGGTATCCAGCACTTCCTGCAACTCGTGGCCGGAGGCGGTGGTCAGGGCGGCGGCGAAATCGGTGAGTGGCGATGGATCGTTGGGGCTGAAGCGGTTGAGGTAGTTCTTCAACTCCTCGCTGTACAGCGGGTTGAGCGGCAGCAGTTCCTTGATCGCATTGATCAGCGCCATGCCGTAGGCCTTGACCTCGTCACGCGGGTCGTTGGGCGCCTGTGGGTACTCAACTTCGGCCAGATACGGGCCGCGGCGGCTGAGCCAGCCACGGATGCGCACGCGGGTCAGTCCCTGGGCGACGAACTGCAGTTTGCCGCCTTCCTCGCTGACGTGATGTACACGCACCAGCGTGCCGTGCTCTGGCAGGCTATCGAGGTCGAACTCGCCATGTTCGTCCGGCGGGGTGTCGACGAAGAATACCGCCAGGCATTTATGCTCGGTATTGCTGACGCGCGCCAGCGTACGGCCCCAGGGCTGCTGGTTGACTATGACCGGCAGCACCTGCGCCGGAAAGAACGGGCGGTTGTGGATGGGGATGATGTAGAGCTTGTCCGGCAGCTGCTGCGCGGGCAGTACCAGGCCGGTGCTATCGGCCTTGACGTGAACTTCGACAGCTTCGGGGGTGTTGTCCTGATCGTTCATGGAGCACCTTTGTGTGTACTTTGGTTGCTAGATGGGGCGAGTGCAGGATTTTTTCAACGTTTCAGTCGAGGATCAGGCGAATGCCTTGCAGGCGCTGCTCGATCAGTGGGGTGAGCAGGGCGAAGCACTCACCGGGCGCCAGGCGAATCTGTGCCGACTCGATCAGGTCACTCTGCAGGCGCTCGATCAGCGCGAGCAGATGCGAGTCTTGTTCCTGATCGAGCATGCGCTTGCATAGAAAGCGCAGTTGCATCTGCAGCCCAGGCGGGCAGCGCTCGTAATTGGCCGCGCGTACCGCCAGGCCGCGCAGCCTGGCGAGGTCTTCGAGCGAGCGGCAGGCCTCGCCGAGCCCGCGAATTCTGGGGTGATGTTGACGGTAGAGGCGATCTTCGAGTTGTTCGATCACCGTCAGCAGTGTTTCGATCAGTCGGCAGTGGGCATCGAAGTCAGCGGGTTTGCGGCGCAACTGCGGCCAGTGGTGCTGCAGGGGAGGTAGTTGCATGCTGGCGCCGGGCCAGTTCAGCCAGAGCTGATCCAGCTGCTGCGCCTGGGTATTGCGCAGCGTGACGCTCGCGGCATCCTGCTGCGCGCCCAGCCCACGATGTTTCTGCAGGGCCTGAAGCAGGTCGAGGCAGCGCTGCACGATCTCGGTGTCCGCCTGTTTGCTGGCTTTCAACTGGCGATTTTCCGCGCGGTGGGTGAGCCAGTAGCTCAGTGTGAGCAGCACGACCAGCAGGGTCAGAAAAATGAGGGCGGCATCGCTCATCGGGGTTCGCTTGTCAGGGACGGTCGAAAGGAGCGAAGCAACTCTCCTGCCATTTGCCGGAGGCTGTGTAATGCGGTTCAGCGGGATTGATCGGGTGCACGGTAATAGGGCCTGAGGTTGTGCGGGGCTGCGAATTGGTGCGTTGGTTGCTCTAGGTGCAACCGTTTCGCTGGTGGGTGGTTGCGGCGTTTTCCCTGGGAAAGGAGTAAAGTGCAACCCTTGTTTCGTGCCACCAGTCTTTTGCGATGCTACAAGCCCGTGTGATCCGCCTGGATGAACAGGCCCATGAACATGCCCATGATCATCACCAATTGGTGATGTCCCTGGTCGGCCGCGCCGAATTCGAAGTCGGCGGCCGCGGTGGGGAAGTCTGCCGTATGCGCGCCTGCCTGGTGCCGGGCGATGCCGCCCACCAGTTCGCCGGCATGGGCGACAACCGCATGCTGATTCTCGACCTGGACGAACAGGACACCCCCAGCGAAGACCTCGAGTTGCTCCACCGTCTGTTCGAAACTCCGCGTTATCCCGCCCTCGATGTCGATTTCCAGCACCTGCTGAGCTATGCCGGCGCAGAGCTTGAGCGCTACGGTAGCGACTCGATTCTGGCACGCTCTCTTGGCGGCGTATTGCTCCGAGCCCTGCATCTGCGTCTGTTTGGCGAACAGCGCCGGCAGCCGCAAGGGGCGCTGGATCTGCAGCGCTTGGACGATTATATCGGCGAGCACCTGGCGCGGCGTATCAGTGTCGCCGAGTTGGCGCACGAAATGTGTCTGAGCCCCAGCCACTTCCATGCCCAGTTCAAGGACAGCGTCGGCCTCACGCCACACCAATACCTGCTTCAGACTCGCCTCGACCGCGCCGCGCGCATGCTGCGCGAGAGCAACCTGCCGCTGGTGCGGATCGCTGAGGAATGTGGTTTCTCCAGTCAGAGCGCCCTGACCACGGCCATGCGCCGTTACATGGGGCTGACCCCGAAGCGCCTGCGCGCCGCCTGACTCGCGCTTTTGTGGGAGCGAGCTCTGCTCGCGAAGCTTTTGCTGCTGCTGTTCGCGAGCAGAGCTCGCTCCTACAGGGCTGGCAGTTTAGGAGAGCGGCGCCTGTCACCTTGTTGAACACGCCGCCACATCAGCGGCGGCGTAACCCAGCATTGGCGCAATGTCGAAGATCGCCCAGCCGATTAAGGTGGGCTTCAGCCCACTAGTCAGCCCGCATGCCATGTAGGCCGACGATGGGCTGAAGCGGATCGCCGCCCAGCCCACTCTACCCATTCTCAGGCGTAATTCTGCGGGCTCAGCCTGCGCTCGATCAGCTCGATGAGGATGTGCAGCACCTTGATGTGCAGCTCCTGCGTGCGGTCGGCGAAGTCGCCGCCCGGGGCGCAGATGCACACATCGGCCAGGCTTTCCAGCAGCGAGCCGGGTTTGCCGGTCAGGGCGATCACCTTCACACCCAGTGCCCTGGCGGCTTCGGCGGCCTTGACCACGTTGGGGCTCTTGCCGCTGGTGCTGATGGCGATCAGTACGTCACCTTCGCGGCCATGCGACTCGATATAGCGCGAGAAGATGAAGTCGTAACCGAAATCGTTGGCCACGCAGCTGATATGGCTGGGGTCGCTGATCGACACGGCGGCGATGCCTGGACGGTTCTTGCGGTAGCGCCCGGTCAGCTCCTCGGCAAAGTGCATGGCGTCGCACATCGAGCCGCCGTTGCCGCAGGAAAAGGCCTTGCCCTTGTGCTCGAAGCTCTCGACCAGCAACTCGGCGGCCTTCTGGATATTGCCCAGGGTCTGTTCGTTGGCGAGGAAGGCCTCCAGCGCGCGCTGAGCTTCCTGCAGGCTGTTGCGGATATGTTCGATCATCGTAGGTCTTAGAACCTCTCTTAAAGTTTCGCGAGCTAGAGCCATGCAAGGCAAAAACTGGCGAGAAAGCGGAGTTTACGAGTTGTAAATGAGCATTTCGAGCCAGTTTTTAACGCTGCAGGGCCGAAGCGCAGCAGACTTTAAATAGGTTCTCAGGGGAGTTCAGGGCTGGAATAGAAGGCGGTCAGCACTTTCACCAGGTGCTCCAGGTCGTGGCTGCCGGCCAGTTCGCGAATCGAGTGCATGGCGAAGGTGGGCAGGCCGATGTCGACCGTGCGCACGCCCAGCTGGCTGGCGGTGATCGGGCCGATGGTGGAGCCGCAGGCCATGTCGCTGCGCACCACGAAGCTTTGCACCGGTACTTCGTTTTCCAGGCACAGGTGGCGGAAGAAACCCGCAGTCTCGCTGTTGGTGGCGTAGCGCTGGTTGCTGTTGATCTTGATCACCGGGCCGGCGTTGAGCTTGGGTCCGTGGTTGCCATCGTGCTTGTCGGCGTAGTTCGGGTGCACGCCGTGGGCATTGTCGGCCGATACCAGCAGCGAGCGCTGGATGCTGCGCACGAAGGCGTCGCCATCTGGCAGCACGCGGCGCAGCACCTGCTCGAGGAAGGGGCCGTCGGCGCCGCAGGCCGAGCAGGAGCCGACTTCTTCATGGTCGGTGCAGACCAGCACACAGGTTACCTCGTCGTCCGCGTCGATCAGCGCCTGCAGGCCGGCGTAGCACGACAGCAGGTTGTCCAGGCGTGCGCTGGCGATGAAGTCCTGGTTGAGGCCGACGATGGCGGCGCTCTGGGTGTCGTAGAAGCTCAGCTCGTAATCCAGCACCGCGTCGGGGTTGAAGTCGTGCTCCATGGCAAGCTGCTCGGCGAGCAGGGCGCGGAAATCGGCGGTTTCGCTGCTGGCGAGCTGGGCCAGGATCGGCGGCAGCTCGTTCTGCGGGTTGATCGCCCAGCCCTGGTTGGCCTCACGGTTGAGGTGAATGGCCAGGCTTGGGATCACGGCGATGGGCTGGTAGAAATCGATCAACTGGCTCTCGACCTTGCCGTCGCGGCGGTAGGTCACGCGGCCGGCCAGCGACAGGTCGCGGTCGAACCAGGGCGCGAGCAGGGCGCCGCCGTAGACTTCCACGCCGAGCTGGAAGAAGCCCTGGCGCTGCAGCTCCGGGTTTGGCTTGACGCGCAGGCATGGGCTGTCGGTATGCGCGCCGACCAGGCGAATGCCGCCGTCGACGGCCGGGCGTTTACCGAGCTTGAAGGCAATGATCGAGGAGTCGTTGCGGGTCACGTAATAGCGACCACCGGCTTCGGTCTGCCAGGGCGCGCGTTCGTCGAGGTGACGATAACCGGCGGCTTCCAGGCGCATGGCCAGGCTGGTGGTGGCATGAAAGGGGGTCGGCGAGGCGTTGAGAAAATCGAGCAGGCCTTGGATCAGTTCTTCGCGCATAGGGACTCCGGGCAACGATGGTGCGAGTGTAACCAATTTGCATCGCGCTGTGCCGGCCGTGCATTCGTTTGGGGCGATAGTTGCAGGCTATCTGCTGGCGCTTGCGGGGTCTTGGGCGCAGGTTGTGGCAGTCAGAAAGGTGGATGAAAAAGCGTCATCCACCCTACTGCGGGCGATCAAAATGGCGCCGGGCACTCGAAGCGCATGCGCTCACCCGTTTGCGGGTGGGTGAGGGCGAGCATGCTGGCGTGCAGGCACAGGCGCTCATGGGCGGCCAGGGCCTGTTCGTGAGCGTAGAGACGGTCGCCCAGCAGCGGATGACCGATGGACAGCATATGCACGCGCAACTGGTGCGAGCGTCCGGTGATGGGCGTGAGCTCGACCCGGCACCAGTCGCCGCAGCGCTCGATGACGCGCCAGTGGGTCAGCGCCTGTTTGCCCAGTTCGTGATCGACCACGTGGCGTGGTTTGGTCGGCGGGTCGTAGCGCAGCGGCAGGTCGATGCTGCCGCTGTCGGCCTGCGGCTGGCCCCAGCACAGGGCGGTGTAGGCCTTCTCGGTTTCACGGTCGTGGAACTGGCGCGACAGCTCGCGGTGGCTGTCGGCATCGCGGGCCAGGACGATGATGCCGGAGGTTTCCCAGTCCAGCCGATGGACGATGCGCGCCTCGGGGTAGCCGTTTTCCTGCAGGCGGGTGACCAGGCAATCCTTGTTGTCATCGGCGCGGCCCGGCACCGACAGCAGCAGGGTGGGCTTGTTGATCACCAACAAGGCGGCGTCCTGGTGGAGAATTTCGATCTGGCTTAGCGGCATGGGGCGTTCGCAACGGTCTGGTAGGAGCGAGCTCTGCTCGCGAAAAATGCAGGTTACCGATATTCGCGAGCAGAGCTCGCTCCTACAGGCTATCGATGACTACAAACGAACACGGCGGCCGAAGCCGCCGTGCGCATGGCCAGAATCGATCAGCGATCCGGCAGGGTAATGTTCAGCTCCAGGATCGAGCAACTGCCCTGGTTCTCTAGGGCGACCTGTACCTGGTCAGAGTCGATGTTGACGTACTTGCGGATCACTTCCACCAACTCCTGCTGCAGGGCAGGCAGGTAGTCCGGCTGAGTACGCTGGCCACGTTCGTGGGCAACGATGATCTGCAGGCGCTCTTTGGCGATGGATGCGGTGGTTTCCTTCTTGCGCGAACGCAAGAAGTCAAAAATATTCATTCTCGACCTCCAAACAGGCGCTGCAGGAAGCCCTGCTTCTTCACATCCAGGAAGCGGTGCGCGACTTCCTTGCCAAGCAGGCGATCAACAGCGTCGCTGTAGGCCTGGCCGGCATCGCTTTGGTCATCGAGGATGACCGGGATGCCCTGGTTGGACGCCTTGAGCACGGCCTGGGATTCGGGGATCACGCCGAGCAGGCGGATGGCGAGGATTTCCTCGACGTCTTCGACGCCGAGCATTTCGCCCTTGGTGACGCGCTCGGGGTTGTAGCGGGTCAGCAGCAGGTGTTCCTTGATCGGCTCTTCGCCTTTCTCGGCGCGGCGCGATTTGCTCGCCAGTAGGCCGAGCATGCGGTCGGAGTCACGTACCGAGGACACTTCCGGGTTGGTCACGACGATGGCTTCGTCGGCGAAATACATCGCCAGGTGTGCACCCTTCTCGATACCAGCAGGCGAGTCGCAGACCACATATTCGAAATTTTGCGACAGCTCATTGATGACTTTCTCGACGCCTTCGAGGGTCAGTGCGTCCTTGTCACGGGTCTGGCTGGCGGCCAGCACGTAGAGGTTCTCGAGACGCTTGTCCTTGATCAGGGCCTGAGTGAGGGTGGCTTCGCCGTTGACCACGTTGACGAAGTCGTACACCACGCGGCGTTCGCAGCCCATGATCAGGTCGAGGTTACGCAGGCCGACGTCGAAGTCGACGATGACGGTCTTGTGGCCGCGCAGGGCGAGGCCGGTACCGATGGCGGCGCTGGTGGTGGTTTTACCGACGCCACCCTTGCCGGAAGTGACTACGAGGATCTTGGCCAAGGTGATTCACCCTAAAAATGAATAAAACGCGGGAATCCGTCAGCCAATCGAGGCTTCCAGATGCCTTTTTGTATCCGTAAAAAAGTGGCCGCAGTATCCGTTAAAGGCGGGTGATGTTCAACACGTCACCCGACAGGCTGACATGTACCGCATCGCCCCACAGCGGGTCACGGCGCAGGTCTTCGGCGACCTTGTAATGGCCGGCGATCGACAGCATTTCGGCGCCCATTTGCTGACAGAAAATCCGTGCCTGGGTGTTGCCCTTGATGCCAGCCAGGGCGCGGCCACGCATGGGCGCGTAAACATGGATGTTGCCATCGGCGAGAAGTTCCGCCCCGGCGCTGACCGCTGCCAGGACGATCAGGTCGCCACCCTGGGCATAGATCTGCTGGCCGCCGCGCACTGGTGTGGTGACGACCCGGGCGGGCTTGTGCTCGGGCTCGGCGGGTTTTACCTCGACCTTCTTCGGCGGCGCCGGGTCGATAGGCCGCTCGCGCGCGCCGGACGGCGGCAGCACGGGCAGATCCATGGCTTCGGCGGCAGCCACATCACTTTCGCGTACGGCGCGGATGGCCAGGGTGCGCAGGCCATGGCGGCGACACAAAGCCATCAGTTGGGCCAGGTCCAGTTCACCTTCGCCTTCCGGCAGTTTGTCCAGGGCCAGCACCAGCGGCGTGTTGCTGAAGAAGGCCGGGGCCTGGGCGACTTTTTCCGTCAGTTGCGCGTCGAGGCGTTCGAGATCGTTGTGCGCCAGTTCCATCACGGTGATGGCGAGCATGCTGCCCTTGAGCTGGAATACGGGGTCTTGGGCGAGGAGGTCGGCTTGGCTCATGGTGGTGCGATGGGCCTTCTGGCGAGTCGAAAGATGCCGGACTTATAACGAGATAGCCCGCATGCCGCAAGCCGCGCGCGTCAGCGAGGCCAGAGCCGGGGCCGCAGGTTGGTGGTGTATGTCTGTCGCTGCGCTGTGCTGAACGTCTCAGGTGGCATGGATGTCGCCGAGCTGGCCGGGAAAACTGGGTTAGAATGCGCGGCTTTGTAAGTGATCGGAAACGCCTCATGGACCGCCCCCGCTTTCGCGCCTATTTTCTTCATCCGCGCTTCTGGCCGCTGTGGCTGGGCTTCGGATTGCTGTGGCTGGTGGTGCAACTGCCTTACGGCCTGCAACTGAAACTGGGGCGGGCACTGGGCTGGCTGATGTACCGCACGGCAAGCTCGCGCCGGCAGATCGCTGCGCGCAATCTGGAACTTTGCTTCCCCGACAAGAGCGCTGCCGAGCGCGAGCGCCTGCTCAAGGAGAATTTCGCTTCCACCGGTATCGCCTTCTTCGAGATGGCCATGAGCTGGTGGTGGCCCAAGGCGCGCCTGGCAAAGCTGGCGCATGTCGAAGGCCTCGAACATCTGCAGCAGGCGCAGGCCGAAGGGCAGGGGGTGATCCTCATGGCGGTGCACTTCACCACCCTCGAGATCGGCGCCGCGCTGCTCGGTCAGTTGCACACCATCGACGGCATGTACCGCGAACACGACAATCCGTTGTTCGACTACATCCAGCGACGTGGCCGCGAGCGCCACAACCTCGACGCCACCGCCATCGAGCGCGAGGACATTCGAGCCATGCTCAAGGTGCTGCGTGCCGGTCGTGCGATCTGGTACGCGCCGGATCAGGATTACGGCCGCAAGCAGAGCATCTTCGTGCCGCTGTTCGGTATTCAGGCGGCCACGGTTACCGCCACCACCAAGTTCGCCCGCCTAGGCAAGGCGCGCGTGGTGCCTTTCACCCAGCGGCGCCTGGCCGATGGCAGCGGTTATCGCCTGGTGATCCATCCGCCGCTCGAAGGCTTTCCCGGCGAGAGCGAGGAGGCCGATTGCCTGCGTATCAACCAGTGGATCGAACAGGTGGTCAGTGCCTGCCCGGAGCAGTACCTATGGGCGCATCGGCGTTTCAAGACGCGCCCCGAGGGGGAGCCGAAGCTGTACGGTAAGCGCAACTAGCAGGCCGTTGAAAAACTACCTGCGTTGGCAATGCTGCGTTAAAAACGGCCTCGCGTGCGAGCCCAGTCAAAATGCTCATTTACAACGCGTAAACCCGAGTGCGGGCCCAGTGCTTTTTTCGGCCGTTTTTGCGGGGCCGCCATCGGTATTGCCTTGCCTGCCTCGCCTACGTTTTTCAACGGCCTGCTAGCGCATCTATACTGCAACGAAAAACAGGATCGCCCGATGACCGTGATTGCCCGCCCCGATGCGCCCGTGACCGGGCTGATCCTCTCTGGTGGCGGGGCGCGGGCGGCCTATCAGGTCGGGGTGTTGGCAGCCATCGCCGATCTACTGCCGGACGCCTCGCACAATCCCTTTCCGGTGATAGTCGGGACCTCGGCCGGGGCGATCAACGCCGTTGGCCTGGCCTGTGGGGCGCTGCAGTTCGGCGAAGCCGTGCGGCGCCTGACCTCGGTCTGGCAGGGCTTTCACACCCATATGGTGTACCGCAGCGATTGGCCGGGCGTGTTGCGGCAGGCGGCGCGCTTCATTGGTCACAGCCTGCTTGGCCTGGGGCGCGATGTTCCGGTGGCCTTGCTCGACAGTTCGCCATTGCGCGAGTTGCTGGAGCGCGAGCTGGATTTCTCCGGTATCGCGGCTGCCGTGCGTCATCGACAGTTGCGGGCCGTGGCGGTGACGGCCTTCGGCTATGAAAGCGGTCAGGCGATGACCTTCTATCAGGGCCGCGCGACCATCGACCCCTGGTTTCGTCACCGTCGTGTCGGAGTGCCGACGCGGCTGCGCCTCGAACACTTGCTGGCCAGTGCGTCGATTCCGCTGATATTCCCGCCGGTGAAGATCAACCGCGAATACTTCGGCGACGGCGCGGTACGCCAGGCGGCGCCGATCAGCCCGGCCTTGCACCTGGGGGCCAGTCGCGTGCTGGTGATTGGCGTGAGTGGCAATGCACAGAGCAATGCCTCGGCCCCTGTGCCGGTCACCCCGACCAATCGCCCGCCGAGCCTGGCGCAGATCGGCGGGCATATGCTCAACAGCACCTTTATCGACAATCTGGAGACGGACATCGAGCAGCTCGAACGGCTCAACCAGATGAGCGCACTGGTGCCGCCGGAGCGGCGTCCGCGTGGCTTGGGTTTGAACCCGGTGGACGTGCTGGTGATCGCGCCGAGCCAGCCGCTGGATCAGATCGCCGCGCGTCATCAGCGCGAGCTGCCCAGGGCGCTGCGTCTGTTTCTGCGTGGTCCTGGGGCAACCAAAGCCGGTGGAGCGGGGGTGCTCAGCTACCTGCTGTTCGAGCCCGGCTATTGCAGTGAACTGATCGAGTTGGGTTATCAGGATGCGATGGCGCGCAAGGCCGACCTCTGTCGCTTTCTCGGGCTGGTCGATGTGGCGCAGCCCGCCGGAAACATAGCCGGATAAAGTCCGGTTATGTGTCTCAATACCGATCAGATAAGATTTCCCAGGCATTTTCGTAGTGTTGGGGCGAAGCAGATAAGCGTTGCCTGTGACACTACGGAACTGTAGGAGCAGGCTTGCCGGCGATGCTTGAGGATGATCAGCAAAGGGGCGGATCGCCAGCAAGCCGGCTCCTACAAACGCCCCCTTTCCGCTTAACGGACTGGCACTAGGCTACGTGCCTGGGGCTGGAGTGCCGAGTTATCGATGTCGACTTGGCGCCTTCGGCATCAGGCCAGCACACCATCGCGAAAGTCACGCAGAGCCTGCTCGATTTCCTCACGGCTGTTCATCACGAACGGTCCGTACTGGACGATGGGCTCGTTCAGTGGTGTGCCGGCGATCAGCAGCACCCGTGCGCCATGAGCGCTGGCCAGGTGCAGTGCGCCCGCGTCAGACAGGCGTACCAGGCGCCCGGCGCTGACCGGTTGAGCGCTGGCCCCAGGCAGCTCCAGCAAACCCTGGTAGACGTAGAGCATGACCCGCTGACCATCGGCCAGGCGCGGTGCAACCTGGCTGCCGGCCGGCAGATGTAGGTCGAACAGCTGAGGCTGGGTGTGCGGACGTTGCACGGCGCCAGCCTGGCGGATATCGCCGTCATCGAACTCACCGGCGATCACCACCACTTCGGCACCGTACGCTGTGTTGATGCGCGGGATCTCGCTGGCCGGGATGTCGCGATAACCCGCTTCGCCCAGCTTGTCCTTGGCTGGCAGGTTGAGCCACAGCTGGAAGCCGCGCATGGCGCCGGACTCCTGCTCGGGCATTTCGCTGTGGATGATGCCGCGCGCGGCGGTCATCCATTGCACGGCGCCACTGCCGAGCAGGCCGACGTTGCCCAGGTGATCCTCATGGCGCATGCGCCCTTCGAGCATGTAGGTGATGGTCTCGAAACCGCGATGCGGGTGCGGCGGGAAACCGGCGATGTAGTCGTCAGGGTTGTCGGTGGAAAACTCGTCGAGCATCAGGAAGGGATCGAAGCGCTCCAGGCCCGGCCCACCGATCACGCGGTTGAGGCGCACCCCCGCGCCGTCCGAGGCGGGTTGGCCAGGCTGGATGCTGATGACGCGGCGTGGCGAAGTCATGGCGAGCTCCTTGGGAGGTAGGAATGGCGCCATGCTAGTCGTATCGAATCGATATTTGGGTGGAAAATTTGCCGGCCATGCATCGATTAATTCGATGCATGGCCCAGGCTTCAGTCGGCAATCTTCAGCTTGCGCGACTCGTGGTAGAAGTAACGAATCTTCTCGTACTCGAATGGCGAGTTCAGCTGGCCGTAGCGGAAGCCGGTATTGGCGCGGGTGTCGACGATACGCAGCGCCGTGATGCCGGGATTGTCGGCGCTGGCATCGGCCACATCAAGGTAGTTGACCGCGCCTTCCAGGCTGTAATCCGCCACCAGGCCGCCGGTGTCGCGCAGGTTCGACGGGCCGAGCAGCGGCAGCATCAGGTAAGGGCCGGCCGGTACGCCGTAGTAACCCAGGGTCTGGCCGAAGTCCTCGCTCAAGCGTGGCAGGCCCATCTTGGTGGCCGGGTCCCACAGGCCACCGACTCCGATGATGGTATTGAAGAGCAGCCGTGCAGTGCTGTTCATCGCCCGTTGGCCCTTGAGTTGCAACAGGCTGTTGGCCAGCGTGGGAATTTCCCCCAGATTGTTGAAGAAGTTGTGCACGCCGGTCTGCACCAGATTGGGTGTGACGTAGCGGTAGCCGTCGACCACGGGCAGGAAGACCCACTGATCGAAACGGTAGTTGAAGTGGTAGACGCGGCGGTTCCATGACTCCAGGGGGTCATAGACCTGCAGGGCGTCACTGGAGGCGCGCTCGAATTCCTGCTGGTCCAGCCCCGGGTTGAACTGCAGGTGCTGCAGCGGGTTGGTGAAACCGTCAGGGTCGACCTGGTTTGCGGCCAGGGCCTGCCCGCCGGCCAGCAGCAGGGCGATGGTCAGGGTGCTGTGCTTAACCACGGAAGAACTCCAGCATGGCGTCGGCATTGACGCGATAGTTGAGGTTGCCGCAGTGCCCGCCACGCGGGTAAAGGGTCAGGCGGTCGCCGAAGGTGCGGCGCAGGAAACCGATATCGCCCTGGCCGAGGATCAGGTCATCGGCGTTGTGCATCACGGCGATCTTGTCGCTGCCTTTGAGGTAGTCCTCGAGGGCATACAGGCTGGTCTTGTCGATCAACTGATTGAGGCTGCCGCCGTCATAGCGGGCGCGCCACATGGGTATCAGTTGCTCGGCGATATAGCAGTCGAAGTCACAGCGCAGGGCCATCTGGAAGAAGGGCGTGAGGCTGGTGCCCTCGGTGATGCGGTAGTCACGTGGGGTGATCAGGCCGCGGCGATTGAGCAGGTCCGAGGTGAAGACGATATCGGCAGAAGAAAAACGGAACGCGGTGCCGATGAGCATGGCCAGTTGTTCGTTGGAGAGCTTATGTCTCGACTGCTGGAAGTCATAGAGCATGGCCTCGTTGATATCCAGGTAGCCCTTGTCGTTGAAGTAACGGGTCAGCTTGCCCAGCACCAGATCATAGAAGTTGGTGCTGTTGTCGATGCCCTGCACCCTGGTCTGTACCAGCTTGTCCAGATTGGTGATGGAGGTGTAGAGGTTGACCGGCGGATTGAGCAGCAGCACCCGCTTGAAGTCGAAGGCGCGACGGGTTTCATCAAGCTGGCTGACGAACGCGGCGTGCAGCGCGCCGAGGCTGTAGCCGGTGAGCATGAACTTACTGACATCGAGCTTCGGGTGCTGGGCGCGTACAGCCTGCATCACGCGGTACAGGTCGTCGGCATCTTCCGGGCTGTAACCGGGTGTGGCAGAGCGTGAGGCGGCAGCCATGAAGTCATAGCTGGTTGGTGACGACAGCTGCACCACATGGAAACCGGCGCCGTAGAAGAGTTTCTTCAGGTATTCGTTGGTGCCGCTGGCGTAGTGTGCGCCGGTGCCGGCGATGATGAAGATCAGCGGCGCGCGGCCTTTCTGCTCGGCCAGGCGATAACGCAGCCGGGTCACTGGCCAGAAGTTCTCCAGCAACTCGAATTGTCGATCCGGGCGCAGGCGTACCGAGTAGTCGCGCTGCCGGATGTCTGCATCGGCCGGCAGCGCCGGGCGCAGCTCGGGCGGCGTGGTGGCGATGGTCGCCTCGAACGGGTTGGCCAGCGGATAACCGTAGCTTTCGGCGTCCACATCGGCGGCCAGCGCCGAGGCACAGAAAACCAGGCCACTGAACAGGGCGGCAAGTCGGGCAAGGCTGAGCATGTACTGAGTCCCTTCGAATAAGAGATCGTCTGGATTGAACTGCCGGCGTATGACAGCAGCATGCGGGGCAAAGTGCCAGTCCATCCTGCCTTATCGCAGGGAAAGATGAGTCGCTGCAAGGCTGACTCACTGCCGGTGCAGGTTTCAGGCCTGGTGATGCAGCCAGGCATGCCTGGGGCGCTGGGCCGCAGGATTGCGCTTACGTTCGAAGCGCTGCCAGATTTTCTCGTGGAAGTAGAAACCCACGGAATTGCACAGCGGTTCGATGGCGGCCACCAGGCCACTGGCGGCAACGCTGCCGGTCAGCGCGTAGGTGACGCCGAAGGCGATGCAGAAGTGCATGATGGTGAAGGTCAGGGTCTTGAGCATGATGCACCTACTTGAGAATCATTTCCTATGTAGGCAAGGCTAGTCGCACGCCCTCGAGTCGGGAAATGCGGCGTTTGCATGGTTGTAATAGTTCTGCTCAATGAGGTTTTGGCTTTGAGGCGATTTTTATCTATTTATCTTCGCCGCTCAAAGGAGGCGCAATGTTTTGGCGTATGGCTGCCGACGCGCTGGTGGTGATCCACCTGGGCTTCATCCTGTTCGTCATGCTCGGCGGCCTGTTGCTGCTGCGCTGGCCAAGCCTGATCTGGCTGCATGTGCCGGCGGTGGCCTGGGGTGTAATCGTCGAATGCCTGCACCTGGGCTGCCCGCTGACGCCCTGGGAAAACCAGTTGCGCCGTATGGCCGGGCAGGCCGGCTACGAGGGCGGCTTCATCGAGCATTATCTGATACCGCTGATCTATCCGGCCGGGCTCACCCCGGCTATTCAGCTGTGGCTGGGGGCCATCGTCGTACTGGTCAACGCTGCCGTATATGCCTGGCTGATCGGGCGCTGGCGCAGGAAAACGTGATCGTGATTTGCCCTGCCTATTCATAAATCTGATGAAGGCATGGTGGCTTTATCGCCTTCGCTACACTGGCAGCCATCGTAACCAATCAATGAAGGCAGGGCTGCTATGCAAAACCGCATGATGATCACGGGCGCCGGTTCCGGTCTGGGCCGCGAAATGGCCCTGCGCTGGGCGCGTGAGGGCTGGCGCCTGGCGCTGGCTGATGTCAACGAGGCCGGGCTGGCGCAAACCCTTAAGCTGGTGCGTGAGGCCGGTGGCGATGGCTTCACTCGCCGTTGCGACGTACGTGACTACAGCCAGCTGACCGCCCTGGCGCAAGCCTGCGAAGAGCAGTTCGGCGGTATCGATGTGATCGTCAACAACGCCGGTGTCGCCTCTGGTGGGTTCTTCAGCGAGCTGTCGCTGGAGGATTGGGACTGGCAGATCGCGATCAACCTGATGGGCGTGGTCAAGGGCTGCAAGGCATTTCTGCCGCTGCTGGAAAAGAGCAAGGGCAAGATCGTCAATATCGCCTCCATGGCCGCCCTGATGCAGGGGCCGGGCATGAGTAACTACAACGTGGCCAAGGCCGGCGTGGTGGCCCTGTCGGAAAGCCTGCTGGCGGAGCTGCGCCAGCTGGAGATCGGCGTGCATGTGGTCTGTCCGTCCTTCTTCCAGACCAACCTGCTGGATTCCTTCCGTGGCCCGACCCCGGCGATGAAGGCTCAGGTCGGCAAGCTGCTGGAGAGTTCGCCGATCAGTGCAGCGGATATCGCCGATTACATCCACGCTGAAGTGGCCAAGGGCAGTTTCATGATCCTGCCGCATGAAATGGGGCGCATGGCCTGGGCGCTGAAGCAGAAGAACCCGCAGGCGCTCTATGACGAGATGGCCAACATGGCCGAGAAGATGCGTGGCAAGGCCAAGTCCGCCAGCTGACCATGAGGTCAGTTATTTCCTTCTGTAGGCTTGCCTGGCGCGGCCTGCAGGGGTAGGGTTGCCGCCCCCGGCCTGCCTGCCGTCATGACCTCGGATAACTCGTGAAACCAGTCCCTCGGGCCCTGTTGCTGGTCGCCCTGGTGTTGGCGGCGATCAATTTGCGCCCTGGCATCACTTCCCTCGCGCCTTTGATCGAGCGCATCGCCATGGAGCTGTCGCTAAGCCGCAGCTTCATCAGCCTGACCACGGCCTTGCCGGTATTGTGCATGGGCCTGCTCGCGCCCCTGGCGCCGCGCCTGGCCATGCGCTGGGGGCTGGAGCGCACCATCGTGGTCTGTCTCGGAGTAATTGGCCTGGCGCTGTTGTCGCGTCTGGCCGCGCATCAGAGTGCGGTGCTGATCGGCAGTGCCATCGCGCTGGGTGCTGCCATCGCCGTGGCCGGCCCCTTGCTGTCAGGCTTTATCAAGCGCCATTTCGCCAGCCAGATGGGGCGTGTGGTCGGCTGGTATTCGCTGGGCATGGCCATTGGTGGTGCCGGTGGTGCAGTGCTGACTGCGCCGGCCACGGCGCTGTTCGGCGATGCCTGGCACCTGGGCCTGGCGGTGTGGGCTACGCCGGCGTTGCTCGGGGTGATGCTCTGGCTGTGGTTGCCCAACCAGGCCGGCGCAGCCGAAGGCCAGGAGAGCGCTGGATTGCCCTGGCGGCAGCCGCGCGCCTGGCTGATCAGTTGCTTCTTTGCCATTCAGGCCGGACTGTTCTATGCCATCGCCACCTGGGCCGTGGCACGCTACCACGAAGCCGGGCTGAGCATGTTGCGCAGCAACTCGCTGCTCAGCCTGGCCATGCTCATGGGCTTGCCCAGTTCGTTCCTGTTGCCTTGGCTGGCTCAGCGCTACAACGCTCGTTACCCGCTGCTGCTGGCGTGCGGGCTGGTCACCTGTGGCTGCCTGGCGATGGTGACCTTCATGCCGCGTTTCGTTCCCGAATTGTGGGCGGTGGTCATGGGCTTCTCGATGGGCGGCTCCTTCGCCCTGTCACTGGTGCTGCCGCTGTACGAAGCCGGTTCACCCCTGGCCGTCAGCCGCTGGACGGCGATGATGCTGTTCACCGGTTACAGCCTTGGCAGCCTGACGCCCATCCTTACCGGGCTGGCCCGCGACTTGTCCGGCAGTTACCACCTGCCGTTCGCCGTGCTCACCGTGCTGGCCCTGGTGATGACGCTGGTGGCGTGGTTGCTGGGGCGTAATCGCCGGCAGCGGCATTGAGCAATTGGCCGCAGTTCCTTTCCTGCCCAGGCGGGCTGTGTTAGAAGGCGTTCTGCTTTTTCAGGAGTGCCGGTGTGGAGTCCGAATCCATCGTCTATGGCTGCATCCGTGACTGGCCCTCGGATGACCCCGAGCTGCGTCGCCTGCGCCGTGAAACCAATCATGGCGTGCTGGCGGAATTGCCGGCTGGCGAGTTGTGGCCTTTTCTCGGGCGCGAGATGTTTTCCTTCTGCGAGGCGCCGGGGGCGGGCTTGTACCAGACCCAGGTGATCCACTTCGGCGCCAGCTATGGCGCGATCGAGTACGAGTGGAACCTGTGGATCGAAGCCTTCGAGGCACTGCTCAAGCGCCTGTACTGGGCCAGCGCGGTGGTGCACCTGGAAACCGAGCTCAATGGCACGCACACCTTCCGCTGGGAGTCCGACAATGGTTTTCACAGCCCGCAGGAGGGTGGGCTGCGTGTGCGCTGCGCCTGGGAGCGTGAGGGGACGTTGCGCGGCTGAGGCAAAGCGTTCGCCACAGCTACATGCGGCGGACACTGCGGCTGTCGCGGTGTCCGCCTGTCGAGCGAGCTCCCGCTTGGCGGCGGGAGCGCTGTCGACTAGCGATTACTGCTGGGCCCACTTGAGGAAGGCGCTGCGGCTTTCCGGCGTGAGCAGGTTCCACATCTGTTGCAGGGTGGTCAGGGTGGCGTCACTGTGTGGCAGAGCAGCGGCCTGGGCAGGGGAAGGGGTTGGTGTGATCGCCTGCGGTGCAGCTACAGACGCGGCGCCCAGCGGAGCGACGCTGGTGGCTCGCGGAGCGACTTCGCTGGAGCCCATCAGGACGCTGAATGCCGAAACGTTGCGGTTACCGGCCTCTGCGTCTTTGCGTTCGCCGGTGCGTGTGTTCACGGCCCAGGCGGGAAAGTCATTCTCGAACTCTTTGGCTTCGGCCAGGCTCTGTGGGCGGTTGAACTCCAGGCGCCAAAGTTCACCAGCCTTGCCTTCGATATTGAAGATGGCGGTGCGGCCGCGTACTACCTCATGACTCATGCCGCCGGCGATGTCGAAGCCGTTCTTGTAGAAGGCATGA
The DNA here is from genome assembly GCF_003052605.1 of Ectopseudomonas oleovorans. GTDB lineage: Bacteria > Pseudomonadota > Gammaproteobacteria > Pseudomonadales > Pseudomonadaceae > Aquipseudomonas > Aquipseudomonas oleovorans_A. Next base: position 89,268 of record NZ_QASO01000124.1, on the reverse strand, counting down.
ATTTGATAGGCGCCCGGCTGCAGGAGCAGTTCCTTGTCATCCAGGCCGGATGAGGCGTTTGCTGCAGAGTAAGGCTGGCCGTTGATGCTGCGGATTTCCAACTCGCCGGGAACTACTACGGTCAGTACCTGGTTTTGCGGCAGCGGTGCGCCGGCATACATCTGGATTTTGGGTTGCTGGGCACAGGCGGCCAACAGGCCAGCCATGGCGATTACGAACAAGCGGCGCATGAAAACTCCTAATTACGAACGCCCGCCGATGCTCGGTGGGCTGGGGTCGATGACATTCCGGAAACAAGAATAAGGCTGATAGGTGTCAGTTAAATGACAAACCGGGCGGCTCCTCTCGGAGCTGCCCGGTTTGTTTTTATTCCTGTCCGCGAAGGGATCAGAAGTCGTAGCGCATGCCTACGGAAAAACCAGAGGCTTCTTCACCTGCCGCGAAAGCTCTGTTATTTGCCGAACGAGCTTGCTCCCATGGTACCTGAGCGGAGTTGTCATCGTTGTCGATTACTGCATAGTTGGCATAGACACGCACGGCCTTGTCCAGCTTGTGCTCGACGCCCACTACCCACATATCGGCATCGGCATTATCTGCGTCAGAATCACGGGTCATCCACATTGCTTTCAATGCGGTCTTGTCAGAGATGCTGTATTCGCCGCCAAGACCATAAACGTCGGACGACCAACGATCACGCTCAGCCTGAATCGGAGAGTCATGATCAACGGTCTGATAGAAGCCCACCAGCTTGAAGGAGTTGAACAGCTTGTAGGCGGCAGCGGCACGAATGCCGTCACGTTCGCCATACTTGGCATCTTCTTCCACCTTCTCGTAAGCCAGAGAGGCCTCCAGCGGACCGCCAGCATAGTTCAACGACAAGCTGAAGGCATCGCTGTCCACATCCTCGCGTGAAAACTGACCTTCATACATCGAATAGGCCAGCTTAGCGTTGAAACCACCGAAATTTGGCGTGGTGTACTGGATGGTGTTGTCATAGCGCTCGTCGAAACGGCCATTGCCAAAGCGAGTCAGGTTGCGCATGTCACCAACCTGATCACCGAACAGGTTAGCCGGACCGCGAGCGACCTTGAACGGGCTGTCGAAACGACCCACTTGCACCGAGCCGACGTTGCTGCTCAGGCCGACAAAGGTGTCGCGGGTGGCGAAGTCGGTACTGTTGCTATCGCTGCTACCACTGGTGAAGTTGATCTGTTGTTCGATCTGGAAGAAGGCCTTCAGATTCGGGTTGATCTCATGGTTGCCCTTGAAGCCAAGGCGCGAGGAGTTGCTGGAAAGGTTGGTTTCAGAGTAGTCGGCGCCGTCATCGAGGAAATCCACCGAAACATGTGCACGGCCATAGACGGTCACATCTGCCATTGCCACAGCGGGTACCGCCAGAGCGGCACCAACAGCAACCGCAATCAACTTCATCTTCATCGAAAAAACTCCTTCGTTTTATGAAACGCCGTCATTGCCTGTGGCATGACATCGTCTGTTTGGACGGAGGCGATTATGGAAATCCGATATGACAGAAGGCTTGCTGCCGTGTGACATTTTCGAGTCAGGGGAACTTTTTTAAAAACATATGCTTAGGAAGTTTTTTTGAATCTTTTAGGCTGTTTTTAAGGGGGTCAGAGAAGTCCCGCGGCGATTGTATAGAGGCATTGTTAAAGTTTCGAGAAAAGCGCAGCGTGGGCCTCGTCCTGGATGAAATTTCGTCATGTTGCTCTCGCCCCGAGCGGATTTCCTGTTCTATTGACGTGCTGATAACCTGATTCGCTCAGGGAGAACCCATTCCTTTCTGGAGTGCAGTTGTGACCTTGTTCGTTGCCGATTCGCTGTCCAGCGTCAGCGCAGGCCCATGGAATGCGTTGCTGACCGATTCACAACCTTTCCTGCGCCACGCCTTCCTCGCTGCGTTGGAGGAAAGCGGCAGTGTGGGTGGGCGCAGCGGCTGGCAACCGGCGCACCGCCTCTGGCTCGATGATCAGGGCGTGGTCCGGGCTGCCATGCCGGCCTATCTCAAGCAGCACTCCTATGGCGAATATGTATTCGACCACGGCTGGGCAGACGCCTGCCGCCGTGCGGGCATTGCGTACTACCCCAAGCTGCTCGGGGCCGTACCCTTTTCACCCGTTAGCGGGGCACGCCTGCTGGGCGACGCGCAAAGCGCCGGCAGACTGCTCGATTCCCTGGCCGCGGGTCTCGCAGAGGAGGGCCTGTCGAGCCTGCACATCAATTTCACCAGCACCGCCTGCGATGCGTTGATAGCCCAGCGTGAAGGCTGGCTCGAGCGCCTCGGCTGCCAGTTCCACTGGCACAACCGCGGTTATCGTGACTTTCAGGATTTTCTCGACGCGCTCAGCTCACGCAAACGCAAACAGATGCGCAAGGAACGAGAACAGGTCGCGGGGCAGGGCATCGATTTCGACTGGCGACGCGGCCATGAGTTGAGCGAGGCGGACTGGGATTTCGTCTATCAGTGCTACGCCAACACTTATCATGTACGCGGTCAGGCACCCTATCTGATGAGGGATTTCTTCAGCCTACTGGCCGAGCGCATGCCGGAGATGATCCGCGTGGTGTTCGCGCGGCAGCAGGGGCGGCCGCTGGCCATGGCCTTCAGCCTGGTCGATGGCGAAACCTTCTTCGGTCGCTACTGGGGCTGCCTGGCCGAGTTCGACCGCCTGCATTTCGAAACCTGCTTCTATCAAGGAATGGAGCTAGCCATCGCCGAAGGTCTGCAACGCTTCGACGCCGGGGCCCAGGGGGAGCACAAACTGATACGCGGTTTCGAGCCGGTCATCACCCGTTCGTGGCATTATCTCTGTCACCCGGGGTTGTATGCTGCAGTCGCCGAGTTTCTCGAACAGGAGCGCTCTGGCGTGCGGGCTTACGCGGAACAGGCGCGCGGTTATCTGCCTTTTCGCCAGCCCAGTGGGGACTGATCGAGCGATCAGGTTATCGTGCTGGCGCCGAAACAGCTGTTTGCCGGAAGTTCCCCGTGTCGGAGATTTCTGCAAAAACTCCAGAGCTTTCAGCAAGAAGCCCGTTCACCTCTGCCACTAAATTCCGCCCTTCACTTTCGTTACGACCGTTTTGTCTGCGCCGATTGGTCAGACCAGCTTTGCTGGGCTAGACCGATAATAGACGTGCATGCAGCCGAAGTAGGGGTGGTAACGCGATTCGGTGGCCGCAGGCGTAAGCCAGGGAGGTCAGGGAAAGTGCTCATGCACTTGCCGATGCAGTGACGAAGTGGTGGAGATTTTCACTGCGCCGATATCTGTCCCTGATCGTGCTCGCCAGGCATCGGTGTGACGAGGAACAGAGACCGGAGCCCCGTATCCGCTCAGGCGGATGCGCTTTGCCAAACCGGGCACGGTGCCCAAGAACAACAAACGAGAGGGGAGCCCCCCAATGACAGCTAGTACTCCAATGCTCGTCACCTTCGTGGTGTACATCGCAGCCATGGTACTGATCGGCCTGATTGCCTATCTGCGTACCAAGAACCTTTCCGACTACATCCTCGGTGGCCGCAGCCTCGGTAGCTTCGTGACCGCGCTGTCTGCTGGTGCCTCCGATATGAGTGGCTGGCTGCTGATGGGCTTGCCGGGTGCGATCTTCGTCGCCGGTCTGTCGGAAAGCTGGATCGCCATCGGCTTGATTGCCGGCGCCTATCTCAACTGGTTGTTCGTCGCCGGCCGTTTGCGCGTGCAGACCGAGCATAACGGCAATGCCCTGACCCTGCCGGATTACTTCACCAACCGTTTCGAAGACAACAGCCGCATCCTGCGCATCTTTTCGGCGTTGGTGATCCTGGTGTTCTTCACCATCTACTGCGCCTCGGGTGTGGTGGCCGGCGCCCGCCTGTTCGAGAGTACCTTCGGCATGTCTTACGGCACCGCCCTGTGGGCCGGCGCTGCAGCGACCATCGCCTACACCTTCATCGGCGGCTTCCTGGCAGTGAGCTGGACCGATACCGTGCAGGCCACGCTGATGATCTTCGCACTGATCCTCACCCCGATCGTGGTGATGATTGCCACCGGTGGTGTAGAGCCGACCTTCATCGCCATCGAAATGCAGGATGCAACCAACTTCGACATGCTCAAGGGTGCGACCTTCGTTGGTGTGATTTCCCTGCTGGCATGGGGGCTGGGCTACTTTGGCCAGCCGCACATCCTGGCGCGCTTCATGGCGGCCGACTCGGTCAAATCGATCCCGGCAGCCCGTCGCATTTCCATGACCTGGATGATCCTCTGCCTCGGTGGCGCGGTCGCCGTGGGCTTCTTCGGTATTGCCTATTTTTCGGCCAACCCGGATCTGGCCGGCCCGGTCAGCGAAAACCCGGAGCGTGTATTCATCGAGTTGGCCAAGCTGCTGTTCAACCCGTGGATCGCCGGCATCCTGCTGTCCGCCATCCTCGCCGCGGTGATGAGTACCCTGAGCTGCCAGTTGCTGGTGTGCTCCAGTGCGCTGACCGAGGACTTCTACAAGGCCTTCCTGCGCAAGGGCGCCTCGCAAACCGAACTGGTCTGGGTCGGTCGTGCCATGGTGCTGCTGGTGGCGCTGATTGCCATCGCCCTGGCTGCCAACCCGGAAAACCGTGTGCTGGGCCTGGTGTCCTACCGGTGGTTATCCTGTCGCTGGTGTGGAAGGGCATGACCCGTAACGGCGCCCTGGCTGGCATGCTGGTCGGCGCGGCCACCGTGATCGTGTGGAAGAACTGGATCGGTCTGGGGCTGTACGAAATCATCCCGGGCTTCATCCTCGCCACCCTGGCCATCGTCATCTTCAGCCGCATCGGTAAGGCGCCGAGCCAGTCGATGCTGAGCCGCTTCGACCAGGCCGAGAGCGAGTACAAGTCGGTCTGATCCAGCTGGCTTGAATACAAGGCGATGACTGCCCGGCAGTCATCGCCTTTTTCGTTGTGCGCCCAGCATGGGCGCACTCCTGCGGGTGCAAGTCCCGCCGTAAGGTGATCACAGCGAACGAAGCGAAGCGCAACTGCATGAACGCCTGAGTTCCTACCTGGAGGGCTGGAAGGGCTACTACCGGTTGGCGCAAACGTCGCGAGTCTGGCAGATGCTGGACGAGTGGCTGCGTCATCGGTTGCGCGCGATCCAGCTCAAGCAGTGGAAGCAAGGCAAGACCATGTTCCGGGAGCTACGCGCACTGGGGGCAAGTCGTACAGTGGCACAACGGGTGGCGGCCAACAGCCGGCGCTGGTGGTGCAACATATGCCGATTATGGCACTAAGATAGGCGCACTTTAATTCGATGGATGTCAGTATGAGCAGCAATGACCCGCTTCACGGCCTGACCTTGCAGGCGATACTCGCGGCTCTGGTCGAGCGCATCGGTTGGGAAGGGCTGGCACGTGAGGTCGATGTGCGCTGTTTCAAGCATGAGCCGAGCATCAAGTCGAGCCTGACCTTTCTGCGCAAGACACCCTGGGCGCGGGCCAAGGTCGAGCAACTTTACCTGCAGCAGTTCAGGCCCTGAGGGCGTTCAGCTTCATCAGTTGAGTTCGAGCCCCAGCGTCTGCAAGGCCTGCCGGTAGCTGTTAGCGGCCATGCGCAGGCTGTTGTTGTGGTTGGCGCCGTCGATCAGCAGCAATTGCTTGGGCTCACGGGCCGCATCGAACAGCGCCTCGCTGAAACGGGCGGGCACGTAGCGGTCATCACGCCCGTGGGCGATCAGCACGGGGACGCCGACCGCGCCGATCTTGTTCAGTGAGTCGAACTCCTGCGACAGCAGCCAGCGCACCCGTAGCGAGGTATTGCTCACTGCGGTGGCCACATCGCCCAGGTTGGTGAAGCTGGACTCGACGATCAGGCCCGCCGCTTGCGGCGACTGCTTGTCGTCGGCCAGTTCATGGGCCAGGTTGACGGCCACTGCGCCGCCGAGGGAGTGGCCGTAGATGAACCGCTTGCTCGCATCTGGCTGCAGGCGCGCCAGGTGCTCCCAGGCGATCAGTGCATCCTGATAGACGCTGCGCTCGGAGGGTAGCGGGCCACGGCTCTGGCCGAAGCCCCGGTAGTCCACCGCCAGCACTGAGAAGCCCATGGCGTGCAACTGCTCGATGCGAAACAACTGGCCGGTCAGGTTCCAGCGCGAACCATGCAGGTAGAGCAGCGCCGGGGCATCCTTGCGCGGCGCGGGCCACCACCAGGCGTGCAGGCTTTCATCGGCTGCGAGCGTGGGTGATTGCAATTGCACGTCCTCGACGCCAGCGGGCAAGCCGCTGAACCAGCGCGCGGTGCCTGGCTCGATACGAAACACCAGTTCGCGTTCGGTTTGCTCCAGTTTGGCGCAGCCGATGGGCAGGAGGACCAGCAGGCTGGCCAGAACGATCAGGCTCAGGCGACGACGGCGCAGAGGAAACCAGGACGAAGACATGAATGAGGCTCACGAACAGCGACGGATGATGCAGCCATGGACTGCACATCCGATGCCCGGTTTCACCACACGCAGGTGGCTGTGGTTACCAGGTATTACCGCCGGCTTATCTGCGCTGCGCTCATCGGCGTATCACACAGGGTGGAACTGCCCGGTTCGAGGTAGGGCGCAAGGATCGGCGCCATGCCCTTGAGCACCTGCACCGGCAACGCCGAGGTGAAGGTAAAGCGCTCGGCATCACGGCCCGGTACGAAGGCGGTGAGGGTGCCGTAGTGGCGCGGGCCGAGGAAGAACACGAAGGTGGCCGTGCGGTTCATGGCGCGCGAGCTGATCACCCGTCCGCCCGGGCCTACGCTTTCGATGCGGTTGTCACCGGTTCCGGTTTTGCCGCCAAGCGTCAGGCTTTGGCCGTCCTGCAGTTGAAAGGTGCCTTGCAGGCGCCGGGCGGTGCCACCCTCGACGACCTGAGAAAGGGCATTGCGCAGCGCCGCCGCGACCTCGGACTGCATCACCCGCTTGCCGCCATGAATATCGCGCTCGACCCGTGTTTCGTAAGGCGTGCCAGCGGCGAAATGCAGTTCGTCGATGCGCAGCACCGGCTGGCGAATCCCGTCGTTTTGGATGATGCCCATCAGTTCGGCCAGTGCTGCCGGCCGGTCACCGGAGCTGCCCAGGGCGGTAGCCAGTGATGGCACCAGATGCTGGAAGGGGTAGCTGAGGTTCTGCCAGCGCAGGTGAATGTCGGAGAAGGCTTCGACTTCCAGCATGATGCGAATGCGACTGTCACGGGCACTCTTGTGCCGGGTGCGCAGCAGCCAGCCGTAGACCTCCTGGCGCTCGTCGATGCTGGCTGCCACGGCGTCGCTGAAACTCGCCTGCGGGTTGTCGATCAGGTAACCCAGTAGCCATAGCTCCAGCGGATGCACACGGGCGATATAGCCCTGATCCGGCAGGCTGTAGGCGCCGGGGCCGTACTCCTTGTACAGGCGTGCGATGCGTTGGTCGGTGAGCTTTTCCTGCGGCAGTTGCGTCCGCAGAAAGGCGGCGAAGGTGGCTTCATCGGCCTGCGGCAGCAGGTAACGATGTACCGCGCTCAGGCGTACCGAGTTCTGCTGCAGGCCGCTGATGAAGGTTTCCAGGCGCTGCTGCGGCGGCTGGCCCTGGTACTTGCGCCAGAAGCGCAGCAGGAAGGTGCGCCCTTCCTGGTCGGCGAAGCGTTGCAGGTATTGCTGGCGGCGCGGGTCCTTGTCGTCCTTGAGCAATTCGGCGCTGTTCTGGTAGGTGCTGTAGCGCACAAGGTCGCGCATCAGACGCACGAACGGCAGGTTGATCGATTCGCGCAGCGACTCGCGCAGGGTCGGGTTGCGGTCGTTGTCCTCGCGGCGGAAGTTACCAAAGGTGTGTAGCCCGCCGCCGGTGAAGAAGCGTTCATTCGGGCTGGCGGAATAGCGCCGTTCCAGCGCCGCGCCGAGCATGCTGGCCAGCTCTGCACCCGGGTTGGCTTGCAGGTAGCTGACGGCCCAGCGGCTCAGCGCGTCCTGTTCGGCAATGTCCACCTGGCGCAGCTCGGCTGCATGCTTGCCAGCGTAGCGCTGATGCAGCTCGGCGATGATTTCCAGGTAGGTGGCCAGCACCCGCAGTTTGGCCGTCGAGCCCAGCTCCAGCTTGCTGCCTTCGTTGATATCGAAGGGCTGGTCGGTGCTGTCGGTCTGTACCCGAACCCGGCTGCCGTCCGGCGTGCGTTCGAACAGGGTGAAGCTGTAGCGCACCTCGGCGGTTTTCTCCGCTGACAGCAGGCGCTCACCGAACAGGCCGATCTGTCCGGCGAATGCCGGGTCAGCCAGGTTCTGCAGGTAGGCGCTGGCCTGTTGCTGCAGATCGCGCTGCAGTGTGCTGCGTGCAGCCAGATCGAGACGATCGAGGTCGTACAGTGGCATCCCCAGCAGATTGGACAGGCGTGAGCGCGCCACGCTGATGCCCTTGTCGCTTTCCACGGCGCGCAGATTGGGCTCCTGCTGCCAGTCGCGATACTGCAGTTTCTGCGCGAGTGCAGCATCGCGCAGGTCGGCGGCGATCAGCCCGGCGTTGGCGAGCAGGCGGATATGGCTTTCGGTCAGTGCCTCCATGTCGCGGCGCCCTTGCGCGAGGTAATAGGAGGGGCGGCGCTGGGCGATCATCAGCGACAGCACCTGGCGCAGCGCCAGGCCGCGCTCGGCCAGGCTGGCGTCGGGCGAGTGGCGTGGGTCGAGCAGGGCATTGGTGCGCTCGAAGTCGGCGCCGTACCAGATGCGCAGTCCATCAGCCAGGCCGTGTACTTCGCCATGGCCGGGGGCTGCCGACAGCGGTACGCTGTTGAGGTAATCGCGGACGATGCGCTGACGTGCCTCGAGCGTCTGTGGTCCGTGCTGATAGGCGCGCACGCTGGCGGAAAACATCTGCCGCAGCTTCTCGCCGGCAGACAGCGTCAAGCCATCGGGAGAGTGACGGTACTTCTCCAACTGCGTGGCGAGGGTACTGCCACCAGCGGACTGGTCCTGCACGTCGAGCATCTTGCCAAGCTGCGACAGTGCGGCCATGGCGAAGCGTGGCCAGTCTACCGCTGGATTGGCCAGCGGTTGCGACGCGTCGAGCAGGTGTCGGTTCTCGATGAACAGCAGGCTATCGACCACCAGCGGCGCGATACTGGCGAAGTCGGCGTAGCCCTGCTGCGGGTAACGAAACTCGTAGAAGGGCGTACCCCGGCAGTCGCTGATGCTCAGGCCGCTCTGGCTTTTCTCGGTAAAGGGCGGGAACAGCCCTCGACGGCTGTAGGCCAGCAGGGCGTCGGAGAAGCGCGCCTGTTCGGTGATCTGATAATCGCGTTGGTGCAGGCGTTCCAGCATCAGCGGCAGATAGGCATAACCCTGGCGTTTGTCGAAGGGGCCGTCGCTTGGGTACAGGATCCGTTCGCTGGGGCCAGGCTCGACCTGGTAGGTAAGGCCTGCAGCATAACGGCTCAGCTCGCGTGACTGCAGATGGGCGCTGCGTGATTCGAATACCAGCAGGGCAGTAGTGGCCAGTACCAGAACCGCCAGCACAAGGTAGAACGTCAGGCGCCAGTAACGCCCCGTTTTCGCAACCAGGTCATGCTGCCGTGGTTTGCCTTGCCATGCTGCACCCATAGATCACCGGCGTGGCCTGTCAGCATTGTTGCGAGGCGCCTGGCCGGCTGCTGACCTCAGCTCGCCAGGGCTGCGTCCTTTCTTCTGTCCTGATGACAGCTTAGACGCTGGCGGGCTGCCTGGCCGGCGGTTTTATCGATTGCCCGAGTGGTACGCCGCAGCGGGCAGGCCTGCTAGACTCGCCAGAGCGCATCGATGCAGGGCTGCACCATGCAACGCGACCACCGGGAACAACTTCAGCAAAGCTGGCAGGCCAATACCGATGCCTGGGCGGCTGCGGTGCGTGAGCAACGCATCGAGAGCCGGCGGCTGGTTACCGATGCCGCCATTATTCAGGCCGTGCTGGCATTGCAACCCAGGCGTGTGCTGGACATCGGCTGCGGTGAGGGCTGGTTGTGCCGTGGTCTGACTGAGCATGGCATCGAAGCGGTCGGGGTCGATGCCTCTGCACCGTTGATCGACGCGGCGCGCGCGGCGTGCGATGGGCGCAGTCAGTATCGCGTCTGTGGCTATGCCGAGCTGGACGCGCATGCCGATCAGCTCGGGCGTTTCGAGGTGCTGGTGTGCAATTTCGCCCTGCTCGAAGAACCGCTGCAGCCTATTCTGCGCAGCCTGCACGGCCTGCTTGCCCCAGGTGGCAGCCTGCTGATCCAGACCCTGCATCCGTGGCGTGCCAGCCATGGTGAGCCTTATCAGGATGGCTGGAGGGTCGAGGATTTTGCCGGTTTTGGCGAAGGTTTCCAGGCACCCATGCCCTGGTTCTTTCGGACGCTGCAATCCTGGCTGGCGCTGATGGGCGAAACCGGCTGGCGCCTGGAGTGGCTGCAGGAGCCGCTTCACCCCGAGAGTGTTCAGCCAGTCTCCCTGCTGTTATTGCTCAAGCCACTGTGAGCTGAAGGCCGGCAGGCGACCTGTTGATCATCAGTTGGCTGCCGGATCCGCCGCCAGGCGCCCGGCGTCCTGAAGCAAGGCCTTGAGGAACGCTTCCTGCAGTTCGGGGTCATTGCGCGTCAGCTCGATCAGGCTCTGCTCCAGCTCACTGGCCTCTTCTTCCAGACCCAGGTCGGACAGCCGTTTGACTCGATGCACCCACTGTTCGACGTCGTCAGCTTCGAGATCATCGAAGATCAGGTCATGCGCTTCACGCAGTTTGCCGCGCAGCGTATGGCTGACCATGAGCGTCGTTTGCGCCCGTGCGACATCGTCGCCAAGCTGGTCTTCAACGCTCAGTTGCAGCGTGTTCAGACGGCCGATGTCCTGTTCGGTGAAGGGGCTGTCCAGCAGGTTGAGGCGCAGCACGCCGCTGTTGTCGGTGAGTAGCTCGAACTGCTGGTCACCCGCCTTGACCTGCACCGGGCGCTCGCTCCAGGGCAGGTTGCTGTACTCCATACGCCTGTCGCGCTGCACCTCGTTAATACTTGCCAGGTTTTGCTCGGCGCGCCCATTGGACTCGACGTTCATGAACGGGTTGAGTCCGGCCATGCCGTAACTGATCCAGTCGCGGGTCGCGGTTTCCGGCAGGCTGCCGAGCAATACGACATTGAGGATGTTGGCGCCCACACCGGCTACCACGGCTACTGCGCCCATTGGCACTTCGTAGAGTTCGCGCCAGGGTTGGTAGGGGGTGTAACGGTCGTAGCGACGGGTCACCTCGAAGGCCGTGACCTCGTAGCTCTTCTGGTCATGCACACGCACCCGGCGCTGCGGCAGCTCCAGCACCTTGGGTTCGCCGGCATCAATCTGCAACTGGTGATCCAGCAGTTTGCGTTCGACGCGCTCCTCGTGTTCGCTGCGTTGCGGCAACTGATTGGCGCAACCGCTGAGGAAGAGGGCGCCGCACAAGGCGGCGCCGGTCAGGCGAAGTTTGTTGCTCGTGTGCATGATGTCTCGGTAGGGCGTGATCAGCGGCGGATACGGGCTTGCAGGAAAGGCAGGATCTCGGCCAGCGGCACGGCTTGCGGGTCGGTTTCGGCGCGGCTCTTGTACTCGAGGTTGCCCTCGGCCAGGCCACGGTCGCTGACCACGACGCGGTGCGGAATACCGATCAGTTCCATGTCGGCGAACTTGATGCCGGGGCTGGTTTTCTTGTCGCGGTCATCCAGCAGCACTTCATAGCCGGCGGCGGTCAACTCGGCATACAGCTTGTCGGTGGCTTCGCGCACCTGCTCGGTTTCGTAGCGCAGCGGCACCAGGGCGATCTGGAACGGCGCCAGGGCATCGTTCCAGCGAATGCCGCGCTCGTCGAAGTTCTGCTCGATGGCGGCCGCCACCACGCGCGATACGCCGATGCCGTAGCAGCCCATGGTCAGGGTCACCGGCTTGCCGTTCTCGCCGAGCACCTGGCAGTTCATCGCCTCGCTGTACTTGGTGCCGAGCTGGAAGATGTGGCCGACTTCGATGCCGCGCTTGATTTCCAGGGTGCCCTGGCCGTCCGGGCTGGGGTCGCCGGCAACGACGTTGCGCAGGTCGGCAACCTCCGGCAGCGGCAGGTCGCGTTCCCAGTTGACGCCGAAGTAGTGCTTGTCTTCGATGTTGGCACCGGCGGCGAAATCGCTCATCAGCGCGACGCTGCGGTCGATGATGCAGGGGATCGGCAGGTTGACCGGGCCCAGTGAGCCGGGGCCGGCGCCGATGGCTGCGCGAATCTCGGCTTCGCTGGCCATCTGTAGCGGGCTGGCCACCTGCTCCAGGTTGGCGGCCTTGATCTCGTTGAGTTCGTGGTCGCCACGCACGATCAGGGCGATCAGCTTGCCTTCCTCGGCGGCGTGCACCACCAGGGTCTTGATGGTCTTCTCGATGGCCAGGCCAAAACCTTGAACCAGTGCATCGATGGTCTTGGTATCGGGGGTATCGACCAGGCGCATCGCTTCGGTCGCAGCACCGCGCGTTTTCTCGCGCGGGATGGCTTCGGCTTTCTCGATGTTGGCGGCGTAGTCGGAGACATTGCTGAAAGCGATATCGTCTTCACCCGAGTCGGCCAGCACATGGAATTCGTGCGAGCCGGTGCCGCCGATGGAGCCGGTATCGGCCTGTACCGGGCGGAAGTTCAGGCCCAGGCGGCTGAATACATTGCAGTAGGCCTGGTGCATGCGGTCGTAGGTTTCCTGCAGGGAAGCCTGGTCGGCATGGAAGGAGTAGGCGTCCTTCATGATGAACTCACGGCCGCGCATCAGACCGAAGCGCGGACGGATCTCGTCACGGAACTTGGTCTGGATCTGGTACATGTTGATCGGCAACTGCTTGTAGCTGTTCAGCTCGTTGCGGGCCAGATCGGTGATCACTTCTTCATGAGTCGGGCCGACGCAGAATTCGCGATCATGGCGATCCTTGACGCGCAGCAACTCGGGGCCGTACTGCACCCAGCGCCCGGATTCCTGCCACAGCTCGGCCGGCTGGATGGCGGGCATCAGCACCTCCAGGGCGCCGGCGGCGTTCATTTCCTCGCGCACCACGTTCTCGACCTTGCGCAGTACGCGCAGGCCCATCGGCAGCCAGGTGTACAGGCCGGAGGCCAGCTTGCGGATCATGCCGGCACGCAGCATCAGCTGGTGGCTGATCACCACGGCATCGGAGGGGGTTTCTTTCAGGGTCGAGAGCAGGAACTGACTGGTACGCATGTTTGGCCGTTCTGTCGGTTGCTAGGGTTTGGAATAGGCCGGCATTGTACGGTGCCTATACAGTGGCGTACAGAACGGGCGCAAGCTCCGCCCGCGAGTTCTTGAGGCGTCACTGCGTTAACTAGGAGGACGATCTGTGGGATTGACTGCTCTTGAGGTTCAGACACTGATCCGGGCCGGGCTGCCCATGGCTGAAGATATCGACCTGCGGATCGATCGACTGGATGAGAAGGGGGTTCTGGCGAGGGTTCCCTTTCACGCCAAATTGGTGCGTCCAGGCGGAACCTTGTCCGGCCCGACCATCATGGCGCTGGGGGATGCGGCCATGTATGCCGTGGTGCTCGGACGGTTGGGGCGGGTGGAGATGGCGGTTACTTCCAACCTCAACATCAACTTTCTGATCAAACCCAAGCCGGTGGATTTGTTGGCTGAGGCGCGGATCTTACGCTTGAGTCGCCGGCAAGCGGTGTGCGAAGTTTCGTTATATTCCGCTGGTAATGAGAATGAGTTAGTTGCACATGTAACGGGTACCTATGCACTTCCTCTGTAATTATTGAATCTACCCATAAAAGAAAAGGCCCGGTTTCCCGGGCCTTTCTTATTCAAGTCTCAGCTGATTCCCGAAATTACAGGATGCTCAGCGGGTACTCGATGATTACGCGAACTTCGTCGATCGACGGAGAGCCGTAGTAGACACCGTCGCTGCTGCGATAGGTGGCTTGGCGAACACGCATGTTCAGGTCTTTGGCCGGGCCGTCCTGGACGGTGTAACCCACCTGGATATTGCGCTCCCACTCTTTGCCGTTGTCGGTAGTAGCAGTTTTAGCGTCGGAACCGCTGATGTAGCGAGCCATGAAGGCCAGGCCCGGTACGTCGAACTCGGCGAAGTCCAGGTCGTAGCGCAGTTGCCAGGATTTCTCGTCTTCGGCGTTGAAGTCGGAACGCTGTACCGAGTTGGCCAGCCAGACGGTACCACCGCCGTCTACACCGTAGTCGTAACCAGTGCCATCAAAGCCGCCGTGCGACTTCTGGTAAGCAGCGGTCAGAGTATGTGCACCGAAGTTGTATGCAGCCGACAGACTCCAGATGGTGTTGTCTTCGCTCTTACCGGTGTTGGTGTACTCTTTGTCGTAGTCGGTTTTGTAGATGTTGAAATCAAAACCGAGCGACTGATCTTCGCTGATGCCGAAGGTGTAGTTGACGTTGCCGTAGTACTTCTTGAACGCGTCTTCTACGTCGGAGTAGTACAGAGCGGCCGACAGGTCATCGGTGAAGCTATAGGAGCCACCGAAAACGTCGGCGCTCTTCAGGCCCTTGCTGTCACGATAGGTTTGGGCTTGCGCATTGATACCAGTGAAGTGACCCGCGTGCAGCTCCAGGCCCTCGATTTCGTTGCTGGTCAGCAGGAAGCCTTCAGCAGTTTCCGGCAGCAGACGGCTGTCGTCGGTGCTCAGAACCGGCAGGGCGGTGAACTGGGTACCATACTTCAGCACGGTGTTGGACAGGCGCAGTTTTACGGCGCCGCCAGCTTCGGAGTAATCGTCCTGGGAACGACCATCGCTACCAGTGGGGAACAGGCCGGTGCCGGAACGGCCCTTGCCGCTGTCCAGTTTGATGCCCAGCAGGCCAATGGCGTCAACGCCGAAGCCTACGGTGCCTTGAGTGAAGCCGGACTCGTAGGTGGCGATGAAGCCTTGACCCCATTCTTGCGGGTCATCGTTCAGGCTCGGGTCGTTGCGGAAATCGCGGGAGAAGTACAGGTTGCGGCTCAGAACATTCAGGCTGCTGTCTGCAACAAAGCCGTTGGACTCGGATTGCGCGCTGGCGAATGCCAGTTGGCTGGTGCCCGCGGCTACTGCCAGGGCGATTACGCTCCACTTCATCACTTGCATCGTGATTGCTCCTTGGGTTTAGAAGAGTTGCGCTGTCCACTGTTTTGTTATATGGACAGCTCTTTCTTTTTGTGTCGGCGATAACTTATAGCACGCAGCCAATATTGGCGATAGTTGCAGTCTATTCGTTACGACTTCGTTCATGCTGGTGTCGCATCGCGTGAAGAAGAATGTCGCAAATCTATAGTTCTGCACTTGCGTCTCGTCGCACCGACGCTTTTGCGGTTCTGAGGTGCCTGGGACCGCTTGATTGATCGACTGCACGGCTTGCCGGGCATTGCTTTCACAGTTAGCAAAAGTCGTGCTCAAAACCTGCCTGTCTTGCTAAAACCTTGATTTTTAGGCGCAGGGCAGCGCTCGCGGTAGCGCCGGCGCTCCTTTTGGTGCTGATTCGTCAGGGGTTGCCGAGGCCTGCGGTTAGCTGTCTGCAGGTGCCGTTAGCTCATTGCCTGCGCATTAACCGGTAACGCTTGGCATTGTCCATTACGGGAAGAAACAAAATGGTGCACGCCTGCGGTGCGTATGTGTTCAAGCTGCCTTGGGTTGGTGCGTGGTCGCTGGGTGAACTCTCGGCTGAGCCAGCGTATTCTGCGCGCCATTGCTCCCCTCCCGCTGGGGTTACGCTTTATTAATAAGGAGGCTCATCATGTTCGCTCTGGATTCACGCCTTCAGCAGGATTGCCTGGTGATCGGGGACTTTCCCCTGTGTCGTTTGCTGCTGATGAATGACTCCAATTACCCCTGGTTCATCCTTGTTCCTCGGCGTGAAGAGGTCAGCGAGTTGTTTCAGCTCGACGCTGATGATCAGCGACAACTGTGGCAGGAAACCACGCTTCTGGCTGAAACGCTGAAGGACATCTTCGCGGCCGACAAGATGAACGTCGCCACGCTTGGCAATGTCGTCAGCCAGTTACATATGCATGTGATCGTGCGTCGGCGCGATGACATTGCCTGGCCCGCGCCGGTCTGGGGGCGGCATCCGGCGCAGCCTTACGAGGCGAGTCAGGTCGAGCAGATCATCGCCAGGTTGCGGCTGGTGCTGACCAGGGATTTTCAGTTTGCCGGAGAGCCTGCATGAGCCTTGAGTCGCGGATCATGGAGCTGGAAAGCCGCCTGGCCTTTCAGGATGACACCATTCAGGCATTGAGTGATGAGCTGGTCGAGCAGGGCAAGCGTATCGAGCGCATGCAGTTGCAGCTAAAGGTTCTGGCGCGTCGCCAGGAGGAATTGAGTGGGCAGGCGGGGATTGCCGAAGACCAAGCGCCGCCTCCGCACTATTGATGTGAAAAAGCCCGGTTTCCCGGGCTTTGCTTTGGCTGCCGCTCAGCGCCGCGCAGGTGGCGCTGCGATCACGTCTTCGGCCTGCAGGCCCTTGTCACGCTGCATGACCGAGAACTCCACACGTTGGCCTTCGACCAGTACGCGGTGGCCTTCGCCGCGAATGGCGCGAAAGTGCACGAAGATATCCTCGCCCGAGTCGCGGGAAATGAAGCCAAAGCCTTTGGATGTATTGAACCACTTGACCGTGCCAGTCTCGCGATCGTCATCGCCGAAGCTGCTGCTGACGCTGGTAGGCTGCGAGGGTGCGCGTTGTTCTGGGCTGCGAGGGGCGGTCTTCAGGTGTGCGGCAAGGTTCAGCGCCACGGCGACGAGCAGGGTCAGCAGTGGCAGCCAGATGGCTGGTTGACCGCCAATGTTGGGCAGTGGGGCAAGCAGGATCAGACTTTGTATCACCGTGGCCAGTATCAGCAGTGCAGAAGACAGGCCGAGCAGTTGCTGCCGTGCAGCCGGAGCGCTCTGTTGTTGCGAGGCGGCCAGCAGGTTGAGCAGGCCAGTCAGTGCCAGGTAGACGGCATCAGGGGTGGTCAGCAATGAAGTGGAAAAACCGGGTACGGCGCAAAGCAGCAGGGCAGCAAACCCTGTAACGAGATGGGCAATCTTCAACATCTTCGATGAACTCACTAATTGATGATGACTCAAGGTGTTGCGGAGGGAGCGCGCTTCGCTAGTGGCCAACTGAACGGCCATGGCGCGCGCCGGTATACAAGGTTGGCCATGCCACAGGAAGGTGATATGGCAGGCCGGCCTATTTAACAGCAAAGAAGATGGCTTCTCAAATCAAGCGCTTACTATCGCTTCGCTGATCGCGGGGTGTACCTGATTGCGTCCTGCACGCTTGGCTTGATAGAGCGCATCATCGGCACGGGTCAGGAGGGATTCGAACGTGTCACCGTTTTCGGCTAGAGCGCAGCCGAAGGACGCAGTGATGCTGTCCAGAATCTGGTCCGTGCGTCTGACCTTGACCCGCAGGGACTGAATCTTGTTGCGCAATTGTTCGGCGAAGGTCAGTACCTCGTCCAGGCTGGCGCAATTGCGCAGCACGACGCAGAACTCCTCGCCCCCATAGCGCGCTGCGAAAGCCTCGGGTGGCAACAGGTTGCGCAGCAGTTGCCCGACATGCTGGAGTACGCGGTCGCCCAGGGGGTGGCCGTACTGATCGTTGAACTGCTTGAAATGATCGATATCCAGCATTAGCAGCGCCAGCCCGTCTGTTGACTCGCTCAGGGCGCGTTCCAGCAGGCGGGTAAAGGCGTGGCGATTGAATACGCGGGTCAGGCTGTCGAGCGTTGCAGCCAGGTGGGCGCGCTCCAGTTGGCTGCGCAGATGGGTTATCTCCTGCTGTGCGGCGCGCAGGCGATAGAGGAATTTTTCCTGCTGATCCTGCATCAGTTGCGTGCTTTCCTGTAACTCGCTGAGCACGCCGGGCAGATCGTCGATGATCGGCTCCTGCAGGGCGCTGAGACCCTGGCTCAGGCTCTGCTGGTAGTGCTGGCTACCGATCACGCTGCTGGAGACGTCGCCTTCGATATCGTCGACCAGCTCGATGACTTGTTGCTGGCCGGCGCGTGCTTCTTCCAGTTCGCCGCGGATGATGTAGTCGCGAAACAGGCGGCTGGCGGTTTCCGGGGGGAATACGTCGAAGTCCTCGACCACCTTGTCCAGGCGTCGGTTGAGTTCGGGTTCGCTGCCTCTGCTGTAGGTGTACCAGAGTGCATAGTGCACCGGGTTGGGCGGTATGGCGTGGCGCATCATCAGCGGCACCGCTTGTTTCAGTAGTTCCGCCGCCTCGCGGGTTTCTTCCGGGTAGAGGTTGATGATGCTGAGCGGTTTGTTTGCTTGACTCATTGCGGCAGGAACTCGCTGGCTAATGGCCAGAGCATAGATCAGGGGATAACTATGTGCCTAATGAAAAGGCCCGGATGAGCGTAATGCTGTTCACATAAGAAATGGTCGGACGCGATGAGTCCCCTCGCCCCTTTGGGGAGAGGGTTAGCAGGCTGTTGAAAAACTATCTGCGTTGCCACTGCTGCGTTAAAAACAGGCTCAAAATGCTCATTTACAGCTCGTAAACTCCGCTTTTTCGCCTATTTTTGCCTTGCATTGGCTGCCTCGCCTACGTTTTTCAACGGCCTGTTAGGGCGGGCCGCGTTCGGAGAGGGGAAAACTGGCAGGTTTGCGGTGTTTTCAGCCCTCTCCCCCAGCCCCTCTCCACTAGGCGTGCCCCCAATAAATGGGAGAGGGGAGTCAAACGTGTGCAGCCTTAAGTGAACAGCATTCCCGGATAACCGGGCCTTGGGGGTCAGGCTGCGAGCAGACTGCGCAGCATCCAGGCGGTTTTCTCGTGTACCTGCATGCGTTGGGTCAGCAGATCAGCCGTCGGTTCGTCACTGACCTTGTCGAGCAGCGGGAAGATATCGCGAGCAGTGCGCACCACGGCTTCCTGGCCCTCAACCAGCTGTTTGATCATGTCTTCTGCCGTGGGCACGCCTTCTTCTTCCTTGATCGACGACAGGCGAGCGTACGCGGCGTAGGTGCCCGGTGCCGGGAAGCCCAGAGCGCGAATACGTTCGGCAATGGCGTCGACGGCCAGGGCCAGTTCGGTGTACTGCCCTTCGAACATCAGGTGCAAGGTGTTGAACATCGGGCCGGTGACGTTCCAGTGGAAGTTGTGGGTCTTCAGATACAGCGTGTAGGTGTCGGCAAGCAGGCGCGAAAGGCCTTCGGCAATGGCGGCGCGATCCTGTTCGGCGATTCCGATATTGATTTCCATGATTTCTCCTTTCAGTTGGTCTGGGCGTGGCCCGCATGATGAGTGAAGGCTAACACGCGGGCTGCCAGGATGAACCTGGCTTATATCAATGAATACGATGTTTGGATGTTGTCGATAACGAACGGTTCATTTTCAATGGGTCGCATCCGCTCGTCCTGTTGCTCGGCTGGGGCTGTGGCCAATGCGTGCAGGGCGCTGCACAGTTGCCGGATCTGTCCGCTGTCAGGCTTATGATCGCTGCCCTCCGGGGCCTGATCCAGCAAGGTGCGTAACCGGTCGAGGCTAAGCAGCAGGATATCGCCCAGCAGGCTGTCGAAGGTCATGGCGCCGCAACGCAGGGCGTCGAGTACCTCCTCGATGGCTTGTGGTAGCGGCATCAGTGTGTTGAGCTCGACGTAACCCAGGTTGCCCTTGAGCGTATGGATCAGGCGAAACAGCTCGCGCAGTCTTTCCGCGCTTTTGGGCGCTCGTTCAAGCTCGATCAGCAGTAGTTCGCAGCGTGGTAGCTGCTCGGCGGCTTCGAGGCGAAAGTCTTCCAGCAGGTCGCTGGGCAGGTCGCTGCGTATGGTCGTTCTCCTGGCGGGAGGCTTCATCGATTATAGAAGCCATCTGCCGGGCGGCTGCGTCATGGCGATTTACGCTATATAATCCCGCTCTTTATCGGCGTGCGACGTACAGTTGGACGTTTGCTGCGGTGTGGCTCCTGCCCAGGGCGCTGGGGGCTGCCTGACCTATCCAAGACCTTAGAGAAGCGAAACACGATCATGATGCGCAGCCACTATTGCGGCCAGTTGAACGAGAGCCTGGATGGCCAGGAAATCACCCTTTGCGGCTGGGTACACCGTCGCCGTGACCATGGCGGGGTGATCTTCCTCGATATCCGTGATCGTGAAGGCCTGGCTCAGGTGGTGTTCGATCCTGATCGTGCCGAGAGCTTTGCCAAGGCCGACCGCGTGCGCAGCGAGTATGTGGTCAAGATCACCGGCAAGGTGCGTCTGCGTCCAGCCGGTGCGGTCAACCCGAACATGGCTAGCGGCACCATCGAGGTGCTGGGCTACGAGCTGGAAGTTTTGAACGAGGCGGAAACCCCACCGTTCCCGCTCAACGAATACAGTGACGTCGGCGAGGAAACCCGTCTGCGCTATCGTTTCATCGATCTGCGCCGTCCGGAAATGGCCGAGAAGCTCAAGCTGCGTTCGCGCATCACCTCGAGCATCCGCCGTTACCTGGATGACAACGGTTTCCTCGATGTCGAGACGCCGATCCTGACCCGCGCCACGCCGGAAGGCGCGCGCGACTACCTGGTGCCGAGCCGCACCCACGCTGGCAGCTTCTTCGCTCTGCCGCAGTCGCCGCAGTTGTTCAAGCAACTGCTGATGGTCGCCGGCTTCGACCGCTACTATCAGATCGCCAAGTGCTTCCGCGACGAAGACCTGCGCGCCGACCGTCAGCCGGAATTTACCCAGATCGACATCGAGACCAGCTTCCTCGATGAAAAAGACATCATGGGCATCACCGAGACCATGGTGCGCAACCTGTTCAAGGAGGTGCTGGACGTCGAGTTCGGTGAGCTGCCGCACATGACCCTGGCCGAAGCCATGCGCCGCTTCGGCTCGGACAAGCCGGACCTGCGTATCCCGCTGGAGCTGGTGGACGTCGAGGATCAGCTCAAGGACGTCGAATTCAAGGTCTTCGCCGGCCCGGCCAACGACCCGAAATGCCGCGTTACCGCGCTGCGCGTACCGGGCGGTGCGAGCATGCCGCGCAAGCAGATCGACGACTACACCAAGTTCGTCGGCATTTACGGTGCCAAGGGCCTGGCCTATATCAAGGTCAACGAGCGTGCGGCCGGCGTTGACGGTCTGCAGTCGCCGATCGTCAAGAACATCCCGCTGGATAACATCAACGTCATCCTCGACCGCGTTGGCGCTGTCGACGGCGATATCGTGTTCTTCGGTGCCGACAAGGCCAAGATCGTCAGCGAAGCCCTGGGCGCGCTGCGCATCAAGCTGGGTCATGACCTCAATCTGTTCACCTGCGAGTGGGCGCCGCTGTGGGTTGTCGATTTCCCGATGTTCGAGGAAAACGACGACGGCAGCCTGACCGCCATGCACCACCCGTTCACCGCGCCGAGCTGCAGCCCTGAAGAGCTGGAGGCCAATCCGGCTGCCGCGCTGTCGCGTGCCTACGACATGGTGCTCAACGGTACCGAGCTGGGTGGCGGTTCGATCCGTATCCACGACAAGGCCATGCAGCAGACCGTGTTCCGTGTGCTCGGCATCAGCGAAGAGGAGCAGCAGGAGAAGTTCGGCTTCCTCCTCGATGCCCTCAAGTACGGTGCGCCGCCCCATGGTGGTTTGGCCTTCGGTCTGGATCGTCTGGTGATGCTGATGACCGGCGCACAGTCGATCCGCGAAGTGATTGCCTTCCCGAAAACCCAGAGTGCGGCCTGCGTCATGACTCAGGCGCCGGGTATTGTCGACAACAAGTCGCTGCGCGAGCTGCACATTCGCCTGCGCGAGCAACCCAAGGCCGAATAAGCCTGTCAAAGAAGCCTGGAGATTCCAGGCTTCTTCGTTATGGGGTGGAGACTCAAACTCTTACGCCCCGGTAATCGTGAAACCTTATAGATGGAGTGAGTTATGGCTGGTCATTCCAAATGGGCCAATATCAAGCACCGCAAGGGGCGTCAGGACGCCAAGCGCGGCAAGATCTTCACCAAGCTGATTCGTGAGCTGACGGTCGCTGCCAAGCACGGCGGGCCGATTCCGGCGGATAACCCGCGTCTGCGCCTGGCCGTGGACAAGGCGCTGACCAATAACATGTCGCGCGAGGTGATCGATCGCGCCATCGCCCGTGGTGCCGGCAACAACGAAGCCGATAACGTCGTCGAGTTCAGCTATGAAGGCTACGCGCCCAGCGGTGTGGCGATCATCGTCGAGGTGATGACCGATAACCGCAACCGCACCGCAGCCGAAGTGCGGCATGCCTTCACCAAATGCGGCGGCAACCTCGGCACCGATGGTTCGGTTGCCTATATGTTCGAGCGCAAGGGGCAGATCAGCTTCGCGCCGGGTGTCGATGAAGATGCCCTGATGGAGGCAGCGCTGGAAGCCGGTGCCGACGATGTGGAAATGGGAGAGGACGGTTCGGCCCTGGTGTCGACCAGCTTCACCGAGTTCCATGCCGTCAACGAAGCACTGAGCGCTGCTGGTTTCAAGGCCGAGGAAGCGGAAATCGCCATGATCCCCTCGATCAGCGCGCCGATCACTGATCTGGAAACGGCGCAGAAGGTCTTCAAGCTGATCGACATGCTCGAAGATCTGGATGACGTGCAGAACGTCTATCACAACGCCGAAGTCGCTGAAGAGATCATGGAGCAGCTCGGCTGAGGCTGTAGCCCGGATGTGTAGGGTGAGTAGGGTGGCGTCCGTGTGTGTCCGCTATGGGTAAGCGGCCCTGGTGGGCTGAAGCCCACCCTACGCTGCCCCTGCGTCTGCCCAGCGCCCCTTCTGCGGTTTTCTCTGGTTCCTCAGGTGTGTCACGAGTGACGGCGCATGAGGACGCCCGTATACTCGCCAACTGGATAAATAGACAGTTGCCGACATGACCCTCATCCTAGGAATCGATCCCGGTTCGCGCATCACCGGTTATGGCGTGGTACGCGATACTGGGCGCGGCTGCGAGTACGTGGCCTCGGGCTGCATTCGCACTGGCAACGGACCGCTGGCCGAGCGCCTGCAGATCGTCTTTCGCGGCGTCAGCGAGGTGATTCGCACCCATGGCCCGGTGACCATGGGTATCGAGCAGGTGTTCATGGCGCGCAATGCCGATTCGGCGCTCAAGCTGGGGCAGGCGCGTGGCGCGGCCATCGTCGCAGCGGTGGAGGCGGGGCTGGAAGTCAGCGAATACACCGCCACCCAGGTCAAGCAGACGGTAGTCGGCACCGGCGCGGCGGACAAGCAACAGGTGCAGATGATGGTCATGCACCTGCTCAAGCTGGTGCAAAAGCCGCAGATCGACGCCTCCGATGCCCTGGGCATCGCCCTGTGCCATGCCCACCATCGACAGAGTCTCATTGCCCATGGGCTGGCCGGCGCCAAGCGGCGTGGCGGCCGTCTTCGTTTGTAATCGGATCAAAGGAACACAGTGGTGATCGGACGTTTGCGCGGCACCCTGGCGGAGAAGCAGCCGCCGCATTTGCTTCTGGATGTGAATGGCGTCGGTTATGAGCTGGAAGTACCGATGACGACCCTTTATCGTCTGCCTACGGTGGGTGAGCCGGTAACCCTGCACACTCATCTGGTGGTGCGTGAGGATGCGCATCTGCTCTACGGTTTTTTCGAAAAGCGCGAGCGCGAGCTGTTCCGCGAGCTGATTCGTCTCAATGGCGTTGGCCCCAAGCTGGCGCTGGCGCTGATGTCCGGGCTCGAGGTCGATGAGCTGGTGCGCTGCGTGCAGGCGCAGGACACCGCAGCGCTGGTCAAGGTGCCAGGAGTCGGCAAGAAAACCGCCGAGCGACTGCTGGTAGAACTCAAGGATCGCTTCAAGGCCTGGGAGTCGATACCGTCCATCGCGCCTCTGGTGGCTGAACCTCAACTGGCTCAGGCAGTCTCAAGTGCGGAGAACGACGCGGTCAGCGCGCTTATCTCTCTTGGCTACAAACCGCAGGAAGCCAGTCGGGCTGTGGCTGCTGTCAAGGAGGATGGCATGAGCAGTGAGGATTTGATCCGGCGCGCGCTGCGCGGCATGGCGTAGGGTGGATGACGCCTGTTTCATCCACCGGCCTTCTGCTGGGAAACGCTGCATGGTTTGCCGCATGGCAGTGCAATTCAATGGACTTTTAGTGGAATGCCTCGATGATCGAAGCCGATCGCCTGATTACCGCCGGCCCCCGCGAGCGCGACGAGCAGCAGGATAGGGCCATTCGTCCGCTGCGCCTGGCCGACTACATCGGCCAGCCCGTCGTGCGCGAACAGATGGCGCTGTTCATCCAGGCGGCGCGGGGCAGGGCGGAAGCGCTCGACCATACGCTGATCTTCGGCCCGCCAGGCCTGGGCAAGACCACCCTGGCCAATATCATTGCCGAGGAAATGGGCAGCTCGATGAAGAGCACGTCCGGCCCGGTGCTCGAACGTCCGGGGGATCTGGCTGCGCTGCTGACCAACCTGGAAAGTGGCGATGTATTGTTCATCGACGAAATTCATCGCCTGTCGCCGGTGGTCGAGGAAGTGCTGTATCCGGCCATGGAAGACTTCCAGCTCGATATCATGATCGGCGAAGGCCCGGCGGCGCGGTCGATCAAGCTCGACCTGCCGCCCTTCACCCTGGTCGGTGCCACCACCCGTGCCGGCATGCTGACCAATCCGCTGCGTGACCGTTTCGGTATCGTTCAGCGCCTGGAGTTCTATGGCGTTGATGACCTGGCCACCATCGTTGCGCGCTCGGCCGGGATTCTCGGCTTGCCCATCGAGGCCAAGGGCGCCTTCGAGATTGCCCGTCGCGCGCGCGGCACGCCGCGTATCGCCAATCGTCTGCTGCGCCGGGTGCGCGATTTTGCCGAGGTACGTGGCACTGGCCACATCACCCCATCGATTGCCGACCAGGCACTGAATCTGCTGGATGTCGACGAACGCGGTTTCGATCATTCCGACCGCCGCTTGCTGCTGGTCATGATCGAGAAGTTCGACGGCGGGCCGGTAGGGCTGGACAGCCTGGCGGCGGCGATAGGTGAGGAGCGCCATACCATCGAGGATGTGCTCGAGCCGTATCTGATTCAGCAGGGTTACATGATGCGCACGCCGCGCGGGCGTGTGGTCACGCGTCATGCCTATCTGCACTTCGGCCTCAACATTCCCAGGCGCGTCGGCGAGCAGGTCGCCGACGATCTGTTCAGTGCAGGTGACGAATGACGAAAAAATTGTTACCAGGCCGGATTGGCAAGCCGCAGGCCGAGGACTAGAGTATGCGCGCGCAAAACGGAGTCCAGCCGTTCAGCCACCATTGCCGGGTCTATTACGAAGACACCGACGCGGGCGGCATCGTCTACTACGTCAACTACCTCAAATTCATGGAGCGGGCTCGTACCGAGCGCCTGCGTGAGCTGGGTTATGCCCAGTCGACGCTTTCCGGTGAGGGCCTGTTGTTCGTCGTGCATTCGGCCGAGGCGCGTTATCACGCGCCGGCACGTCTGGATGACCAGCTGGTGATCAGCGCCGATGTAATCGAATTGAACCGTGCCAGCCTGCGCTTTCGTCAACAGGTCAGGCGGGCTGCGGATGATGTGCTGCTCTGCGAAGGGCAGTTTCTGGTGGCTTGTGTGCGCGCCGACAACTTGAAACCCCGGGCCATTCCCGAGCCTCTGCGACATGCGTTCGCCGGGACGCAGGCGCCGGGTCCAATTGCAGCAGGAGAGTAAGCGTGGAAGCCAACGTAGACAATATGTCGGTCTGGAGCCTGATCAGTCATGCCAGCCTGGTGGTGCAGCTGGTCATGCTCACCCTGGTGGCGGCGTCCGTCATATCCTGGGTGATGATCTTCCAGCGCAGCACCGCCATTCGTGCCGCCAAGCGTGCGCTGGACAACTTCGAGGACCGTTTCTGGTCCGGCATCGACTTGTCCAAACTGTATCGCCAGGCCGGCAGCAACCCGGATCCGGACTCTGGCCTGGAGCAGATTTTCCGCGCCGGCTTCAAGGAGTTTTCGCGCCTGCGTCAGCAGCCGGGCGTTGACCCGGATGCTGTGATGGATGGTGTGTCGCGTGCCATGCGCGTGGCCATCTCCCGTGAAGAGGAAAAATTGGAGACCGCTCTGCCGTTCCTGGCAACCGTCGGTTCCACCAGCCCGTATATCGGTCTGTTCGGCACCGTATGGGGCATCATGAATTCCTTCCTGGGCCTGTCCCAGGTGCAGCAAGCCACGCTGGCTACCGTTGCCCCGGGCATTGCCGAGGCACTGATCGCGACCGCCATCGGCCTGTTCGCGGCGATTCCGGCAGTCATCGCCTACAACCGCTTCTCTGCCCGTGGCGAGATGCTGATCGGTCGTTATTACACCTTCGCTGACGAGTTCCAGGCCATCCTGCACCGCAAAGTGCATACCTCGGAAGAATAAGGCGAGCGAAGAGGACAGGTTTTTACCATGGCGAGAATTCGCAACAGACGCAAGCCGGTCGCCGAGATGAACGTGGTGCCCTACATCGACGTGATGTTGGTGCTGCTGGTCATCTTCATGGTCACCGCGCCGATGCTCAATCAGGGGGTCAAGGTCGACTTGCCCAAAGTCAGCAGCGAGGTGTTGCCGCAGGATAACGACGCCTTGGTGCTGACCATCTCCATCAAGGCCGACAAGACCTACTACTGGAACATGGGCAGCGAGGTCGATGTCGATACCGAGCAGGAACGTGCCGTCAATCTCGAGCAGATGACCCAGGCCGTGTCGGCCATCATCAGTGAGAATCGCCGTCAGGGTAAGCAGGTGCAGGTGTTCGTGCGCGGTGATAAGTCGGTTGATTACGGCACGGTCATGGCGGCCATGGGCGGCTTGCAGCAGGCCGATGTCGGCAATGTCGGACTGATAACCGAGGCGCCTTGATGCAGCACGAGCGCACGCAGTCGGAAAGCTACTTCTGGCCTGTAGTCTGGGCAGTGGGCCTGCACGTACTCATCTTTGCCATGCTGTTCGTCAGTGTCGCCTTCACCCCGGAGCTGCCACCGGCGCGCCCGGTGGTTCAGGCTACGCTGTACCAGTTGCAGTCGCAGAGTCAGGCCACTACGCAGACCACGCAAAAGGTCGCCGGCGAGGCACAGAAAACCTCCGCGCCGCAATTCGAGGCCGAAAGGCTGGAGCAGAAGAAGGCCGAGGAGCAGAAGGTCGCAGCCGCCAAACGTGCCGAGGAACAAAAACAGGCTGAGCAGGCCAAAGCCGAAGCTGCCAAGGCTGAAGCAGCGAAGAAGGCCGAGGCCGAGAAGGCCGCCGAACAGAAGCGCCAGGCCGATATCGCCAAGAAGCGCGCTGAGGAAGAGGCGAAGAAAAAAGCCGCTGAAGAGGCCAAGAAAAAGGCCGCTGCAGAAGAGGCGAAGAAAAAGGCCGCTGCAGAAGAGGCGAAGAAAAAGGCAGCCGCCGAAGCCGCGAAAAAGAAAGCGGCCGAGGATGCCAAACGCAAGGCTGAAGATGCACGGCGCAAGGCCGCCGAGGATCAGAAGGCCGCAGCGCTGGCCGAACTGCTGTCGGACAATGTGCAGAACCAGCAGGCGCTGGCCGAAACCCATGGTGATCAGGTGGCCGGCAACCTCGATGATCTGATCATCAAGCTGATCACCGAGAATTGGCAGCGGCCGATGTCGGCCCGTCGTGGCATGAGTGTCGAGCTGGTGATCCAGATGTTGCCCGATGGCACCATCACCAACGCCAGCGTATCGCGCTCCAGTGGCGATGCGCCGTTCGATAGTTCGGCCGTGGCAGCTGTACGTAACGTCGGGCGTATTCCCGAGATGCAACAATTGGATCGCGCTACCTTCGACAGTCGGTACAGGCAGCGTCGCGTTATTTTCAAACCGGAGGATTGAGCTCTGTGAACAACCTGATTCGTATCGCCCTGCTGGGGCTGGTCATGCTGGTCGGTAGCGTCCAGGCGGCCGATCCGCTGGTGATCTCCCAGGGTGCCGACCGCGCCACGCCCATCGCCGTCGTGCCCTTTGGCTGGCAGGGTGGTTCGGTATTGCCCGAGGACATGTCCGAGATCATCGGTAATGACCTGCGCAACTCCGGCTACTTCGAGCCGATCCCTCGGCAGAACATGATCAGTCTGCCGACCCAGGCCAGCGAGGTCATCTACCGCGACTGGAAAGCCCTCGGCGCCCAGTACCTGCTGGTCGGCAACATCGTGCCCAATGGAGGCCGGCTGCAGGTGCAGTACGCGCTGTTCAACGTCAACACCGAGCAGCAGGTCATGACCGGCAATGTCGGTGGTGGCACCGATCAGTTGCGCGATATGGCACACCATATCGCCGACCAGTCGTTCGAGAAGCTCACCGGCGTCAAGGGCGCGTTCTCCACGCGTCTGCTGTACGTCACTGCCGAGCGCATGGGCGCCAACAACACCCGTTACACCCTGCAGCGCTCCGACTATGACGGTGCCCGCGCGGTGACGTTGCTGCAGTCGCGCGAGCCGATCCTGTCGCCGTCCTTCGCGCCGGATGGCCGTCGTATTGCCTATGTTTCGTTCGAGCAGCGTCGTCCGCGCATCTTCGTCCAGCACATCGATACCGGTCGTCGCGAGCAGATCACCAACTTCGAAGGCCTCAACGGCGCGCCTGCCTGGTCGCCGGATGGCAATCGCCTGGCCTTCGTGCTGTCGCGTGACGGCAACCCGGAAATCTACGTGATGGACATGGGCAGCCGGCAGATGCGTCGCGTCACCAACCATTACGCCATCGATACCGAACCCTTCTGGGGCAAGGATGGTCAGACCCTGTACTTCACCTCGGATCGTGCGGGGCGTCCGCAGATCTACAAGACCAACATCAATACTGGGGCCGTGGAGCGAGTGACCTTTGTCGGGAACTACAACGCCAACCCGAAATTGTCGGCTGATGAAAAGACCCTGGTGATGATCCATCGCCAGGAAGGTTTCACCGTGTTCAAAGTGGCTGCCCAGGACCTGGAAACCAACCGTCTGCGCATACTTTCCGACACAAGTTTGGATGAGTCGCCCACTGTTGCGCCCAATGGCACCATGCTAATCTACGCCACCCGCCAGCAGGGCCGGGGAGTCTTGATGTTGGCGTCCACCAATGGACGCGTGAGGCTCCCTCTTCCTACCGCTCAAGGCGAAGTTCGAGAGCCTTCTTGGTCCCCTTACCTGAACTGATGCGGTGCTACACCTTTTTGCTCAACACAACTGGGGTTCATTAGGAGTTACATGATGGAAATGCTGAAATTCGGTAAGTTCGCTGCACTGTCCCTGGCTCTCGCCGTTGCCGTAGGTTGCTCCTCCAAAGGCGGCGACGCTGCTGGCGAAGGCGCAGTTGACCCGAACGCTGGCTACGGTGCCAACACTGGCGCTGTCGATGGCAGCCTGAGCGAAGAAGCGGCTCTGCGCGCTATCACCACTTTCTACTTCGAGTACGACAGCTCCGACCTGAAAGCCGAAGCCATGCGCGCTCTGGACGTACACGCCAAGGACCTGAAAGGCAACGGCGCTCGCGTCGTTCTGGAAGGCCACGCTGACGAGCGCGGTACCCGTGAGTACAACATGGCTCTGGGCGAGCGTCGTGCCAAGGCCGTGCAGCGTTACCTGGTTCTGCAGGGCGTCTCCCCGGCTCAGCTGGAAGTCGTTTCCTACGGCGAAGAGCGTCCGGTTGCCACTGGCAGCGACGAGCAGTCCTGGGCTCAGAACCGTCGCGTAGAGCTGCGTAAGTAAGCTGCCATGCGTGATTGCCGCCGTATCCTGACCCTTCTGACGCTCGCCTTGCCGTTCGCGGCGATGGCGGAAGTTCCCGTACTGGAAAGCAGCTCCATGCAACAGGGCAGCAGCTTTCCACCGGCGGGTTATGGTACGGCCGGCGCCTCTGTCGGAGCGGGTTCGCAAGCGCCCGCTTCTGCACAGGGTATGCTGTTCATCCAGCTCGAGCAGATGCAGCAGGAAATTGCCCAGCTGCGTGGCATGGTAGAAGAGCAGCAGAATGAAATTCAGCGCCTCAAGCAGGAAGGCCTGGAGCGTTATCAGGATCTGGATCAACGCATTTCTTCCGGCGCCGCTGCCGGTGGAACTCCCGCACAGAATTCAGCCACTGGCGCGGTAAACGCCAGTGGCACCCCGACGCCACCTGCCGCACAACAGCAGGCCAGCGCCGAGCCGGGTGATCCGGCCAAGGAAAAACTCTATTACGACGCTGCCTTCGACCTGATCAAGGCCAAGGACTTCGACAAGGCGTCGCAGGCGTTCAGCGCCTTTCTCAATCGTTATCCCAATAGCCAGTATGCGGGTAATGCACAGTACTGGCTGGGCGAAGTGAACCTGGCCAAGGGCGACCTGCAGGCTGCCGGTCAGGCCTTTGCCAAGGTCACTCAGGCCTACCCGAGTCATGCCAAGGTGCCGGATTCGCTGTTCAAGCTGGCCGATGTCGAGCGCCGTCTGGGTAACAATGACAAGGCACGCAGCATTCTGCAGCAGGTGATTGCGCAGTACCCGGGCAGTTCAGCAGCGCAGCTGGCGCAGCGTGATCTGCAGCGACTGTAGGCTCGAGATTCGATGAACAAACCCGCGCCAGTCGCGGGTTTTTCTTATCCGTAGTTTGCCGGCTTCCATTAGAATGCCCCCTCGCCTGATGACAGGGTTTCAGCTCGGCTGATGTCCTTGTCACCAGGCATCGTCGAATGGCGGCTGCTGTCGGCATTCCTGTCTTTTCACGCAACGGAGGCGGATGGCCTGTTTCGTCATCACGCCCGTGGCTACCATGCAAGAAACTCTGCGCATTACCGAGATTTTCCATTCGTTGCAGGGGGAGACGCGTACTGCCGGCTTGCCGACGGTATTCGTGCGCCTTACCGGCTGCCCCCTGCGCTGTCAGTACTGTGATACCGCCTATGCCTTCAGCGGCGGCGAGATCGTCACGCTGGACAGTATCCTCGACCAGGTGGCCGCCTATCGGCCGCGCTACGTCTGCGTCACTGGCGGCGAGCCGCTGGCTCAACCCAACTGCATTACCTTGCTTGCGCGTCTGTGTGATGCCGGCTACGAGGTGTCGCTGGAGACCAGTGGGGCACTCGACGTCTCAGCGGTCGATGCCCGGGTCAGCAAGGTGCTCGATCTGAAGACGCCTGGATCTGCTGAAGTGCAGCGCAATCGCTACGAGAACGTCCAGTGGCTGACACGCAACGATCAGGTCAAGTTCGTCATCTGCTCGCGTGAAGACTACGACTGGGCAGTATCCAAATTGATCGAATATGACCTGGCTGCCAGGGCCGGCGAAGTACTGTTTTCGCCCAGCCATAAACAGGTCGATGTGCGGGCGCTGGCTGACTGGATCGTGGCGGACAACCTGCCGGTACGCCTGCAACTGCAGCTACACAAGATTCTCTGGAACGACGAGCCGGGACACTGAACATGAACGACAAGAAAGCGGTCATCCTCCTTTCCGGTGGCCTGGACTCGGCCACCGTGGTCGCCATGGCCAAGGCCGAGGGCTACAGCTGCTACAGCATGAGCTTCGACTATGGGCAGCGCCATCGCGCCGAGTTGCAGGCAGCCGAGCGTGTGGCGCGGCAACTGGGTGTAGTCGAGCACAAGATGATTGGCCTGAACCTCAACGGCATCGGTGGTTCGGCGTTGACCGACAGCAGCATCGCCGTGCCTGAATCGCCCACTGAAGGGATTCCCGCCACCTACGTGCCGGCGCGTAATACGGTATTTCTGGCGCTTGCCTTGGGCTGGGCCGAGGTGCTCGAGGCGCGCGATATCTTCATTGGCGTCAACGCGGTGGATTACTCGGGCTATCCCGATTGCCGTCCGGAATTCGTCGAGGCGTTCGAGCGCATGGCCAACCTGGCGACCAGGGCGGGTGTCGAGGGGCAGGGTTTCAGCATTCGCGCACCGTTGCAGCAGATGAGCAAGGGCGAGATCATCCAGGCGGGCATGCGCCTGGGCGTGGACTATGCGCTGACGGTCTCCTGCTACCAGGCCGATGACGAGGGCCGCGCCTGTGGCAAATGCGACAGCTGCCGCCTGCGCGCAGCCGGTTTCGCCGCGGCAGGTGTGCCTGATGTGACGCGCTACTGCTGAAAAAGTTTTCGCGAAGTGTTGATTTCCTGAATTAAATCAGTATCATGCGCCTCGCGTTGGGTCGTTAGCTCAGTTGGTAGAGCAGTTGGCTTTTAACCAATTGGTCGTAGGTTCGAATCCTACACGACCCACCAGATCGCAAAAGCCAGTCGTCAGACTGGCTTTTTTTTGCTCTCGGAAAAGTCCTCTGGCTGATGCTGCATCGCCTGTGGTGATGTGGAGTCAGGGGCTATACTCGCAGCTCGCTCAAGAGCACCGCAGGTTCGATGACATGACGCAGATTTCCGAACGCCTTCTGGTTCAGGCCCACCTCGATGCCAAACAGCCCAAACCGCTGACAGCCGAGGAGGAGGCCTTCTATCGCCGCGAAATCGCCGCTGAGCTGAAGAAGCAGAACGCGGTGCTGGTGGCGCACTACTACTGCGATCCGGTGATCCAGGCGCTGGCCGAGGAAACCGGCGGCTGCGTTTCCGACTCCCTGGAAATGGCCCGCTTTGGTAATCAGCACCCGGCGCAGACCGTGGTGGTGGCCGGGGTCAAGTTCATGGGCGAGACGGCGAAGATCCTCAACCCGGAAAAACGCGTGTTGATGCCGACGCTGGAGGCCACCTGTTCGCTCGATCTGGGTTGCCCGGTGGACGAGTTTTCGGCCTTCTGCGATCAGCACCCGGAGCGCACCGTGGTGGTGTATGCCAACACCTCGGCGGCGGTGAAGGCGCGTGCCGACTGGGTGGTGACCTCCAGTTGCGCGCTGGAGATCGTCGAGAGCCTGATGGACAACGGCGAGACCATCATCTGGGCGCCGGACAAGCACCTGGGCAACTACATCCAGCACGAGACCGGTGCCGATATGCTGCTGTGGGACGGTGCCTGTATCGTCCATGAGGAGTTCAAATCCAAGCAGTTGCTGGACATGAAGGCGCTGTACCCTGATGCTGCCATTCTGGTGCACCCGGAGTCGCCGCAGAACGTGGTGGAGCTGGCCGATGCCGTGGGTTCCACCAGTCAGCTGATCAAGGCCGCGCAGACCCTGCCCAACTCGACATTCATCGTCGCCACTGATCGCGGCATCTTCTACAAGATGCAGCAGCTGTGCCCGGACAAGACCTTCATCGAGGCGCCGACGGCGGGTAACGGTGCCGCCTGCCGCAGCTGCGCGCACTGCCCGTGGATGGCGATGAATACGCTGGAGCGCGTGCTGACCGGCTTGCGTCAGGGCTCCGGCGAGATTCATGTCGAGCCGGCGCTGATTCCCAGGGCGATCAAGCCGCTCAAGCGCATGCTCGATTTCACCCAGGCGGCGCGGCTGAAGGCCGCCGGTAACGCCTGATAGGCATGCAGTAAAAGGAAGCCCAGCCAATGCTGGGCTTCTTGCTTTACATAGCCCGGATGTAATCCGGGAATGGTGAGAGGCCAATACCCCCGGATTGCATCCAGGCTACGGCAACTTCGTCAGCTCAGCTTGCCCAATTCGCCGGCTCGTTAACCACATTGAGCAGCGCGCGCAGGCGGCCATATTCACGACCGTTGAAGGCAAAGGCCAGACGGGTCAGGTGGCACAGTTCCGGTTCGTCGCGCTCCTGCTCGCAGTAGGGTTGCTGGGTAAAGCCACCTTCCTTGCACAGGCTGGCGAAGTCGCTGTCCAGCATGACTAGAGCCGCCTCGTTGAGCGGATGATTGAGGCGAATCACGAAGCGATCCTTGAGCCAGCGGCTGGAGTGGAAGTTGCGATAGAAGTGGACGATTTCATCCACCGCTTCTTCGGCGCTGTACACCAGGTGCATCAGGTTCAGATCGCTGGGCAGGATGTAGCCATTGTCTTCAAGCTGGCGGCGCATGAAACCCAGGGCGTCCTTCCAGTAGCTGCCACCCGGTTGATCGAGCAGTACCACGGGCACCAGTGGGCTCTTGCCGGTCTGGATCAGGGTCAGCACTTCCAGCGCTTCGTCGAGGGTGCCGAAACCGCCGGGGCACAGCACCAGGCCATCGGCCTCCTTGACGAAGAACAGCTTGCGCAGGAAGAAGAAATGGAATGACAGCAGGTGGTTGCTGCCGCGCATCGTCGCGTTGGCCGTTTGTTCGAAGGGCAGGATGATGTTGAACCCCAGGCTGTTGTCCACGCCGGCGCCTTCATGGGCGGCGGCCATGATGCCGCCGCCTGCGCCGGTGATGACCATTAGGTCACGTTGCGCCAACCGTGCGCCCAGTTCACGAGCCTGCAGGTACAGCGGATGATCGGCTGGCGTGCGGGCCGAGCCAAATACGGTGACCTTGCGCCGGCGCTTGAGCTGTTCCAGTACACCGAAGGCATTTTCCATCTCGCGCAGGGTCTGCAGCATGATCTTGGCGTCCCAGCGGTTGCGGTCCGCCTGGGCCATATGGATCACGGTACTGAGCATTTCCCGGTACAGCTGCAGGTTCGGGCTGTTGCCGGGGGCTGCCAGTGCCACCAGTTCGTCGACCTTGCGGGTCAGGTCGACTTCGCTGGTTTGCACGTGGCGCGACAGATAGTCGTCCGCTTCGTAAGGCATGAAGGCTCTCCTGTTCTGAGCCGGGCGAGAGGTTGATGCGGCTCGCGCCCGTACCGGTTCCGTGATTATGGCGTTTCATGACGCTTGCCACAGCCTGGTTGCCGTTTCGCTGCCTGCTTTTCGTAAGCGCCGGTTACAGGGCGATCTGCTCACCGGGTTCGGGAATGTTGGCGATCCAGTTCAGGCGTTCGCGCAGGGCGGCTTGCAGGGCCTGCATCTTCTCCAGCTCGCCGTGCACCAGGTACAGCTCGGGGTGGTGCTCGAACTGGCTCGCCCAGTCGATCAGCTGCGACTGACCGGCGTGCGCAGAAAAACCGCCCAGCGTGTGCACCCTGGCTTTCACCGCAATGCGCTGGTGCAGCACCTTGACCGTTTCCGCACCATCGACGATCAAACGACCCAGCGTGCCCTTGGCCTGGAAGCCGGGGAAGACCAGATGGCAGTTCTCGCGCCAGAGGTTGTGCTTGAAGTGATGAACGATACGCCCGCCATTGCACATGCCGGCACCGGCGATGATGATCGCGCCGCTCTTGATCCGGTTGATCGCCATGGACTCTTCCGCCGTTGGCGTGCAGCGCAGGATCGGTAGCCAGTCCTCTACCCGGGTGACACCCTTGGCAGCCAGTGCAGCGCGGTCTTCGGCGGCGAACTGATCATGGAAGCGGCTGTAGATGGCGTTGGCGCGGATGGCCATGGGACTGTCGAGGAACACGGCCTGCTGTGGCAGGCGGCCTTCCTGATAGAAGCGGCCTAGGTAATAGATAAGGTCCTGGGTGCGGCCGACGGCGAAGGAGGGGATCAGCACGTTGCCGCCTTCCTTGTGCGCCTGCTGCAGAATGTCGGCCAGCTCCTCCAGGGTTTCGTCACTGGGGCGATGATCACGGTCGCCGTAGGTCGACTCCATCAGCAGTACGTCGGCCTTGTTCAGTTGGGTCGGCGCCTGCATCAGTGGCGAGCAGGTATTGCCCAGGTCGCCGGAGAACACCAGATGACGCTGCAGGTGGTGATCCTGCACCTGCATTTCAACGATGGCCGAGCCGAGAATGTGGCCGGCATTGTGGAAGGTGGCCTGCACGCCCTTGGCAACCTCGACCGCTGTGCCGTAGGCATGCGCGCGGCGCTGGCTGAGCGCCTGCTCGGCATGGGCGATGGTGTAGAGCGGCGTGATCGCCGGCTTGCCCTGGCGTGCACGCCAGCGGTTTTCCCATTCGGCGTCCTTCTCCTGCAGGAAGGCCGAATCCAGCAGCATCAGCTCGAGCAGTTCGCAGCTGGCCTCGGTGGCGTGGATCGGGCCGCGATAACCCTCGGCGACCAGGCGCGGCAGCAGCCCGCTGTGATCGAGGTGGGCGTGGGAGATCACCACCGCATCCAGCTCCCGCGGGTCGAAGGGGAAGGCGCTGCGGTTCTGATCCTCCTCCTGGCGGCGCCCCTGGTGCATGCCGCACTCGAGCAGGACCTTGGCGCCGTCGCGACTCTCCACCAGGTAGCAGGAGCCGGTAACTTGTTGGATTGCACCGAGAAAAGTAAGCAGGGCCATGGTTCTGTCCTTGTTGTGATGATGTGGCGAGTCTGCCGGTTTGAAGCATCGCGTGGTTTGATGCAGGTCACTCGATGTAGGGCTCCGGGTGCCTAAACTGCAAGTGAATTTTCAGGAGATGACCCATGCCTCAGCTTTTGCCCGATGCCGCGACTCTGGCTCAACACGCCCAGCAATACCCCGACTTCGCCCACTGGCAGGCGGGCCACGGACCTGTTCAGCATAGCCCGCAGACCAGCGCTGCGGTCTTTCGTCTGGCCCATCAGCTGGTGCAAAGCGGCTTGCAGCCCGACTTGCCGAGCGTCTACCGCCTGTTTCGCGCCCTGGATTCGCTGACCGCAGCCGGCCTCTGGCTGGTGGTGCACATGACCTATGCCCAGCGCGTTCGACTCGATGGCCAGCCGCTGCAGGCCGAGGACTTCAAACCGGTGCCGGAAGGTCATACTGGTGGCGCGCTGAACATGGTGCCTGCCTACGCCGGTTACCTGGCACTCAATGCCCTGACCGCCGAGACACGTGGCTGGTTGATGGGGCAGGGCCATTGCGTGGCGGCAATCGAGGCGCTGAACCTGCTGACAGGCAACCAGCATCCCGAGCAGGCTGAGCGCTATACCTGTGATGAAGCGGGCATGAGCTGTCTGGCGGCAGACTTCTACAGCTACGCCCAGGCCGCGGATGGCAGCCCTGGCGTGCCGCTGGGCAGTCACGTCAACCCGCACACCGCCGGCGGTATCGCCGAAGGTGGGTACCTGGGTTTTGCCGAGCTGCAGTACGCCCATCTGCCATTGCCGGGCGAAAAACTGGTGGCGTTCCTCTCCGATGGCGCCGCCGAGGAGCAGCGCGGCAGCGACTGGATGCCGCGCTGGTGGCGTGCCGAGGATTGTGGTGTGGCGCTGCCGGTGATGATCGCCAACGGTCGGCGTATCGAGCAGCGTACCGAACTCGGCACGCTGGAGGGGCTGGAGGGTTTTCGCCGGCACCTGCGCGGCTGTGGTTTCGATCCGCTGAGCTTCGATGGGCGTGACCCGGCAGCCTTTGTCTGTGCGCTGTGGGAAATGGAGCAGCGCCTGGCGCATCGGGTAGATGAGCGCAATCGCGAACTGATCGACTATCCCCTGCCCATGCCCTACGGCATTGCCGAAACCACCAAGGGCTATGGCTTCTATGGCGCTGGCAGCAATGCCGCGCACAACCTGCCGCTACCGGCCAGCCCGGCGCTCGATGCGCACGCACGCGAACTGTTCAACCAGCATGCGGCGGCGTTGTGGGTACAGCCCCAGGCATTGGCCGAGGCCTGCAGCCTGTTTGCTGCCGGCAAGGGGCGTGAGCCTGAGCGAGACAATCCACTGGCCCGTCGTCAACCCGCGCAGCCGATACAGCCAGCGCTGCATTTTCACGACGCCGCCTGTTCGCCCATGAGTGCGCTGGATCGCTACTTTGTCGATCTGGTACGGGCCAATCCGCAGTTACGCCCCCGCGTCGGCAACCCGGACGAACTGGCCAGCAACCGCCTGGGTGGCGTGCTGAAGGCGCTCAAGCACCGTGTCAGCCAGCCGGAAAGCGAGCTGGAATCAGTGCATGGCGCGGTGATCACGGTGCTCAACGAGGAGGCCGTGGTTTCCGCCTGCCTGGCCAACCAGGGCGGTCTGAATCTGGTGGCCAGTTACGAGGCGTTCTGCGTGAAGATGCTCGGCGCGGTGCGTCAGAGCCTGATCTTCGCCCGCCAGCAGAAAGAGGTCGGGCGCCCGGCAGGCTGGCTGGGTTGGCCGCTGGTGGCGACTTCGCACACCTGGGAGAACGGCAAGAACCAGCAATCGCACCAGGACACCACCTTCTGTGAGGCGCTGCTGGGCGAGATGCACGATGTCGTGCGCGTGCTGCTGCCGGCCGACCACAATTCGCTGCTGGCGCTGCTGCCTGGCATCTATCAGGAGCGCGGCAGGTTGGCTTGCGTGGTGGTGGCCAAGCGCGAGCAGCCCTGCAGCTTCACGGCGGCGCAGGCGCAACAGCTGGCCCGTGATGGTGCCTTACTGGTGGCTGCCGAGGGCGAGGGTGAGCCGGTGCTGCTGATCGCCAGCGGCAGTTACCAGTTGCACGCGATGCGCCGTGCTGCCGTTCGTCTGAGTCAGCATGCGGTGGCCTGGCGTCTGATTTACTTGCAGGAGCCGGGACGTTTTCGGGGGCCGCGTGATGCCTGGGAAGCACCGGCGCTGGCTACGCCTGCAGAGCATGAAGCGTTGTTCCCCGCTGCGTACCGGCGGCGTGTATTGCTCAGCCATATGCGCCCGGAGGTGGCACGGGGGCATTTGTCCACGGTGCTGGGCGAGGGTGCGTTCTGTCGGGTACTGGGTTATCGCAACCGTGGCGGCACCTTCGACGAGGCCGGCATGCTGTTCGCCAATGGCTGTACCTGGGCGCATGTGCTGCAGAGTGTCGCCGAGGTGCTGGGCACAGCGGTCGATGCCTGGCTGACGGCCGAGGAACGGGCTGCACTGGCCGGCACGGGAGATCCCAACATCCTGCGCTGAATGATCGGGTTGGGGCAATTGCAAGGGAGGGGCAGGTATGCCCAGGCTGATTGTGGAACTCGAAACCGACCTCTATCGCATGCTGCAGGAGGCGGCACGGATCAACCAGTTGAGTCTGCAGGAGGAGTGCGTGCGTCGCCTCGAAGGGGGTGGGCGACGCTCACGCTACATGGAGGCCCTGCTCGCCGAGTTGCGCGCCGATGACGCCCAGCGCCGGGCACAGCGAGGCTGAGCCTGGCCAGTACTTACAGGCCGCAATCACCCTTGTCGAAGGTTTCGACGGTAACCGGACGGTTGCTGCGGTACTCGCTGAACTGATAACGCAGTTGCGCGCCCTGCGCCAGCAGGCTGCGATAACCCGGATTGCGGCAGACGCTGGCCGCCAGTTGGCTGCGCACCGTATCGGGGTTGCCGCGCATCTGCGCGGCATGCGCTTCGCGCACGCTGAGATGGTTAATTAGCGTGTGACCTTCCACGGTATAGCCCCGATCAAGAATGTCCTCGTTGATCGCCCGCGGCGTGCCTTCGCTGCTTTGCCGGGCGACCTGCTCCAGAGTGCGAGTCAGCTCCATCTCCTTTAGCGAGGCTGCCTGTGCAGTGGCAAGCATCAGGCTGAGCGCGAGGGCAGAAAGGATGTAACGCAGCATGTGATGTAACTCCTGAAAGCGTGGACAGCCTTGGACAGACCACTGTCGTGAATGTTCGCGGCGGTGGCCATTGACCTGTTGACGGCTGCAGTCTACTGGTTCTGGCCCGCCAGCGGTGCGGGCGAGGTGTTAGAATCCCACGCCCAATCGCCGTTGTGCCTTCCATGACTCATCCAGCCCCACATGCCGTCGCCCGCCTGCGCGCAGAGCGCCTGGCGCGCAGCCTCAAACCCTTCGTCGCCCGTGGTTCGCGCGCCGAGCGCTGCCCGCACTGCCGGGTGCAGCCGACCCATTGCCTGTGCGCCTGGCGCCCGCAGGTCGAGTCCAATGCCGCCATGTGCCTGGTGATGCATGACATTGAGGCGTTGAAGCCGAGCAATACCGGCTGGCTGATCGCTGATGTGGTGCCTGAAACCCACGCCTTCGGATGGACGCGCACTGCCGTCGACCCCGCGCTGCTGGAGTTGTTGGCCGATCCGCAGTGGCAGCCTTACCTGGTGTTTCCCGGTGAGTACGTGGCACCGCAGCGCGTGGTGGAGGAGGTGCGGCTTGCGCCCGGCAAGCGGCCGCTGTTCGTGTTGCTCGATGCCACCTGGACCGAGGCGCGCAAGATGTTTCGCAAGAGCCCGTATCTGGATGCGCTGCCAGTGCTGAGCCTGACGCCGGCGCAACTATCGCGCTATCGCCTGCGCCGCTCTACCCGTGGCGAGCACCTGTGCACCGCCGAGGTAGCTGCCATGTGCCTGGAGCTGGCTGGCGACCTGCGTGCCGGCGAGGCGCTGGACGATTATCTCGATGTGTTCAGCCAGCACTACCTGGCTGCCAAACGGCGTCTGCCGCTGGATCTCAACGACGCTCTGCACCAGCGTTTGCAGACGTACCCCTGAGTTCGCTGGGCAGTGGCTTGGGCCACAGCTGCGCCAGCAGCATGCCGCCAAACATCAGCGCACAACCCAGATAGCCGCGCGGCGCCAGCACTTCGCTCAACAACAGGGCGCCGGCGATGGCGGCGAACACGGCTTCCAGCGAGAGGATGATCGCCGCATGCGAGGCGATGGCATGCTGCTGCGCCACCACCTGCAGGGTGAAACCGATCGCCACGCCGAACACGCCGCCGTAGAGAATGGCCGGCCCGGCGGCAATGATGCCGTCCAGTGTCGCGCTCTCGAACACCAGCGCCAGGGCCAGACTGATCACCGCGCAGGTGGCGAACTGGATGAAGGCCAGGCGCAGCGGGTCGTGACGGCTGGCGAAGAATCCCACCAGCAACACATGCACGCCCCAGACGAAGGCACCAGCCAACTGCAGCCAGTCGCCGGAGGCTACGGTGAATCCTTCGCCGACGCTGAGCAGGAACATGCCGACCACTGCCAGGCTGGCGCCCAACCAGATGCCGGCGCTGCTGCGCTGGCCGATCAGCAAGCCGAGAATCGGTACCACGATCACGTACAACCCGGTGATGAAGCCTGAGTTGGTCACCGTGGTGAACAGCAGGCCGACCTGCTGCAGATTGATCCCCAACGACAGCGCCAGGCCCATGATCACGCCACCCGCCAGCAGGTTGCGATTCAGCGGTGCAGCGGGGCGCTGCTGGCGGCGTTGCAGCAAAGCCAGCACCGGCAACAGAACCAGGCAGGCGAGGGCGAAGCGCAGGCCGGTATAAAGGAAGGGGCCGATGTTATCCATGCCCAGACGCTGGGCGACGAAGGCGCTGCCCCAGATCATCGCGGTAATCAGCATCAACAGGTCAGCGCGCAGGGCTTGGCTTCGCATCAGGGCGTCTCGGCAGGAAAGCTGCGCATCGTGCCGCAAAGCATTGAGCTTGACCACCCCGCCACAGCTCGGCATGCTGAGCGCCGCCGTCGGTCCGAGTGGGGAGTCTGCGATGCTCAATGAGCAGGCTTGAGCGGGTCTACAGGCGAAAAGCACTGCCATACTCACCTCAGTGCCACTTATAACAAGAACAGGATCTGCCCATGGCCGCCTACGAAATCCTGATTGCCGACGATCACCCGCTGTTTCGCAGCGCGCTGCAACAAGCTCTGACCCTGGGCTTGGGACCTGAAGTGCGTCTGGTAGAAGCTGCCAGCATCGCCGAGCTTGAAGGCCACTTGGCTGAAAAAAGTGATTGGGACCTGGTCCTGCTCGACCTCAATATGCCCGGTGCCTACGGCTTTTCCGGTCTGGTACTGCTGCGTGGGCAGTACCCGCAGATCCCTGTGGTGATGATCTCCGCTCAGGAAGAGGCGTCCGTGGTCAACCGCTCCCGCGAGTTCGGC
The DNA here is from genome assembly GCF_003052605.1 of Ectopseudomonas oleovorans. Classification (GTDB taxonomy): domain Bacteria; phylum Pseudomonadota; class Gammaproteobacteria; order Pseudomonadales; family Pseudomonadaceae; genus Aquipseudomonas; species Aquipseudomonas oleovorans_A. The sequence goes on along the minus strand of NZ_QASO01000124.1, from coordinate 47,783 downwards.
GCCAGTGGCTTCATCCCCAAATCCAGCCCGCTGGAAACCTTGCAGCAAGCGGTGCGACACGTACTCGATGGTGACACCTGGTGGCCGCCGCTGGCGGAAGAGGGGGCGCCGGTTTCCGATGAGGCCAAGGCCGCGAGTGCCGGCCTGGCGAGCCTCACGCCACAGCAGTTCCGGGTGCTGACCATGGTCTGCGAAGGGTTGCTGAACAAGCAGATCGCCTACGAGCTGGGCGTATCCGAAGCCACCGTCAAGGCGCATGTGACGGCGATCTTCCGTAAGCTGGGCGTGCGCACCCGCACTCAGGCGGCATTGCTGTTGCAGCAGATGGAATCGATCCCCGCTTAGCCAGACGTAACCTGCTGCGCCAGGGTCTACGCAAGCGCAGCTGCATGATCGGACTCAGCTTGTCCTCTCCTGTATAGGCTCTCCGACGGCGGATGCAGTAAGCTGCGCGCCTCTTTCGCAGGGGTAGGGCGCATGTCCGAATTCAAGGGCCAGACGGGCCTGAAACGCATCCTCAATGCAGCGGGCTATTCGCTCGATGGCTTGCGCGCCGCATTTCTCGGCGAGGCGGCGTTTCGTCAACTGGTGCTGCTCAATCTGCTGCTGATCCCCTCGGCTTTTGTGTTCGAGGTCAGTCGCGCCGAGCGGGCCTTGATGGTCGCGGTTTGTCTGCTGGCGCTGATCGTCGAACTGCTCAACTCGGCCATCGAGGCCGCCATCGACCGCATTTCCCTCGAGCGCCATCCGCTGTCGAAAAATGCCAAGGACATGGGCAGCGCTGCGCAATTGCTGGCGCTGGGCATGATCGCTTCGGTCTGGGCGGTCATCCTGCTTGGCTGAAGCTCAGACGATCGGCGGCAGGACGATCTGATCGCTGCGACTGACTCCGGCGGTCAGTGCGCGACACTGTTCGAGAAACTCGCGCATCGCTGCTGTCTGGTACTTCTGCTTGTGCCAGATGAAGTAGAACTGCCGGCGCAGGTCCAGCTCCGGAGTTTCCACTGGCATCAGGCTGCCGCGACGAAAAGCGTCGCGCAGCGCCAGGCGTGAGATGCAGCCGATGCCCAGGCCGGATTCCACGGCGCGCTTGATCGCCTCGGTATGTTCCAGCTCCAGGCGGATATTCAGGTTGCGCGGGTGATGCCGCATGGCCTGGTCGAAGGTCAGCCGCGTGCCCGAGCCCTGTTCACGCAGAATCCAGGCTTCGTGCGTCAGTTCTTCCAGGCTGGCGCTGCCACGCCCAGCCAGTGGGTGCTGTGGCGCACAGAACACCACCAGTTCGTCCTCGACCCAGGGCTGCACCTCGATATCCGGGTGCTGGCAGTCGCCTTCGATCAAGCCCAGGTCCAGCTCGTAGTGAGCGATCTGTTGCACCACATGAGCGGTGTTATGCACCTGCAGCTTCACCCGGCATTCAGGGTGGCGCTGCATGAAGCTGCCAATCAGCAGGGTGGCCAGATAGTTGCCCACGGTCAGGGTGGCGCCGACGTTCAGCGAGCCATAACCGCTCTTGCCCCCCAGCAGGCGTTCGATTTCGCGCGCCTGATCGATCAGCGCCACGGCCTCGGGCAAGAGCTGTCGGCCCAGGGCGTTGAGTGCCAGGCGTTTGCCGGCGCGATCAAACAACTGGCAGTCGGATTGGCGTTCCAGTTCGGTCAGCGAAGTGCTAGTCGCAGACTGCGACAATGCGAGCGATTGCGCGGCGCGCGAGACGCTTTCATGCTGCGCCACGGCGACGAACACCTGAAGTTGTCTGAGAGTAAATCGCATATCGATATAACCGATAACCTATATCTTGATAATCCACTTAACAGATATTGTTGCCGCGAATAGAATGCCGCGCAATCGCGCCTTTGGCGCTGAAGTTCTTCGAGGAAATCATCATGAGCAATATGAACGTCGAGCGCGTGCTCAGCGTCCACCACTGGAACGATACGCTGTTCAGCTTCAAGTGCACCCGCGACCCGGGTCTGCGCTTCGAGAATGGTCAGTTCGTGATGATCGGCCTGCAGCAGGACAATGGCCGCCCGCTGATGCGCGCCTACTCCATCGCCAGCCCGAACTGGGAAGAGCATCTGGAATTCTTCAGCATCAAGGTGCCGGACGGCCCGCTGACCTCGCAGCTGCAGCACCTGAAGGAAGGCGACGAGATCATCATCAGCAAGAAGCCCACCGGCACCCTGGTGCTCGATGACCTCAATCCGGGCAAGCACCTCTATCTGCTGTCCACTGGTACCGGCCTGGCGCCGTTCATGAGCGTGATTCAGGACCCGGAAACCTACGAGCGTTTCGAGAAGGTGATTCTGGTTCACGGCGTGCGTTATGTGAACGAAGTGGCCTATCGCGAGTTCATCACCGAGCACCTGCCGCGCAACGAGTTCTTTGGCGATGCGCTGAAAGAGAAGCTGATCTACTACCCCACCGTGACCCGTGAGCCGTTCGAGAACCAGGGCCGCCTGACCGACCTGATGCGCAGCGGCAAGCTGTTCGCCGACATCGGCCTGCCGCCGATCAATCCGCAGGACGACCGCGCCATGATCTGCGGTAGCCCGAGCATGCTCGACGAGACCAGCGCAGTGCTCGACAGCTTCGGTCTGAAGATATCTCCGCGTATGCGTGAGCCGGGGGACTACCTGATCGAGCGCGCCTTCGTGGAAAAATAAGCGCCACCGTTCAACGACAAAGCCGCCCGATGGGTAATGCCAGTCAGTTAAGCCGTTGCACTCGATCTTTGTAGGAGCCGGCTTGCCGGCGATCCGCCATAAAAAGCATCGCCAGCAAGCTGGCTCCTACGAAAAACGCCCCTCTACTGCAAGTAGGAGGGGGTGGTGACGAACTTATCTGATCAGCATTAGCCCGATGGGCGGCTTTGTCGTTCATGGCGCTCTCGTAGCCCGTAGCCCGCTCTCGTAGCCCATATACGGATGCAATCCGGGGAGGGTGTGTTGCAATCCCCCGGATTGCATCGGGGCTACGGCTACATCGGGGGCTTACAGACGCTTGGCGTCGATGATCAGCACTGGCTCGCGCGGTACGTTCTGGTGCATGCCGCGGTTGCCGGTGGGTACCTGGGCGATCTTGTCCACCACGTCCATGCCACGGGTGACCTTGCCGAACACGGCGTAACCGAAGTCACGCGAGCTGTGGTCGAGGAAAGCGTTGTCCTTGTGGTTGATGAAGAACTGGCTGGTGGCCGAGTCGCGTACCTGGGTGCGAGCCATGGCCAGGGTGCCACGGACGTTGTGCAGGCCATTGTCGGCCTCGTTCTTGATCGGCGCGTTGGTGTCCTTCTGGCGCATGTCGGCATCGAAACCACCGCCTTGGACCATGAAGCCAGGAATCACCCGGTGGAACTGGGTGCCGTTGTAGAAGCCACTGTCGACGTACTTGAGGAAGTTCTGTGTGCTGATCGGCGCCTTGTCGGCGGCCAGCTCCACTTCCACTTCGCCGAGGCTGGTGGTCAGCAACACCTTGGGGTTTTCCGCGGCGAGCAGACTGGTCGACAGCAGCAGGGCGCCGGTGGCGAGAACGAGTTGCTTGAGCATGATGGTCAGTTTTCCTTGTTGGCAGTTTCGCCGAGAAAGGCGAGCAGGGCGTTATTAAAGCGTTCCGGTTGATCCAGTGGTGTGGCGTGGCGCGAATTTTCGATCACCAGCAGGCGCGCGTTGGGCATTTCTGCCACGTACTCGCGCTTGCGTTCAACGGGCGTGTAGTCGCGGTCGGCGCTGATCACCAGGGTAGGACAGGTGATGCGATCAAGGCGTTCCCGCACGCCCCAGCCGATGATCGCGTCGAGGCTGGCGAGGTAGGCGCGCTTGTCGTTTTGCGGCCAGCGTTCTTCGATCTTGCGCCGCAATTCGGCCTGCTCGGGCTTGGGGAACAGCAACTTGCCCAGCGCCTTGGCGATGGTGTCCAGGCTGAGCAGGCGCGACAGCGTCCAACGCTTGCCAATTTCCAGCCAGTCCCGCGCACTCTTGGCCTTCACCTCCGGGCCGCTGTTGACGATGGTCAGGCTGCGCAACAGCTCAGGACGGTCGACGCCAAGCTGGAAGCCGATCATGCCACCCATGGAGATGCCCACCAGGTGCACCGGTGGCAATTGCAGGTGTTCGATCAGGGCGGCGACATCCTCGGCGAAGTCGGCGATGCGATAAGCTTCGCGCGGCTTGTCCGAGCGGCCGTGGCCGCGCACGTCCAGTGCCAGAACCCGGTAATGCTGGGCAAGCACGGGAATCTGGTATTCCCAGTCGCGCGTGCTCGAACCCAGGCCATGCACCAGCAGCAGCGGCGCGCCGTGGCCGTAGTCCTCGTAATGCAGCTGGCAGCCGTCGTTGTCGAAATAGGGCATGGCGGGACTCTCAGTTGGTCGACTGCGGTGCGGCGAAGGGCGCGTCCAGAGGGGCGGCATCGAAGTTCTTGATCAGCTCGATGAGAATCTGCGTGGCCGGGCCGAGCACGCGCTCCTTGTTGCTGTAGAGAAAGAAGCGCGGTTTGCGGATAGCACCCTGAGTCAGGGGCAGAGGTTTCAGCAGACCATCCTGCAGTTCACGCACGATCAGGTGGCGCGGCAGCCAGGCGAAGCCCAGGCCGCTGCTGACGAAGGTGCGTGCGGTCGGCAGGCTACCTACCGTCCAGCGCTGCTCCGCGCCCAGCCAGCCGGCGTCGCGCGGCTGCAGTCGGCCACTGTCGCGGGTGACCACCTGCATCTGGCCTTCCAGATCCTGGAAGCTCAGCTCGCGTTGCAGGCGGTGCAGTGGGTGTTCCGGGTTGGCGACGGCGACGAATTCCACTTCACCCAGTTCAATGCCGAGGTGGCCAGTGATGTTCAGCGCGCTGATGGCCAGGTCGGCGGTGCCTTCGAGCAGCACTTCCTCGACCCCGGACAGCACCTCCTCGCGCAGGCGCACACGGCAGCCGCGGCTCTGCGGCATGAAGGCGGTCAGGGCGCGGACGAGGTTGGCGGTGGGATAGGCAGCGTCCACCACCAGGCGCACCTCGGCTTCCCAGCCCTGTTCCATGTGGTGAGCCAGATCTTCCAGCTGGCTGGCCTGCTTGACCAGTTGCCGCGAGCGGCGCAGCAGCACGTCGCCGGCCTCGGTGAGCACGGCCTTGCGCCCGTCGATGCGCAGCAGCGGTACGCCGAGCTGTTCCTGCATGCGCGCCACGGTATAGCTGACCGAGGATTGCGAGCGGTGCAGTACGTCGGCAGCCTGGGCGAAGCCGCCCTGATCCACCACGGCCTGCAGCGTGCGCCATTGATCCAGGGTTACACGAGGAGCTTTCATCACATCATCCTGCTTGAGTCGGCTGTTATCGCCGACGATCTCCACCTACACTGGCGATCCCATGTTGGAGAGCACCAATGAAAAAAATAATCTGCTTGCTGTTCGCCTTTCTACCGCTGGCCGCCCATGCCTATCCCATCGAGGTGGAAAAACAGTTCAACGGCGCCGAGGTCTCCGCGACCACTCAGGAAATCGACCACAACATGGCGGCGCTGATGCTCTACAACTATGGCCAGAGCGAGGCTGAGTGCAGCGCGGTGTTCCGCAATGGCCCCGAAGCGCCACGTACCCGGCGTACCGTGTTGGCGCCTGGCGCCAGCAACAACATGGCGGTCAAGTTCACCCGTAGCGTGATTCGCCTGCGGATCAACCTGACCTGCAACCTGAAGTGATGAAAGCCTAGATGCGATGGCTCGATAAATCAATTTAGTCGATATATGTAAGCGGATATTTGCGCTTTTTAATCGAAAGTCGTATCTCTACTCTGTGTTCCATCGACTCGTAACCCCCTCGATGGAGCCTCTGACATGTCCCGTATTCTCGTAATCGAAAGCAGCGCCCGCCAGCAAGGTTCGGTCTCCCGCGAACTGACCCAGCAATTCATCGCCAACTGGCAGGCTGCGCACCCGGCTGATCAGGTCCAGGTGCGTGATCTGGCGGCCGAGCCGGTACCGCATCTCGACGCCATGCTGCTGGGTGGCTGGATGACTCCGAGCGAGCAGCAGAACGATGCCGAGAAGGCTGCCCTGGCCCGCTCCAATCAACTCACCGATGAGTTGCTGGCTGCCGATGTGCTGGTGCTGGCTGCGCCGATGTACAACTTCGCCATCCCCAGTACCCTCAAGGCCTGGCTGGATCACGTGCTGCGCGCCGGCGTCACCTTCAAGTACACCGAAACCGGCCCGCAGGGGCTGCTGACCGGCAAGCGCGCTTTCGTGCTGACCGCGCGAGGCGGCATCTACGCCGGTAGCGCGCTGGATCATCAGGAGCCCTACCTGCGCCAGGCACTGGCCTTCATCGGTATCCATGACGTGCAGTTCATCCATGCCGAAGGCCTGAACCTGGGCGCCGAGTTCAGCGAAAAAGGCCTGGCCCAGGCCAAGGCCAAGCTGGCTGAAGTGGCCTGATGCCGAACCGACTCTCCTGAGCGCCCGCTAGTGGGCGTGCTATGCCGGTCGCTTTGTGATGAAGTGGCCGGCTTTTTTATCTGGCTGGACAGCAGAGCCCGGCGCATGGATTGTCCGGCGCAGGGGAACGCGCTAAGGTCGCCGCCTTCCTTGGGAGGTGGCTGTGCGATATCTGCTGATAGTGACCCTGTTGTGGGCGTTTTCCTTCAGCCTGATCGGTGAGTATCTGGCCGGTCGGGTCGACAGCTATTTTGCGGTGCTGACGCGCATCGTCATTGCCGGCTTGCTGTTCGTGCCGCTGACCCGTTGGCGCGGTCATGCTCCGGCGTTCGTGCGCGGCATGCTGCTGATCGGCGCCCTGCAGTTCGGCATCACCTACGTCTGCCTGTATCTGAGCTTCTCGGTGCTCACGGTGCCGGAGGTGCTGCTATTCACCATCCTCACGCCGCTGCATGTGACGCTGATCGAGGATGTCCTCAATCGTCGATTCAACCCCTGGGCGCTGGTCGCTGCTCTGGTCGCGGTGCTGGGCGCCGGGATCATCCGCTACGACGGTATCAGCAGCGGCTTTTTGCTCGGTTTCCTGTTGCTGCAGGTGGCCAACTTCACTTTCGCCGCCGGGCAGGTGCTGTACAAGCATCTGCTGCTCAAACACCCCTCCACCGAGCCACAATACAAGCGCTTTGGTTTCTTCTACCTGGGCGCGCTGTTGATCGCGCTGCCGGCCTTCCTGCTGCTGGGCAACGGCGAGCGACTGCCGAGCACCGCACTGCAGTGGAGTGTGCTGGTCTGGCTTGGTGTGGCGGCGTCCGGATTGGGACTGTACTGGTGGAACAAAGGCGCCAGCCTGGTCGATGGCGGCACCCTGGCAGTGATGAACAATGCACTGGTGCCTGCCGGCTTGCTGGTCAATCTGCTGATCTGGAATCACGACGCTGACCTGCTGCGCCTGGCCCTGGGCGGTGTGGTGATCGCCGCTTCGCTACCGCTGGTCAATCTGGGGCGCACGCGTCGTACGCCTGCCGAGGTGCACTGATGCAACTGTCCGGGCGGGGTGTGGCGCTATCGGTTGGCGCTTCGATGCTGTTTGCCCTGCTGCCGGGCTATGTGCAGTGGCTGACGCCGCTCGATGGCGTGCAGATATTCGCTCAGCGCGTGCTCTGGTCGATTCCCCTGGTCTTGCTGTTGGTACTGCTGGCGCGGCAGACCAGCTTGCTGCGCGAGAGCTTCGTGCGTCTGCGTCGCGAGCCGCTGTTGTTGGCAGCCTGCCCGCTGGCAGCGGCGCTGATCGGCGTGCAGTGGGGGCTGTTTCTCTGGGCACCATTGGCCGGGCACATGCTGGAAGTGTCCATGGGCTACTTCCTGCTGCCGTTGGCGATGGTGCTGACCGGCCGACTGTTCTACGGCGAGCGCCTGCGCCCGCTGCAGCAGTTGGCGGTGACCTGCGCCATGCTCGGCGTGCTGCACGAGTTGTGGCGTACCCAGGCGTTTTCCTGGCTGACGCTGATCACCGCGCTGGGTTACCCGCCTTATTTCATGCTGCGCCGCTGGATGCGCCTGGATGCGTTGTCCGGTTTCGTGCTGGAGATGCTGGTGCTGGCACCGTTGGCGATCTGGCTGATCGTCGCGTACGGGCCGGTGGGGGCGTTCAGCGATCGTCCCTTGCTGTGGCTGCTGGTACCTGTGATGGCGTTGATCGGCACCCTGGCGTTCGCCGCTTACATGGCATCGAGCCGGTTGTTGCCGCTGGGGCTGTTCGGCATTCTCAGTTATGTCGAGCCGGTGCTGTTGTTCGCCGTGGCGCTGCTGGTGCTGGGCGAGCGCTTCGACAGCGGGCAATGGCTGACCTATCTGCCGATCTGGGGAGCTGTGCTGCTGGTTGGCTGGGACAGCGCTCGGCTGCTGCGCAAGCAGCAGCGCGAGAGCATCAGGCCACGTTGATACGCGGCGCGGGGATCTGCGTGCGCACATTGGCCTGCTTCTGCACTCGATAGTGCACCTGCAGGGTGCCGCTGTTGAAGCGGCGTTGGTCGCTCAGGGTCAGGCTGCGTTCCATGCCCGTGGCCAGAAGAGGGATGCCAGCGCCGAGCAGGTGCGGCACTAGGTTGATCACCACCTCGTCGATCAGCCCGGCGGTGTAGCAGTTACCCGCCAGCAGGCTGCCACCGACCAGCCAGATACGCTGGAAGCCGGCTTCGTTCAATGCCGCCACGGCTTGAGCAGGCGTGCAGTGGGTCAGCTGGATTTCGTCAGCCGCGCGCGGCAGGGCGAGGCGAGTCAGCACCACGCAGGGTTTGCAGGGGTAGGGCCATGGGCCGCCGCGCTTGAGGAGGGCCTCGTAAGTGCCTCGGCCCATCAGCAGTGCGTTGATGCCGGAGTAAAAGTACTGAAAGGCATATTCTTCATCGGCCTGGCGTAGTGAGTCGAACCAGTCGATGCGCCCATCGGGGCGAGCGATGTAGCCATCGAGGCTCGAAGTGACGTGATAGATCAGTGACGGGTTCATCATTGCACCTCGGGCGGGCCATCTGAAAATTGGAGTGGCGCCGCCGAGACAAGTTCGTCGTGCGCCGTACCGCTTGTCGGATGGCTGCGCGATAGTCTCTCAGTCGAGAACGTTACGCAGTATTTCGTAGACGATCCCGGTTGCGATGGCGACCAGCACCACGTCACGGCCGATTTGCTTCCATTCGTAGCCCTCGTAATAGGGCAGGCGCGAGATCAGGCGGCTGTCGAAGTTCTTGGCGATACCCGGTGGCAGCGGCTTGCCGCGGGCCAGGTTCTTGGCGATGCCTGGTGGCAGGGAGGAGGTCGGGCCGATCAACTGGCGATTGTCGCCGAGGATGATGCGCACCCTTCCAACATCCACGGTCGGGCCGCGCAGATCGATCTGGACGCCATCATGCTGGCCCGGTTTGCCTTTGCCGGGAGGCGGGTTGGCAAGCACTGGCGATGCAGCCAACAGGATGCACAGGCCGATACTGAGAGTGGTCTGGGGTTTGATGGGCATGGGGCAGCGCTCTCGGGTAGTGATGCAGATTGGATATCCAGCGCGCGCTCTCGGTTCCGGCCCGCTCCTGCCGGATAGCGACTCCAGACAGCCGTCCGTCGTCGCCTGAATGCGAGTTTCCTGCAAAGAAATTCGGCCCCGACGGCGGAAACCGTTAGGCTATGCATCGTTTTGTCGATTTCTTTGAGGTAGTGCCCCCGTGTTTGCCCAATTCGCCCTGCATGAACGCCTGCTCAAAGCCGTGGCCGAGCTTAATTTCGTCGAGCCGACTCCGGTGCAGGCGGCAGCGATTCCGCCTGCGCTGGAGGGCAAGGACTTGCGGGTGATCGCCCAGACCGGCAGTGGCAAGACCGCCGCTTTCGTCCTGCCGCTGCTCAATCGGCTGCTCGGCGATGGCAACTCCAAGCAGCGCCTCAGCATTCGTGCGCTGATTCTGCTGCCGACCCGTGAGCTGGCGCAGCAGACGCTCAAGGAAGTCGAGCGCTTCGCCCAGTTCACCTTCCTCAAGGCCGGTCTGGTTACCGGTGGTGAGGACTTCAAGGTGCAGGCCGCGATGATGCGCAAGATCGACATTCTGATCGGTACGCCGGGCCGGCTGATCGAGCATGCCAACGCCGGTAATCTGCCGCTGGATGAGGTCGAGGTGCTGGTGTTCGATGAAGCCGACCGCATGCTCGACATGGGCTTTGCCGAGGACGCCCAGCGCCTGGCCGAGGCCTGTGGCCCACACCAGACCCTGCTGTTTTCCGCCACCACCGGCGGCAATGGCCTGCGCGAGATGGTCGCCAAGGTGCTCAAGGAGCCGCAGCACCTGATGCTCAACAGCGTCAGCCAGCTCAATGAAGGTACCCGTCAGCAGATCATCACGGCTGACCACAACTACCACAAGGAACAGCTGGTTGACTGGCTGCTGGCCAATGAAACCTATGACAAGGCCATCGTCTTCACCAACACCCGGGTACAGGCCGACCGTCTCTACGGCAAATTGGTCGCCGCCGGGGTCAAGACCTTCGTGCTGCATGGCGAGAAGGACCAGAAGGACCGCAAGCTGGCCATCGACCGCCTGCGCCAGGGCGCGGTCAAGGTGCTGGTGGCCACCGATGTGGCCGCGCGTGGCCTGGATGTGGAAGGGCTGGATCTGGTGATCAACTTCGACATGCCGCGTTCCGGCGACGAATACGTGCACCGTATCGGTCGTACCGGTCGTGCCGGTGGCGAAGGCCTGGCGGTATCGCTGATCTGTCACACCGACTGGAACCTGATGTCGAGCATCGAGCGCTACCTCAAGCAGCGTTTCGAGCGGCGTACCATCAAGGAACTCAAGGGCGTGTACCAGGGGCCGAAGAACCTCAAGGCGTCCGGCAAGGCCGCTGGCAGCAAGAAGAAAAAGACCGAGAAGAAAGATCCGAAGAAAGCCACCGCCTCCAAGCGCAAGACCGGTCCGCGTCCTGCTGGCAAGCCTTCTGTGCTGGTCAGTGCCGATGGCAGCGCGCCGCTCAAGCGCAAGAAGCCGGCGGCGGAGTAAGGCTGCGACCTCACTCTACTCCACCCCGACGAAACCACCGGTCTGATGCTGCCACAGGCGCGCATACAGACCGCCGTGGGCGATCAGCTCGGCGTGGGTGCCGGTTTCGATGACCTGCCCCTGGTCGATCACCACCAGGCGATCCATCCGTGCGATGGTCGACAGGCGGTGGGCGATGGCGATCACCGTCTTGCCTTCCATCAGGCTGTCCAGGCTTTCCTGAATGGCCGCCTCCACTTCCGAGTCCAGTGCTGAGGTGGCTTCGTCCAGCACCAGGATCGGCGCGTCCTTGAGCAGCACGCGGGCGATGGCAATGCGCTGACGCTGACCACCGGACAGCTTCACGCCGCGTTCACCGACCTGAGCATCCATGCCGCGTCCGCCCTGGCTGTCATCGAGGGTGGGGATGAAGGCATCGGCGCGGGCCTTGCGTACTGCTTGCCAGAGCTCGTCGTCGCTGGCACCGGGTTTGCCGTAGCGCAGGTTGTCACGGATCGAACGGTGCAGCAGGGCGGTGTCCTGGGTCACCACGCCGATGTTGGCGCGCAGGCTTTCCTGAGTCACCGTGGCGATGTCCTGATCGTCGATCAGGATGCGTCCGCTTTCCAGGTCGTACAGGCGCAGCAGCAGGTTGACCAGGGTCGACTTGCCGGCGCCGGAAGGGCCGACCAGGCCGATTTTCTCGCCGGGTGCAATGGCGATGTCCAGGCCGCTGATCACGCCGCCCTTCTTGCCGTAGTGGAAGTGGATGTCCTCGAAACGCACGCCGCCCTGCGTTACCTGCAGCGGTTTGGCATTTGCGCGGTCGAGCACCTGGCGGGGCTGAACGATGCTCTGCATGCCGTCCTGCACGGTGCCGACGTTCTCGAAGATGCCGTTGACCACCCACATGATCCATTCGGCCATGTTGTTGATGCGGATCACCAGGCCCAGCGCCAGGGCGATGGCGCCGGTGGTGATCAGCGACTGGCTCCACAGCCACAGGGCCAGCGCACCGGTACCGACGATCAGTACGCCGTTGAGGCAGGTGATGAGAAAATCCAGGGCAGTGATGGTGCGTGACTGCAGGCGGAACTTGTCGAGCAGGTCCTGCATGGCTTCGCGGGCGTAGCTTTCCTCTTCCTGCGAGTGGGCGAACAGCTTGAGCGTGGCGATGTTGCTGTAGCCATCGACGACCCGGCCCATAACTTTCGAGCGCGCCGAGGAAGCGGCAGCCGAGCGCGCCTTGATGCGCGGCACGAAGTACCAGAGCGCCGCGCTGTAGCCGACTATCCACAACGACAGCGGCACCACCAGGCGCAGATCGGCGGCGGCGAACAGGTACAGCGCGCTGCCGGCATAGACCACCACATGCCACAGCGCGTCGATCACCTGCATGGCCGAGTCGCGTAGCGAAGGGCCGGTCTGCATCACGCGCTGGGCGATGCGGCCGGCGAAGTCGTTCTGGAAGAAGCTCAGGCTCTGCTTGAGCACGTAGCGGTGGTTCTGCCAGCGAATCAGGTTGGTCAGGCCCGGATTGACCGCCTGGTGCGTGAGCAGGTTGTGCAGGCCGAACACCAGGGGGCGGATGATCAGCGCCACCAGCAGCATCCACAGCAGCTCGTTCTGGTGCTCGCTGAAGAAGCTGCTGGCATCCGTGCTGGCCTGGGCCATGTCGATCAACTGGCCGAGGAAGCTGAACAGCGCGACCTCGATCAGGGCGGCGAAGAAGCCGATGATCAGCACTGCCAGCATCAGCGGCCACACCTGTTTCAGGTAGTGGCCATAGAAGCGCAGCATGCCGGTTGGCGGGGCGACGTCGGGGCTTGGTTTGAAGACGTCGATCAGGGATTCGAAGCGGCGAAACAGCATTGCAGGCGTCCTGCCTCAATAGGAGTGGACGCCGATAGTAACGCTGTCAGTGCGAGCGAGTCTCAGTTAAAAGCGGTTTCTGCAACTCGCTGGCCCAGGCCAGCAGTGGAACCTCCAGCTGCGGTTGCCAGATGCGCTTGAACAGCAGGGCCAGATGTTCGGCTTCGCCGCGTTCGAAGGGCAGGCGGTCGATGCGCTCGTGCACCTGCCATTGGCCGTCCTGCAGGTGGGCGAAGTCGAAGCGGAAGGGGTGAAAACCGGTCATGCCCAGGCGCAGATCGGTGACGATCAAACGCTCACCCACCTGGTCGTAGCGCAGCACGCCGCCGCTGAACCACTCCAGCCGCTGATGCATGGGCGAGTCCGTCAGTTGCTCGCGCAGGTGTGTGCCGCGCGGCAGGCGTTGCAGTTGCGGCGGCTTATTATCGAACCAGCCGACCAGGGCTTCGTGGTAGTCCTCGCCATCGAGCACGATGACGCGCCATAGCAGGGTGTTGAATGGCGTCGGCGTAGTGAACAGCTGTTCGGCCTGGATGCCCTGGCGCGCCAGCTCGCGCTCCACGCGCTGCTCGGCCATGAATTTGCCGGCGAGGCTGAAGCCGATGTACAGCGTCGATACGGCCAGCGCCACGGCCGGTACGCGCCAACTCTGCTCGCGCAGGCCGGTGAACAGGCAGGTCACCACCGCTGCGATCAGTGGCACGGTATACATCGGGTCGATGATGAACAGGCTGGACCAGGCCGTGGGTGTCGGCATCAGCGGCCAAAACAGCTGGGTACCGTAGCTGGTGAAGGCATCCAGCAAGGGATGGGTGATCAGCACCAGCCACAGCGTTAGCAGCAGGCGATTGGCCGAGTAACCGGGGTGAGGGCGAAAGCGCCTGGCCAGCCAGGTCAGCAGCAGGGCAAAGCCGCTGAGAACGAACAGCGAGTGGCTGAAACCGCGATGGTAGGTCATGTTGGCCACGGCATCGCCGTATTCCATGACCACGTCCAGATCGGGAGCGGTGGCGAGCATCGCGCCGTAGAGCAGCGCCTTGCGCCCCTGCCAGCGACCGAGCAGCGCGCCCTGGATGCTGGCGCCGAGTACCGCCTGGGTTATGGAGTCCATCGAGTGCTTCCGAAAAAAGACAGGCCGCTACGTTAGCCGAGGTGACCGGCGAATGCCGTGGGGAAATTTCAAGCAAAGATTACAGCTGCGGCGGGTATTCTGATGCCATGCCTTTCAAGAAATCATGGCCATGCTGATCGTCTCCAACAGTGTTCACCTTCCCGATGATGAAATCGAACTGACCGCCATCCGCGCCCAGGGCGCCGGTGGGCAGAACGTCAACAAGGTGTCCAGCGCCGTGCACCTGCGTTTCGACAGCCAGGCCTCATCGTTGCCGCCCTTTTACAAGGAGCGCCTGCTGACGCTTGCCGACAGTCGTATCACCGCCGACGGGGTGGTGATCATCAAGGCGCAGCAGTACCGCACTCAGGAGCAGAATCGCGCCGATGCCCTGGAGCGCCTTGCCGAGTTGATCCGCAGCGCCGGCAAGGTGGAAAAGCAACGCCGCCCGACCAAACCGACCCTGGGCTCGAAGAAGCGTCGCCTGGACGGCAAGAGCAAGCGCGGCGCGATCAAGGCGGGGCGGGGCAAGGTGGATTTTTAGCCGCGCGCTGCCAGATAAGCCTGGTAGTCGGGAATACGGTACTCGTGCTGCTGTTCCAGCAGGCTGCTGCTGAGCATGTAGTCGGCGCTGCTCTCGTTGCAGGCTACCGGGATGTTCCATACCGCCGCCACGCGCAGTAGGGCCTTGATATCTGGGTCGTGTGGCTGTGGCTCGAAGGGGTCCCAGAAGAACACCAGCATGTCCACGCGCTGTTCGGCGATGCGCGCGCCGATCTGCTGGTCGCCGCCCAGCGGGCCGCTGATCATGCTTTCCACCGGTAAATCCAGACGCTTGCTCAAAAGCAGGCCGGTGGTGCCAGTGGCCACCAGTTCATGGCGAGCCAGCTTGTCGCGCTGACGTTCGCACCAGTCCAGCAGGAAGCCTTTGCAGTGGTCGTGCGCCACCAGGGCGATGCGCTTGCGCGCCGGCAATTGGGCATGAGTGAAGCTGATACGGCTCATCGAGCCTCCTTGTTCAGTGCAGGCGGGCCAGGACCAGGCAGTTGTCCAGCATGCGGTTGGAGAAGCCCCACTCGTTGTCATACCAGGCCATGACCTTGAGCAGCTTGCCGCTGACCTTGGTGTGGTTGGCGTCGAAGATCGATGACAACGGGTTGTGGTTGAAGTCGCAGGACACCAGCGGCAGAGCGTTGTAACCGAGAACCGGGGATCGCTCGCTGGCGGCCTTGAGCAGGGCATTGACTTCCTCGGCAGTGGTTTCGCGCTTGACCTGCAGAGTCAGATCGACCAGCGACACGTTGATCACCGGCACCCGCACGGCCATACCGGTAAGCTTGCCGGCCAGCTCCGGCAGTACCAGGCCGACCGCTTCGGCGGCGCCGGTTTTGGTCGGGATCATCGATTGGGTCGCCGAGCGCGCGCGGTACGGGTCGCTGTGGTACACATCGGACAGGTTCTGGTCGTTGGTGTAGGCGTGGATGGTGGTCATCAGGCCTTGCTCGATGCCCAATTCGCGTTGCAGCACCTGGGCCACCGGCGCCAGGCAGTTGGTGGTGCAGGAGGCGTTGGAGATGATCTGCATGTCCGGCGTCAGCACCTGTTCGTTGACGCCATACACCACGGTGGCGTCGGCACCCTTGGCGGGCGCGGAGATCAAGACCTTGCGCGCGCCGGCTGCAAGATGTGCGGCGGCCTTGTCGCGTTCGGTGAACAGCCCGGTGCATTCGAGCACCACATCGACCTGATGGGTTTTCCACGGCAGCTCGGCCGGGTTGCGAATGGCGCTGACGGCGATGCGGTCACCCTTGATCCACAGGCTTTCGCCGTCCACTTTAACTTCTTCAGGGAAATGGCCGTGGACGCTGTCATATTGCAACAGGTGGGCATTGATCGCGCTGTCGCCCAGATCGTTGATCGCCACGACCTGCAGGTGCTGGCGATAATTCTGGGTATAGAGTGCGCGTAGCACGTTGCGACCGATACGGCCGAAGCCATTGATGGCGATGCGTAGTGTCATGGTGAGGGTCTCGTCAACTTGTTGTTGTAATTACAAGATTATTCCAGTTTCTCTAGAAATCAAGCCCGTTTAGTGGCAGTATTTTGTTGTAAATACAAATAAGCGCTAGTCGCTAGCCTGGAGATTCCCCATGCATCCCCGCGTTGTTGAAGTGACCGAACGTCTTGTCCAGCGCAGCCGCGCCACGCGCCAGCGCTACCTGGAGATGATCCGTGCCGCCGCCAGCGAAGGCCCGCAGCGGGGCAAGCTGCAGTGCGCCAACTTCGCTCACGGCGTCGCCGGTTGCAGCGGTCATGACAAGCAGACCCTGCGCCTGATGGAGGCGGCCAACGTGGCCATCGTGTCTGCCTATAACGACATGTTGTCGGCCCATCAGCCTTACGAGACCTTTCCCGAGCAGATTAAGCAGGCGCTGCGTGAGCGGGGTTCGGTGGGGCAGTTCGCCGGTGGTGTGCCGGCCATGTGCGATGGTGTGACCCAGGGTGAGCCGGGCATGGAGATTGGGATCGCCAGTCGCGAGGTGATCGCCATGTCCACCGCCGTGGCGCTGTCGCACAACATGTTCGATGCGGCGCTGTATCTGGGCGTGTGCGACAAGATCGTGCCAGGGCTGATGATGGGCGCGCTGCGTTTCGGTCACCTGCCATCCCTGTTCGTGCCGGCAGGGCCGATGACCTCGGGGCTGTCCAACAAGGAGAAGGCCGACGTGCGTCAGCGTTACGCCGAGGGCAAGGCGACCCGCGACGAGCTGCTGGCGGCGGAAATGGCCGCTTACCACGGGCCAGGTACCTGCACCTTCTATGGCACCGCCAATACCAACCAGCTACTGATGGAGGTGATGGGCCTGCACCTGCCAGGCGCTTCCTTCATCAATCCGGGCACGCCGCTGCGTGATGCGCTGACCCGTGAAGCTGCGCAGCAGGTCACGCGCCTGACCAAGCAGAGCGGGAGTTTCATGCCCATCGGCGAGATTGTCGACGAGCGCTGCCTGGTCAACTCCATCGTTGCCCTGCACGCCACCGGCGGCTCCACCAACCATACCCTGCATATGCCGGCCATCGCCCGCGCCGCCGGCATCCTGCTGACCTGGCAGGACATGGCCGACCTGTCCGAAGTGGTGCCGACCCTCGCGCACGTCTATCCCAATGGCAAGGCCGACATCAATCACTTCCAGGCCGCAGGCGGCATGGCTTTCTTGATTCGCGAATTGCTCGAAGCCGGGTTGCTACATGAAGAGGTCAACACCGTGGCCGGCCGCGGCCTGTCGCGCTACACCTGTGAACCCTTCCTCGAGGACGGCAAGCTGGTCTGGCGTGACGGGCCGACCGAGAGCCTGGAGGAGAGCGTGCTGCGTCCCGTGGCGCGGCCGTTCTCGGCAGAAGGCGGCCTGCGCCTGATGCAGGGCAACCTTGGTCGTGGGGTGATGAAGGTGTCCGCGGTGGCGCCCGAGCATCAGGTGGTGGAGGCGCCAGCTCTGGTATTCGAGGATCAGCTGGAGTTGGTCGAAGCCTTCAAGGCCGGCAAGCTGGAGCGCGATTTTGTCGCCGTGGTGCGTTTTCAGGGGCCGCGCAGCAACGGTATGCCGGAGCTACACAAGATGACGCCATACCTGGGCGTGCTGCAGGATCGTGGTTTCAAGGTGGCGCTGGTCACCGATGGGCGCATGTCAGGCGCCTCAGGCAAGATCCCGGCAGCCATTCATGTATGCCCGGAGGCTTTCGATGGCGGGCCGCTGGCGCGGGTGCGTGACGGCGATCTGATACGCCTCGATGGTACGACAGGAGAATTGCTGCTGCAGATCGACGAGGCCGAGTTCGCCTCGCGCCAGCCGGCGGCGCGGCCTGCTCCGGCCAGTGGCTGCGGGCGCGAGTTGTTCGCCTTCATGCGCCACAACTTCAGCACGGCGGAGCAGGGCGCCAGTGCCTTTACCGAGAGCCTCGAGTCGCTGGTCTGAAGCAGGCGCCAGTAGCCCGGATGAAGTCCGGGAATCGCTGGTGCAATGGCCCCGGATTGCATCCGGGCTACTCGCCAGGCTGCGCAAGGCCTGCAAAGCCGCTCTTCGTAGGAGCCCCGCCTCGGGGCGAAGCTTCAACTAAGCGTGCCCCGCCCTGATTCGCGGCGGGGCGCCGCTCCTACTGACCTGCGTCCTGCTTTGGACCGTTTCAGATACCTTGCGGAATCTCTTCGCCGCCCAGTGCGGTGAACAGCTCCGGCAGGAATTCCACCAGGGTCATCATCATCAGGATGAAGCTGGCGTCCTGCTGAGCCAGGGCGTCATCGCCGCCGTCCTGCTCGGCCTGCTCCTGCAGCACGTCCTCGAAGCGCAGACGCTTGATGGTCAGCTTGTCGTCGAGCACGAAGGACAGCTTGTCCTGCCAGGCCAGCGACAGTTGGGTGACCTGCTTGCCGGTGGACAGGTGCAACTGGATTTCCTCGCTGGTCAGGTCCTGGCGCTTGCAGCGCACCACGCCGCCGTCCTCATGGGTGTCACGCAGCTCGCACTCGTCGAGCACGTAGAAGCCTTCGGCGGCCTTCTGCGTTTTCAGCCAGTCGGTGAGGGTGGCGGTCGGCGCGATCTTCACCGACAGCGGGCGTACCGGCAGCGAGCCGATGGCTTCACGCAGGGTTGAGAGTAGATCTTCGGCCTTCTTGGCGCTGGCGCTGTCGACCAGGATCAGGCCCTGTTTCGGCGCGATGGCGGCGAAGGTGCCGGATTTGCGGATGAAGGCGCGCGGCAGGAAGGCCTGGACGATCTCATCTTTGATCTGGTCGCGCTCTTTCTTGTAGACCTTGCGCATCTGCGTGTTTTCGATTTCGTCGACCTTCTCTTTCAGCGCGTCGCGCACCACCGAACCCGGCAGGATGCGCTCTTCCTTGCGTGCGCCGATCAGCAGGAAGTCGCCGCTGACATGCACCAGCGGAGCATCGGCGCCTTTGCCGAAGGGGGCGGTGAAACCGTAGGTGGTCAGCTCCTGGCTGGCGCAGGGACGTGCTGGCTTGCTGGCCAGTGCGGTCTCCAGTGCTTCGGCGTCGAAAGGAATGTCCTGGGTGAGGCGGTAGACCAGCAGGTTACGAAACCACATGAGCGGGTGACTCTCCATTGATGATGAAGTCGCAGGGTGGCGCCATCCTTGGGCTCTCCCGTTGGGGAAAGCCGGCGCGCAGCGACGGATGAAGGTGGCGGGCCATCAACAGGATCATGATCGCTCCGCCGGCACAGAGCGCGCATTATTCTCCGCTGGCGTGCTCAGGCCAACCCTGACAACAAGCCGCTGAGGAAATTCGCAGGTCTCGCCTAAGTTCTTGCTGCGCCGGTAAATTTTTTTGCGAAGAGGGCTTGCCAAGGCCTGGATCGCTCTCTAGAATGCGCCCACTTCGAGAGTGAAGGGTGATTAGCTCAGCCGGGAGAGCATCTGCCTTACAAGCAGAGGGTCGGCGGTTCGATCCCGTCATCACCCACCAATCTCGCAGTTACGCGCAGCGGTAGTTCAGTCGGTTAGAATACCGGCCTGTCACGCCGGGGGTCGCGGGTTCGAGTCCCGTCCGCTGCGCCATTCTTCTCCTCGCTTCATCCCCTCCTGTGACAACTCTTCGGCATCCGCTGAAATCTTCGAAAAAATCCTTTGTTCGCTTGAACTTATGCACATTGCTCGGCTCCTATGCCGTAGCCAGTGATTGCGGCGTACTGCTAAGCTCGCGCTTTCACTCGACGGCCTTCGGGCGCATCTACAAGGAACAAGCATGAAACAGCATCGTTTGGCGGCAGCGGTTGCCCTGGTGGGCCTGGTGCTTGCCGGTTGCGATTCGCAAACCAGCGAAGTCGAACTCAAGAGCCCGGCGCAGAAAGCCTCCTACGGCATTGGCCTGAACATGGGCCGTAGTCTGTCCGAGGAAGGCATGGATGACCTGGATTCCAAGGCCGTCGCTCAGGGTATCGAGGACGCGCTGGCGAAGAAGGAGCCGCGCATCAAGGACGAAGACATGATCGAGGCTTTCTCCTTCCTGCAGAACCGTGCTGAAGAGCGCATGACTGAGCTGAACAAGGAAGCCGCTGAAGCCGGCAAGAAATTCCTTGAAGAGAACGGTAAGCGCGAAGGCGTGGTCACCACCGCTTCTGGCCTGCAGTACGAAGTGATCAAGAAAACCGACGGTGCCCAGCCGAAGGAAAGCGACGTAGTGACCGTTCACTACGAAGGCAAACTGACCGACGGCAGCGTGTTCGACAGCTCCGTCGCTCGCGGCAGCCCCATCGATCTGCCGGTTAGCGGCGTGATCCCGGGTTGGGTCGAAGGCCTGCAACTGATGCACGTCGGTGAGAAGTACAAGCTGTACATCCCCAGCGAGCTGGCTTACGGCGAGCAGAGCCCATCCCCAGCCATTCCGGCCAACTCGGTACTGGTGTTCGATCTGGAACTGATCGGCATCAAGGATCAGGCAGCCGAGCCGACCGAGCAGTAACACTCGGTACTGGTGTACAACGCCCCGTCTTGACGGGGCGTTGTCGTTTCTGGGGGCGCTCAGCCGCTACGAGGCGCCCTGAGTGTTACGCTTATGCACATCATGCAAAGGGTCCTAACAAGCTCGTGAAAAACTTGCAAGCCTCTTGTTCGAAATATGCAACTTGTTGATTTTATTGAATTTTATATGCTGTATAAAAAATATCCGATCTAACCCAAGGCCCCATGCCACGGGGCTTTGGTAGGCTTGTCGAAAGTCTTTGCACAGAGTTATCCACAGGTTCTGTGGGTAAGCGAGGCAAGCCCAGAAAACGCCTGGCTTGCCGAGGAGAGCGAATGAAAACACCCTGGAAATTGCTCCGCTACCTGCCGCAGGCTGCTCGTTTTCTGCGTGAAGGTCGGCTGCCGGAGCTGTTGCATGCGCTGCGTGACAAGCGTACCCCTCAAGGGCAGCGCTTCGCTGTATTCAGGGATGACCTGCAACTGCTTCGCGCCCTTAGCCTGGCCTGGTTCAAGGGCGAGTACCGGCAGATCAGCCGGCAGGCGTTGTTGACCATCGTGGCGGCGTTGCTCTATGTCATCGCGCCGCTCGATGCCATTCCCGACTGGCTGGTTGGCCTTGGCTTCATCGACGATCTGGCTGTGCTGGCCTGGGTCATGCGCACCTGGCATGGCGAGCTGGAGGCCTTCAGGGCTTGGCGCGAGGCACAGAGCCCCGAGCGCCTGGCCCTGATCGAGCAGTTGCCTGTGGAGTAAGGGGTGGAAGCGCAACGCAACTGATGCCAGCGCTTCTGCGAATCGTCTATCAAGCAGGCAGGATGGCGCACGCAGCACCAGCCTGGCGCTGATATCTTGGTCGCAGGTTTGCGCCTCAGTCGTCGGGCGCCTGTTAAGATGGCCGTTTGCAAGGAAGGGGTCGAGGTCGTCGGCCCTGCTTTCCAACGGAGAGATTCATGACTGTGCAAATCATTGCCCGTGATGGCGAGCCAGAGTACGCGGTGTTGCCCTGGGCCGATTATCAGGCTCTGTTGCGCGCTGCCGGGCGCGAACCGGTGGTCGCGCAAGCCAGCGCTGCTGAGCCAGTGGCAGAGCAGCAGCGGCCCGGACTCGATCAGTTGCGCAGGCTGCGTGAGGCCAAGGGCCTGACGGCAGAGAGCCTGGCGCGCAGCGTCGGCATCAGCCCACATTATCTGGCGATGATCGAGAGCGGCGAACGCCAGCCCGATGCCGCGATCATGCGTTCGCTGGCGTGGCAACTGGGGTTGGAGGGCTGGTCTTGAGCGTGCGTATCAGCCGCCAACATTGGCAGGCCTTGTTGACCGAGCTGGACGACGCGCGCCGTCAGCGCCACCTGCTCACCTACCGGGCGTTGATCGAGCGGCTCGACCTGCCAACACCAGCCATGCAAACCCTCACCGCTGCTCTGGAGCATTTGGCCGCACTAGATGCGCGTGCCGAGCGTCCGCTGCGCAGCGCACTGGTCATCAGCCAGGGCGCCAGTCGCCTGCCGCGTACGGGATTCTTCGACTGCGTGACCCATCTCGGGCGCTTTAGCGGGGCTTGCGATGGCGTGGCAGCGGCATCCTGGCATGCCTCGGAGGTCGCTCGCGTGTTCGAGTTCGACTATCCCGCCGATGTCTAGGTGGCTCTGGATGTTGCGCGCACGTCTTGGCTACTGGCTGGCACGGCGTCTTTTCCACTGGCCTGCGGCATTGCGTCAGCCGCGTCTGTGGCAGTGGATGCAGGGGCAGTACGGACGTATGGCCAACCTGGGGGATGTGCCGGCGCAGAGTTTCTATGGCCATATTCTGCTGTTTCGCGGCCAGGGGCTTGGCGCGCGTGAGGAGGGGCTGAGGCTGTTGCGCCTGGCGGCCAATGGCGGCGACGGCAAGGCTGCTTATCAGTTGGGTGTGCAGGCGCTGCAGGCTGATACTCGTCAGGCGGCGGATGCCATGCAGGCCGTGCGTTGGTGGGAGATGGCGCTGGCGGCTGGCCATCCGCTGGCCGCTCGTCGCCTCAGCCAGCTATATCGTGAGGGCGCGCCCGGCCTGGAGGCTGATGCGCAGGCTGCCGAACGCTATGCCGGCATGGCCGATTCAGGCCGCTGAGCCTGCGAGGATATGTAGGCTGTAACCGGGCACGGCCTTGGCCTGACGCTTGGCTTCGGAAGCCATTTCGGCCAGGCGTGAGGCATCGAGCTGCGCGCAATCTTCAGCTTTCACATGCACCACGCCGATCGACAGTGACAACAGCGCATATTCCTGGCGCTGGCCGTGGCGGTTGTGGGCAATGAAGCAGCCGGCCTGAAGATGCTCATCGCGGTAAAAGCGTCGGCACTGATTCTGGAAATCCTCGATCAGTTTGCCGAGCTTTTCGCGCCAGTCTGGTGAGCCGAGCACCAGCATGAAGTCGTCACCGCCGATATGCCCGACGAAGTCGCGGGCCGGATCGACCCGGTCGTTCAGGCATTGCGCCAGGCACAGCAGCACCTCGTCGCCCTTGGCATAGCCGTAGAGGTCGTTGAAGGGTTTGAAGCTGTCGAGATCCACGTAGCACACCGCAGCTTCGCGTTGCTGCTGCAGCAGGCGGCCAAGGCACTGCTGGATAGGTACGTTACCCGGCAGTAGCGTAAGCGGATTGGCGTGTCGGGCCTGCTGCAGCTTCTGTTCGGTGATCAGCTTGAGCACGTCGATGACCCGGCCCAGGCCCAGGTAGCGGCCGTTCTGGATGATGATGAAGTCTTCCTCGATGCGCTGGCGCGCGCGGCTGGTGAGCAGGCGACTGACCTTCTGCAGGGACTGCGTCAGTTCCACGGCGAGAAAGTCCTGGCTCATCAGGCGACTGATGGGTTTGCGCGCGAACAGATCGGTGGCGAAGGGCTTGAGCAGCGCTTCGGACAGCGAGTGACGGTGGACGATACCGACCGGTTGGCGCTGCGTGTTCAGTACGGCCAGGGAGTTGAGGTTGGCCTGGGCGCGAAATACATCCAGCACTTCAGCGATGGCCGTGTGCTGATCGACCGCGAGTTGGTCGTTGAGCAAGGCACTGAGGTCATGGCTGTCTTCGCTGAGACTGGCCTGGTTGCTCTGCATCTGGGGCAGCAACTGGCGTGCCTCGCGCGGGGGCTTCTCCTGCGGTCTGCTGAGGAGGTAGCCCTGCACCAGGTCGACGCCCATTTCGGTCAGCACGGCCAGCTCCTCGGGCAGTTCGATACCTTCGGCTATTACTTGCGCGCGTGACGCTTCGGCCATTTTCAGGATGGAGCCGACGAACTCCCGCTTCACCGCGTCCAGGTGGATACCGTCGATGAAATGACGGTCGATCTTCACGTAATCCGGGCGCAGCTCCGACCATAGGCGCAGGCTGGAGTAGCCGGCACCCAGATCATCCAGGGCGATGGAAAAGCCCATGGCGCGATAGTGGTGCAGCGCGTTGTCGAGCAGGGCGAAGTCTTCGGTGGGCGATTGTTCGGTGAGCTCGATCACCACCTGGCTGGGCGGGATGCCGAAGGTTTGCAGCAGCTTCAGGGTGCGTCCGGGCTGGTGGCTGGGGTCGAGCAGCGACTCCGGCGAGACGTTGAGAAACAGCTTGCCTTCCAGGCCCAGATCACTGAAGCCTTTGCAGGCGCTTTTGCGGCAGGCCATTTCCAGCTCGCTCAGTCGACCTGCATGGCGGGCCACGGCGAACAGCGTCAATGGCGAATGCAGCGGACTGTTGGAGGGACCGCGGGTCAGGGCCTCGTAGCCGAGAATGCGCTGTTCGGACAGCGAGACGATAGGCTGAAACATGCTGCTGAGGTCGCCGTGAGCGAGGATATTGCCCAGTGCGCTCAACTGCTCGGTGACGGTCATGCTGTTCTCGATCTGGCGGAAACGAAAGGGCCGGTGTTTAACCGGCCCTTTATTTCACGACAGTTCGATGACGATTTGATGACGCTGCTTGAAGCGCCTCAATGCAGCGCCAGCGAGGGGTTCAGGCCCAGGTAGTCGAGCAGGATGCGTCCGCTCTCTGCCAGGTAGGCATCGTCTTCCGGTGTGCTCTTTTCATCGGCGACTGGCAGTGCCTCTTCGTCTTCCTTGGTCAGTTCCTTGAGTGGCTCTTCGCCCTTGGCCCGGCGGCGGTTGTTTTCCAGTGCCAGTTGCTTGGCTTCGACTTCGGCCTGACGTGCACGACGGGTCTGCTCGTTGAGGCTGACGGTGGTTTCGGCCATCAGCTTCTTGGCCAGGGTCAGGCGCTCACGGGTGAAGACGAAGTCCGGATCCTGGGCGGTGCGCTGCTCATGACGGGCCTTGAGCTCGCTCAGGAACGGTTTGATCGGGTCAAGCTCGGGGGTGATCGCCGGGCGGATGCTGTCCCAGGGCAGGGCAGCGGGCAGTGCGCTTTCGCCGATGTCCTTGGTGTCCATGACATCCGGGTAGGTGATGTCCGGGGTCACGCCCTGGTGCTGGGTGCTCTGCCCGGACACGCGATAGAACTTGGCCAGGGTCAGTTTCAGCTCGCCGTGATTGAGCGGCTGGATAGTTTGCACCGTGCCCTTGCCGAAGGTCTGGCCGCCGAGAATCAGTGCGCGGTGATAATCCTGCATGGCGCCGGCGAAAATTTCCGAGGCCGAGGCGGACAGGCGGTTGACCAGCACGGCCAGTGGGCCGCTGTAGTAAACGCCCTTGTTCTCGTCGGCGAGTACGTCGACACGGCCGTCGGCGTTGCGCACCAGTACAGTGGGGCCCTGTTCGATGAACAGGCTGATCAGTTCGGTGGCTTCCTGCAGCGAGCCACCGCCGTTGTTGCGCAGGTCGATGACCACGCCGTCGACCTTCTCGGCCTGCAGCTCGTCGAGCAGGCGTTTGACGTCACGGGTGGTGCTCTTGTAGTTCGGGTCGCCAGCGCGGAAGGCCTTGAAGTCGAGGTAGAAGGCCGGCAGTTCGATGACGCCGAGCTTGTAATCACGCCCCTCGTGCTTGAGCTCCAGAACCTTCTTCTTGGCAGCTTGCTCTTCCAGCTTGACTGCTTCGCGGGTGATGGTGACCACCTTGCTGGTCTGGTCGCTGGGCGGATTGCTGGCCGGAATCACTTCCAGGCGCACGGTGGAACCTTTCGGGCCGCGAATCAGCTTGACCACTTCGTCCAGGCGCCAGCCGATCACGTCGACCATTTCATCATTGCCCTGGGCGACGCCGACGATCTTGTCGGCCGGTGCGATCTGCTTGCTCTTTTCAGCTGGGCCGGCAGGCACCAGGCGCACCACCTTGACATGCTCGTTGTCGCTTTGCAGGACGGCGCCGATGCCTTCGAGCGACAGGCTCATGTTGATGTCGAAGTTTTCCGCATTATCCGGTGACAGATAAGTGGTGTGCGGGTCGTAGGTGGTGGCGAAGGCGTTGATGTAGGTCTGGAACACGTCCTCGCCACGGGTCTGCTTGAGGCGCGCCAACTGGTTCTTGTAGCGCTTGGTCAGCAGTTCCTGGATGTCCTTGGTTTCCTTGCCGGCGATCTTCAGCCGCAGCACTTCGTCTTTGACACGCTTGCGCCACAGTTCATCGAGTTCAGCGCGGTCTTTGGCCCAGGGCGCTTTCTCGCGATCGACCTGCAGCTCTTCATCGATGCTGAAATCGATCTTGTCGACGCCCTTGCCCAGTTCCGCCAACGCATAGTTCAGGCGCTCTTCCGTGCGGGTCAGGTGGCGGCGAAAGATGGTGAAGCCGGGTTCGAGGTCGCCGCTTTTCAGCAGATCATCGAAGCGGGTGCGCCACTGGTTGAATTCGGCGATGTCAGCGGCAGTGAAATAGCTGCGCGATGGATCGAGCAACTTCAGGTAGTTGTCATAGATCTGAATCGAGCGTTCGTCGTTCAGCGGCGGCTTGTTGTAGTGATGGCGGCGCAGCAGCTCCACTACGTTGAGGCTGGCGATCACCTGCTCGCGATCCGGCTGCAGATAGTCCCAACTGGTCGCTGCGGTGGTCTTGGCCGCCAGCGGCAGGGCACTGAAGCCGAGTACGAGGGCGAGGGCGGTGCTTGCAAGAGATCGCTTCATGCTGATTCGACGTAGTGGCAGTTGATAACGCATATTAGGCCGTATTTGAGGGCGCCAGGTTCCGTTGGCGCTAGGCGAAAGCCCGGCGGTCGGCGCTGGGCTCGGTTCACTTGCACTATGGAGGCAGCATGAAGGCATTGCAAGGCGTTGAAGGGCGTGCAGAGTGGCTGGAACAACCGGCGCAGACCTGTGACGCGGGGCAGATTCGGGTCAAGGTGGCTGCCGCTGGGCTCAACCGGGCTGACCTGTTGCAGCGCGCCGGGCTTTATCCGCCGCCGCCTGGTGCGAGCCAGGCGCTGGGCCTGGAGTGCGCCGGGGTAGTTGTTGAAGTCGGCGCCGGCAGCACCTGGCAGGTGGGGGATCGCGTCTGCTGTCTGCTTGCCGGTGGTGGCATGGCCGAAGAGGTGGTGCTCGATGCTCGCCACGCCATGCCGGTGCCAGAAGGCTTGAGTCTGGTCGAGGCGGCTGTGGTGCCCGAGGTCTATGCCACCGCCTGGCTCAATCTGTTCCAGCTCGGAGCCCTGCGCCCCGGTGAGAAGGTCCTGCTGCATGCCGGCGCCAGCGGTGTCGGCTCGGCTGCTATCCAGCTGTGCAAGGCATTCGGCAGCCCTTGCTGGGTCAGCGTCGGCTCTGCCGAGCGGTTGGCCTACTGCGAAGCGCTCGGTGCCCAGGGCGGTGCCCTGCGCGGCGAAGACCTGCAAGCGCTGCGTGATTTCGGACCGTTCGATGTGATTCTCGATCCGGTTGGCGGGCAGTACGCGGCGCTCAACCTGGAATTGCTGGCCCGTGATGGTCGTTGGATCAATATTGGTTTGATGGGCGGACGCGAGGCCACCCTGGACCTGGCCCTGGTGCTGGGCAAGCGCGTTCAACTGATCGGCTCGACCCTGCGCAATCGCGACGACTCGTTCAAGGCCGACCTGTTGCATGATCTGCAGCAACAGGTCTGGCCGCTGTTTGCCGAGGGGCGGTTAAAGCCGCAACTCGAGCGCAGTTTTGCCCTCAAAGACAGTGAAGCGGCATTCGAGACACTCGCCGGTAATCAGGTTGCGGGTAAAATCGCGCTGCTTATCGATCCCGATCTTGTCTGAGCAGTAGCTCTAGCCCGCGCCTGGCGCGGGCTTGGTCAACGATTGGCTCATTCAATCAATATCATGGCCGTAATCAATAAGCTTTTTTTCGTTAGGTCGCTAAGATACGCCCTGTAAATTTCAAACCCTCACAGAAACCTCAGAAGGAGTCAGAGATGTCCCTCATCAACACTCAGGTACAACCGTTCAAAGTCAACGCTTTCCACGCTGGCGAGTTCATCGAAGTCACCGAGCAGTCCTTGAAGGGCAAGTGGTCCGTGCTGATCTTCATGCCGGCTGCCTTCACCTTCAACTGCCCGACCGAAATCGAAGACGCTGCCAACAACTACGCCGAGTTCCAGAAGGCCGGTGCCGAGGTCTACATCGTGACCACCGACACTCACTTCTCGCACAAGGTCTGGCACGAAACTTCGCCGGCTGTTGGCAAGGCTCAGTTCCCGCTGATCGGCGATCCGACCCATCAGCTGACCCGTGCCTTCGACGTGCACATCGACGAAGAAGGTCTGGCCCTGCGCGGCACCTTCGTGATCAACCCGGAAGGCGTGATCAAGACCGTGGAAATCCACTCCAACGAGATCGCCCGCGACGTCGGCGAGACCCTGCGCAAGCTGAAGGCCGCCCAGTACACCGCCGCTCACCCGGGTGAAGTCTGCCCGGCCAAGTGGAAGGAAGGCGAGAAGACCCTGGCTCCGTCCCTGGACCTGGTCGGCAAGATCTAAAAAACGAACATGGATTTGCAGCGTTAAGCGCTGCACTCCATCCCGTTTTCCGCCTCAAGAAGTCCTACAGGGCTTCCTCAGGTGCCCGAACGCCCGGGCGCAATCCGCCCGGGCGTTTTTATATCTGAAATTCGCTAGAGGATGACTCCCGTCATGTTGGATGCCAATCTTAAAGACCAATTGAAGGCCTACCTGGAAAGGGTGAGCCTGCCGTTCGAGATCGTTGCCTCCCTCGATGACGGCGAAAAATCGCAAGAGCTGCTCGGACTGCTCAACGACATCGTCAGCCTGACTGACAAGATCACCCTGAAGACCGACGGCAACGATGCCCGCCGTCCGTCCTTCGCCCTGAATCGTCCGGGTGAAGACACCGGCGTTGTCTTCGCCGGTATCCCCATGGGCCACGAGTTCACCTCGCTGGTGCTGGCCCTGCTGCAGGTCGGCGGCCACCCGTCCAAGCTGGACGCGGAAACCATCGAGCAGATCAAGAGCATCGAAGGCCGTTTCGAGTTCGAAACCTACTTCTCGCTGTCCTGCCAGAACTGCCCGGACGTGGTCCAGGCGCTGAACCTGATGGCCGTGCTCAACCCCAATATCCGCAACGTGTCGATCGACGGCGCGCTGTTCCAGGAAGAAGTCGAGCGCCGCCAGATAATGGCCGTACCGAGCGTCTACCTGAACGGCGAGGTGTTCGCTTCCGGCCGTATGGAAGTGAAGGAAATCCTTGCCAAGATCGACACCGGCGCTGCCAACCGCGACGCTGAGAAGATGAGCGCCAAGGATGCCTTCGATGTACTGGTAGTCGGCGGTGGACCGGCGGGTGCTTCTGCTGCGATCTACGCCGCGCGTAAAGGTATCCGTACTGCCATTGCCGCCGAGCGCTTCGGCGGTCAGGTGCTGGACACCATGGCCATCGAGAACTTTATCTCGGTCAAGGAAACCGAAGGCCCGAAACTGGTGCGTGCTCTGGAGGAACACGTCAAGGAATACGAAGTCGACGTGATGAACCTGCAGCGCGCTTCGGCTCTGGTGCCGGCCAGCAGCGAAGGCGGCCTGCACGAAGTGAAGTTCGAGAACGGCGCGACCCTCAAGGCCAAGACCGTGATCCTCTCCACTGGCGCCCGCTGGCGCGAGATGGGTGTACCTGGCGAGCAGGAATACAAGGCCAAGGGCGTGTGCTTCTGCCCGCACTGCGACGGCCCGCTGTTCAAGGGCAAGCGTGTGGCGGTGATCGGCGGCGGTAACTCCGGCGTCGAGGCAGCCATCGACCTGGCCGGCATCGTC
The DNA here is from genome assembly GCF_003052605.1 of Ectopseudomonas oleovorans. Classification (GTDB taxonomy): domain Bacteria; phylum Pseudomonadota; class Gammaproteobacteria; order Pseudomonadales; family Pseudomonadaceae; genus Aquipseudomonas; species Aquipseudomonas oleovorans_A. Next base: position 18,269 of record NZ_QASO01000124.1, on the reverse strand, counting down.
GCCCACGTGACCCTGCTGGAGTTCGCCGACACCCTGCGTGCCGACGCCGTGCTGCAGAAGAAGCTCTATAGCTTGCCCAACGTGACCGTGATCAAGAGCGCGCAGACCACCGAGGTCAAGGGCGACGGTCAGAAGGTCAACGGCCTGGTGTACAAGGATCGCACTACCGAGGAGCTGCACACCGTCGAGCTGGAAGGCATCTTCGTGCAGATCGGTCTGCTGCCCAACAGCGACTGGCTGAAAGGCACGGTGGAACTCAACCGCTTCGGCGAGATCATCGTCGACGCCAAGGGCGCCACCAACATCCCCGGCGTGTTCGCCGCCGGTGACGTGACCACTGTGCCCTACAAGCAGATCGTGATTGCCGTAGGCGAAGGTGCCAAGGCATCGCTCTCTGCCTTCGATCACCTGATCCGTCATAGCTGATCGGTTGCGGTAGAAATGAAAAGGCCACCCTTAGGGGTGGTCTTTTCATTCGTGCGCCGTGGGAGGTGCTTTCGGCTCGGGCATCCTGCTTCCATGCAGTCGCAGCGGCGACAGCTTCGCGGCTGAAGCCGCTCCTACTGTGCGATAGGACTCAGCGCTTCAGACCACCCAAAGTCAGCGGCATCTGGCGGTTGACGTCCTTGTACAGCAGGTAGCGGAAGCGGCTCGGGCCGCCGGCGTAGCAGGCCTGCGGGCAGAAGGCGCGCAGCCACATGAAGTCGCCGGCTTCCACTTCGACCCAGTCCTGGTTCAGGCGGTACACCGCCTTGCCTTCGAGCACGTACAGGCCGTGTTCCATGACGTGGGTTTCAGCGAAGGGGATCACGCCACCCGGCTCGAAATTGACGATGTTGACGTGCATGTCATGGCGCATGTCGCTGATCTCGACGAAGCGCGTGGTGCTCCAGCGGCCTTCGGTGCCGGGCATGACGATCGGCTCGATGTCCTGCTCGTGGGTGACGAAGGCTTCCGGATACGGCACGCCTTCGACTGGTTGATAGGCCTTGCGCAGCCAGTGAAAACGCACGGCTTCGCTGCCGTTGTTGCGCAGCGACCAATCGCTTTCTGGCGGGATGAAGGCGTAGCTGCCCGGGCGCAGGGCATGCTGAGTGCCGTTCAGGCTCAGGTCACAGGTGCCTTCGACGACGAAGATCACGCCTTCGGCGGTCGGGTCCAGCTCGGGCTTGTCGCTGCCGCCGTTGGGGCCGACTTCGACGATGTACTGCGAGAAGGTTTCGGCGAAGCCGGTCAGCGGACGGGCGATGACCCACATGCGCATGTTGTCCCAGAACGGCAGGTGGCTGGTGACGATGTCACGCATCACGCCTTTGGGGATCACGGCGTAGGCTTCGGTGAACATGGCGCGGTCGGTCAGCAGCTGCTCCTGACCTGGATGACCGCCATGCGGGGCGTAGTAGTAGGGCGATTTGCTCATCGAGAGATTGCCTCGGCGGGTGAATGGCGCAGGGATGGCTCCCGGCGCGGAAAATTGACTCCCCTGCACTATAGGAATTCGCGGCTGGATTCGGAAATTAAATAGTAGAATGCCTGCCAGTGGACTTCATGATGGGTAGCGACATGCTCGATCCGGTGCTGTTACGCAGTTTTCTCGCCGTGGTGCAGACCGGTGGCTTCACCCGCGCGGCTGCCAGCCTGCATCTGACGCAGTCCACGGTCAGCCAGCAGGTACGGCGCTTGGAAGAGCAGCTCGGCGCCGAGCTGCTCGACCGCAGCGGCCGCTACGTGGTGACCACCACCGAGGGCGAGCGCCTGCTGGGGTATGCCAACCGCATCGTCGCACTGATGGACGAGGCGATGCTCGCTCTGGGGCAGAGCGCGGTGGAGGGCGAGATACGCCTCGGCGTGCCGGACGATTTCGCCGCCAGCAGCCTGACGCCTTATCTGGCCGATTTTGCCGACGCGCATCCGGGCATTCGCCTGGAGATCACCAGTGGTCTGAGTCATGACGTGTGGCGCGCGTTCAATGCCGGTGAGCTGGACCTGGCGCTGATCAAGCAGCGCGCCGGTAGCGCCAAGGGCCTGGCCAGTTGGGCCGAACCGCTGGCCTGGCTCGACAGCCGAGCGCGCCCGGTGCTGGCGCGCAACCCGGTGCCGCTGGCGGTGTTCCCGCCCAACGGCCTGTACCGCCTGGAGATGACCCACGCGCTGGATGCCATGGGCAAACCCTGGCGTATCGCCTATGTCAGCAGCAGTCTGCTCGGGGTCAGCGCCGCTGCCGAAGGCGGGCTGGGTCTGACCCTGTTGCCGCGCCGGTTGATCACTGCCGCACACCGCGAACTGGGTGAGGCCGAAGGTTTCGCCCCGGTGGCGCCGGTGGAAGTGGCCCTGCATGCGCGCAACCAGTTGCCCGGTTACGCGCGGGAGCTGGCGGCGGCGTTGATCGAGGCCTGCGAAGGGATCATGAGCCCGTAACGGGGTAGGGCGCGCTGTGCGCACCCTGAAACAGCGGGCCCTGATGGTTGACTGCACGTATCAGAGGACGCCGGTGCGCACGGCGCACTCTACGGCAGGATCAGCGCCAATTGAGAATCGGCCAGCCGGCCTGTTCGGCATGGGCGCGCAGGGTCGGGTCGGGGTTGACCGCGTAGGGCTTGTCGACCAACCGCAACAGCGGCAGGTCATTGCGCGAGTCGGAATAGAAGCTGGCGCCGGCCAGGCTTTCGCTCTGCTCGGCGAGCCAGGCATGCAGACGTGTTACCTTGCCTTCGCGGTAGGTCAGTACGCCCTGGGTACGCCCGCTGTAGAAGCCGTGCTGCAGCTCCAGGTCGATGGCTAGCACCTCATCGATGCCGAAGCGCTCGGCGATGGCGCTGACCAGGAAGTGCGCCGAGGCGGAGATCACCAGCAGGCGGTCGCCGGCGGCGCGGTGGGCGGCCAGGGTGCGGCTGGCGTCGCTGTAGAAGATCGGTTCGATCACGTCCTCGACGAAGGGCTCGACCACATGGGCGACCTCCTCGGGCGTGCGGCCGACCAGCGGCGACAGGGTAAAGGCCATGTAGTCCTCCATGGCTAGGGTGCCGGCGGCGTACTGGCGCATCAGCTCCTGCTCGTGGGCGATGAAGGATTCACCATCGGCCCATCCGAGCTTGACCATTTCCTGCGTCCAGAGGCTGGCGCAATCACCGTGGATCAGGGTTTCGTCGAGGTCGAAGATCGCCAGAGCCATCACGCCACCTCCCGGATCGCATCGGCGCCAATGGCCAGGCTGACGCTTTGGCCATCGTGGTGCAGGTCGGCAGCGGAGCGGTTGAGCACATCCACGAGCAGCTCCACGCCACGGGCCTCGACGCGGTAGCGGATGACGTTGCCGAGCAGGCTGTGACTGACAATGGTGCCCTCGATCCCCTGAGCCGCGATCTGGATGGCCTCCGGGCGAATCGCCACGCGGCTGTTCACCGGGCGCAGCAGCAAGCGGCTGGCGGCATCGGCGTCGAGCAGGTTGTAGTTGCCGATAAAACCGGCGGCGAAGGCATCGGCCGGCGCGGTGTAGAGGGTTTCGGCATCGCCGCTCTGGACGATGTTACCGCCGTTCATCAGCACGATGCGGTCGCTCAAGACCAGCGCCTCTTCCTGATCGTGGGTGACGAAAATGGTGGTCAGGCCCAGCTCGCGCTGGATGGCACGAATCTGCTCGCGCAGGTGTTTGCGGATGCGCGCATCCAGGGCCGACAGCGGCTCATCGAGCAGCAGCAGGCGCGGGCGAGTGACCAGCGAACGGGCCAGGGCCACGCGCTGGCACTGGCCGCCGGAGAGCTGCTGCGGGTAACGATTGGCGTAGTCGTTGAGCTCCACCAGCTCCAGCACCTCGGCGACACGCTTGCTGGCCTCGGCGGCTGGGACTTTCTGCATGCGCAGGCCGAAGGCGACGTTCTGCGCCACGGTCATGTTGGGGAACAGCGCGTAGCTCTGGAACACCATGCCGATGCCGCGCTTTTGCGGCGCAACGGGTACCAGGTCCTCGCCGCCCAGCAGGATCTGCCCGCCGTCGACCGCCGTCAGGCCAGCGATGCAGCGCAGCAGGGTGGACTTGCCGCAGCCGGACGGGCCGAGCAGGGTGATGAACTGGCCCTGGCCGATCTCGATATTGATGTCGGTAAAGATCCGCGTCGGGCCGTAGCTTTTGTGCAGGTTTCGGATATTCAGGTAACTCATTGCAGATCCTTGTGGGCAAGCGGGTAAGGGATCGCCAGCAAGCTGGCTCCTACCCCTTGTTCAGACGGTTGGCTGCCCAGGTCATCAGCAGCACGAACATGAAATAGGAGATCACCAGGGCGCTGGTGAAATGGCCGCTGTCGTTGCGCATGTTGTACAGGTACACCTGCAGCGTCTCGTAGCGGCTGCCCACCAGCAGGTTGGCGAAGACGAATTCGCCGAACAGGAAGCTGAAGGACAGGAACACCGAAACCATCAACCCCTTGCGCAGGTTCGGCAGCACCACCATGAATGCGGCGCGCCAGGTGCTGGCGCCGAGCAGGTGGGCGGCGTCCATCAGGTCGCGCAGGTTGATCGCCTGCAGGTTGTTGCTGATGGCGCGGTACATGAAGGGCAGGGCGATGGTGAAGTAGCAGCCGATCAGTATCCATGGCGTACCGAGGATCGGCAGCGGGCCGGACGCGAACAGCTGCATCAGGCCGACCGAGGACACCACCGGCGGAATGGCGAACGGCAGCAGGATCAGCACGTTCATCACCGCGTCCAGTTTGGGGAAGTGGTAGTTGACCACGAACAGCAGCGGCAGGATCAGCAGCAATGACAACGCCAGCGCGCCAAAGCACACCAGCAGCGAGCGGCCGAAGGCGGCCAGAAAGCGCGCATCGCTCCACAGCGCCACGTACCACTTGAAGGTAAAGCCGCTGGGCAGGACGGTCGCCGACCAACTGGTGGATAGCGAATACACCAGTGTGCCGAGCAGTGGCAGCAGCAGGATCAGAAACAGCAGGTAGACCACCAGTTGGTGGAACAGCGGCGAGCGTTTTTCAGCGGGCGACATGGTAGCTCCGGCGCAGCAGCCATTGGTGGACGATGGTGATCAGGGTCATCAGGCCGACCAGCACCATCGCCAGTGCGCTGGCCATGTTCGGATCGAGGAAGATGTCGCCGGAGACCATCGCCGCGATACGGATCGGCAGGATGTTGAAGTTGCCGGTGGTCAGCGCATACACCGTGGCGTAGGCGCCCAGGGCGTTGGCCAGCAGGATGACGAAGGTGCCAAGTAGTGCAGGGGTCAGCACCGGCAGGCCGATATGGCGCCAGAACTGCCAATTGCTGGCGCCGAGCAGCTCGGCCGACTCGCGCCAGTCTTCGCGCAGGGCGTCGAAGGCCGGATAGAGCAGCAGCACGCCGAGGGGAATCTGGAAATAGGTGTAAAGGACGATCAGACCCGTCTTGGAGTAGAGGTTGAAGTCCTCGATCACGCCCATCTGCTTGAGCAGGATGGTCAGCGCGCCGTTGAAACCGAGCAGGATGATGAAGGCGAAGGCCAGCGGCACCCCGGAGAAGTTGCTGGTCATGTTGGAAAACGCCATGACGAAGTCGCGCAGGCGGCTACTGACCTGGCGCAGCGAATAGCTGCCGATGATGGCGATGATGATGCCGAACAGGCTCGACCAGAAGGCCACCTCCAGGCTGTGGCGCATGGCCTGACGATAGAACGCCGAAGAAAACGCCTGCTGGAAATTACCCAGACCCCAGCCATCGGCAGTGTTCAGGCTGTTGCTCGCCACCCAGGCCAGCGGCGCGATCTGGAAGGCGAGGAAGAACAGGGCGAAGGGCACCAAGCACAACAGCGCCCAACCCTTGCTGGAAATGGACGACTTCATGCAAGCAGCTCCCTGCACCAGGGTTTGTCGTGGGCCACGCCGAGCAGCTGGCAGATGGTGCCGCATAACTCGGTTTGTTGCGGGCGGGCTGCAGGATCGAGGCTGAACGCGCTGCCGAGAACGATCAGCGGCACTTCGCGCTCTTCCGCCAGCAGGCCATTGTGGCTGCGGTCGTTGTTCATGCCGTGATCGGCGGTCACCAGGATCTGGTAACCGGCGTCGAGCCAGGGCTGGATGTATTCGGCCAGCAGCACATCGGCCATGCGCGCGGCGTTGCGGTACTGCGAACTGTCGAGACCGTGCTTGTGGCCGGCGTCGTCGATGTTCATCGGGTGCACCAGCAGCAGGTTGGGGCTATGGCGCTGGCGCAGGCTGTCGGCATCGGCGAACAGGTGCGAATCCGGGTAGTGGTCGGCGTAGTAGAAGTGGCCGTGCTGGATCGGTAGCGACTCATCGCTGGTATGACGGTCGCGGGCAGCCTGGAAGGGCGCGCGGTTATACAACTCACTGACCCAGTGATAGGCCGCAGCGGCGGTGCTCAGGCCGGCGTCACGGGCGTAGTGAAAGATGCTGCGCTGATGCGACAGGCGCACCACATCGTTATTGACGATGCCGCTGTCGATGGGCGCCACGCCGGTGAGGATGCATTCGTAGAGCGGGCGGGACAGCGCCGGCAGGGCGCAGTCGAGCTTGTACAGCGCGGCGCGTCCGGCCTGACAGTATGCCTGCAGATGCCCCAGCGCATGCTGGGCCACCTGATAGCTCAGGCCATCCAGTACCACCAGAATGACGTTGTGTTTCATCGATATCTCTCGTTCGGTCGTAGCCCGGAGATGATCCGGGAGAAGTGCCGTCATATTGTTCACATAAGCAACGGTCGAACGCGGTCAGTCCCCTCGCCCCTTTGGGGAGAGGGTTAGGGAGAGGGGAAAACCGGCAGATTCGCGGTGTTTTCAGCCCTCTCCCCCAGCCCCTCTCCCATGAATGGGAGAGGGGAGCCAATCGCGTGCATGCAGCATTCAAGGTAATGCCCAAGAACACCCAGGATTACCTCCGGGCTACGGCATCAGTTCATATTGATGATCACGTGCTCCTGCCACAGGCGCGGCAGGGCCTTGGAGGTGGCCTCCCAGGCAGCGGCATCCTTGATCGGCTGGACCTTGGCGTACTGCTCTTGCGGCAGCAGCTTGGCCTGCACCTCGGCCGGCAGCTCGATGTGCTCGGCACGGATCGGGCGGGCGTTGCCCTTGGCCAGGTTGATCTGCCCGGCGTCGCTCAAGATGTATTCGCGGGTCAGCTTGGCGGCGTTGGGGTTCTTCGCCCACTTGTTAATGATGGTGGTGTAACCGGAGATCACCGAACCGTCAGACGGGATCAGCACCTCGAAGCGCTCGGGGTCGATCTGGTCGCGGTAGCTCAGGCCGTTGAAGTCCCAGACGATGCCGACTTCCACTTCGCCCTTCTCCAGGGTCTGGATGGTCGGGTTGGCCAGCGACAGGCGACGCTGCTTGGCCAGTTCGCCGTAGAAATCCAGGGCCGGTTGCACGTTGCTCTCGTTGCCGCCCATGGCGATGGCAGCCGCCAGTACACCGTTGACCGCTTGCGCAGCGGTGCTGACGTCCCCGGCTGAGACCTTGTAGGTGCCGGTCTTGAGGTCGGCCCAGGAACGCGGGATGTCCTTGACCAGTTGCTTGTTGACGATAAAGGCGATGGAGCCGGTGTAGGCCAGCATCCAGTGGCCATCTTCATCCTTGGCCCAATCCGGAATCTGCGCCCAGGTGCTCGGCTTGTACGGCTGGGTGACACCCTGCTGCACTGCGATGGGGCCGAAGGCGGCGCCGACGTCACCGATATCGGCGGTAGCGTTTTCCTTCTCGGCGGCGAACTTGGCGATTTCCTGCGCCGAGCTCATGTCGGTGTCCTGATGCTTGAGACCGTAGAGGCGCGCCAGGTCCGCCCAGGTGTCTTTCCAGTTGGCCCAGCTGTCGGGCATACCCACGCTATTCACCGCGCCCTCGGCGCGTGCAGCCTGTTCCAGTGCCTGCAAGTCGGTGCCTTCGGCCATGGCGGAGGTCGCCAGGGCGATGGCCGAGCCCATCAGTGAAGCCAGCAGCAGTTGTTTCATCGGAAACTCCTTTGCATGAGAGTGTTGGTCTAGATCAGCAAGACCTGAGCCAATCTAGGCGCCTTCAATGACAGTTTTATGTCGGGTCGCCGGGGGCAGATGTCTAGGCTTGACCGGCTGGCGCGCTCAACAAGCGTAGACCATGGCTAAGTAACTGATTTCGCGGCCTGCGGACCTTGGCGGCGGTGGCATGCGGCGTGCTTGTAGCAGGGTTGTCATCTGCAGGTCATCTAGACTGCCTAGGCTGGTAAGCCGTCCGAGCACACGACTTTTGCCCCGTGATGGGGCTGGACTAGTCCATAAGGGAGACAATTGATGCGCGAAGAAGCGCCGCGGGCCGTCACCGTCATCTGCCGCGCGTTGCAGGAGCAGATCGACCGCGGCCTGCTGCCCTCCGGTAGCAAGCTGCCGGCCGAACGCAAGCTCAGCGAACTGTTCGACACCACCCGCATCACCCTGCGCGAGGCGCTCGGCCAGCTGGAGGCACAGGGGCTGGTCTATCGCGAGGAGCGTCGTGGCTGGTTCGTTTCGCCGCAACGGGTGGCCTACAACCCTCTGGTACGTACCCACTTCCACGCCATGGTCGCCGAGCAGGGGCGGGTACCGGCTACCGAGGTCCTGAGTGCGCGCTTGATGCCGGCCTCCGCGCAGATCTGTCAGGTGCTGGCGCTGCCGGCACTGTCGAGCGTCTATCAGGTGTGCCGCGCGCGGCGCATCGACGGGCGCCTGGTGCTGTATGTCGAGCACTACCTGAATCCGGCCTACTTCCCCGGCATTCTCGAGTTCGACCTGACTCGCTCGCTGACCGACCTGTATGCCAGCGAGTACGGCATCCACTACGGTCGCGTGCGCTTCGACATGGTACCCACCGCGCTGCACGCCGAAGCCGCGGCCAGCCTCAAGGTGGCAGCGGGCAGCCCGGCGCTGCGCATTACCCGGGTCAACCGCGATCAGCACGGACGCATCATCGACTGCGACCTGGAGTTCTGGCGCCACGACGCCATTCACGTCAGCGTCGAAGTCCCCGAGTAGAGTGCGCTGCGCGCACCGAGGTCGCCGGCAGACTGTGAATCGCCAGTGCGCGAGGACTACGGAGAGGCTGATGCGCACGGCGCACCCTACCGTTCGTCGGCTTCTGTGATGTTTTTGCGGCCAATGTCGAAATGCGCTCGCTGCGTTCGACTATCCAGTACCCACCCGCCAAGGAACTGGAGTGCGTCATGAAATACCTCTGCCTCGTCTACGCCAACGAACAGGAGCTGCACAGCTCCCCCGACAGCCCGCATGACAGCGAATGCTTCGCCTACGCCAACTCGGTTCAGGAGAGCGGGCGCATGCTCGCCGCCGAGGCGCTGCAATCGGTGCAGACCGCCACCACCGTGCGCATGCGCGGCGGCAAGCTGGCGATCACCGACGGCCCCTTCGCCGAAACCAAGGAGCAACTGGCCGGCTTCTATCTGGTGGAGGCGCGCGACCTCAACGAGGCCATCCAGCTCGCCGGACACATTCCCGCCGCCCGTGTCGGCTGCGTGGAAGTGCGCCCGGTGCGCGAGCTGGATATCCAGCCGGCGCAGCTGCAGGCCGCTCAGCACTGAGCCGGCAAGGCTCGATCAACAGGGAGAACCGCTATGGATCGCCACTATGTCCCCGAGGTCGCCACGCGTGAGCAATGGCTGGCCGCTCGCAAGGCGCTGCTCGAACAGGAAAAGGCGCTGACCCGTCAGCGCGACGCAATCAACCGCGCCCGCCGTGCCCTGCCCATGGTGCTGGTGGAAGAGGATTACCGCTTCGACGGCCCGCAGGGCGAAGTCGGCCTGGAGGCGCTGTTCCACGGGCGCAGCCAGCTGATCGTCTACCACTTCATGTACCACATGGATCGCGGCGAGGGCTCTGACGGCTGTTCCTGCCTGGTGGACAACATCGGCCACCAGTCCCACCTGCATGCTCGCGATACCAACCTGGTCCTGGTTTCGCGGGCGCCCTTGGCCGATCTCGAGGCGTTCAAACGGCGCATGGGCTGGACCCTGCCCTGGTACAGCTCCTACGGCAGCCGCTTCAACTACGACTACCATGCCACCACCGACGAGCAGGTCGCGCCGGTCGAATACAACTACCGCGACAAGGACGAGCTCGAGCGCCTGGGGCTGACCTATCACATCCAGGGCGAGCAGCCCGGTGTCAGCGTGTTCCTGCGCGACGGTGGGCGCATCTACCACACCTATTCCACCTATGGCCGAGGCGTGGAGATGCTGATGAGCAGCTTCCATTTCCTCGACTTCACGCCTTTTGGCCGCGGCGAGGGTTGGGACGGCATGCCCGATCTGGACGGCAAGGGGCTCAACTGGACGCGCCTGCACGACGAGTACGAACAGACCGCGCCCACCCACGACTGCTGCGGCCACAAGGCCTGAACCTAAGGCTCTGTACGAAAAGTCGTCGAGCGATGGTCAGGCAAGGCAAAAACAGGCGAAGAAGCGGAGTTTACGTGTTGTAAATGAGCATTCTGAGTCTGTTTTTAACGCAGCATCACCGAGCGCAGGCACTTTTTGTACAGAGCCTAGCGAAGGAGAAACGACATGAGTCAGCACGAACTGCAAGATGCCCTGAACGACTGGACCGAAGCCTGCCGCAGCAAGGACGTGGCGCGCATCATGAGTCACTACGTCGAGGACGTGGTGTCCTACGACGCCATCGGCCCGTTGCGTTTCCAGGGGCGCCCGGCGTACCAGGCACATTGGCAGGCCTGCATGGAGATGTGCAGCGGCCCGGGGATGTTCGAACCGCACGAGCCGGCCTTCACCGCCAGCGGCGATCTGGGCGTGACCCATTACCTGCTGCATTGTGGCGGCGCCAATGAAAAGGGCGAGCTGGAGACCTGCTGGATGCGCGTGACCCAGTGCCTGCGCCGCCAGGGCGGCCGCTGGCTGATCTTCCACGAGCATTTCTCTGCCCCGAGCGACATGGAAAGCGGCAAGGCGCTGTTCGATCTGCAGCCCTAGCAGGCTGTTGAAAAACTACCTGCGTTGCCATTGCTGCGTTGAAAACAGGCTCAAAATGCTCATTTACAACACGTAAAGTCGAGCGCGACCCCGGCCGTTTTTCGCCTGTTTTTGTGGGGCCGCCATCGGTATTGCACTGGCTTGCCTCGCCTACGTTTTTCAACGGCCTGCTAGCGAGCGGGGACTACGCGATGGTCTGGTGCGTACCAGACCATCCTTAGCGCGCGACCAGTTCCAGCATGCGTTGCGCCTGCTGGCGTAGGGCCTCACGCAACTCGACCGGCTGTTCGATGGTGAAGTCGAAGGACAGGCGTAGCAGCAGGCGAGCGAACCAGGTCGGGCTGTCGGTGCTGGTGGTCAGGCGCACGCTGTTGCCTTCGGGCATCAGCAGACCGGCGTTGCTCCCCAGTTCGGCGATGGCACCGGCGAGGTCGGTGTGCAGCTGGATACTCACCGGGTAGGCCCGTGGCAGGGTGGCGATGCTGGTATTGAGGTGGGCGGCGGCGTCGAAGGCTTCCGGCCGCTCGAAGTGGCTCTCCAGGGCGCGCACTTCGCGCAGGCGATCCAGGCGGAAAGAACGCACCGCCTGGCGTAGGTGGCAGTAGCCGCTCAGGTACCAGAAGCCCTGGCGGAACACCAAACCGTAGGGATCGACCTCGCGCTCACTGCATTGGCCCTGATCGCTGCAATAGCTCACCCGCACCTGACGGCGCGCCTCGGCGGCGGCGGCGAGCTCGGCCAGCAGTTGCTGGTCGCCATTGGCGCGGCTGCGCGGCAGATCCAGGATCGCGCTCTGGCTCAGGGCGCGCACCCGCTGCTGCAGCCCCTTGGGCATGACCCGCTCCAGCTTGGCGCGGGCACTGGCCACCGCCACGGCTGTTTCTGCCAGGCCCAGATTGGCCGTCGCCAGCAGGCCCAGCGCCACCGCCTGAGCCTCCTCAGCCGTGAACATCAAGGGCGGCAGCTTGAAACCGGCCACCAGGCGGTAACCACCGTGCCGGCCGCGCTCGCTGGTCACCGGAATTCCCAGGTCTTCCAGGTGGCGGATGTAACGGCGCAGGGTGCGGCCGTCCACCTCGAGGCGCTCGGCCAGTTCGCGGCCGCTGAGCTGGCCATGGCTTTGTAGCAGTTCCAGCAGGGCGAGCACGCGGGTGGTGGGGCTGTTCATGGGGATCGCAGGCTCCGTAGGGGGCGCTGTGCGCACCGGTCAAACCGCTAACTGTCTTGCTGCGCGCGCACTCAAAAAAAACAGCGGTAGGCGATTTTATTAGGGCGGAATATAGCCTAGTTGGCTCTTAGTCTGGAGGTAGGTCGACGCTAAAGACGTGTCGGCCACCAGCAGACAAGGAGCAACCCTTATGCAACCGATACTGTTCTACGGCGTTCCGCAAGGCTGTTCGTTCGGCTCGATCGTAGCCCTCGAGTGGCTCGGCCAACCTTATCGCCTGTGCCGGGTCGAGATGCTCGAGCAACCCTGGGACCCGCTTTTCGAGCGGATCAACCCGCTCTATCAGACGCCCGCACTGCTGCTGGAGAACGGCGAGTTCCTGAGTGAGAGCCTGGCCATTCTCCTGAACCTGGCGGCGCGGTCGGTGGATACGCCGCTGGGCCCACGCCAGGGCAGCGACGAATTCGATGCACTCAACCAGATGCTGTCCTACCTGGTGACCGACTTTTTCTCCGCCTTCAACCCGCTGTGGCTGGCTTATGAAAAGGCTGAGCTGGACGAGCCGCAGCGCGAGCTGTTGCGCAGCCTCGGCGCAGAACAGGTGAAGGCGGGCTGTCGTTATCTCGATCGGTTGCTCAGCGAGCGTGACTGGCTGCTGGGTCAGCGACGCAGTCTGGCGGATGCCTACCTGAGCGGTGTCGGCCGCTGGGTCGACTACCACCAGTTGTTCGATCCGCGACACGACTACCCGCATCTGGCCCGCCACCTGGCTCGACTCGCCAACGATCCGGCGGCGCGTTTCGCTCATGCGATCGAGCAGGGCATGACGGTTGAGGGCGCTGGCGGCTTCCTCGGCCATGTGGGCTTCCAACAACTGCGCGAAGGGCTGTGCGCAGCCTGAAAACCTATGGTGAGGTTTCGATGATCGACCATCTTTGTATCACCGTGGCCAACTTTCGCCGCAGTCGCGCCTGGTATCAGGCGGCCCTGGCGCCTTTGGGCTACGAACTGAAATACGACGGCGAGCATGGTGCTGGGTTGGCCGCCGGCTTCGGTCCGCAGGCCGAGGAGCAGGCCGTGCTTTACCTGCTCAGTGCCGCCCCCGGACGTGGTCAGTGTGAGCCGCTGACGCATTTTTGCCTGCGTGCCGACAGCCAGGCGACAGTGCAAGCCTTCCATGCCGCGGCGTTGCAGGCCGGTGGCGAAGACAATGGCCGGCCCGGCCTGCGCGAAGAATATGGTTACTACGCCGCCTTCGTGCTTGACCCCGATGGCTACAACGTCGAGGTGGCCTGTTACGTCTGAACCTTCGTCACTACTGGCCCAGCGCCGCGCAGGAAGGCTCGTAGCGCTGCTGGCAGGCGCTCTGGTACAGGCGCTGCGCCTGGTCAGGGTCGCGTGGTACGCCGCCTTCGCCGCGTCGGTAAAGGTTGCCCAGCACATGCTGCGCCATCGGGTTGCCCGCAGCGGCTGACTGGTTGAGGTACTTGAGCATGTCACGCTGGTTGGCGAACTCAGGGGCGTCGCGGCCGGTGTAGAGGTAGGCCAAGCTGACCGCGGCCATGGCGTGCCCCTTGTCGGCGGCCTGCTTCCACCAGTATTCGGCCTGCTTGAGGTTCTTTTCCGGCTGGCCGACGAAGTAGCTGCTGCCGAGCTGGAACTGGCTTTCCAGATCACCACGCTGGGCCTGCTGGCGCAGTTGATCCTGTTCGGTCTGGGTGACGGGCTGTTCCACCTGCGGCTGTTTTTCCGGCGCGCTGGAGTCTGGTTCACGCCCGGCGCAGCCCGCCAGCAACGCAAGGGCGAGCAGGGCAGTGGTAGCGTGACGCAGGTTGATCGGGCTGGGCATGGCAGAAACTCCGTAGGCGGGAAACAGGGCAAGTCGCTATTAGGCTGACTCTGGACACCATAGTTCGCCGTCGTTGATCAGACTGTCGCGGTGCGACTTCACACTCGCGTCATGAACTGCAATCCTGAGCGCTGATTTCGCTTACGAGGCAGTCATGAAGATCAGTGCGGATTTCGACAGTGGCAACATTCAGGTCGTCGACGCCAGCGACCCGCAGCGCGTACTGCTGGCCATGCGCCCGGACCTCAACAGCCACCATTTCCAGTGGTTTCACTTTCAGGTCGATGGTCTGCAACCTGGCCAGGGTTATGGCTTCTGCCTGACCAATGCCGGGCAGTCGGCTTACAACCGCGCCTGGGACGGTTACCAGGCCGTGGCCAGCTACGATCAGCAGGACTGGTTTCGCGTGCCCACCCGTTATGAGGACGGGCAACTGCACTTCGAGTTGCAAGCCGAGCACGAGCGCGTCTGGTTCGCTTATTTCGAGCCTTACCCGCGAGCGCGGCATGAACGCCTGATCGCCAACGCTCTGGAGCGCGGCGCTGAACTGGTTGCCAGCGGTAGAAGCCTGGAAGGCCGTGATATCCAGCTACTGCGCATTGGTGGCCAGGCTGGCGCTGCGCGCAAACTGTGGATCATCGCCCAGCAGCATCCGGGTGAGCATATGGCCGAGTGGTTCATGGAGGGGCTGATCGAGCGCCTGCAGGATCCGCAGGATGCCGAGGTCCAGGCGTTGCTCAGCCAGGCAGAATTCTATCTGGTACCGAACATGAATCCGGACGGTGCCTATCGCGGTCATCTGCGCACCAACCATGCCGGGCAGGACCTCAATCGCGCCTGGCAGTCAGCCAGCTCCGAGCGCAGCCCCGAGGTGTTGTTCGTGCTGCAGCACATGCAGCGTATTGGCGTTGACCTGTTCCTCGATATCCACGGCGACGAAGAGATACCTCACGTGTTCACCGCCGGTTGTGAGGGCAATCCGGGCTACACCCCACGGTTGGCTGCGCTGGAAGAAGACTTCCGCAATCGTCTGGTAGGTATCGGCGCCGAGTTTCAGACCCGTTTCGGTTATCCGCGTGACGAGCCGGGTCAAGCCAACCTTACCCTGGCCTGTAACGCCGTCGGCCAGGCCTTCGATTGCCTGTCGTTCACCATCGAGATGCCGTTCAAGGACCACGACGACAACCCGCAGCCGCGCACTGGCTGGAATGGCGCACGCTCGCAGAAGCTGGGGCAGGATGTGTTGACGGTGCTGGCGCAGATGGTCGGGCGCTTGCGCTGAAACTGGGTGTCCCGGCTGAGGGCGTCTAGGCCGGTGCGCACGGCGCACCCTACGGGTTAACGTCGTGCAGGGAGCGTCAAAGTTGGCGGGCAAAAAAAAGCCCGTCACGAGGACGGGCATAAAGTGCCGTTAACACACAGGAGTCAATAGGACGCAGTGATGCGTCCGGTATTACAGAATCGACAGCGGGTAGTTGATGATCAGACGGTTCTCGTGCAGATCCTGGCCAACGTCACGGCGGACGTCGGAGTTACGCCAGCGAATGTTCAGGTTCTTCAGGGTGCCTTCCTGAATGGTGTAGGCCAGTTCGGTTTCACGACTCCACTCTTCGGCATCGGTACGGCCGCCGGCATGGATATTGGAGCCGCTGGTGTAGCGGTTCATCAGGGTCAGGCCCGGGATGCCGAGGCCGGCGAAGTTGTAGTCATGACGCAGCTGCCAGGAACGTTCCTCGGGGCTGTCGAAAGCAGACAGGAAACCGTCGTTGACCAGGGTGCCGCCACTGGCGCCGTCGATACGCAGGAATTTGGTATCACCGCTCAGTCGCTGGTAGGTGACCTGGAAGGTGTTGTTGCCCCTCTTGGCCGACAGCGCACCCTGATAGACCTTGTTGTCCAGGTCGCCGGCCTTGGCCGCGCCTTCGTCCTTGCCGTTGAAGTAGCCAAGGTTGGCACCCAGAACCCAGTCACCCACCGGCTGGCTGTGGGTCAGTTGCACGTAGCTCTGCTGATAGACGTCTTCCAGGCGTGCGTGCCAGACGCCGACCATGGTGTTGTTGCCGTTGAAACGGTACTCACCACCGCCGAAGTTGAAGTCATCGCCTTCTACACCGTTGAACGTCATGTCTTCACGGCTGGCATCGTGACGCTGGCTGTTCTTCCAGAACTGGCCGCCGTACAGGGTCAGGCCATCGATCTCGCTGGAAGTCAGCTGGGCACCCTGGAAGGTTTGCGGCAGCGAACGACCGTCGTCAGCGCGCAGGATCGGCAGCACGGCGAACCACTCGCCGACCTTCAGTTCGGTCTTGGAAATCTTGGCCTTGGCAGCTACGGCAGTACGGCCGAACTGGTCGGCGGCCTGGCCATCATCGTGGATCGGCATCAGTTGGGTGTTGGCGGCGCCACGGTTGCCATCCAGCTTGATGCTGTACAGACCGAGCACATCAAGGCCAAAGCCGACAGTGCCCTGAGTGAAACCGGAGCGGGCATCGAGGATGAAGTTCTGCGTCCAGCCTTCGGCCTGGCCCTGGCGCTCGCCACGGATCACCGGATCGGTGCCGTTGAGGTAGTTGCGGTTGAAGTAATAGTTGCGCAGGCCGAGGGTGACCTTGGCGTCTTCGACGAAGCCGGCAGCGTGCGTGGTGGTCGGCATAACCAGGGCCAGAGCCGTGCTGCCGAGCAGGGCCAATGGAATGATGTTGCGTGCGGTCATTGTTGTTGTGCTCCCAGTTTTTGAACGAACCATCCCCTGCTGGTCTGCATCAGGACCTGCATGATGGGAATGTTGTGTTTGCCCCGTAGAGGGCGATAGCCCGGCCGAACGCGGCCGGTCATTGCTGGTGGCTGACGTCAGCCTCCGGCGAATCCGGTTCTATGGCGTGTGGCGGCGATGGATGCCGAGCAGGCGAGGGGCTGCTGCGCTGAGGGAGAGGCGAGGGTAGTCATGTCATGGCCCTGTTTCTTGTTTTTATCGTTGTCATATGTCGTCATACAACTTGCTGGATTATCGACAGCCTTTTTATCGCTTGTCAACGCATTGCTAGACGAAAGTCTGAGTAGGTTTTCCCGATGTAACGGCGCTATTGGCGATGTTGCAGGCTTGCAACGCGGTTCTGCGCAGAGCTGGTAAACCAACTGGTATCGAATTTGTTGTGTGATAACGTATGACAAATTCACTTACATCAAGGGTTTATCCATGCCGCATTGCCTGATCGAAGCCGCCCGCGAGGTGAGTGAGCTGATCGCGCCGCAGGAGCTGGTGCAACTGGTGCATGACCAGGCGGCTGACACGGGACTGTTCCAGCCCGGTGAGATCAAGGTGCGCCTGAGCCTGTACGAGCACCACTGCGTGGGTGGCGAGCCGGGGCTGTTCGTGCACCTGATCTTCTACGTGCTGGCCGGTCGCAGCGATGACGACAAGCGGGCGCTGTCGCGGCGCGTAGTGCGTGCACTGGTCGAGCGTCTGCCGCAGGTGCCGGCGATCTCTCTGGACGTGCGTGACATCTGCCGCGAGGTGTTCAGCAACAGACGCAACTGCCTGGACGATTAATCCGTCTCCAGTAAACGCGCCCCGGGGCCCTGTTCGCCGAGTTCGTCCCTGGGGTTGCGCAGTGGGCAGTCCTGCATCGACAGGCAACCGCAACCGATACAGCCGGTGAGCTGGTCACGAAGACGCGTCAGCTGCTCGATGCGCGCATCCAGATCGCGCTGCCATTGCGCCGACAGTTGCTGCCAGTCCGCTGCCGTCGGCATGTGATCGCGGGGCAGTGTGCTCAGTGCCACACCGATATCGGCCAGGGGAATGCCCAGGCGCTGTGCCACCTTGATGATCGCGACGCGGCGCAGCACGTCGCGCCGGTAACGCCGCTGATTGCCGGCGTTGCGCTGGCTGTGGATCAGCCCTTTGGTCTCGTAGAAATGCAGTGTGGAAACCGCCACGCCGCTGCGTTCGGCGATCTGGCCGACGCTCAGCGGGCGTTCGTGGATGGAGCACGACGTCGTCATGAAAAATCCTGTTGACCTCAAGTTAAGTTGAGGTTTTACCCTCGCTGGCCTTGATAGACAACACCGAGGGCAATTCCATGCCCGGATGCAAGCCGGTAGCTTTTCAGGGCATCGGCGGATTGCATCCGGGCTATGGAGTAGTCATCTGTAGGGCGGGTGCAACCCGCCAGGGCTATGTGGCGGGTTTCACCCGCCCTACGAACTGAACTGGTCGGTGCAGACGCTGCGCGCCGGGCGCGAGCGGGTGCCCTATGAGCGGATCAGGGGGTAGAAACGACGTAGCCCAATGAGATGGACT
>NZ_QASO01000123.1:38284-42354 GCF_003052605.1 Ectopseudomonas oleovorans | reverse complement strand
TCCCAACCGAATTGCTTGACGACCATAGAGCGTTGGAACCACCTGATCCCATCCCGAACTCAGTAGTGAAACGACGCATCGCCGATGGTAGTGTGGTGCTTCACCATGTGAGAGTAGGTCATCGTCAAGCTCCTATACGAAACCCCAGATCGCGCAAGCGGTCTGGGGTTTCTTCTTTGCGCGGCGGAAAGTTGGCCAGAGGTCGTTCCTGCAGGCGCGTATGGTGCGCTGTGCGCACCGACCAATACGGGGGGTTATCGTGGTGCGCACGGTATGTCGGTGTCTGGTGGCGCTCGGGTAGAATGCGGCGAATTCCGCTGGGGACTTTCATGTCTGACTCGCCCTCCGAATCTTCCTTATCTTCCTTGCCGATTGAGCAGTTGGTCGCCTGTCATGAGTGCGATCTATTGATGCGCAAGCCGATGCTGCAGGATGGTGAAAGTGCCGAGTGCCCTCGTTGTGGTTATGAGTTGTTCAGCCACCGTCATCATGTAGTACGGCGTAGCCTGGCGCTGGTATTAACGGCTCTACTGCTCTATATCCCGGCAAACTTCCTGCCGATCATGCAGCTCAATCTGTTGGGCCAAACCTCGCAGGACACTGTCTGGAGTGGTGTGCTAGGTCTGTATGAGAGCGGCATGCAAGGCATTGCAGTGGTGGTGTTCCTTTGCAGCATGGCCGTGCCGCTGCTCAAGCTGCTGTGTCAGTTGCTGGTTCTGTTGAGCATCCGCCTCGACTTCGGGCGTAGCTACGGTCTGTTGCTTTACCGGATCTATCACCACATGCGCGAGTGGGGGATGCTCGAGGTCTATCTGATGGGCATTCTGGTTGCCATGGTGAAGTTGATGGACCTAGCTGACCTGAGCCTGGGCTTGGGGTTGTTCTGCTTCATCGCATTGCTTCTGGTGCAGGTGTGGCTTGAAGTGACCATGTCTCCGCATCAGATTTGGGAAGCGCTGTCCGGGGAGGACATCCATGCGGGCGATTGATGCCGGACTACTGGTCTGCCACGAGTGTCACCAGATCAATCCGGTCGAGGAGGGTGCCAGGCATCAGTACTGCAGTCGCTGTGGTGGTCAGGTACATGCACGTCGCCCCAATAGCCTGGTGCGCACCTGGGCTTTGCTGTTGACCTCGGCGATTCTCTATATCCCGGCCAACCTGCTGCCGATCATGACCGTCAACAGTTTGGGCAAAGGCGCGCCGGCGACCATCATGGGCGGTGTGGTGGAACTCGTTCATCTTGGGATGCTGCCGATTGCGGCGGTAGTGTTTATCGCCAGTATCCTGGTGCCCACATTCAAGCTGGTTGGCATCGCTCTATTGCTCTATTCGGTGCAGCGGCATCAGCCAATGTCCGCTCGCCAGCGTATTCTCATGTATCGCTTCATCGAGTGGATCGGCCGCTGGTCGATGCTCGACATCTTCGTCATCGCAATTTTGGTGGCGCTGGTGAATTTTGGCAGCCTGGCCAGTATCGAAGCTGGCGCCGGCGCCGCGGCCTTTGCCAGTGTGGTAATCCTAACCATGCTGGCAGCCCTGACGTTCGACCCTCGCCTTATCTGGGATAACACGGAAACCGATCATGACTGACCTTCCTCTGGCCAAGACGCGTCCTGCTTCGAACTGGTCGGCCATTTGGGTGTTGCCGCTTATCGCGCTGCTGATTGGTGGTTGGCTGGCCTGGCGCGCCTATAGCGAGGCAGGCATTCAGGTCGAATTGGTATTTGCCAGCGGGGAGGGTATTCAGGCTGGCAAAACCGAGCTGATGTTCAAGGGCATGGCGGTAGGCAAGGTGACCGCTATCAGTCTCGACTCGAGTGGCGAGAAACGTGGCGTGGTCGCCCAGCTGGAAGTGAACAAGGAACTGGAGCAATACCTGCGTAGCGGCACGCGCTTCTGGTTGGTCAAGCCCAATGTCAGCCTGGCCGGTATCAGTGGTCTGGAGACGCTGGTATCGGGTAACTACATTACGTTCAGTCCGGGCGAGGGTGAGGCGACGCGCAGCTTTACCGCCCTGCCCCAGGAGCCGCCCATGGGCGATGACGTGCCTGGCTTGCATATCACCCTGAAAGCCGAACGCTTGGGCTCGCTCAATCGTGACAGTCCCGTGTTCTACCGGCAGATTCAGGTGGGGCGAGTCAAGAGTTATACCTTGGGCGATGATCAGAGCACGGTTGAAGTGAAGGTGTTCATCGAGCCTGCATACGCGCATCTGGTGCGCAAACATACGCGCTTCTGGAATGCCAGCGGTATCAGTGTCGATGCCGATCTGTCGGGTTTCAAGTTGCGCAGCGAATCGCTGGCCAGCATCGTCGCCGGCGGTATCGCCTTCGCCACGCCTGAACATCGCAAGGACAGCCCGGCGACCGACCCTGCGCTGCCATTTCGTTTGTATGAGGATTACGACGAGGCCCAGGCAGGCATCAAGGTTATCGTCAAACTCAGTGATTTCGATGGTTTGCAGGAAGGCCGCACGCCGGTCATGTACAAGGGCATTCAGGTCGGTTCGCTGAAAGCTATGCAGATAGACCGTGACCTGAACAGTGCGACGGCTGAACTGACGATCAATCCATTGGCTGAAGATTATCTGGTCGAGGGCTCGGATTTCTGGGTGGTCAAACCCTCCATTTCCCTGGCCGGTATCACGGGCCTCGAAGCCTTGGTCAAGGGTAACTACATTGCCGTGCGTCCCGGTGATAAAGGCAATCCGCCGGCACGCAGCTTCGTGGCTCGCAGCAAGGCCCCACCTCTTGACCTGGGCGCGCCGGGCCTGCATCTGGTGTTGTTCAGCGATCAGCTAGGCTCCATCGAAGTGGGTAGTCCGGTGCTCTACCGGCAGATCAAGGTCGGCTCGGTGCAGAGTTACCAGCTGGGACGCGATAACAGTCAGGTGGTACTCGGTGTGCATATCGAGCCGGATTACGTGCACCTGGTGAACACCTCCACACGTTTCTGGAACGCCAGCGGCATCACCCTCAAGGGTGGGTTGTCGGGCGTCGAGGTCAAGAGCGAATCCTTGCAGACGCTTTTGGCAGGCGGCATTGCCTTCGAGACGCCGGATCTGCAAGCCGCCAGATCCGACCGTCAGGTGCAGCGCTTCGCCCTGCATACGGATCGCGACAGCGCCTTGCAACTGGGTAAGCAGATCACCATCCGTGTGGCCGATGGCGATGGCCTGCAACCCGGTACGCTGGTGCGTTACAAGGGGTTGGAGGTCGGCAAGGTGGAAACGCTTGGCCTGACCGATGATCTGCAAGGCGTGATCCTCAATGTGCGTATCACTCAGGCGGTCGAGCAGATCACGCGTGAAGGGACGCAGTTCTGGGTGGTGAAGCCGGAGCTGAGCCTGACTCGTACCGCGAACCTCGGCACGCTGGTCAGCGGTCAGTATCTGGAGGTGCAGTTGTCGGCGCAGAAAGGCGCCCGGCGTACCGAGTTCACCGCCCTGACCAGTCCGCCGAACCAGGCTGTGCGCGAGGAAGGCTTGCGCCTGGTGCTGAGCGCGCCACGGCGGGGGTCGATCAAGCCAGGGGTGATCGTCAGCTACCGCGAGGTGCCGGTGGGCAAGGTGGTGGATTTCGAGTTGGGACCGACCTCGGATCGTGTTTTGATCCATGTGTTGATCCAGCCACGCTATGCGCCGCTGGTGCGTTCGGGCAGCCGCTTCTGGAATGCCAGTGGTATCGGTGTCGATGCTGGCCTGTTCAAGGGGCTGAAGGTGCGCACCGAGTCGCTGGAGGCATTGATCGAGGGCGGTATCGCTTTCGCCACGCCGAACAATCCGGAGATGGGTGGGCCGGCATTGCCGGGGCAGACGTTTGCACTGTTCGACGAGCCTGTTGACGGGTGGCTGGATTGGGCGCCGAAGATCGTATTGGAGCAATGAGCAATATAGAAAAAGGGGCCGCATCGAGCGGCCCTTTTCATTGTGCGCCAGGCATGGCGCGTAGCGCCGTGACTGGCGCTGTTCGGTTCACTGTGGTGGTGGACTGGACGACTTGGAGGTGAAAGTCCTCTACACACCCGGCAAGGGGAAGTGTTAGCCAGAGGCAAGGGTGTCGCGGGCG
>NZ_QASO01000123.1:0-38234 GCF_003052605.1 Ectopseudomonas oleovorans | reverse complement strand
CAAGCTCCTATACGAAACCCCAGATCGCGCAAGCGGTCTGGGGTTTCTTCTTTGGGGCGCGGATATAGAGCTGCGTGTAGGGTGCGCTGCGCGCACCGACAAGGACGCGGACATGCCGGTGCGCATGGCGCACCCTACGGTTGATCCGCTGACGCTTCGCGAGCAGAGCTCGCTCCTACAACTTGGCAGTGCGCTGTGCGCACCGCCAATGGTGCGGTCAAACCAGGGCGAGCGGGATTGCGGTGCTTTGTCGGCATCAATAAAAAGGCCACCTTGAAGGTGGCCTTTGCTGTTTCTGGGCGCTGATCAATCGCCGCGATATTCGCAGCCGCTGGTGCAGGTCTCGTGGATACGTACGCGCGACAGCTCCGGTAGCAAGGGTTTTACCTGTTGCCAAATCCACAGGTTGGCCAGCACTTCGCTAGAAACGGCACGAAAATCATGAAGCCGAGCTGAACGGCGGTCTTCAGCTCGCTGAGCACGAATGCCGGGAGCAGCAGGGAGAAGTCCAGCTGGGCCAGGTCCTCGGGCATTTCCTCGCCGGCCAGGGTAACCAGGGTTTCCAGCGAGTTCTTGCTGGTCTGCGCCAGCATGAACTGGCTGATGATACGCTTGTCTTCGCCCAGACCCTGTTCGAGGCTGATCTGGTCGGCCTCGAACGGCACGTAGGCCTCGGTGTACATCTCCTGCCAAACCGGGCACATCACCAGCAGGGTGAGGCACAGGGCGATGTCGACCAGCACCGGGTGCGACGGACTCTGCTGCAGGCCAATGGCCTGGCCCAGGATGGCCAGGACGATGATGAAGCGGGTGGGTGAACGTATGAAAGCCAAGGGCAAAGCCGGCAAGCAGATCGCCTGCGCGGCTATGCGTAACTTGCTGTACATCGCTTATGGCGTGCTGAAATCTGGTCAGCCTTTTGATCCGACACTTGCTATTGCGAGATGAGCTTCAAGACGGTATCTACGGGTCTGAGTAGGCCGTCCGCTTCCTATGAGTTAGGCCTTGTAGGGTGGGCTTTAGCCCACGCGGATTATCGTTGGTGGGCTGAAGCGGATCGCCGCCCGGCCCACCCTACGCCGCTGCAGCTCATGTCCCGGCCTCAAAGCGCCTGCCACGCCGTGCTAGACTCGCACGCTTTCGATCTGTGGTGATTTCTCTCCGTGTCTCACGCCGCTCTTGCCCATCCGCCGCGCTGGTTGACCAACGCCCTGCTGCATCCGCAGCCTTGTGCCGGTGTGCGCGACTGGCTGTTCAACGAGGATTCGCTGACCCGGCGCCTGACCGTGCTGTCCAACGACGGCTTCTCGGTGACGCCGCTGCAGGAAGGCTGGCAGCGCCTGCGCAGTGACGAGTGCGCACTGCTCGGCGTGGCCGATGGCAGCCAGGGTTGGGTGCGCGAGGTGTATCTGCGTGGCCATGGGCAAGCCTGGGTATTCGCCCGTAGCGTTGCCGCGCGCAGTGCGCTGGAAGGTTCCGGGCTGAATCTGGCCGAGCTGGGTAGTCGCTCGCTGGGCGAGCTGCTGTTCAGTGACCGGGCCTTTGATCGGGGCGAGTTGCAAGCCTGCCGTTATCCAGCTGCCTGGCTGCCGCAGGAGGTGCGCGAAGAGCGCCTGTGGGCGCGGCGCTCGTGCTTCAGCCGGGGGGCGCTTGGTGTATTGGTGGCCGAGGTATTTCTGCCGGCCTTTTGGCAGGCGGCGGGTATCGAGGCGTAGGGTTCGCACTACCATTGCCTACTCAGGCTATCCCTGTTGTCTATCAGGCCATGGCGTACTGCTTCGCGACGACTGCATGGATGCAGGAGGTAGAGCGACGCAGGAAGCCAAAGCCGAGTACGCCCTGCGCGTTGAACCGCTTGTGGCGGTGAGCATCGACGCTAAAGCGCCTCCCACACACTCTTCCTCGTATAATCCGCGCAACCCGCACGGAGACGCTTTGATGTACACCCGCCTGCTGCAATCGACCACCCGCCTGCACCCGCGCGCCTGGGACTTCATTCAGCTGATGCGCCTGGACAAGCCCATCGGCATCTATCTGCTGTTGTGGCCGACCTTGTGGGCGCTGTGGGTGGCTGCCGAAGGCGTGCCGAGCGCGAAGAACCTGTTCATCTTCGTCGCCGGTGTGATCCTGATGCGCGCCGCCGGTTGCGTGATCAACGACTACGCCGACCGCAACTTCGACGGTCACGTCAGCCGCACCAGGGCGCGTCCGCTGGCCAGCGGCAAGATCAAGCCGCGCGAGGCGCTGGTGCTGTTCGCCGTGCTGGTGGCGATGAGTTTCGTGCTGGTGCTGTTCACCAATGCCACCACCATCTGGCTGTCTTTTGGCGGCCTGGCCCTGGCTGCCTGCTACCCCTTCATGAAGCGCTACACCTTCTACCCGCAGGTGGTGCTCGGCGCGGCATTCTCCTGGGGCATGCCGATGGCCTTCACCGCCGAGACCGGCAGCTTGCCACCTGAAGCCTGGCTGCTGTACATCGCCAACCTGCTGTGGACCGTGGCCTACGACACCTACTACGCCATGGCTGACCGTGAGGACGACCTGAAGATTGGGGTGAAGTCCACGGCCATCCTGTTCGGTGATGCAGACCGCCTGATCATCGCCATCCTGCAGGGGCTGGCGTTGCTCTGCCTGCTGCTGGCTGGCGCGCGCTTCGAGCTGGGCCTGTACTTCCACCTCGGCCTGTTGGTGGCCGCCGCCTGCTTCGCCTGGGAGTTCCACGTGACCCGCCGCCGAGAGCCATTGGTGTGCTTCAACGCCTTCCTGCACAACCACTGGGCGGGGCTGGCGATCTTCATCGGGATCGTGCTGGATTACGCCTTACGTTAAGTGCTGCCGCCTAGCTGTCATATCGCTGCAATAATTCCGTTATCTAATGCGCGCAGACAGTTGAACGAACCGAGGCAGGACCATGGTTGGCAAGAACATCCTGATCGTCGATGACGAAGCACCGATCCGCGAGATGATTGCGGTGGCCCTGGAGATGGCCGGTTACGAGTGCCTTGAGGCGGAGAATACCCAGCAGGCCCACGCCGTGATCGTCGACCGTAAACCCGATCTGATCCTGCTCGACTGGATGCTGCCCGGCACCAGCGGCATCGAACTGGCCCGCCGGCTCAAGCGTGACGAACTGACCAGCGACATCCCGATCATCATGCTCACCGCCAAGGGTGAAGAGGACAACAAGATCCAGGGCCTGGAAGTCGGTGCCGACGACTACATCACCAAGCCCTTTTCGCCGCGTGAGCTGGTGGCCCGTCTCAAGGCCGTGCTGCGCCGTGCCGGGCCCAGCGACAGCGAGGCGCCGATCGAGGTTGGCGGGCTGTTGCTCGATCCCATCAGCCACCGTGTGACCATCGATGGCAAACCGGCCGAGATGGGCCCGACCGAATATCGCCTGCTGCAGTTTTTCATGACCCATCAGGAGCGTGCCTACACCCGCGGCCAGTTGCTCGACCAGGTCTGGGGCGGCAACGTCTACGTCGAGGAGCGTACCGTCGACGTGCATATCCGCCGTCTGCGCAAGGCGCTCGGTGATGCCTACGAAAACCTGGTACAAACCGTGCGCGGGACTGGGTATCGTTTCTCCACCAAAGGCTGAGATGCTGTTTACGATCTGCTGCGCGTCGACCCTGCTGCGTTGAAAGCAGGTTCGGCGGGCCGCTAGCGGCCAACACATTTTAGTGCGGCCCCGTAGGGGCGAACGTAGTGAGTAATGCTCATGTACAAAAGTACAGTCGCCCGCGACTCCGACCGTTCCTCACCTGCTTTCGTGGGGCCGCCATCGGTGTTGCATGGCTCTAGCTCGCGAGATCGTAAAGCAGCTTCTGCGGGTTCGCTCTTCTCACAAGGATGCGCTCCATCGTGAATCAAGACTGGCGTGGCGCCGTGGTGCGCCGCCTGTTGCTGCTGGTTGGCGCCTGCCTGCTGCTCGGTTTCATCACCGGTGAATATGCCTGGGTGTTGGCCTGCGGTCTGGCCATTCATCTGGGCTGGACCCTCAGCCAGTTGCTGCGCCTGCACAAATGGCTGCGCGAGCATAAACCCGACGAGCCACCGCCGGATGGTTACGGCCTGTGGGGCGAGGTGTTCGACAGCATCTACCACCTGCAACGGCGTAACCAGAAGGCACGTGGCCGTTTGCAGGCGGTGATCGACCGCGTGCAGGAGTCCACTGCCGCCCTCAAGGATGCCGTGGTGATGCTCGACAGCCAGGGCAACCTGGAATGGTGGAACCGCGCAGCCGAGACGCTGCTGGGCCTGAAAACCCCGCAAGACAGCGGCCAGCAACTGGCCAACCTGGTGCGCGACCCGCGTTTCAAGGACTACTTCGAGCGTGGCAACTATGCCGATGCCCTGGAGATTCCTTCACCGATCAATGATCGCCGCCGCTTGCAGTTCCATATCACCCGCTACGGCAATCGCGAGCACCTGTTGCTGGTGCGTGACGTTACCCGTCTGTATCAGCTGGAGCAGATGCGCAAGGATTTCGTCGCCAACGTCTCCCATGAGCTGCGTACGCCGTTGACGGTGATCGCCGGTTATCTGGAGACGCTTCTGGACAACGTCGAGGCGGTCAATCCGCGCTGGCTGCGCGCATTGCAGCAGATGCAGCAACAGGGGGCGCGCATGCAGACCCTGCTCAACGATCTGCTCCTGTTAGCCAAGCTGGAAGCCACCGATTACCCGTCGGACAACCAGCCGGTGGCAGTCGATCTGATGCTGCTGTCGATCAAGAACGATGCCCAGGCATTGTCTGGTGAGCAACAGCACCGCATCAGCCTGGAGGCCGATCCGCATCTGCAGCTCAAGGGCAGTGAGGCGGAGCTGCGCAGCGCCTTCTCCAATCTGGTGTTCAACGCCGTGAAGTACACCCCGGCCGGAGGCGATATCCGTATTCGCTGGTGGTCTGACGAGAAGGGCGCACACCTGTCGGTCAGCGATACCGGTATGGGCATCGAGGCCAAGCACTTGCCGCGCCTGACCGAGCGCTTCTATCGGGTCGACTCCAGCCGTGCCAGCAATACCGGTGGCACCGGGCTGGGCCTGGCCATCGTCAAGCATGTGCTGCTGCGTCACCGTGGCAATCTGGAGATCAGCAGCGTTCCTGGCAAGGGCAGCACTTTCACCTGCCATTTCGCCCCGGCGCAGGTGGTGCAGCGTGCGCGCTGAGTGCTTGCATTCGACGCGGCGAAGCTCCAACCTCTAGCTATCTTTGGCCAATCCGAAACTTCATGGCCCCCTCCACGAGTCTTCCTGCTCCCGATTACTTCGCCGATTTCGGCCTCATGCTGTTCGCCCTGTTTCTGGTCCTGCTCAACGGCTTCTTCGTCGCCGCGGAGTTCGCAATCGTGCGCCTGCGCGCGACCAAGGTCGATGCCCTGGCCGAGGCCCACGGCTGGCGCGGGCATATTCTGCGCACCGTGCACAACCAGATGGACGCCTACCTCTCGGCTTGTCAGCTGGGCATCACCCTGGCTTCGCTGGGACTTGGCTGGGTCGGTGAGCCAGCCTTCGCCGAGCTGCTGACGCCGCTGCTGGTGGCGGTTGGCGTGGAGTCACCCAAGCTGATTCACGGTATCGCCTTCTTCACTGCGTTCTCGATCATTTCCTACCTGCACATCGTCATCGGCGAGCTGGCGCCCAAGTCCTGGGCGATTCGTAAACCGGAACTGCTGTCGCTGTGGACGGCAGCGCCGCTGTACGCCTTCTACTGGCTGATGTACCCGGCGATCTTCGTGCTCAACGCCAGTGCCAACGCCATCCTGCGCATCGCCGGGCAAGGCGAGCCGGGGCCGCACCACGAGCATCACTACAGCCGCGACGAGCTCAAGCTGATCCTGCATTCCAGCCGTGCCACCAGCGACAACGACCAGGATCTGCGGGTGCTGGCGTCGGCGGTCGAGTTGGGTGAGCTGGAGGTGGTGGACTGGGCCAACTCTCGCGAGGACCTGGTCTTCCTGGAACTCAACGCCAGCCTCGATCAGGTGTTCACCACCTTCCGCCGGCACAAGTACAGCCGCTACCCGATCTTCGACGAGAGCAAGGGCGAGTTCGTCGGCGTGTTGCATATCAAGGATCTGCTGCTGCACCTGTCGCTGCTGGAGATGCTGCCCTCGGCGCTGAAGCTGGGGGATCTGATGCATCCGCTGGAGCGGGTCAGCCGGCACATGCCGCTGTCGCAGTTGCTCGAGCAGTTCCGCCAGGGTGGCGCACACTTCGCCCTGGTCGAAGAGGCCGACGGCAAGGTGATCGGCTACCTGACCATGGAAGACGTGCTCGAAGCCCTGGTCGGTGACATCCAGGACGAACACCGCAAGGCCGAGCGTGGCATTCTCGCCTACCAGCCGGGCAAGCTGCTGGTGCGCGGCGACACGCCGCTGGCCAAGGTCGAACGCCTGCTCGGTGTCGACCTCGACCATATCGAGGCCGAGACGTTGGCCGGGTTGATCTACGAGACTCTCAAGCGCATGCCTGACGAAGAGGAGGTGCTGGAAACCGATGGCCTGCGCATCATCGTCAAGAAGATGAAGGGGCCCAAGGTGGTCCTGGCCAAAGTGGTCAAGCTGGATTGATCTCTCCTGTGGCTGGCCGGGTGCTCGCTATCTGCTCAGGCCGCATACCCTCTGGCCTGTGTCGAAGTCAGCGTTTCGCTTATGATCGATCGGTCAGTTTCGCTCCTGGTAACCCCCCGCAAACCCTTGTGCGGCAAGGGATATTGCCGTTCGTCTGTTTAGTCGAATCCCTCCTGGCAGAGGCAGTCTAGGTACTTGCGTCCCACCTCCCGGTGGGCGGCGTTATCCACTCATTGCCAAGGAAATCGTCATGCAGCTGTCCAGGATAACCCCCCAAAGCAACACTCGCCCTGTGCCTGGCGGGCGCCTCGCAGGCCTATGCAGATTCGGTCACCGACCCGATCTCGACCTTCGGTGTCATCGCTTCGCACAACCAGTACAAGCTCACCGTGGACGATGAAAGCGACAAGGAGCGCCTCAATCAACGTCAAGCTGATCAGCAAGTCGCCCTTCGCCAAGGCCGGGCTCGGCTACAACTACCTGACGCCGGACTACACCCTGCGCCTGGAGGTGGGTGCGCTCTACTCGATCAATTCCGAAGCGCGCCTGAAGGTCGATGGCGACAGCGACTCCGTGGACCTCAAGGACAAGGTCAATCCTTACGGCGAGCTGACCGTGCTGTGGAACAAGGGCATCAACAACCTGCCGATCAGCACCAGCCTGTACTACACCCAGACCCGCTATGGGCTCGACAGCAACAGCGCCATCGCCGAGCGCAGCAAGCTCAAGCAGGAGCAAGTCGGCCTGCGCGTAGGCTCTGATTCGCGCATTGCATCTTTCCCCTAACCTGCGAATGGCTGACTGAACCTCATCTGGCCAGCGCGTACCTGATCCAGTAGGGTGTCATCCCGCTATCTGGGGCGGCGGCCGGTGGGTCGTCGCGTCGTTTTCATCGTGAGGAAAGAGCGCATGAGTGCACCCGTCGTCATCATCGGCACCGGCCTGGCCGGCTATAACCTGGCCAAGGAATGGCGCAAGCTCGATACGCAGACGCCCTTGCTGCTGATCACCGCTGACGACGGCCGTTCCTACTCCAAACCGATGCTGTCCACCGGTTTCGGCAAGAACAAGGATGCCGACGGCCTGGCCATGGCCGAGGCGGGCGCCATGGCTGAGCAGCTCAACGCGGAAATTCGCACCCATACCCGTATCAGCGGAATCGACCCCGGCCACAAACGCTTGTGGATCGGTGAGGAAGCCGTGCCGTACCGCGACCTGGTACTGGCCTGGG
The DNA here is from genome assembly GCF_003052605.1 of Ectopseudomonas oleovorans. Taxonomy (GTDB): domain Bacteria; phylum Pseudomonadota; class Gammaproteobacteria; order Pseudomonadales; family Pseudomonadaceae; genus Aquipseudomonas; species Aquipseudomonas oleovorans_A. Next base: position 30,428 of record NZ_QASO01000123.1, on the reverse strand, counting down.
GCGCCGAGCCTATTCGCGTCCCGGTAGAGGGTGATGCCCAGGATGCGCTGTTCCCGATCAATGACCTGGAAGACTACGCGCGCTTTCGCAGCGCCGTGGCTGGCAAGCGTCGCGTCCTGATTCTCGGCGCCGGTCTGATTGGTTGCGAGTTTGCCAACGACCTCAGTGCCGGCGGCTATGAGGTAGAGCTGCTGGCACCCTGCGAGCAGGTGATGCCCGGCCTGCTGCATTCGGCGGTGGCCTCTGCCGTACAAGCCGGTCTGGAGGGGCTGGGCGTACGTTTCCATCTCGGCCCGGTGCTGGCGAGTCTTGACCGCCAGGGGGACGCGCTGCAGGCCTCGCTGTCCGACGGCAGCCTGATCCAGTGCGACGCGGTGGTCTCGGCTGTGGGTCTGCGTCCGCGCACCGCGCTCGCTGCGGCAGCCGGTCTCGACATCAACCGTGGCGTGATGGTCGACCGCCAGTTGCGCACCTCGCACGCCAATATCTACGCCCTGGGTGACTGCGCCGAGGTCGACGGCCTCAACCTGCTCTACGTCATGCCGCTGATGGCCTGTGCCCGGGCGCTGGCCAAGACCCTGGCTGGTGAGCCGACGGCGGTCAGCTATGGGCCGATGCCGGTGACGGTAAAGACGCCGGTATGCCCGCTGGTGGTCTCACCGCCACCGCGTGGCAGCCAGGGCGAATGGACGGTCGAAGGCAGCGGCAGCGACATCAAGGCGCTTTGCCGCGAGGCTTCCGGAGCACTGCTCGGTTATGCGCTGACCGGCGCCGCCGTGCAGGAGAAACTGGCACTGAACAAGGAGCTACCGGCACTGCTGGCGTGATTGCCTGTGGTTCTGTCGGATACGCCACGAAATTGCCTGGTTAAAGTGGCTGGCGAGGCTGGCGCAGTACGATGCGGCATGCCATTCTGCCAAGGGTCTGCCGCAGCGCAGAGCTGTTGCGGCGCCTTGGGCGCTGTTCTGGAAGGACAGCACGGACACAACAACAAAAAACCGTCAAAGAGGCATTTATGCGTAAACCGGAACTCGCCGCCGCCATCGCCGAAAAGGCTGATCTGACCAAGGATCAGGCCAATCGTGTACTCAACGCCGTACTGGAAGAAATCACCGGTGCACTGAACCGCAAGGACAGTGTGACCCTGGTTGGCTTCGGTACTTTCGTCCAACGCCACCGTGGCGCCCGTACTGGTAAGAACCCGCAAACCGGTCAGCCGGTGAAGATCAAGGCCAGCAACACCGTCGCCTTCAAACCGGGCAAGTCCCTGAAAGACGCGGTCAACTGAGCCCGTTACCCGGAGCCGCTCGGCTCCGGGGTCCCCCAGCGCAGCCACGCTGCGACATTCGCTGATACAGCCATGCTTTAGACAGGCTGTAGTCCTGCAAAAAAACCACTACAATGCGCGGCCATCATCTTCGATCACGAGGCCCTGTGCATGAAATTCCGTTTTCTCCTGTGGATGCTGGGCCGCCTGATGGCCAAGGCCAGCCGTGAAAACCCGGCGTTCCGCCAGCAGCTCGAAGGGCGCGATATGGTGTTCCAGCTGCACACGCTGGACGGCAAGGTGGCACGCCACTTCACCGTGGCCGGTCAGCGCGTGACCAGCAAGCGCGGCACCGCCACGGATCCGGCCTTCGCCATTGGCTTCAAGGATGCCGCCTACGGCTTTGAAACCATGACCGCGAAGAACAAGCAGCTGGCCTTCATGCAGGGCATCCAGAACAAGGACATCCAGATCCAGGGCAACCCGGCGCTGGTCATGTGGTTCCAGGGCCTGACCAAGTACCTGATGCCGAAGAAGAAGACCGAGGCGCCGAAAAAGGCCGCCTGAACGGCTAATGCCTGTCAGTTAGGCGTCGACGCATCGAAATTGTAGGAGCGCGCCCCGCCGTGAATCAGGCGCTGCACACTCGAAAAAGCTTCGCCCCGGGGCGGGGCTCCTACGGAAGACCACGTTGGCAACCTTATCTGGTTGGCTTCCGATAGGCGTCACGGCTGGCCGCGACGCCGTGCTTTGGTTAGGCTGCCAGGCACGTCCCTGTGGAAAGCCCGACCATGCGTCTTTTCCTGTTACCCCTGCTATTGCTGGCCGCCACCACTGCACGGGCCGAGCCAGCGTCTGCCAAGGCCTTGTTGCCGCTGTTCGAACTCGCTGGTATCCATCTGCTGTGCGAACAGAGCGCGCCGTTGGTGCAGCGTGGCCAGGAAGAAACCGAACAGAAGCGCCTCGCCCAGCTCTTCGCTGGCGAAGCCTTTTGTCTGGATCTGGCCCAGCGCGTCGCTGCCCGCTTCGATGCGGCGCAGGGCGAGCAGGCCCGTGAGCGTCTCGACAGCCCGTTGGCGCAGCGTTTCACCGCTGCCGAGCGCGCCGTCGGTGAGCAACCCGAAGGCTTGGCTGAATACCGCCAGCGCCTGCAGGAGCAGCCGCCACGAGGTGCGCGTCTTGACCTGGTCAAGCGTCTCGATGCGGCCGCGCGTACAACCGAACTGGCCAGCCTGCTGCGTTATGAAGTCGGCAAGACCCAGGCATTGTTGGCACTAAAGGCGCGGGGCGAGAATCTCAGCGAGGCCGAACTGCAGGCGCAGACGCAAAAGCAGGCGGATGCCATCCGCCAGTCCAGCGAGCAGGCGGTAGAAACCTTCATGTTCTATGCCTACCGGCAGATGCCCAGCGATCAACTCGCCGAGTATGCGGCGCTTTACGAGCATTCCAGTGTCAGCCAACTGCTCGCCATCAGCCTGGAAGTGGTGCCGCAACTGTTCGCCGAGCGTCGGGAGAAGCTGCGCAAGACGGCGGGCAAGTTGTAAGGGGCGTCGGCCGCTCGGTGCGAGGCGAGCAGCCCATCCTTGAGGGTTAGGGAGCTAGCAGCCGCTCATTGCGGCTGCTGATACTGCGCTGCCAGTTCACGCAAGGCGACCTCGGCGCTCAGCACCTTGCTCACCGCGTCCTCGGCTTTTTCCCGGGTCAGCCCCAGGGCGTCGAGCAGCTCATCAGGAATCTCGTTCTGCGGCCCGGCACCGATACCCCGGTTGCGCAGCAGGCTGACCGCCAGGCACACCAGATTGGGGAAGGCCGCGCTGTCGCCTGCGTAGGACGGATCGTGCTGAAAGCGCAGAGCGCTGGACAGCTCTTCCGGCATATCCCAGTGGCGCATCAGCCAGGCACCGATCTGCTCGCGGGTGATGCCCAGCAGGTGCTGCTCGATATGCCCGGCAGGCAGGTGCGGGTTGACCTCCAGGTGACGGCAGATCAACGAGAAGTGCGGTGGAAACACATGCGCCAGGACCAGGTAACCAAAGTTGTGCAGCAGACCGGCCAGGTAGGTCAGGCCGGCTTCCGGGCGCTGCGCGCGCGGCATGGCGCGGGTCAGGCCCTCGATCACTGCAGCGGTATAGATCGCTTGCTGCCAGTAAGGGGTGGCGTGCTGCGGCTGATCCTTGGGCAGACTCAGAGTCTTGCCCAGCGCCAGGCCCAGGGCCAGGTTGATCACCAGGTCGAAACCCAGCACGCGGACGATGGCATCTTCCACCGAGCGGATCTTGCCGGGCGCGGCGTAGTAGGGCGAGGCTGCCCAGCTGACTACCTGGGCCGCCAGCGCGGGATCGGTTTCGACCACGCCGGTGATGTCGTCCACCGTGGCATTGGGATCGACACGCAGCTTGATGATCTTCTGCGCGGTTTCCGGCAGCGGCGGAATCTCGATGGTTTCTTCCAGGCGCTGCTGGATGCGGCGTGCGGTAAAGGCCTGCACGGCTTGGGTGATTTCCGCGCGGTCATCATGCGGGCGATCGAGGTTCGGTTTGATCGCGCTGACCGGCTCACCGAAACGCGCCGCGCTGGCCTTGCTCAGCAGCGCCTTGAAGGCTTCGGTGGGGATTTCCAGCAACACACCAGGCTGGCCGGACTCGATCAGCAGACTGGGTACCTGCAGCAGGCGTTCTTCGTACAGGCAGGGCGAACTGGTCAGCGGCGGCAAACCGGGCAGTGCGGCCAGATTGTGCTTGCCGAGCATGCGCTCCAGGCGTTCCGGCTTGACCGCCGTGAGCTGGCGCCCAGTCAGCTCGGCCAGGCGCGACAGATCGAGCATGTGGCTACGCGGATAGAGCACCAGCAGGGCACCGATGGCGTCGTCCACCAGCACGGCCTGCAGGCGCGCCTCGCTTGGCTGACCTGGGCGCTCCGCGCGTACCTGATAGGGTACGGCGAGTTTCTCCAGCAGTTGCACGATCACGGCGGGGGCTTGCGCAGTGGCGTTGGCGGCGAGGGCGGCTTCAGTCATATCGATATCCAGCGTTGGCGCATGTGCCCCGAAGTATAACCAGCGAGGATTTGCGCAAAGGTTCGTGGCGACGGTTGTCCTGTGAACAGGTTCACACTTGACCGTATTGCTGGCCGTGACGCAACCAGCGCTCCAACAATGGAGCCACATGTTGTGGCCAATGTTCCAGAAGAGCGTGCGCGGCATCGCGTACGGCGGGCAGCAGGTCGGCATCGCGCATCAGGTCGGCGACCTTGAATTGCAGCAGACCGGTCTGCCGGGTGCCGAGCATTTCCCCCGGTCCCCTGAGTTCGAGGTCCTTCTCGGCGATGACGAAACCGTCGGTGGTCTCGCGCATGATTGCCAGGCGCTCGCGCCCGAGTTGCGACAATGGTGCATGGTAGAGCAGCACGCAATGACTGGCGGCGCTGCCACGGCCGACCCGGCCGCGCAGCTGGTGTAGCTGGGCCAGGCCCAGGCGTTCGGGATTTTCAATGATCATCAGGCTGGCATTGGGCACGTCGACGCCGACCTCGATTACCGTGGTGGCCACCAGCAGCTGCAGCTTGCCCTGTTTGAACTCATCCATCACTGCGGCTTTTTCAGCCGGTTTCATGCGCCCGTGGATCAGCCCGACGCGCAGCTCGCCGAGGGCCGCCGAGAGCTCCTCGAAGCTGGTCTCTGCCGCCTGGCAGGTGAGCTCCTCGGATTCTTCGATCAACGTGCACACCCAGTAGGCCTGGCGGCCCTGCTGGCAGGCATTGCGCACGCGCTCGACCACCTCATCGCGGCGGCTGTCGGCGATCACCAGGGTATTCACTGGCGTGCGGCCGGGGGGCAGCTCGTCGAGGATCGAGGTATCCAGGTCGGCGTAGGCGCTCATCGCCAGGGTGCGCGGAATCGGCGTGGCGGTCATGATCAACTGGTGCGGGCAGAGGCGGCCGTCGATGCCCTTCTGGCGCAGGGCCAGGCGCTGCTGCACGCCGAAGCGGTGCTGCTCGTCGATGATCACCAGCGCCAGGCGCTTGAACTTCACCTCGTCCTGAAACAGCGCATGGGTGCCGACCACCATCGGGCAGCCGCCAGCGATCTGTTCCAGTGCCGCCGCGCGTGCTTTGCCCTTGAGCTTGCCGGCCAGCCAGGCGACGTCCAGGCCGAGCGGTGCCAGCCATTTGCTGAAGTTGAGCAAGTGCTGCTCGGCGAGGATTTCGGTGGGCGCCATCAGTGCCACCTGGTAGCCGGCCTCCAGCGCCTGCAATGCAGCCAGGGCGGCGACCACCGTCTTGCCGGCACCGACGTCGCCCTGCACCAGGCGCAGCATGGGTTCGCTCTGCGCCAGGTCATAGGCGATCTCGGCACCCACGCGCTGCTGCGCGCCGGTAGGGGCGAAGCCGAGGTTGGCGAGGTACTGCTGCGGCAGTTTCGTCGCCGGCGGCAGCGCCGGTGCCTGTTGCGCGCGTACCTGTTCACGCAGGCGCTGCAGGGACAGCTGGTGAGTCAGCAGCTCTTCAAAGGCCAGGCGGTGTTGCGCCCAGTGACGGCCCTCGGCGAGCTCTTCGACATCGGCGTCCGGCGGCGGCCGGTGCAGGTAGCGGATGGCCTCGTCCAGCGGCGCCAGGCGATAGTCGCGGGCCAACTCCTCGGGCAGCCAGTCTGGCAGGCTGTGTGGCCCGAGGCGCGCCAGCGCCTGCTGGCTGAGTTGGCGCAGACGCTGCTGAGTCAGGCCTTCGGTGGTCGGGTAGATGGGCGTCAGGCTCTGCTCCACCGGTGCCGGTTCGTCGCCGCTCTGCGCGCGGTATTCCGGGTGGTAGATTTCCAGGCCGGTGGCGCCAGGGCGTATTTCGCCATAACAGCGCAGCGCCGTGCCGCGTTTTAGGCCGTCCTTCTGCGCCTGGCTGAAGTGAAAGAAGCGCAAGCTCAGTGTGCCGCTGCCGTCCTGCAGGCGCACCAGCAGGCTGCGCCGCCGGCCCATGACCACATCGGCGCCGGCAACGATGCCCTCGACCACCGCATCCTGCCCCGGGCGCAGCGCGCCGATGGGGGTGATGCGGGTGCGATCCTGGTAGCGCAGCGGCAGGTGGAACAGCACATCCTGCAGGTTTTCCAGGCCGACCTTGGCCAGTTTTTCCGCCAGCGCGGCGCCTACGCCTTTCAGCGCGGTGACGGGAACCGCTGACAACTCGCTCACTTCCGGCCTCAGGCGCTCTTGGTCTGCGGGCTGCGGGCGACCGAGCAGAGACGGATGGAGTCGGCCAGCACTTCGATGGCGTTTGGCCGCGGGAAGCTGGCGCGCCAGGCGATGGCCACGGTGCGGAACGGCACCGGTGCGCTGAGCGGACGGACTTCGATCACGCCGGGTGCGTAGTGGTGGCTGTCCACCGCCGAGAACGGCAGGATCGACACGCCAAGGCCGGAGGCGACCATGTGGCGGATGGTTTCCAGCGAGCTGGATTCCACTGTGGTGTGCTTGCCGTGGTCGTCGCCGCCCTTGCGCAGGGTCGGACAGGCCTCCAGTACCTGGTCGCGGAAGCAGTGGCCTTCGCCTAGCAGTAGCAGGCTCTTGTCGTTGAGCAGCTTGGTGTCGATGGTGTCCATCGCCGCCCAGGGGTGGCCGGCCGGCAGCAGCGCGTAGAACGGTTCGTCGTACAGCGGCTTGGTCAGGACATCGGCCTCCTGGAACGGCAGGGCGATGATGATCGCATCCAACTCACCGGTACGCAGCTTGTCGCGCAGGATATGGGTGAAGTTTTCCTCGATGTACAGTGGCATGTCCGGGGCGACCCGGTGCAACTGTGGAATCAGGTGCGGGAACAGGTAAGGGCCAACGGTATAGATGGCGCCGATCTTCAGCGGGGCGGCCAGCTGGTTCTTGCCGGCCTGGGCCAGCTCGCGAATGCCCTGAGCCTGCTCCAGCACCTTCTGCGCCTGGGTGACGATGCCCTCGCCGACCGGGGTCAGGCGCACGGCGCTCTTGCTGCGCTCGAAGATCAGTACGCCGAGCTCGTCCTCCAGCTTCTTCACGCCCACCGACAGGGTCGGCTGGCTGACATGGCAGCGCTCGGCGGCGCGGCCGAAGTGCTGTTCCTGGGCGAGGGTGACGATGTAGCGCAGTTCGGTGAGGGTCATAGTGTTTATCCATTAAGTTGCCGCCAAGCATAGCCTTTGCAAACAGATGAACCAACCGCGCTAATAGACTGTTGCAAAACTATCGCGAATTTGGCACCTGCATGGCGCTGCTCCGTGTCTCCATGCCGCCTCTGACGGCTCGGAGCGGCCTGTTACACTGCGCCGTCGCATAACAGTGATGGAGAAGAGCATGTCGGACTGCAACAGCCTGCTGATTGCCGGGTGTGGAGACGTCGGTACCCGCCTTGGCCTGCGGATGGCCGCACAAGGCTGGCGCGTGCTCGGTATGCGTCGCAACGTGGCCGCGCTACCTACCGCCATCGAGCCGCTGGCCGGCGATCTGCACGCCGATGCCTGCCCGCCGGCTTGGCCGCAAGGGCCGCTGGATTACCTGGTGTACTGCGCCGCCGCCACCGAGCACGACGAGGCCGGCTACCGCGCCGCCTATGTCGAAGGGCTGCGCCGTGTGTTGAGCTGGCTGGCGCAGCATGGCCAGCGACCACGGCGCATCCTGTTCGCCTCCAGCAGCGGCGTGTATGGGCAGCAGGAAGGCGAGTGGATCGACGAGGGTTCTGCGGCTGAAGCCCAGAGTTTTTCTGCGGTGATCATGCGCGAGGCTGAGCGTGTCGCGCTCAACAGCGGTCTGCCGGCGACCACAGTGCGTCTGACAGGCCTTTATGGCCCTGGTCGCGAATGGTTGCTGAGCCAGGTGCGCGGCGGCTATCGGGTCAGTGAAACACCGCCGTTGTATGGCAACCGCATTCATGTCGAGGATGCTGCCGGCCTGTTTGCCACGCTGTTGCAGGCGGATGCCGCCGGTGTGCCCTTGGCCGATTGCTACCTGGGCGTCGACGACGAGCCGGCGCCACTGCACGAGGTAGTAGGTTGGCTACGTGGGCAACTGGGCGTCAGCCATTGGAGCGACGAGCAGCGCGTGCGCCGCGCCGGCAGCAAGCGCTGTCGCAACGCCCGCGCCCGTGCGCTGGGCTGGGCGCCGCAGTATCCCAGTTACCGTGAAGGTTACGCGGCGATCCTGGCGGGTCGCTGAGCCGCTGCCGAGATGGATTCCAATCGCCTTCTGGCCAAGCCCTGGTTACCGGGAATCGAGCTGTTCCACGCCGACTTTTCCGGCCAGCCGTTCGGGCGCCACAGTCACGACGCGTTTGCCGTTGGGGCGATCGTACAGGGTGTGGGCGGCTACCAGTGCCGCGGTCAGCGCCACGCGCTGCCAGCGGGAACCCTGTCGCTGATGAATCCCGAAGAGCCGCACACCGGGCACGCCGAGTCGTCGCGCCTGATCTACCGCATGCTCTACATCGAGGAGTCGCGACTGCCGGCTCTGCTTGGGCGCAAGAGCCTGCCCAGTGGCTTTCGCGCGCTCAATCCCCACGATGACGGGCGCGTGGCGGCGGGATTGGCGCGTCTGGCCGGCCAGTTTGAAGGGGGCGATGCGCTGGCGTTGGAGAGCGAACTGCTGGCGTTGCTGGAGCTGGTCTTCGTGCGGCACGGCGGCTTGCGCGAGGCGCGCCCGGCATGTCGCGACAGCGGGGTGACGGCGTACCTGCGCGATTACCTGGAAGTGCACTACGCCGAGGCTGTCAGCCTCGAGCAATTGGCTGCCTTGGTGCAGCGTCACCCGCGCCACCTGATCGAGGCATTTCGCCGTGCCTATGGCGTGCCGCCACACACCTATCTACTGCAGCGCAGAGTGCGTGAAGCCAAGCGCAGGTTGTTGCAAGGTCAGGCCCTGGCCGATGTCGCACTGGACCTGGGCTTTTATGACCAGGCGCATTTCAACGGGGTGTTTCGCCGTTTCACCGGGGTCACTCCGGGGCGTTTTCGCGCCGTGGCGCAGGCCTGATTCTGCAGGGCTTTGCGCGAACTTGCATCGGTGCGCGCCAAGTTGTTCGGCAGCGATTGCGTCGCTGTAGAGCCTGAGTTTTTTCCAATACATCGATACCGCTAGTTGCCGACACTGCCTCCGCTAAACGGAGGTGCCATGTTCGCGTTGTTTCTACTGGTTGCCGGTACTCATTTCGCGGCCTTGCTGTCGCCTGGGCCGGACTTCTTTCTATTGATTCGTACCGCGCTGGCCAAGGGCCGGCACCAGGCCGACGGTTGCGCCTGCGGCATCGCCCTGGCCAACCTGCTGAGCATGCTGCTGGTACTGTTCGTCATGGCGTTGTTACCCGCCGAGGGCAGTTGGCTGTGGCGCTGCTTGCAGGTCGTCGGCGGGCTGTATTTCGCCTGGATCGGCCTGCAGGCGCTGGTCTCGCGGCGAGATCTGGTCCTGCCGCAGGGTGATCAACTGAGGCTCGGCGGGGTGTGGAAGGGCATGCGTCAGGGCCTGCTGGCCAGCAGCCTCAATCCCAAATTGCCGCTGTTCTACGCCGGGTTATTCGGGGTCTTGCGCGAGTCGGCAATGCCAGCATGGGGGCTGGGCCTGGCGATGCTGTGGATGACCCTGGTGGTGCTGTTCTGGGATCTGGCGCTGGTGCGCCTGCTCGATCAGGCGCGTTGGCGCAGCTGGTTGCAGCGGCGCGTGCGCTGGCTGGATCGCGGTTGCGGTGGCCTGTTGCTGGCGCTGGGAGGCTGGCTGTTGCTGGGGGCTCTATAGCGTGGCGCCGCTCCTGCCCGGAGGCGGCGCCTGCTGATCAGCGGCGTTTGAGCAACCAGCGTTGCGGGCCGGGCTGGTACTCGGGCATCTCGTCGAACTGGGCGCGGTTCTGCGCTTCGAAGATGCGCAGCTGATTGCCTTCATGCACGAACAACCAGGGGCTACCCTGATCACTGGCTTGCAGCCAAAGACTGTCATGTTCGCCGCTCATGGCCGCGCAGTCGCCTGCCAGGCACAGGGCAAAGCGTTCGGCGCCGGGCAGGCCTTGTACCTGCCCGGCGCTGTTGAAGCGCACCAGGCCGCCCTGGCCCAGACCTTCCTCGATCAGCCAGTCGCCGCCCAGGTAGTCGCGATATAGCGCCTGCTCGAAGCTGCTGCCCATTGGCTTGGGTTCGCTGGAGCTGTTGACGCGGGCGAAGTGCTGCTCGGGCCAGTATTCGCTAGCGATCTGCACCAGTTCGCCGTTCTGAATGGCGAGCTGCTCGTTGTAATCACCGTAGAAGGTCACCTGCCAACGCCCCTCTCCGGCACCCTGCAGCCTGCCCTCGGCCAGCTCGAAGCCGTTGCTGTAGCTGGCCTGCTGTTGTTCGGGGTTGATCTGCCATTCGAGGTTGGGGCCGTAGGCGAGCAGGGCTTCGCGTAGGCGACCGCTCTCGCGGGCGGCATCGATGGCTGCCTGGTTGATCCAGGTACCGCTCGGGTCGTTGTTCGGCGTGCTGGCGCAGCCGCCGAGCAGGGCGCCGCATAGCAGCAGAGGAAGCAGACGCATGGCGATCTCCATGCCGGGGAAGGGCGGGCGGGGCCTGCTGCCCCGCTCGAACGACTTAGAACCTGTTCACGATCTGCTGCGCGTCGGCCATGCTGCGTTGAAACCAGGCTCGTGCGCGAGTCCGATCAAAATGCTCATTTACAGCTCGTAAACTGCGCTTTTTCGCCTGATTTCGCCTTGCCTGGCTCTAGCTCGCGAGATCGTGAGCAGGCTCTTACTCGATGACCAGAATAGCGTCCATTTCCACCTGCGCACCGCGCGGCAGAGCAGCAACGCCGATGGCGGCGCGAGCCGGGTAGGGCTGTTCGAAATAGCGACCCATGATCTCGTTGACCTTGGCGAAGTGCGACAGGTCAGTGAGGAAGATGTTCAGCTTGACGATGTCCTTGAACGAGCCGCCGGCGGCTTCAGCAACCGCCTTGAGGTTCTCGAAGACCTGCACGGTCTGCGCTTCGAAGCCCTCGACCAGCTCCATGCTCACCGGATCCAGCGGAATCTGGCCGGACATGTAGACGGTGTTGCCGGCCTTGATTGCCTGGGAGTAGGTACCGATGGCGGCGGGGGCCTTGTCGCTGGTGATGACGGTCTTGCTCATGAATCGCTCCTTGTGAGAACTGGCTGGGTCGAGCGCCCAGCCTGCAGAATCGAAATAGGGGAATTGTGTCAGGCGCGTACTCGGGTGATACGCATCACGCCCTTGAGGGCGCGCAGTTTCTTGATCACGCGGGCCAGGTGCACACGGTCATGCACGCTGACCACCAGTTGCACGACGCTGATGCGGCCGTCGCGTTCGTCCATGCTGATCTTCTCGATGTTGCCATCGGCGGCGTTGACGCTGCCGGCCAGCAGCGCGATCAGGCCGCGCTGGTGCTCCAGCTCGACGCGCAGCTCGACGTTGAATTCGCCGGTGACATCCTTGGCCCAGTTGAGTTGGATGCACTTTTCCGGATTGTGGCGGATGTCGGCGATGTTCCGGCAGCTTTCCATGTGCACCACCATGCCCTTGCCGGCGGACAGGTAGCCGACGATGGGGTCGCCCGGGATCGGCGTGCAGCACTTGGCGTAGCTCATCACCAGACCTTCGGTGCCGCGAATCGCCAGCGGGCCTTCGCTGCTCGGCAGGGTCTCGTCGCCGCTCTCGGCCAGCAGGCGGCGGGCGACGACATAGGCCATGCGGTTGCCCAGGCCGATGTCCTCCAGCAGATCCTCGATCACTTCCTGGCGGTATTCGCCGAGCACCGCCTGTACGCGCTCGGGCGCGATCTTTTCCAGGTGCGTGTCGAAGCTGGCCAGCACCTTGTTCAGCAGGCGTTCGCCGAGGCTGATGGATTCCGAGCGGCGCTGCTGCTTGAGAGCGTGGCGGATGTGCGTGCGCGCCTTGCCGGTGACCACGAAGTTGAGCCAGGCCGGATTCGGTCGGGCGCCCGGTGCGGTGACGATTTCCACCGTCGAGCCGCTTTCCAGTGCCTGCGACAGCGGCGCCAGGCGCCGATTGATGCGGCAGGCGATGCAAGTGTTGCCGACGTCGGTGTGCACCGCGTAGGCGAAATCGACCGCGGTGGAGCCTTTGGGCAGCTCCATGATGCGGCCTTTGGGCGTGAACACGTAGACCTCGTCGGGGAACAGGTCGATCTTCACGCTTTCGATAAATTCCAGCGAGTTGCCCGCTCTCTGCTGGAGTTCGAGTACACCCTTGACCCACTGGCGTGCACGGGCGTGGTTACCCTTGGGCGCGTCGTCCTCGTTGGACTTGTACAGCCAGTGCGCGGCGATGCCGTTGTTGGCCATCTCTTCCATTTCGCGGGTGCGGATCTGGATCTCGATGGGCACGCCGTGCATGCCGAACAGCGTGGTGTGCAGCGACTGGTAGCCGTTGGCCTTGGGAATCGCGATGTAGTCCTTGAAGCGCCCGGGTAGCGGCTTGTACAGGTTGTGCACGGCGCCGAGCACGCGGTAGCAGGTGTCGACCTTGTCGACGATGATGCGGAAGGCGTAGACGTCCATGATCTCGTTGAACGCCTTACGCTTGCCGCGCATCTTCTGGTAGATGCTGTAGAGGTGCTTCTCGCGGCCGATCACTTCGCCTTCCATGCCCTCGCGCTGCAGGCACATCTGGATCGATTCCTCGATCTTGGCCACGATTTCCTTGCGGTTGCCCCGAGCGCGGCGCACGGCGGCGCGGATACGCTCGGAGCGCATCGGGTGCATGGCCTTGAAGCCCAGGTCTTCGAACTCCACGCGCATGTTGTGCATGCCCAGCCGGTTGGCAATGGGGGCGTAGATTTCCAGGGTTTCCTTGGCGATGCGCCGGCTCTTCTCGTGTGGCATGGCATCGAGGGTGCGCATGTTGTGCAGGCGGTCGGCAAGCTTGACCAGAATCACGCGGATGTCGCGGGCCATGGCCATGGCCATCTTCTGGAAGTTCTCGGCCTGCGCCTCGGCCTTGGTCTCGAAGTTCATCTGGGTCAGTTTGCTGACCCCGTCGACCAGTTCGGCCACGGTTTCGCCGAACTGCGCGTTGAGCGCTTCCTTGGCGATGCCGGTGTCTTCGATGACGTCGTGCAGCATGGCGGCCATCAGGCTCTGATGGTCCATGTGCATGTCGGCGAGGATGCTGGCGACGGCCAGCGGATGGGTCACGTAGGCTTCGCCACTGCGGCGGCGTTGGCCATCGTGCGCCTGTTCGGCGTAGAAGTAGGCTCGGCGAACCAGGTTGACCTGGTCATGGCCGAGGTAGGCCGAAAGTCGGTCGGCGAGAGCGTCTATGCCAGCCATGGGAGACTCTCCCGTTGGCAGCTGTGGCCCTGCGCCGCGCGACTTCGACCCGGCATCATCGACTTACAGAGGCTCGTTGGCCTCTTCCTCGAAGGCAGCGAACAGCGGCTCTTCTTCGACGATGTCGTCCTGGGCAATCACGTCGTAATCCACCAGGCCGGCGGCGATTTCACGCAGGGCCACGACGGTGGGCTTGTCGTTTTCCCACGCCACTTTCGGCTCTTTGCCGCCGGTGGCCAGCTGGCGCGAACGCTTGGTCGCGAGCATGACCAGTTCGAAGCGGTTATCAACGTTGTCCAGGCAATCTTCGACGGTAACGCGAGCCATGGTGTTCCTCGTAACGTGTGCGGATAAGCTTGGCCCGAGCGGGCGAGCGGACTGGATAGTCTAAAAAATCACCAGCGACAATGGAAGCGCTGTTTTACGCCAGCAGTTCGCTGAGCAGCCCGGCATGGCGCTGCTGCTGTTGTGTTTGCGACAACTGGTTGCTGCGGAAGATGGCTTTCAGGTCGCTCAGGGCGTGGTTGAAGTCATCGTTGATCACCAGGTAGTCGTATTCGACGTAGTGGCTCATTTCGCTGACTGCTTCGCGCATGCGTCGTTCGATGATCTCGCCGCTGTCCTGGCCACGGTTAGTCAGACGATGGCGCAGGGCTTCCTGGGTCGGCGGCAGAATGAAGATGGATTTGCTCTGCGGCATCAGCTTGCGCACCTGCTGCGCGCCCTGCCAGTCGATTTCCAGAATCAGGTCGAAGCCTTCGGCCAGCGTCTGCTCGACCCATTTCTGCGAAGTACCGTAAAGGTTATCGAATACCTGGGCATGTTCGAGGAACTCGCCGCGTTCGAGCATGGCGTTGAACTGTGCATGGTCGACGAAGTGGTAGTTCACCCCATCCACTTCGCCCGGGCGCATGGCGCGGGTGGTGTGCGAGACCGAAACGCGAATCTGCGCTTCGCTGTCGATCAGCGCCTTGACCAGGCTGGTCTTGCCGGCGCCGGAGGGGGCGGAAACGATGTAGAGGGTGCCGGTGGTCGTGGCCATGAAAACGATCCTGGGAAAACGTGGGACGAAAGATAGCAGCCGCTGGGCTGGCGTTACTCGATATTCTGAACCTGCTCGCGCATCTGTTCGATAAGCACCTTGAGGTTCACCGCAGCCTGCGTGCTGCGCGGGTCGAACGCCTTGGAGCCGAGGGTGTTGGCTTCGCGATTAAGCTCCTGCATCAGGAAGTCCAGACGCCTGCCGGCAGCGCCGCCGGCCTTGAGTACGCGACGCACTTCGCTGACGTGGGTGCTGAGGCGATCCAGCTCTTCGGCCACGTCGCTCTTCTGCGCCAGCAGCACCAGCTCCTGCTCCAGGCGTTGCGGGTCGAGCTCAGCCTGCATCTCGGCGAAGCGGGTTTCGATCTTCTGGCGCTGGCCGGCGAGCATTTGTGGTACCAGTTCGCGCAGTGCGGCGACCTCTTCGAGGATGCTGTCGAGGCGTTCGTTTAGCAGCTTGGCCAGCTCGGCGCCTTCGCGGGCACGGCCTGCCTTGAGTTCACTCAGCGCCTGGTCGAACAGCTTCAGAGCGGCAGCGTTCAGGGCTTGCGGGTCGGCCGAATCGGCCACCAGCACGCCAGGCCAGGCCAGCACTTCCAGCGGGTTGAGCGGGGCCGGCTGCTGGATCAGCGCGGCGACCTGTTCGGCAGCGGCGATCACTTGGCGGGCGCGCTCGCTGTCGACCTGCAGTTGCTTGCCGGCGTTTTCCTCGGCGAAGCGCAGGGTGCACTCCACCTTGCCGCGTGACAGCCCCTGGCGCAGGGCTTCGCGCACGGCGCCTTCGAGGTCGCGAAAGGCTTCCGGCAGGCGCAGGTGCGGTTCCAGGTAGCGGTGGTTGACCGAGCGCAGTTCCCAGCTCAGGGTGCCGTGGGCGGTTGCCTGCTCGTGGCGGGCAAAGGCCGTCATGCTATGAACCATGGGATACCTCGCGGATGTCGATTCGAAAAACGCAGGATTGTAGCCCAGCGAGAGTGCCTGTTTCATGCGCCGGTGATCAGCCCTTGGCCTTGCCTGCTGTCAGTCGCTGCCAAATCGTCGTGTCCTGTCGGCGGCTGGCCCCTATAATGCGAGCTGTTTTCACTTAATGAAGTAGGTATCGCTCGATGAAACGTCCCAGTGGCCGCGCCGCCGATCAGTTGCGCTCGATTCGCATCACCCGCAACTACACCAAGCACGCCGAGGGCTCGGTGCTGGTGGAGTTTGGCGATACCAAGGTGGTCTGCACAGTCAGCGTCGAGTCGGGCGTGCCGCGCTTCCTCAAGGGCCAGGGCCAGGGTTGGCTGACGGCCGAATACGGCATGCTGCCGCGCGCCACCGGCGAGCGTAATCAGCGTGAGGCCAGCCGCGGCAAGCAGGGTGGTCGTACTCTGGAAATCCAGCGCCTGATCGGCCGTTCGCTGCGCGCCGCACTGGATATGAGCAAGCTGGGCGAGAACACCCTGTACGTCGACTGCGACGTGATCCAGGCTGACGGTGGCACCCGCACCGCGTCCATCACCGGTGCCATGGTGGCGCTGATCGATGCGCTGAAAGTGCTGAAGAAGCGTGGTTCGCTCAAGGGCGAGCCGCTCAAGCAGATGATCGCGGCGGTATCGGTCGGCATCTACCAGGGCGAGCCGGTGCTGGATCTGGACTACCTGGAAGACTCCGCCGCTGAGACCGACCTCAACGTGGTGATGACCAATGCCGGTGGCTTCATCGAAGTGCAGGGCACCGCTGAAGGCGCACCGTTCCAGCCTGACGAATTCAACGCCATGCTGGCATTGGCGCAGAAAGGCATGAACGAGATCTTTGAACTGCAGCAGGCCGCTCTGGTCGACTGAGCCCGTAACGAGCAAGGAGCATCAGGATGAACGACGATCTGCAAAACCCGCTTCCTACGCCCAGTCAGGAAGCGCGCCAGTGGGCCATGTTCTGTCACTTCGCCGCGTTTCTCGGCCTGGTGTTCCCTTTCGGTAATCTGCTCGGCCCGCTGATCGTCTGGCAGATCAAGAAGGATTTCGACCCCTTCGTCGATGCGCAGGGCAAGGAAGCGCTGAACTTCCAGATCAGCGTGGCGCTGGCCGCCGTGGTCTGTTTCATCCTGATGGTGGTGGTGATCGGCTTCCCGCTGCTGATGCTGCTGGGTCTGGCCGCGTTGGTGCTGACCATCATCGCCGGTATCAAGGCCAACGAAGGGCAGAACTATCGCTACCCCTTCAGTTGGCGTTTGGTGAAGTGAACCCGTGCGTACTTAATCGGCACTAAATCTAGTGCCGATCAGGCAAGTTCCCGCAGCCGCTTTTCGTAGGAGCCCCGCCCCGGGGCGAAGTCTTTCAAGTGCGCGCCGCCCTTGTTCGCGGCGGGGCGCCGCTCCTACAAATCCGCTGCGCCGACATGCTAATGACGGGCGTTAGGCGCTAAGCCTGCGCTCCTGCCTGTCGATCAGACGCTGAGAATCCAGTCGTAATCGACGATCAGCGGCGCATGCTGAGAGAAGCGCGGCTGGCGCGGCAGGCGCGCACTGCGGACGCTGCGGCGCATGCCGGGCGTGAGCAACTGATAGTCGAAGCGATAGCCCAGGTTGAGCATTTCCGCCTGCTCGTTGTCCGGCCACCAGCTGAACTGGTCGCCTTCACGGCTGACTTCGCGCAGGGCATCGACATAGCCCATATTGCCAACCACCTCATCCATCCAGGCGCGCTCGGGCGCCAGGAAGCCTGGTGATTGCTGGCAGTCGCGCCAGTTCTTCACGTCCAGCTTCTGGTGCGCGACATGCAGCGAGCCGCAATAGATGTACTCGCGACGTTTGCGCCGTTGCTTGTCCAGATAATGGGTGAAGTCGTCCATGAACTTGAATTTCTGATTCAAGCTCTCGTCACCGTCCCGCCCGCTAGGCAGCAGCAGGGTGGCGATACTGACCTTGTCGAAATCTGCCTGCAGGTAGCGCCCGTAGCGATCGGCCATCTCGAAGCCGAGGCCGCTGATCACCGCCTTGGGTTGCAATCGCGAGTAGAGTGCCACGCCACCTTGGCTGGGCACTTCACCGTCGCATGCATAGAGGAAATAACCATCCAGCTGGAAGGCTTGGTCGTCCATTTCAAAGGCGGAGGCACGGGTGTCTTGCAGGCAGATCACGTCGGCATTCTGGGCTTGCAGCCAACTGAGCAGACCTCGCTCGGCCGCAGCCTGAATACCATTCACGTTCACACTGATGATCCGCATAAATGGCCCCCAAAAACACATGCATGTATGATACCCGAGCTCACCTCATTTAGCTAAATCCGTGCCGTCCGAGACTTTTCATGCAAGCGTACCAGCGCGATTTCATTCGTTTTGCCATCGAGCGCGGGGTTCTGCGTTTCGGTCAATTCACCCTCAAGTCCGGGCGTACCAGCCCCTACTTTTTCAACGCCGGCCTGTTCGACAGCGGCCTGGCGCTGGCTCAGCTGGGGCGCTTCTACGCGGCGGCCATCGTTGACAGTGGCATCGATTTCGACGTGCTGTTCGGCCCGGCCTACAAGGGTATTCCGCTGGCGGCGACCACGGCCGTGGCGCTGGCCGAGCATCATCAGCGTGATCTGCCCTGGTGCTTCAATCGCAAGGAGGCCAAGGATCACGGCGAGGGCGGCACCCTGGTCGGTGCGCCGCTCAAGGGCCGTGTGCTGATCGTCGATGACGTGATCACTGCCGGCACTGCGATCCGCGAGGTGATGCAGATCATCCAGGGCCAGGGCGCCCAGGCCGCCGGTACCCTGATCGCGCTGAACCGCCAGGAGCGCGGTCAGGGCGAGCTCTCCGCCATTCAGGAAGTCGAGCGCGACTTCGGCATGCCGGTAGTGAGCATTGTGTCACTCGAACAGGTACTGGAATATCTGGCAGGTGATGCTGAACTGAAGCAATATCTGCCGGCCGTCGAAGCCTACCGCGCCGAGTACGGAATCTAGCCCTCGCACAAGGTCGTCCTATGCCTGCACCGCTCCTGACCCGCTGTACGCTGCTCTGTAGCCTGCTGCTGCCGTTGTCTGGAGTGGCTGCCGAGCTGTATCGCTATGTCGACGACAAGGGCGTGACGGTGCTCAGCCGTCAGGGCGTGCCGCCGGAATTCATCGGCAAGGGTTATGAGGTGCTCAACGACCAGGGACGTGTGCTGCGGGTCATACCGCCGGCGCCGACGCCGGAAGAGTTCGCCCGCATGCAGGCGGACAAGGCCCGTGCCAGCAGCGATGCGCAGTTGCTGCGCCTTTACACCAACCTCGATGATGTCGACCGTGCCCGCGAGCGCAAGCTGGCCGAGCTCGACAGCGTCACCAGTGTCGCTCGCGGCAACCTGCAGTCGGTGCGTACCCAGCAAGCCAACCTGCAGAGCCAGGCCGCCGACCACGAGCGTGCCGGGCGCCAGGTGCCGGAGCATTTGCTGGCGCAGATCAATAACCTCAAGGAAGAGCAGCAGCGTCTGCAGCGAGATATCGCCCGCTACAAGGAAATCCGCACTCAAGCCGAGGCTGGTTTCGCCGCTGATCGCGCGCGCTTGGCCGAGTTGTTTGGCGAACCGCAGAAAAAGCCCTAGGGCTTAGCTATTCAGCCTTGCGGTTGAGTCTTCTCGAAACTCCCGATCTTTTCCCTGAGCCACTGCGGCAGCGGTGCGCTGCTGCGTGTCGCGCCGTCTGCGTGAACATAGACGATTTCGCCGCTGGTCAGCAGCTCGCCGTCGCGCCAGATGCCGAGCGCAAAGGTCAGGCTGGATCGGCCCAGGCGTGCGCTGCGGATGCCGACCTGCAACAGGTCGTCGAAGCGTGCCGGAGCACGGTATTCGAGCAAGGTGCGGATTGCGAAAAAATCGCCGCCGTCCTGTGCCAGGTCACCGGGGTAGGCGACTCCCAGCGCACGGAAGTATTCGGTGATGGCCACGTCGGCGTAGGTCAGGTAGTGGCCGTTGAAGACGATGCCTTGCGGATCGACTTCGGCCCAGCGCACGCGTAAGGCGTGGAAGAAACTGAACTGGCTGGGTTCGGGCAAGCTGCTCATGGGGGTTCCTTTTCAGGGGTACCTGGTGAGCGTGCATGTTGAGGAGGGTTGCGGCAAGTTCGAGTCGGTGTGCGGATGGCTTGCGATAAGGCTGCTCTATGACCGGCATCATCTCGTAGGGTGCGCTGTGCGCACCGGTTTGACGGTGCGCTTTGCCCTCACCTGCCCTTCGGGCACCCTCTCCCGGAGGGAGAGGGTCATCAGAAGGCCGCGTGGCGGCCGCTGTTTAAGGGCGTTTGCGGTTGCTGATCATGGTGCCGTTGCCGATATCGGTGAAGATCTCCAGCAGTACGGCATTGGGTACACGGCCATCGATGATGTGCGAACTGGTCACGCCACCCTGCACCGCTTCCAGGGCGCATTTGATCTTCGGCAGCATGCCGCCGTAGATGGTGCCGTCGGCGATCAGTTCGTTGACCTGCTCGGTGTTCAGGCCGGTAAGCACCTCGCCCTGCTTGTTCATCAGGCCGGCGATGTTGGTCAGCAGCATCAGTTTCTCGGCCTTCAGCGCCTCAGCCACCTTGCCAGCGACCAGGTCGGCATTGATGTTGTAGGACTCGCCATCCGGGCCGACGCCGATGGGCGCGATGACCGGGATGAAGTCGCCCTTGGCCAGCATGTTGAGCAGGTCGGTGTTGATCCCGGTGACCTCGCCGACATGACCGATATCGATGATTTCCGGCTGGGTCATCTCCGGTGTCTGACGGCTGACCTTGAGCTTGCGCGCGCGGATCAGGCCGGCATCCTTGCCGGTCAGGCCGATGGCGCTGCCGCCATGCTGGTTGATCAGGTTGACGATGCTCTTGTTGACCTGGCCGCCGAGTACCATTTCCACCACGTCCATGGTGGCGGTATCGGTGACGCGCATGCCATCGATGAAGTGGCTCTCGATGGACAGGCGTTTGAGCAGATCACCGATCTGCGGGCCGCCACCGTGTACCACCACCGGGTTGATGCCGACCGCCTTCATCAGCACGATGTCGCGGGCGAAGCCCTGCTTGAGCTCCTCGCTCTCCATGGCGTTGCCGCCGTATTTGATCACCAGCGTCTTGCCGACGAAGCGGCGGATATAAGGCAGGGCTTCGGACAATACCTTGGCAATCTGGGCGGCGGCGTCACGCTCGAGGGTCATGCAGGGGCTCCTGGAACAAATCGGTCAAAAGGGCAGTTGCAGGTCGGGGGCGACCTTGAGCAGCTGGGTGCGGAACACGTCCTGGATACGCTCCAGCTCTTCCTGGGTGTCGGCCTCGAAGCGCAGCACCAGCACCGGTGTGGTGTTGGACGCGCGGATCAGGCCCCAGCCCTTGGGATAGTCGACGCGCACACCGTCGATGCTGGTGATGTTCGCCTCGCCCCACTGGCCTTCACGCTGCAGGCGTTCGATCATGCCGAACTTGGTCTGCTCGGTGACCTTGATGTTGATTTCCGGCGTGGAAATGTCGCTGGGGAAGGCGCTGAACACCTGCTCGGCGTTGCGTTTTTCCAGGCTGAGGATTTCCAGCAGGCGGGCAGCGCTGTAGATGCCGTCGTCGAAACCGTACCAGCGTTCCTTGAAGAAGATATGACCGCTCATCTCGCCGGCCAGCAGGGCACCGGTTTCCTTCATTTTCTTCTTGATCAGCGAATGGCCGGTCTTCCACATCACCGGGCGACCGCCGTAGCCGCTGATCAGCGGGGTCAGGCGACGGGTGCATTTGACGTCGAAGATGATGTCGGCGCCAGGGTTACGCGAGACTACGTCCTTGGCGAACAGCATCAGCAGGCGGTCGGGGTAGACGATGTTGCCGGTGTTGGTCACCACGCCGACACGGTCACCGTCGCCGTCGAAGGCCAGGCCCAGGTCGGCGTTTTCCGCTTTGACGCGGGCGATCAGGTCGACCAGGTTTTCCGGTTTGCCCGGATCCGGGTGGTGATTGGGGAAGGTGCCGTCTACTTCGCAGAACAGCGGAATCACGCTGCAGCCCAGGGCTTCGATCAGTTGTGGGGCGATCACGCCAGCGGCGCCATTGCCGCAGTCGACCACCACGCGCAGTGGCTTGGCCAGGGCGATGTCGTCACGAATGGTCTTGAAGTAGCGTTGCAGCACGTCGACCTGCTGCACGCTGCCGACGCCTGTGGCCAGGTCGTTGTTGTCCAGGCGCGTCTTCAGCGCGAGGATCTGTTCGTTGGCCAGGGTATCGCCGGCGATGATGATCTTGAAGCCGTTGTAGTCCGGCGGATTGTGGCTGCCGGTGAGCATCACGGCCGAGCGGCCTTCCAGCACGTTGGCAGCGAAGTACACCACCGGGGTCGGCACCATGCCGATATCGGTCACTTCGCAGCCGCAGTCGAGCAGGCCCTGTACCAGTTGCTGCAGCAGTTCCGGGCCGGAGAGGCGGCCGTCGCGGCCAACGATGACCTTGGGCTCGCCCTGGGCCAGGCTCTGCGAGCCGATGGCGCGGCCAATCCAGTAGGCATATTCGGCGGTCAGGGTGTCGCCCACCACGCCACGGATGTCGTAGGCGCGGAAAATGTCGGCGGGAAGTGTAGGGGCGCTTTGGCTAGTGCTCATTGCGGGGCTCTGCTCCAGTCCCAGGAGATCCTGGTCTTCATCGAGAATGTCGATATCGAGGATATCGGTGTCCTGAAACAGCGGGTCGACCAGCTCGGCTGGCTTGGCTGCCGGCTGAGCGGCGGCTGCCGCGGCTGTTCCTTTAACGGGGGTGCTGCTGCCTTCAGCGCTACTGCGGCGTGGCAATCGTGCCAGGCTTTGGGCCAGCGCATCGAGCACCGGCATGCTGAGGCTGAAGGCTTTGACGTTCTTACCGGCGGAGAGTTCTTTGAGCATTTGCCCGAGTTGCTGGGCGTCGAGATTGACGCGCCGTTGCAGTGCGCCCTGCATCAGGACCATGCCGATCAGGGCACCGCCCAGTGCAAGCAGGAACGCGAGGCCGAGCATCGCGGGAGAAATACTGCCTTGAGCCAGGCCGGGGCCGGGGGTGAAGCTGATCTTCCAGTACGGGTTGCCGGTGGCGAAGGTCTGCGCAGCGGCTGCGTCGCCTGCCTGGCCGCGCTGTAGCAGCACCTGCGCCGGCGTGTTGGCGAACTGCTGCACCAGCTGCACCTGGCCATACTCGGGTGGTAGCGCCGGCACAGCTGCGAGCAGTCGCTGCAGGTCGAAGGCCAGCAGCAGCGTGCCCTGGGCCGGCTGATTCTCACTCGGGCGCAGGGCCACGGCGCTGTAGGCCAGCCAGCGCTCACCCACGCGATAGGCTTCGGTAGCGGGTTGCTGACCGCTTTCGGTGCGGCGCAGCATGTCCAGGCCGGCGAAGTTCATCGGCGCGGCGCGGGAGGTGTTCTGTACCGCTTCGCCGCGGCGATTGAGATGGGCATCGATCACGCCATCCCAGTAGCCCAGGCGCCGCTCGACTTCGCTGACCCGCAGGTTGTCGCCGCTTTGCAGTGCTTGCAACAGCTCCGGGTTGCGAGCGGCGGCGAGGCTGTCGGCCTGCAATTGCTTGAGCGCCTGCTGCACGGCAGCGGCCTGGTTGCTGCCAATGACCTGCACCAGCTCTGCCTGGCGTGCCTGGCTGCTGCTGTTATCGGCAAACCACAGCAGCGCGGCGCCTGCGGCCCCACCGATCACGGCGGCCAGCAGACCGGGTAACAATGCGCCCAGCGAGGTGTTCGCCGTCTTGCCCTCGGGCTTGCTCGGCACCAGGCTGGCAGCCGTGTTGGCTTCCTTGGCGGTACGCTTGAAGAGTTTCACGTGGGCGCTCCTCGGCGGGTCGTCCTGTGGGGTATGAGTCAGTGGCTACCGGAGTGGCCGAAGCCGCCGGCGCCACGCTGGGTCTCGTCGAACTGCTCGACCAGCTCGAAGTGAGCCTGCACCACCGGCACCAGCACCAACTGCGCGATGCGCTCGCCGATGGCGATGGTGAAAGGCGTCTGGCCACGGTTCCAGCACGACACCATCAGTTCGCCCTGGTAGTCCGAGTCGATAAGGCCGACCAGGTTGCCGAGCACGATGCCGTGTTTGTGGCCCAGACCCGAGCGCGGCAGGATCATCGCGGCCAGGCCAGGGTCGCCGATGTAGATCGACAGGCCGGTGGGGATCAGCACGGTCTGGCCTGGCTCGAGGACGATCTGCTCCTTGAGCATGGCGCGCAGGTCGAGGCCGGCGGAACCGGGTGTGGCGTATTGCGGCAGCGGGAATTCCTGGCCGAGGCGGGGATCGAGGATTTTGGCTTGCAGAGCGTGCATGGTCAGTTCTTGTTCAGTCGTTCGGCGATAAGGGTGATCAACTGGCGGGCGATCTTGCCCTTGCTGGTCTGGGCGAAACTGGTTTGCTGCAGCCCACGGTCGATCACGGTGATGGCGTTCTCTTCACTATTGAAGCCGATGCTGGGGTTGGCCACGTCATTGGCGACGATCAGGTCGAGATTCTTGTCGCGCAGCTTGCGCGAGGCGTATTCGAGCAGGTTCTCGGTCTCGGCCGCGAAGCCCACGCTGAACGGGCGATCCTCGCGGCCGGCGATGGTGGCGAGGATATCCGGGTTGCGCACCATTTGCAGGAGCATCCCTTCGCCACTGCTGGGGTCTTTCTTCAATTTGTGCTGGGCTACCACTTCCGGGCGGTAGTCGGCCACCGCGGCGGCGGCGATCAGCACGTCGCAGGGCATCGCCGCTTCGCAAGCGGCAAGCATGTCGCGGGCGCTGACCACGTCGATGCGGCTGACCCGGTCCGGCGTCGGCAGGTGCACCGGGCCGCTGACCAGGGTCACGCGCGCGCCGGCTTCGGCGGCGGCCTCGGCCAGGGCGAAGCCCATCTTGCCGGAGCTGTGGTTGGTGATGTAACGCACCGGGTCGATGTTTTCCTGAGTCGGGCCGGCGGTGATCAGGATATGCAGGCCATCGAGCGCCTGGCGCTGGAAGCAATCGGCGGCCAGTTGGGCCAGATCATTGGCTTCGAGCATGCGACCGAGGCCGACATCGCCACAGGCCTGGCTGCCGGATGCCGGGCCGAACAGGCGCATGCCGCGACTTTGCAGCAGTTCGAGGTTGGCCTGGGTGGCTGCGTCGCGCCACATGGCCTGGTTCATCGCCGGGGCCAGAGCAATCGGCGCATCGGTAGCCAGTACCAGGGTGGTCAGCAGGTCGTTGGCCACGCCCTGCGCGAGGCGCGCGATAAGGTCGGCGGTGGCAGGAGCGATGAGGATCAGATCGGCCCAGCGCGCCAGCTCGATATGGCCCATCGCCGCTTCGGCGGCCGGGTCGAGCAGGTCGAGGTGCACGGGGTGGCCGGACAGGGCCTGCAGGGTCAGCGGGGTGATGAACTCGCGTCCGCCCTGGGTCATCACCACGCGGACTTCGGCGCCTTGATCCTTGAGTCGGCGAACCAGTTCGGCGCTCTTGTAGGCAGCAATACCGCCCCCCACGCCGACGATGATGCGTTTGCGATACAGCCGCTGCATAGGCCTGCCTTTTATAAACCGGTGGATGTGCGCCACGTGACCAACGCCTCCCCAGGCCGGCCCCGTGTAAAAAGATGGGCTACGATAGCACAGCGCCCGCAGCGGAACAGCGGGCGCCTGGCTCAATAGGGAGGTGTGCATGAGCATTCGTGACTGGCCCGCGGCAGAGCGCCCGCGGGAGAAATTGCTGGAGCAGGGCGCGGCGTCGCTGACCGACGCCGAACTGTTGGCGATCTTTCTGCGTACCGGGGTGACCGGCAAGAGTGCGGTGGATCTGGCGCGCTATCTGCTCAGCGAATTCGGCAGCCTGAGGGCTCTGCTCGAAGCCGATCTGGCTGGCTTCAGCCAGCACCTCGGCCTGGGCCCGGCCAAGTACGCGCAACTGCAGGCGGTGCTGGAGATGTCGCGGCGCCATCTGGCCGAGCGCCTGCGCCGCGATTCAGCGCTGGAAAGTCCGCAGGCGGTGCGCGACTACCTCAAGGCGCAGCTACGCCACGAGCCGCATGAGGTGTTTGGCTGCCTGTTCCTCGATGCCAAGCACCGCGTGCTGGCCTTCGAGGTGCTGTTTCGCGGCAGCATCGACAGCGCCAGCGTTTATCCCAGGCAGGTGGTCAAGCGTGCGCTGGCCAACAATGCCGCCGCCGTCATCCTTACCCATAACCACCCATCGGGCGTGTCGGAACCCAGCCAGGCCGACCGCGTACTGACCCAGCGCCTCAAGGATGCTCTGGCGCTGGTCGAGGTGCGCGTGCTCGACCATTTCATCGTCGGCGATGGCGAGCCGCTGTCGATGGCCGAACTCGGCTGGATGTAGCTGGGACATGCGTAGGGCGGGTGCAACCCGCCGTTATCGATGCGGCGGGTTGCACCCGCCCTACCTGTCTTTAGGTGAGGTGTAGGGTGGGCTTTAGCCCACCATGATGATGGCTCAGGGTGCCATCTGCACCGAAGCAAAATTCTGCCGGCCAAACGGGCTGACCTTGTAACCCTCGACCTTGCTGCTGAGCAACGCGAAGGCGGTCGGGTGGGCCAACGGCAGCCACAGCGCCTGCTCCTGAATGATCTGCTGCGCCTGGTGATAAAGGCGGCTGCGCTGATCCTGGTCGCTGCTGGCCTTGCCTTCCGCGATCAGCTTGTCCAGCGTTGCGTCGCAGTAGCGGGCGAAGTTCAGCCCGGACTGCACCGAGGCGCAGGCGAATTGCGGGGTGAGGAAGTTATCCGGGTCGCCGTTGTCGCCAGCCCAGCCCATGAACAGCAGGTCGTGCTCGCCGGCCTTGGCGCGGCGGATCAGCTCGCCCCACTCGATCACGCGAATTTCGGCGTCGATGCCCACCTTGGCCAGATCCGCCTGCAGCAGCTGCGCGCCGAGGCTGGGGTTGGGATTGAGCAGGCTGCCGCTGGGGCGGGTCCAGATGGTGGTCTTGAAACCCTCTGCCAGACCAGTCTCGGCCAGCAGGGCGCGGGCCTTGTCTGGCGCATGCGCATAGCCGGGCAGTTCGCTGGCGTAGCTCCAGGTGTTCGGCGGGTACGGGCCATTGGCCGGCTCGGCGCTGCCCTCGAACACGGCCTTGACGTAGCTGGCCTTGTCGAAGGCCAGGTTGATCGCCTGGCGCACTTGCGGTTTGTCCAGTGGTGGATGCTGGCTGTTGATGCCGACGAAGGCGGTCATGAACGCGGCGGTCTGTGCGCTTTTCAGCTTGGCGTCGCCGGCGATGGCCTGCACGTCCTGCGGTTTCGGCGACAGGGCGATCTGGCATTCGCCGCGGCGCAGTTTCTGCAGGCGCACGTTGCTGTCCGGGGTGATGGCGAAGATCACCCGGTCCACGCCCGGCTTGCCGGCGAAATACTCCGGGTTGGCGCGGTAGCGCACGGCGGCATCTTTCTGGAAACGCTCGAAGGCGAACGGACCGCTGCCGATGGGCGCGCTGTTGAGCTTCTGCGGGGTGCCGGCGGCCATCAGCTGGTCGGCGTATTCGGCGGAATAGATTGAAGCGAAGCCCATGCTCAGGGTGGCGAGGAAGGTCGCATCGCGGCGGTTCAGGGTGATGCGTACGCGGTGCGCATCCGGCGCCTCGATCTTGGCGATCAGGCTTGGCCACTGCATCGACTGGGCATGTGGATAACCGCTGGCAGCGACCGCGTGCCAGGGGTGCTGCTCGTCGAGCATGCGCTGGAAGCTGAACAGCACGTCCTGGGCATCGAGAGTGCGGCTGGGGCTGAAGTCGGCGCTGTGGTGAAATTGCACGTCGTCGCGCAGGGTGAAGTCATAGACCAGGCCATCGGCGGAGATCGACCAGCTGCGCGCCAGGCTCGGCAGCAGTTTGCCCTGCTCGGCATCGAACTCCACCAGGCGGTTCATCAGCATGTCGGCCGAGGCATTGGTGGTGGTCAGCGAGTTGTACTGCACCACGTCGAAACCCTCCGGGCTGGCTTCGGTGCATACGCTGAGGGTGGCGGCCTGGGCCAGGATCGGGGTGCACAGTAGAGCAGCGAGCAACAGGCGCATGGTGAAGTCCTCATTCCTGGCGTGAACGGCAAGCTTGCAACCCTAATCGATTTGCCATGCGCTGAATACCCGATCGAGGCGACGAGCGGTCAAATCTTGATCAGGCCCCAACGGGCCGGCCCCCGGCGGGGCTGCTGGCTCGGGGTTGGGTTTTATCCTGCGTTTTTCCTTGTTGCTCCCAGGGCTTTCTGGTATAAAGCAGCGCTCTTTTCTAGGGGCCCGGTTCTTGCGCTATCCAGTGCGCCCGGTAAGACCCTCGAGAAACGCGGCGCCGAGCGCCAATGACATTGAGTTTAAGCGGCCAACCCATGCCGGGTTGGGCATGTGGTTTTAGAGGGCTGAGGCATGTCGAGAGTCTGTCAAGTTACCGGTAAGGGTCCGGTAACCGGGAACAACATTTCCCACGCAAACAACAAAACCCGTCGTCGTTTCCTGCCGAACCTGCAGCACCATCGCTTCTGGGTCGAGTCCGAGAAGCGCTTCGTGCGTCTGCGCGTATCTGCCAAAGGCATGCGCGTCATCGACAAGCGTGGCATCGACGTAGTGCTGGCTGAGCTGCGCGCTCGCGGCGAAAAGGTTTAAGGAGAGAGTCATGCGTGAACTGATCCGTTTGGTGTCCAGCGCCGGTACCGGCCACTTCTACACCACCGACAAGAACAAGCGCACCACCCCCGACCGGATCGAAATCAAGAAATTCGATCCGGTCGTACGCAAGCACGTGATGTACAAGGAAGCCAAGATCAAGTAATTGATCGGCTGCCTGGCAAAGAAGCCCGCCCTAATCGGCGGGCTTTTTTTTGCCCGTGTTTCCCCCTCGGACTCGCGCCTGCGCCGCTCATTTGCGCGGGTCGGTTGGCGCGGCTATTGGTCGCGCATTTTTTTTGCGCAACCCGGTCACCTGTGACTTACGTCACGCAACACCTCGGTTTAGACTGCGCCGTTGCCGTGGAACTGACTCATCCATCAGCTTTTTGGTGGATGTGGGGACATGGGGTTCGGGCATCCTCCGTTCGTCATTCGCCCAGAGGCTCGCATGACCGCTTCAGCTCATTGTGTGGAAGTCCTGATTGCCGAGGCGGATCCCTGGACGTCCAACCTGTTGCAGCAATTGGTGCTCGACGTGTGTGGCGATGCCCGTGTGCTGCAGGTCAGCGATGGTCAGGCGGCACTGGCGCGTTGCAAGCGGCGCTTGCCCGATCTGGTGATCGCCGATGGCGAGCTGCCGGGGCTCGACGGCCTGGAGCTGCTGCGCCAGTTGCGCCGTCACCCGCGTACACCGGCGCTGCCGTTCGTGCTCATCAGTGGTCGCCTGGATGCCAGCAGCGTGCGCGCCGCGCGGCCGCTGGCGCCCAGTGCCTATCTGGCCAAGCCCTTCAATGCCGAGAGTCTGCGTCAGCGTCTGCGCACATTGTTGCCCGCGCCTGCGGCTGCGGTGGCGGTGCGTCAGCCGCTGTTGCTCAGCGAGCTGCGTGACTATCTGGATACGGTGCGCGAAGAGGGGCAGGGTGCACCGCTGCTCAGCGATGTACGCAATGCCGTGAGTCAGGGGCTGCAGGCCGGCGAGCAGGACCTGGGCGAGCTGGAAGCGGTATTCGGCAGCGACCCGCAGATCACCGCGCTGCTGATTGCCGCAGCCAGCACCGCCGCGCAGCATCAGGGTGTGCCTTGTCATACCCTGACCCAGGCACTGCAGCGCCTGGGTGTGGCGCGCACGCTGAATCTGGTGCTGGGCCTGGCGCTGCAGCGCAATGCCCAGTTGCGTGACCCGCGCCTGGCAGAATTGGCTGCGCATACCTGGCAGCAGGCGCGACGCAGCGCCGAGCTGGCGCGCTGGCTGGCGCTCGAACTGAAGCTGGACGCCGAGCTCTGCTACACCGCCGGTCTGCTGCACAATCTGGGCGAACTGGCCCTGCTGCGCAGCCTGCAGGACTGGCAGGAAGCGGGGGGTGAACTGAGCAATGAGCAGATCGACGATGCGATGCTGCGCCGCTCGGCGAGCTTCGGTTCGGCCCTGCGTATCCGCTGGCGATTGCCGTTCGGCCTGCGAGAGCTGATCGCAGCGCTCTATGGCCTGGGCAGCGGCGTGTTCTCGCGTGAGGCGCTGGTGCTCAACCTCACCGGTCTGTTGCTGGCCCTGCCGAACAACGAGCTGCCAGCCAGCCTGGTCGAAGCGCGCTGCGTGCGCATGTTGCGCTTGGATCTGGCGCTGCTCGAGCGCGTGCCGGTGGCGCTCTATCAGGCTTCCTGAGTGTCGTGGCGACGCGCGTCGTCGGCCAGTTGCCGCAAGGGCTGCGGACGGCCAACGAAGTAGCCCTGGGCGTAGTCGATGCCGAGGCGGCGCAGGCAGTCCAGGCTGGCCTGGGTCTCGACGAATTCGGCGACGGTGAGCAGGCCCAATTGCCCGGCAATCTGTCGCATCGAGCCGACCATGGCCTGGTTGATCGGGTCGTTCTCGATGCCGCTGATAAAGCTGCCGTCGATCTTGAGGATATCCAGCGGCAGGTGACGCAGATAAGCGTAGGAGGCGAAGCCGCTGCCGAAATCGTCCAGGGCGACTTTCAGCCCCTTGCTGCGTAGTTCCTCGATCCACTGGGCGGAGACGCCCAGCTCACCCAGGGCGACCATTTCCGTCACTTCGATGCAGAATTTTCGTATGCGCTCCATAGACCCCATCTTCAACTGACCTCTCCGTATCCCGGATGCTGG
This sequence comes from Ectopseudomonas oleovorans, assembly GCF_003052605.1. Lineage (GTDB taxonomy): Bacteria > Pseudomonadota > Gammaproteobacteria > Pseudomonadales > Pseudomonadaceae > Aquipseudomonas > Aquipseudomonas oleovorans_A. Next base: position 166 of record NZ_QASO01000123.1, on the reverse strand, counting down.
GCTCCCTATTTTCCCGTGGAGTTCCGTCATGATGCGTCCCGACGCCAAAGTGCAGAAGGTCTATCTCTACCCAAAGCCCGTCGACTTCCGCAAATCCATCAATGGACTGGCCGCGCTGGTCGAGCTGGACATCAAGGTGGAGGTGTTCAACCCGGTGCTGTTCGTG